>CAJUTU010000003.1 GCA_910589385.1 uncultured Lachnospiraceae bacterium
TTTTCCATAAAATGGGAGGTTTTTTTACGAAAAATTTTTTAAGCGCCAGAGCTGCCTTTGCCCGTGATCATAACAGCATAACAATTGACCGTTGTAAAAAGCCAAAAACTATTGTAAAATATTCTGCATAGACAGTATAGGATAGATTATTTTGTGCTGATACAGCCGAATCCAAGGGGGAATTTTATATGAGACTTTATATTCAAGAACATGCAGAGGATTTATCAGACTATAGAAAGGCCGTCCATGCCCCGGATCAGATGCTGAAAACAACAGTTCTGCCGGATATGAAAGCATAGATGATACTGAATACAAGCAGCAGGACAGATATCCCTGCATATTACAGCGACTGGTTTTATAACCGGATCAAAGCAGGCTGGGTATTGGTACGCAATCCCTATTACCCGTCACAGGTTACAAGATATCTGCTGGATCCGGAGGCCATTGACGTGATAGTATTCTGCACCAAAAATCCTTTCCCCATGCTTGAGCGCATCTCTCTTTTATCTGCTTTTGACACCTTCTGGTCTGTAACCATCACCCCCTATGAAAGCGAAATCGAACCCCATGTGCCTCCGAAAGAGCAGGTCATTGATTCTTTTCAGCGGCTTTCTGCATTGGTGGGCAGCAGACGGATGAGCTGGCGGTATGACCCTATTTTTATTACCAACAAATATTCGGTTGGATATCATATCCAACAGTTTAGGCATATGGCTGACTTACTTTCAGGATACACAGACCAGTGCGTTGTAAGTTTTATTGACTTATACGAGAAAACAAAGCGGAATTTCCGGGGAATACACAGTGTCACAGAGCATGATCAGATACGCCTGATAAATGCATTTTCCAAAACGGCAAAAGAGCATGGGCTGCAGATACATTTATGCTGTGAAAGTGAGAATCTTGTTTGTGAAAATGTAGACGCCGACGGCTGTCTGTCACAAGCGGTGCTGGAGAAATCTTTAGGCTGTAGATTAACTGTGCCGAAAAAGAAAACGGCGCGAAGTGAATGCTCCTGCCTGCTGGGGGCAGATATCGGAGCATACAATTCCTGCGGCCATGGATGTTTATATTGTTATGCGAACTATGACAAGGAAACCGTTGCGAAAAACATGCGGCTTCATAATCCCTTATCTCCCCTTCTGATCGGAGAGGTCACTGAAGAAGACATCATAAAACCTGCGGAACAAAAATCATGGAGAGAAGGACAATTAGATTTCTTTGATTTCTTACAGTAGAACAGTCCCTAAAGGGGGAGCACGCCATAACACAAACGGCGTGCTCCCCCTTACATCATAACTATTCAAAACTCTCCATCCGTCATCACTGTCTTCCGTCGATTCTTTGAAAGAACCCCTCTGAAATCCGGCAGGGAGATACGTCCCTATGAAAGATTACTCTCCCAAATGCCAGATGTCATCATTGTACTCTGCAATCGTACGGTCTGAGGAAAAGAAGCCTGCTTTACTGATGTTGACCAATGCGCTCTTCGTCCAGTCAAGCGGATTCTGCACATAATCTGCGATCGCCTGGTCTTTCCGAACAATGTAAGCATTGAAATCCGGAAGTGTCTGGAACCAGTCTTTGCCAATCAGCTCATTCTTCAAGCGCTCCAGTTTATCCTGCCGGCCGCAGGACAGCATCTCTTCACCTGTAAGGAAATCAATGGCCCTCTTAATGTTAGGATCTGTCTCATACCATTCTTTTGCACAATAATCGCTGTGGCCGTATGTGCGGATCACCTGGTCGCTGCTCTGTCCAAAGATATAGATATTTTCCTGGCCTACCGCCTCTGCAATCTCTACGTTTGCTCCGTCCATAGTTCCCAGAGTCAAAGCGCCATTCAGCATAAATTTCATATTTCCTGTACCAGACGCCTCTTTGGACGCAAGGCTGATCTGCTCTGAAAGGTCGCATGCCGGAATCATCTTTTCTGCCGCCGTCACATTATAGTTCTCAATAAATACAATCTGCAGCCACTGAGAAACCTCCGGGTCGTCTGCAATCACCTTTGACAAAGCTAACAGTGCATGTATGATATCCTTGGCTATCGTATAGGCAGGAGCCGCTTTCGCTCCAAAAATGGCCGTAACCGGTGTATTCGGCAAATGGCCCTCCTTGATCTCAAAATACTGATGGATCAGGTATAACAGATTCAACTGCTGCCGTTTATACTCATGAAGGCGCTTGGACTGGATCATAAAGATACTGTCCGGATTCACAACAATGTTCTGTGTATGCTCCAGCCATTTAGCCAAAGCTACTTTATTGTCATGTTTGATCTCTGCAAGCTGCTTCAAGACCTTTTCATCTTCCGCGAAATCCATCAGCTTTTCAAGCTCTGCCGCGTCTTTTTTGAATCCCGGTCCGATCAGGCTCTCGATCAGGTCTGTCAATTCCGGATTACATTTCAAAAGCCAGCGGCGGAAAGTAATACCATTTGTTTTATTATTGAATTTCTCAGGATACAACTTATAAAAATGATTCAATTCACTGTTTTTCAAAATCTCCGTATGGAGCGCCGCAACCCCGTTCGTGCTATGGGTAAAATGAATATCCATATGCGCCATATGCACAATCTCGGATTCATCAATAATGGCAGTAGAATCATCTTCCGTCTTTTCACGTACCAGCTCATCCAGCTTTTCAATCACCGGAACCAACTGCGGAACTACCGTGTCGAGATATTGCTTCGGCCACTTTTCCAAAGCCTCCGCGAGAATCGTATGGTTCGTATACGCGCAAACCTTTGTCACGATTTCAACCGCTTCTTCAAATTCAATCCCTTCTTCACCCAAAAGGCGGATCAATTCCGGGATCACCATAGACGGATGGGTGTCATTGATCTGGATTGCCGCATAGTCGGCAAGATCATGGAGATCGCTGCCCCGTTCCTTGCATTCTTCCAGAATCATCTGCGCGCCTGCGCTGACCATAAGATACTGCTGATAGATCCTCAGGAGCCTTCCTGCATCGTCGCTGTCATCCGGGTAAAGGAACAAGGTCAGATTCTTGGCAATCTCTGTTTTATCAAAAGAGATCCCTTCCTTGATCAAAGAAGAATCCACGGTATCCAGATCAAACAAGTTCAAATAGTTCGTACGTCCCTCATATCCGGTAACTGCCAGCTTATAAAGCCTTGCCGTATAATCCTCTCCTGCAAGGGATACGGTATAAGTCTTTTCGGTTTTCTTCGCCCATTCGTCTCCGCCCAGCCAAAAATCCGGCGTCTCACTCTGGCACTGGTTCTCAAATTTCTGATGAAACAGGCCGCAGTGATACCGAAGGCCAATCCCATCCCCCGGAAGGTTCAGTGTAGCCAGAGAATCCAAAAAGCAGGCTGCCAGCCTTCCAAGTCCGCCGTTACCAAGGCTTGGTTCAGGCTCCACCTCTTCAAGGTCAGCCATAGATTTTCCATGTGCCTCCAGGCAAGCTTTCACATTCTCATAGAGTCCAAGATTGATCAGGTTGTTGCTCAGCAATTTTCCAATCAAAAATTCGGCGGAAATATAATAAAGTTTACGCCCTTTTACATCCATCACATGTTTTTTGCTTTCTTCTTCTACAATCCCAAGCAGCGCTGTGTATAATTCTTCGTAAGAGCACTGTTCAATCTCTTTTTTACAAACTTCTGATAAAATAGTTTCCATTTCTTTAACATTTTTCACATTCATCATAACAAACTCTCCTTTCGAATCAAAGAATTAAAAATGATATATTCTTTTTTATCACGTTCCCTCGTAAAATACTTGCGTAATCCTATTAAAAGATTGTATAATCCTATCATCATTTATACAGGAGTACAAAATCAAAAAAATGAAAAGTATAGAAAATGATACGTTTTTACGGAATCCGGCCTATGAGGAGACGAAACAGCATACTGATATGATGTTTGCATTTAATATATATCCCTGTACGATCCCCGCTGATTTTGCTTTCGTACCGATTCATTGGCACAACAGCATGGAAATCATTTACATAAAACGCGGGACAGGTATTGTCCAGATAGATTTTAAGTCCTATACGGCAGAATCCGGCGATATCTTTTTCGTATTGCCGGGTCATTTACATGCACTGAGAAGTATTCCCAAAAATAGAATGGAATATGAAAATATCATCTTTGATATGACGTTTCTTGGAAGCGATAAAGTGGATATCTGCAGCCAGAAATACCTCCAGCCAATCATAAACGGAAAAATACAATTTCCTGCCCGCATCAGAAAAGGGGATGAGCCTTACCCTTCTGTTTCTGCATGCCTGGACGCCTCCGACCAGTTATGTTCCCTGCGCCCCAACGGTTACGAGCTGGGAGTAAAAGGGCATCTGATGGTCCTCTTTTCTATCCTTTTCCAACTGACGATGGAGCGAACAGAAAAAGCAATCGCCGCGGAAAAAAATGTCCAAAAACTAAAAACCGTACTTCTGCGTATTGAAAAAGATTATGATAAAAAACTGACGGTAGACCAGATGGCTGATGAATGTGGATACAGCTCAAGTCACTTTATGCGGTGGTTTAAAGAAATCACCGGGTCGGGCTTTGCCGGATATCTGATTGAATACCGCCTGGGCAAAGCCGCCCTTGCCCTCCGGGATACAAATGATACCATTCTGGATATCTCGGAAAGAAATGGGTTTGACAATCTGTCAAACTTTAACCGTTTATTTAAAAAGAAATATGAAATGACGCCCAGCCAATTCCGGCAGCATTCTGTTGTCAGTCCGACAGGGCAATGATATCATGTTGCACTGAAATATACCTTTCCGGGCGATACATATCAGGAGCATAAGCAGAACCAGTATCTATGCTTCTTGTCTTATATACATCCGGCCTGTTTGATCCGCTCAATCGCCGCCACCGTATTCTCATAGCTTCCAAATGCGGTCAGCCGGAAGTACCCCTCCCCGCTTGGCCCAAACCCGGATCCCGGTGTCCCGACGACGCCTGCCTGTTCAAGCAGATAATCAAAAAATTCCCAGGATGTCATACTGCCCGGCGTTTTCAGCCAGATATACGGCGCGTTGATACCGCCTGATACACTGTATCCCGCATCTTTCAATCCCTGATAGATTACCCTGGCATTCTTCATATAATACGCCACCTGCTGCGCAAGCTGCGCTTTTCCCGCTTCAGAATACACAGCCTCCCCTGCTTTCTGGACAATATAAGGTGCGCCGTTATACTTCGTACCGTGGCGTCTTGCCCACAGGGAATGAAGCGTCACATCCCCGCTTTTCACATCTTTAGGAATGATCGTGGCTCCCAGGCGCACTCCGGTAAATCCGGCATTCTTCGAAAAACTGCGCAGTTCGACTGCACAAGTTCTTGCTCCGTCACACTCATAAATCGTATGCGGCACATCCGCCTCGGAAATATACGCTTCATAGGCAGCGTCGTAGATGATCACTGCGCCCACTTTATTTGCATAATCCACCCATTCCTGGAGCTGTGCTTTTGTGATCGTGGATCCTGTCGGATTATTCGGAAAGCAAAGATAAATGATATCCGGCGTCTCTTTCGGAAACTCCGGCGCAAACTCAGTCTCTGCCGTACAAGGCATATAGATCACATCGCTCCACGTTTCCGTTGCCGCATCATAGTTTCCGGTCCTGCCTGCCATGACATTGGTATCCACATAAACCGGATAGACCGGGTCGCAGACCGCGATTTTATTGTCCACACTGAAGATTTCCTGAATATTTCCCGAATCACATTTCGCCCCGTCAGAAATAAACACCTCGTCGGCCGAGATATCACATCCCCGCGCCTGATAGTCGTTTTTTGCCATGGCCTCACGCAGAAATTCATACCCCAAATCCGGCGCATAGCCGTGAAATGTCTCTGCATGCGCCATCTCATCCACCGCACTGTGCAGGGAATCAATAATCGCAGGCGCCAGCGGCTGTGTCACATCACCAATCCCCAGCCGGATAATGGATTTATCCGGGTTTGCTGACGTGTAGGCTGCCACCTTTTTTCCGATCGTGGAAAACAAATAGCTTCCCGGAAGTTTCAGATAATTGTCATTTACCTTGAACATTGATACATTCTCCTTCTTTCTCTCATGCGCTGCCATCAGGCAGCTTTCCTTATGATTTCTGCGGCCACACTCCGTCAAATACAACCTCCGCAGGCCCGGTCATATATACGGTATCCTTTTCTCTGTCCCACTCAATCTGCAGGTCCCCACCCAACAGCTTCACTGTGACCTCTTCATCTGTCAATCCATTCAAAACACATGCCACTGCCACCGCGCATGCCCCCGTTCCACAGGCAAGCGTCTCGCCGGAACCGCGCTCCCAGACACGCATTTCTACGTTCTTCCTGTCCAGCACATGGGCAAATTCCGTATTGACACGCTTTGGAAAGCATTCATGATGCTCAAACAGCGGTCCCACTTTTTCAATCTCCAGCTCCTTCACATCATCTACAAATACAACTGCATGAGGATTTCCCATGGATACCCCGGTCATACGATATTCCAGGCCTCCCACCTGGATCGGTTCATCCACGACTCTTTCGCCAAACCCGGCAACAGGAATCTTCCCTGTTTCCAGGACGGGACTGCCCATATCCACCTTTACCAGTTTGACTTTCCCGTCTTCCACAATCAAATCGACATACTTGATTCCGCCTAGTGTCTCTATGGAAATATGCGTTTTATCCGTCAGGCCATAATCATACACATATTTTGCCACACAACGGATGCCGTTTCCACACATCTCCCCCCGGGAGCCATCGGCATTGTACATCTCCATCTCGAAATCAGCTTTCTCTGACGGATTGATCAGGATCAGTCCATCCGCTCCGATCCCGAAATGTCGGTCGCTGACCTGCACCGCAGTCTCACCTGGATGCTCGACTGTCTCTTCAAAACAATTTACATACACATAATCATTGCCTAATCCCTGCATTTTTGTAAATTTCATATTGGCTCTCCTATTCAATATCCTTCGTCCGATAAAGTATACTTTACACTGTCCCACTCATAACCGTCAATACCATCTGCGCGGTCTCCAACATATTAGTACCGCTGTCCATACTGCTTTTCTGCAGGTAACGGTGCGCCTCTTCCTCTGTCATGTGGTTTCTCTCCATCAAAAGAGATTTCGCCTCTGCGATCAAAGCTTTTTGCTCTGTATTTCGGTTCTTTGCTGCCTCCCGCCGTTTCCTTTTCCTGCGCCGGAACTCCTGCTGCATCATTTCTACGGTATTCAACAGATCGTAGACCTTCAACGGCAAAGGAAGTCCGATCACCCCTTCTGCAAGGCCGTCGCTCCATTTATCCGGAGAAGCGATCAGAAGCATTTCAAATGCTTCGGGCAGGCACTCCCGAAGCTCGGAATACATCATATCTTTCATCCTGTACCCGCAGATCACAATCCCCTCGTCTACTGCATCCGCACACTGCAGCGCCTGGGCGGCTGTTGTGCACACCCCGGCTACATCCATGCCGCTGCGAATAAGGATATTACGGATATTTGCAGCAGTTTCTTTTTTGGGAAATACAACGATCATACTGCTCACGTGTGCTCACCCCCCAGCCTGTCCATATCTCCACGTTATGGAGCAATATCTTATATCTTATACAGATAATTCGCAAGCTCCCAATCCGTCACCTGCATACAGTAATCATGGTATTCCTTTTTTTTCGCTTGTATGATTTTAGAAGCCAGTTCCTTTCCTAACGCCTCACAGATATACGTGTCCCGTTCCAGCTCTGCCAGTGCTTCACCAAGGTTCTCTGGAAGTTTTTCTATTTGAAGCGCCTTACGTTCCTCCTCTGTCATACCCTGGATATTCTTATCCACTCCCGCCGGAGGCAATATCCTATTGTAAATCCCGTCCAGTCCGGCCGCCAGCAGCACCGCAAATGCCAGATACGGATTTGCAGAACAATCCGGGCTCCGAAGTTCGATCCTTGCATGTTCCCCCCGTGCCGGCGGGATCCTGAGCAAGGGATTTCTTGTGCTCGCCGACCATCCTCGATAGACCGGCGCCTCATATCCCGGAACCAGCCGCTTATAAGAGTTTACCGTTGGATTGGTAATGCATGTAACCGCCTGTATATGCTTCATCACGCCGCCCATAAAATAATAAGCCTCCTGGCTGATTCCATTCTCATCTGTATCATCCCGGAAAATATTTTTCCCATCTTTGTGAAGCGAAAGATTCAGATGCATACCCGAGCCTGCAGTCTCTGTCTTCGGTTTCGGCATAAATGCAGCATGCAGTCCATGCCGTTTCGCAATAGTCTTCACAACCATCTTAAAGGTCATAATATTGTCCGCCGCAGCCAGGGCTTCATCAAATTGGAAATCAACCTCATGCTGTGCAGGCGCACTTTCATGATAAGAGGATTCCACCACAAAACCCATTTCCTCCAAAGTCAGTACAATATCCCGGCGCGCATTCTCCCCAAAATCCAGCGGCCCCACATCAAAATAGCCGCCCTGCTCATGAGTCAATGTTGTAGGCATGCCGTCTTCATCCATATGGAACAAGAAAAATTCGCATTCAGGCCCCACTTTCATCGTATACCCCATCTCTGCCGCCTCCCGGATCACTCGTTTCAGCACCTGGCGCGGATCATCCTCACAAGGGGAACCATCCGGACGATATACGTCGCAGATAAGCCGGGCAACCTTCCCCTGCTGGGGCCTCCATGGGAATATCCCAAATGTACTCAAGTCAGGATACAGATACAGATCTGACTCTCCTTCCCCTGACAGCCCCCTGATAGGAGAACCGTCAAATACGCACTCATTATTCAACGCCTTTTCCAACTGGCTCATGGTCACTGCCATATTCTTCATCGTTCCATAGATATCCGTAAACTGCAGACGGATAAAACCCACATCCTCTTCTTCTGAAAGCTCTATGATATCTCTCTTCGTGTAATTATGCATTATCTACCTCCTAAGAAACACTACTTTAAAAAGGACGTTCTTTTATTTTAGAAACGTCCTTTTATAATTCAAGTTCATTATACTTCAAAGATAAGATCACCATAGGAAGGCATCGGCCATACTTCCTTATCCACGATCATCTCCAGCTTATCCACAGGAGCCCTTAATGCTTCCATAGCCGGAAATACCTCTGAATGGTAATAATTTGCCTGTACCTCTCCCTCTTCTTTTCCGGCAGCTTCTTCTGTCACCCGGATCAAAGCGTCTAAAGCTGCCTTTGATTCTTTGAGCAGAGCAGTGACTTCAGTTAACAAATCAGCCTGTACACTCGTATCTGCGCCAGCCGCTTTTACAGCCAGAACCGTATCCGCCAGCGTCTTCGTATAACCCATGATCGCCGGTATGATTTGCTTGCTTGCCATATCAATCATGGTACGTGCTTCAATATTAATGGCCTTTGCATAACTCTCATACTGGATTTCCGCTCTGGATTCCAGTTCTGCCTTTGTAAATACGTTGAACCGCTCAAACAACTGCACCGCTTTATCGGTCGTAATGCTCGGGATTGCTTCCACCATGGACTTGATATTCGGAAGTCCTCTGCGTTCTGCTTCTTTTACCCATTCATCGGAATACCCATTGCCATTAAATACAATTCTCTGGTTCTCGATCATATACTGCTTGATCAGATCATGCACTGCCATATCAAAGTCATCTGCTTTTTCCAGAATATCACATGCATCCGCAAATGCCTCTGCAACGATCGTATTCAATACAATATTCGGGTTCGCGATGGAATCACGGGAACCAACCATACGGAATTCAAATTTATTTCCGGTAAATGCAAATGGTGAAGTCCTGTTTCTATCTGTAGCATCCTTTGAAAGATCAGGAAGCGTGGTCACGCCTGTCTGCAGCTTGCCGCCCTTTAAGCTGTGGGTAGCCTGGCCTGTGCTGATCAACTGCTCCATCACATCCTCTAACTGTTCTCCAAGGAAGATAGAAATAATTGCCGGGGGCGCTTCATTCGCTCCAAGCCTATGGTCATTTCCCGGATCAGCCGCAGACTCACGCAAGAGATCCGCATGCTTATTCACTGCCTTCAAAATGCAAGCCAGAACCAGCAGGAACTGTCTATTCTCATGAGGTGTTTTTCCCGGTTCCAACATATTGATGCCATCATCCGTTGTGATCGACCAGTTATTATGTTTACCGGAGCCGTTCACACCTGCGAAAGGCTTCTCATGAAGCAGGCACTTCATGCCATGCTGGCAAGCCACCCTTTTCAATGTCTGCATTACTATCTGGTTATGGTCTACTGCAATATTTGCCTCTGCATAGATCGGAGCCAGTTCATGCTGTGCCGGAGCTACCTCATTATGCTGTGTCTTAGCGGACACACCCACTTTCCATAACTGGATATTCACATCTCTCATGAAACCGGCAATCCTCTGGCGGATGGTTCCAAAATAATGGTCATCCAGTTCCTGTCCTTTCGGAGGCATTGCCCCAAATAAGGTACGTCCGGTGTAGATCAAGTCTTTCCTTTGCTGGAACAGATCTGCGTCAACGAGAAAATATTCCTGCTCCGGCCCTACAGAAGGAGTTACTTTCTTAGAGGTTGTATTTCCAAATAACCGAAGGAGTCTGAGTGCCTGCACATTGATTGCTTCCATGGATCTTAGAAGCGGCGTCTTCTGATCCAAAGCTTCACCTGTATAAGAACAGAATGCAGTTGGAATACACAGCGTCGCGCCTGCCGCATCCTGCCTTACAAATGCCGGTGACGTACAATCCCATGCCGTATATCCTCTTGCTTCAAATGTAGCGCGCAGCCCGCCTGACGGAAATGAAGAAGCATCCGGCTCCCCCTTGATCAGTTCTTTACCTGAAAAGCTCATCAAAACCTTTCCGCTGGGGAGGGGGGCAGAGATAAACGAATCATGCTTTTCCGCCGTCACTCCTGTCAGGGGCAGAAACCAGTGTGTATAGTGGGTCGCGCCTTTTTCAATGGCCCATTCCTTCATCTCGTGTGCGATCACATCGGCCGTCTCAAGATCCAATTCTTTCCCCTCTTCAATCGTTTTCTTCAAGTTCTTATACACTTTTTTCGGCAAACGCGCCTGCATCACTGTATCATTAAACACGTTTTCTCCAAAAATATCAGCTACGTTGAATAATTCTGTACTCATAATTCCTTCCTTTCTACTTGCCCGAAGCAATTTTCTGAGAAACTACGGAAAAACGCCCCAGTTATCCTGCTTAGATATTTCTCCAGCAGCCCGTCTAACTTATTTTCCTACAGTCCCTAAAGAAAAGAGGACACCCCAAGCAACCTTGGAACGTCCTCGTTCTTATCTACGACTGTCAGTATAACTCACTTTTTCTAAAAAGGCAAGTAAAATTTCAAAATTTTTCAAGCCTTTCCAACAGAACCAAATAATTCCATCTTTTCCTTTACTGTAGCCATAATCGCATCTGCGCCTGGTTTCAGAAGCTTACGTGGGTCAAAGCCCTTGCCTTCCTGATCTTTTCCTGCCTCGATATATTCGCGTGTTGCTGCTGCAAAAGAAAGCTGGCACTCTGTATTTACATTGATCTTTGCAACGCCGAGAGAAATTGCCTTCTTGATCATGTCAGCCGGGATTCCTGTACCACCGTGAAGTACCAGAGGCATATCTCCTGTCAATTTCTGGATTGCATCCAGAGTCTCAAAGCTTAAGCCTTCCCAGTTTGCCGGATATTTTCCGTGAATGTTGCCGATACCCGCTGCCAGGAAGTCGATTCCCAGATCAGCAATCCTCTTGCACTCTTCAGGATCTGCGCACTCGCCCTTGCCGACTACGCCGTCTTCTTCCCCGCCGATAGCTCCTACTTCGGCTTCCAGAGACATTCCCTTTTCATTTACGATTGCAACCAGTTCTTTTGTCTTCTCTACATTTTCTTCAATCGGGAAATGAGAACCATCAAACATAATGGATGAAAAACCAGCCTCAATACACTTCATACATCCATCATAGCTGCCGTGATCCAGATGCAGGGCAACCGGTACTGTGATATTCAGTTCTTCCAGCATACCGTTCACCATGCCGACAACAGTCTTATATCCTGCCATATACTTGCCTGCGCCCTCGGAAACACCTAAGATAACAGGGGACTTGCACTCTTCTGCTGTAAGAAGGATAGCCTTTGTCCATTCCAGATTGTTGATATTGAACTGTCCTACTGCATAGTGTCCTGCTTTTGCTTTCTGAAGCATCTCTTTTGCTGATACTAACATAATTACTTTCCTCCAATTCTCCCACCCCGCCAGCTTTATACTGACAGGAAATATTTTAAATCTTGTTCCATTATATCCCATTTTGTCCAAAAAGACAATCTGTAATTTCGAAAATCAGAGGTCACATTGCACAAAAATTAACAATCAATTTCGTCAGAAACTACAGCTTCGACAGCGCTGCTTTATCTGCAACTACTGTCACGTCCTGATGCATCTGCAAAATGGAGGCCGGCACTTTTGGGGTAACTTCTCCGGTAAATGCTTTTGCAACGATCTCTGCCTTATCCTCTCCGCTGACTACCACCAACACCTTTTTCGCTTTCATGATCGTCCCGATCCCCATGGTATACGCCTGCTTCGGCACCTCGTCTGCCGACGCAAAGAAACGCTTATTCGCCTCGATCGTGCTCTCTGTCAGGTCAACACAGTGGGTTGCCTTCTCAAATACAGAAGCCGGTTCATTAAATCCAATGTGGCCGTTATGCCCCAGCCCAAGAAGCTGCAGGTCAGCCCCGCCTAATGAATCAACCAGTGCCTCATATCTCTTACACTCTTTTTCTGAGTTTGGCTCCATCCCATTTGGCACATGTGTACATTCCGGACGTACATTTACATGGTCAAACAGATGCTGATGCATGAAATAATAATAACTCTGGTCGTTTTCCCGATCAAGTCCTTTGTATTCATCCAAATTCACTGTCGATATTTTTGAAAAATCCAAATCGCCTTTTTTATACCATTCTACCAACTGCTCATAGATCCCGACCGGCGTCGATCCTGTTGCCAGGCCTAACACGCAATCCGGCTTCAGTATCATCTGTGCGGATATGATATTCGCTGCTTTTCTGCTCATATCCTTATAATTCTCTGCTTCAATAATTCTCATACTTCTCTCCTCACTTCTTACGAACCCCATTTTGTGTCCATTTCATACTATCAAATAGAAATTAGAATGTAAAGATAAATTTGTTACCATTCTCGGCAGCAGTTTTGCAAGAAATTTCAGATCATTTCCCGAAAAAATTTTCTGTCGAAAAATAAAAATATCTCTTGCACAATTACAAATTGTGTGCTATAATTCATTTTGCTTGTGATGTATGGCTTATATGGATATATTACTTGCTTAGTAAATACGGCTCCATGGTCAAGCGGTTAAGACGCTAGCCTCTCACGCTGGAATCAGGGGTTCGATTCCCCTTGGAGTCATAAAAGAGACTTCCGGACATTATATGTTCGGAAGTTTTTTGTTTCTGCATACCAAATAGATATCCTTACATGTATATTTGAGCAAAGAACCGTATAAAAATATCCTGCATAGTCTGTTTAAGATATTTGTATACGGTTCTTCACTTCCTATTCTTCCTCTTTTATCTTCTCCAATATCTCTTCCTTTTCTTCTTCCAGAGATATCTTTGTATCTTCTTTCACCATGAGCAGCAATGCCTGCTTTCGGTTATATATGGTGACTTCTTCATGTTCGCCGCCAAACTCGCCGTCCAGCGTCCATGGAATTTCCTCCACAGATTCAAAACGTACCTCTCCTGTACGGAAAGAATACACATGGTTTGAATCAATCTGCTTGATCACCAGAGAGGCAATGATTTCATTCAATGCAATCGGATTCTTCGGTGTTTTGATCAATGTCACTTCAAAAAGGCCGTCATCAAATATAACATCTTTACCGATAATCCCTTTAAACCCTCCGACTGAACGTGAATTTGTGACCATGCCAAACATAAAATCATCCTCGATTGATTCGCCGTCATAAGTTACCCTGACATGATAGGAAGGAATGTTAAAAATCTGCTTTGAGCCTTCCAGAATATAGGCAAGATGCCCCAGCACATTTTTCATGCTCTGCTTTGTCTCATAAGAAACATCTGTAAAAAGGCCAAATGCCGCAATATATACAAAATAGTCATCATTGAATTTTCCTACGTCACATGGAAATACCGTCCCATTTACTGCAATATCTGCCGCTTCCAGAATATTGCCGGGAATATTCAGGCTGTTTGCAAAGTCATTTGTTGTACCGGCTGGGATATATCCCACAGGCACCCTCTTTTTTCGTTTGGACAGCCCGGTCACTACCTCGTCCAGAGTCCCGTCCCCGCCACTGCATACGATAATATCATAATCTTCCGTGTAAGTGATCATCTTTGCCAGCGCATCGTGGCTGCACTGTGTCGGATAGATTGTTACATCATACCCGCCTTTTACAAAAATATCAACCACGTCTGCCAGCTTTGGCTTTAATCCCCCGGTCCCTGCATTCGGATTATAAACAAACAACATCTTTTTCATAATCTCTACCTCCCAATATGTAACCAATCTGTCCGGCAAATTGACTGCCTGCCATCTGCAAGACAGGCTTCCATAGGGGCAATTCCAGTATCGGATATCCTTGTAAGGCTTTACAAACGCCTGTCTGCTGCACCAACATATCCAGATGTCAAGGCAACAGACCTACGCCCCGCCTTCCGACAGGGGCATAGGCCCGCCAGATCACACCATTTAAGTCGCAGCCATGAAGAATGTTTTAATCCCTTCCGCTGCCTTCTCTTCATCCTCACCGTCTGTCAGTATCGTGACTTCCTCTCCCTGAGAAAGACTCAGGCTCATCATTCCCATGATGCTCTTTGCATTGATGCTTTTTTCCTCCACCTTAATGTACACTTTGCTCGCGTACTGGCTTGCCTCCTGTACCAACAATGCAATCGGTCTTCCATCAAGCCCCTTTTCTTGTCTTACGACAACTGGCGTTTCGATCATAATAACCCTCCTTGTTCTTGCTTAACTTTCTCTGCCAATTCCCCCAGTTTACGAAGCCTGTGGTTTACTCCAGACTTTCCCACCGGCGGCGACAAGATTTCCCCCAGCTCTTTTAATGACGCGTCCGGATGAGAAAGACGGGCCTGTGCCACTTCCTGTAACCCATCCGGCAATTTTTCAAAACCGATAGTGTCTCGCAAGTATGTAATATCCTCCATCTGCCTCACCGCAGCGGAGACGGTTTTGTTGATATTTGCTGTCTCACAGTTCACTTTCCGGTTCACTGTGTTGCGCATCTCTTTCAAAATCCTGACATTCTCCAGTTCCATCAAGGATACATGCGCTTCCATAACATTTAAAATATCTACAATCTGTGAGCCTTCTTTCAGATATACCACGTATGATCTTTTCCTCAAGACGATTTTGGCATCCATCGCAAAGCTGCATATCAGCATCTGTATCTGTTCAGCCATAGCCTCTGCCGCGCAGACAATCTCAAAATGATAGGACTTTGCCGGATTACTCATAGATCCCGCCGCCAAAAACGCCCCCCGGATAAATGCCCGTCTACAGCAGGTCTGCTGGACCACAATCGGGTTTGCAATGTACACTTCATCAAACCCTTTCGTATGTTCATCCATCAGTTTCGTTGCCTGAAGGATACGGAGTGCATCCTCATGGCGTCTGACCACAACGGCATAGGATATGCTTTTCTTCACCATATTCTTACGGATTGAGATATCAGCATCTATATTAAATGTTTTTTTGATCAATGTAAAGACTTTTCTTGCAACAGCTTGATTTTCCGTATTGATTTTTACACGGCACTGATTCCTGCTGCCTATGGCAATGGAACCGCATATGCTGAGCAAAGCCGCTAATTCCGCTATCTGGCAGTGCCTGGCGGGGCTTATGCTCCTGGAAAGTTCTTCCTTAACATTTCCAGAAAATGACATGTTCTTCCCCTGCCTTTCAATGTGCTTTTACGATGGCATCTTTCTCTATATCCCTATGCTCGATCCGCACACCGTAGTTTTCCTTCTTTTCCATATAATGATACAATACATTCGCCAATGTAACGGAACGATGCTTTCCGCCCGTGCATCCAATCCCGATCACAAGCTGGTTTTTTCCTTCCAGAATATAATTGGGCAGCAGAAAATCCATCATATCCTTCATTTTCTCTACAAAAATCTGTGCCCGTTCATTGTCCAGGACATAATCCTGAACTTCCTGGTCATTGCCCGTTTTTTCTTTCAGCCCCTCAATATAGTATGGATTAGGCAGGAAACGCACATCAAACACCAGGTCTGCATCCTGGGGAATGCCATACTTAAACCCAAAGGACATCACAGAAATATACAGATTTCTGAATTCCTTTCCTTCCACAAAAATCTTTTCCAGTTCCCTCTTCAGTTCCCTGGTCAGCATCTTGCTGGTATCCAGTATATACGTTGCCCTCATTTTTAAGAACGCAATCCGTTCCCGTTCTTTTGCGATTCCGATATCCACCCTGCCGATCCCGCCTAAGGGATGCTGTCTGCGCGTCTCCTTATACCTCTTTACAAGCACATTATCACGAGCATCTAAAAACAGGATCTCATACCGGATCCCCTGGGCATCCATCTGGGAGAGCTGATCCTCTATCCCATCCAGCGCCTGGCCGCTTCGCACATCAATCCCAAGCGCCACCTGATTGATCTCAGCATCGGGCGTCATCATCATTTCCGCAAATTTTGGCATAAGTAAAATGGGAAGATTATCCACGCAAAAATAACCAATATCCTCCAACATCTTCAAAGCCGTGGACTTTCCGGCCCCCGACATACCTGTCACGATCACAAACCTCATTGTTCCCACCATCCGTTTTCTAAAGAGTGCCGGAAAATCATTTTTTCCAGCATACGGTTCTCATAGTAACGCTGTCAAAATTCTCCCACCTGTCTGACCTCCGGCTCCAGACGTACCCCAAACTGTGTATACACCCTGTCCGATACCTGCTCTATCAGATCCATGATCTCTGCCGCCGTAGCCTGGCCGCGGTTGACCACAAATCCACAATGCTTCTCGGACACCTGGGCATCTCCTACCCGGAAGCCCCGCAAGCCTGAATCCTGAATCAATTTTCCTGCAAAGTAACCTTCTGGCCGTTTAAAAGTGCTTCCTGCGCTTGGATATTCCAACGGCTGCTTTTCCACACGCTTTTTCTTCAGTTCTTCCATATTGGCACGGATTTTTTCGACATCTCCCGTATCCAATTTTATATCTGCACTCATGACAATATCACCGTTTTTCGAAAAAATACTGGTCCGGTAACCCAGTCCCATCTCTCCCACAGGCACCTCTTCCATTTCCCCGGAGATTTTCATCACCCTGGCAGCGGTTACCACCTGCTTCATCTCACCGCCATAAGCCCCGGCATTCATCATTACCGCGCCGCCCAGGGTTCCCGGAATACCAGAAGCAAATTCAAAGCCAGCCAGCCCGGCGGTTAATGCTTT
Organism: uncultured Lachnospiraceae bacterium; assembly: GCA_910589385.1. Taxonomy (GTDB): domain Bacteria; phylum Bacillota; class Clostridia; order Lachnospirales; family Lachnospiraceae; genus Schaedlerella. The sequence goes on from CAJUTU010000003.1 coordinate 17,461, forward strand.
CGCCGCGATTTTGGACAGAAGCGCTCCGGCCTGGGCATGGATCATGTTATCTTGAATCTCAATCTGATTCATCTTTTTACAAATCTGGATCATCACCCCCCGGTATCCTTTATCTCCTACAAGCAGGTTACTCCCATTCCCCATGATGTAAAAGGGAACGCCTGCCCCTTGTAAAACAGCAGCCACATCCTGTATCTGCCTTTCCTCTTTTGGAGTTACAAAATAATCTGCAGGGCCTCCCACCTGAAAGGTGGTATGCCTGCTCATAGGCTCACTGACCCGTACATTTTCTTCCCCCAATATCTGGCATAGTTCCTTATATAACCCCATATACTATCTCCATTCACTCTCCAGTGCCTGATACACTGTATTTCTAGTTGCATTTATTTATTATATTTTTTACAATAATACAATAAAACGCAATGAAATTCAACTTGCAAATTTCTCCGGAATGATGTATAGTAAGTTCGTGTACTCGTCAAAATCTAAAAAACAAAAGGAGTTGAACGAATCATTGGACCCGAGTGACGCCATACAATTTATCATATTGTTTATCCTGTTATTGTTATCAGCCTTTTTCTCTTCTGCAGAGACAGCGCTTACTACAGTAAGCAAGATTAAGATGCGTTCTCTCGCAGAGGATGGCAGCAAGCGGGCGGCAACCGTGTTAGATATCACGGAGAATCATTCTTCCAAAATGCTGAGTGCCATTTTGATTGGAAATAACATTGTGAACCTTTATGCTGCATCACTGACTACCACGCTCGCTTACCGTTTGGGAGGTGCCATGGTAAGCATTGCAACCGGTATTTTGACAATTGCAATCCTGATATTCGGGGAGATCACCCCGAAAAATGCAGCGACTATTAATTCCAGCAAACTATCTCTGTCATATATTCCTGTGATAAAAGTGTTTATGACCATTATGACACCGTTCATTTTTATCGTAAATCTATTATCGCGTGGAGTGCTGTTTTTGTTTCGTATCGACCCGGACGCGAAAAATAATGCCATGACTGAGGACGAGCTTCGTACCATTGTGGACGTGAGCCACGAAGATGGCGTAATTGAATCCGAAGAGAAAGAAATGATCTATAATGTGTTTGATTTAGGTGATGCACGCGCAAAGGACGTTATGGTCCCGAGAGTACATGTGACGTTTGCCGATGTCAACAGCACTTATCAGGAACTGTTAGAGATTTTTAGAGAAGACATGTACACCCGGCTTCCGGTCTATGAAGAGACGACGGACAATGTTATCGGAACGATTAATATGAAGGATCTGCTTCTATTTGAAAATAAGGAGCACTTCCATGTACGTGACGTTTTAAGGGAAGCATATTTCACTTATGAGTATAAAAGCATCTCCGAGCTGCTCGTTGAGATGCGGGACGCTTCTTTCAATATCGCGATCGTATTGGACGAATATGGAGAGACCGCAGGATTGATCACTTTGGAAGATATTCTGGAAGAGATTGTCGGCGAGATTCATGATGAATACGACGAGAACGAAGAAAGTTTCCTCCAGAAGATAGACGAGCGGGAATATATGGTGGAAGGAGCCTTAAGCCTGGATGATTTAAATAATCGGCTGGAACTTGAACTGGAATCAGAACAGTATGATTCCGTAGGGGGGTTTATTATCCAATATTTGGATCGTCTGCCGGAAGTTGGAGATGAGTTTACCACTGAAGACGGTATACGCATGGTGGTCGAACAGATGGAGAAGAACCGGGTACAGCTTGTGCATGTTTACCTGCCGGAAGCAAAGGATGAAGAACCGGAAAGTGAAGATGAGGAAGATTTTGCCGATGAGCTGAAGGAAAAGCATGAGAAAAAACATGCATGAAGTATTCCTCCAAAGCTGATATTTTTGTAAATAGGTATGATTCCAGCAAATACGTGGCTGCCGTACAGACAGTTGCGGCAGCCACGTTATCAATATATTGATAGAAAACCTTTTAAATGGAGAGTTATCGAAGTGGTCATAACGAGCTGCACTCGAAATGCAGTTGTCCGTTTCCGGGCACGTGGGTTCGAATCCCACACTCTCCGTCAGAAGCAGTACCCACAGACGGTTTCGCCGTTTGTGGGCTTTTTTCTGCTTAAGTAAAGATAAATACTCGCCTTGCTGGAAAGGACTATTTCGTCTGCCACTCACATTTCTCCATTTCTTTCATATTTTAATATAGAACTATAGGAAAGGAACTACTGCTATGCCTTATTCAATCATGTTGGATGCCGGCCACGGGGGTCGTGACTCAGGAGCAGTCTATAATGGGCGAGAGGAAAAGGATGATGCGCTCCGCCTTACCCTGGCTGTCGGAGATATCCTCCAAAACAATGGACTTGATGTGGAGTACACACGCACCACCGATATCTATCAGTCCCCCTATGAGAAAGCAATGGAAGCCAACAATGCCGGGGTTGACTATTTTGTTTCTATCCATCGTAACTCATTTCCAACCGATAACATTGTCTCCGGTGTAGAATCCCTGGTCTATGACCTTACAGGCGTGAAACTGGAAATGGCTGAAAATATCAATGAGCAATTAGAAGCCGTAGGCTTTGTCAATCTTGGCGTACAGGCCCGCCCCAATCTAGTCATCCTCCGTCAGACCCAGATGCCCGCTGTCGTGGTAGAAGCCGGCTTCTTAAACTCCAATACGGACAACGCTTTATTTGATGAAAACTTTGAGGACATTGCCCAGGCGATTGCCGCCGGAATTTTAGATACTGTAAACAGCCGCAATACACTTACCAACCAATCCCTCTATTATATACAAGTGGGGTCTTTTCGCAATCCAGCCTATGCAAACCGGCTGCTAAATGAATTGTTAGAGCAGGATTATCCAGCCTCTATCATGGAAGGAGACGGTTTTTTCCGTGTAGTGACAGGACATTTTGAAAATCTGGAAGATGCCGCTGATATGGAAAGGCGATTAAAGCTCGCAGGATATCCAACGATTATTATAGGTTGAATATCTAATCCATCATTCCGCGGCCGCAATACATCGAAAATCCAACAAAAAAGCAGCGGAAGCGCCCTCACATGAAGGCTGCTTTCTGCTGCAATTTGCATGTCCCGTTCTTACTTTTTACTTCGACACTTCCAACCCTTCCGAGCGGATCACGTCTACTACCTGCTTCACATATTGTTCGCACAATTCGTCTGTGGAAGCCTCCACCATCACACGGATCACCGGTTCGGTCCCACTTTCGCGGACCAGAATCCTTCCGTCGTTTCCCAGCGCTGATGAAACGTCTTCTACCGCCTTTTGCACAGCTGGATTTTCCCTTGCTGTCTGCTTATCTGTCACACGGACGTTTTTCAAAAGCTGCGGATAAATCTTCACATCTTCACAGAGTTTAGAAAGTGTCTGCTTCTTTTCCATAACAACTTCCATGATCATCAAAGAGGTCAGGATTCCGTCGCCTGTTCTTGCATGTTTACTGAAAATGATATGTCCCGACTGCTCACCGCCAAGGATAAACCCATTATTCAGCATATTCTCATAAACATACTTGTCGCCCACTGCAGTCTGTTCATATTTCATCCCAATCTTATCGCAGGCTTTGTAAAGTCCAAGGTTGGACATCACCGTTGTAACAATAGTATTTCCAGCGAGTTTTCCCTGTTCCATCAGATATTTTCCGCATAAATAAAGCACCAGGTCGCCGTTTACCACATCCCCATTCTCATCTACTGCGATACAGCGGTCCGCATCACCGTCATAGGCAAATCCGATATCCAGCCTTTTCTTTTTCACAAAATCCTGCAGCACTTCAATATGGGTGGAGCCGCAATTCCGATTGATATTCAGCCCGTCCGGCTCATTGCTGATCACATAGGTGTCTGCCCCCAAAGCATCGAAAACACTTTTGGCAATACTGAACGCACTTCCATTGGCACAGTCCAATCCAATCCTCATATCCTTGAAAGAACGTGTAGCCAGAGAAATCAGATGTCCGATATAACGGTTCCTTCCTGCCGCGTAATCAATCGTACATCCCGTCTTCTCCCTTGTTGCCAGAGGAAGTTCTTCAATCTTTCCGTCAATATAAGCTTCAATCTTCTCCTCTACTTCGGCCTCCATCTTATGGCCTTTTCTATTGATCACTTTAATTCCATTGTCATAATAGGGGTTATGGCTCGCAGAAATCATGATACCGCAGTCAAAATCTTCCGTACGCACCACATAAGATACGCTCGGAGTGGTCGTTACATGAAGCAGATATGCATCCGCCCCGGACGCTGTCAGGCCTGCTGCCAGCGCATACTCAAACATATAGCTGCTTCTTCTGGTATCTTTACCGATCACGATCCTGGCCTTGTGCTCCTGTCCGAAATACCATCCCAGATAGCGGCCTACTTTAAATGCATGCTCCACGGTCAGCACAACATTCGCTTCCCCGCGGAACCCGTCTGTTCCAAAATATTTACCCATTTTTTTACCTTCTCACTCATTTATTTGTAATTTGCCATACCTATTATATTATTTTCCTCTTGAATATACAACTATTTTTTTTTGTAAGACGCCTGCATATCCTTGATCCACTGTTATTGTCCACGGCCTGATGTTCGTTTCACCCATTTTTTACCGTCTGTTTTCTGCACTTTTACACCCATTATCTTCCATAAAAAGTAGTTGAAATCCCTGTTTTCCTATAGTATGATAATTTTGTTGTATTATGAGACAAATTTCGGAGGTCTGGATTATGAAGAGCAGTATTAACAAAAAAATTGTGGCCAATACGGTAAGGATCATCGTAATTTTGGCAGGAATCCTCGTCCTTGTCATGGGGATGGCAATGAAAGAGCTCACCGAACGAATTTTGAACAATGTACTCCCGTCCACGATAAAGACGGCTTCACAGAGCATTGAAGGGAATATCCATTTGCTCGCGGACCGTATTTTCATGATCGGGGAAAAGGAGTTTATCATGAGACAGGACAGTACACGGGACGAGAAAAAGGAAGTCCTGGACAAAGTCCAGTCGGAAATTGAATTCCGGTGGCTCGGCCTTTATGATGCAAACGGGGCGCTTTATCTGGGAGAAGACAGTTGTCCCGAGTCTATCGCAGAGCGAGAGATGTTTCCGCTTCTTAAGGAGACTCAGAATCTTGTGATTGACAACGTGGATGCCGACGGGGAAGATCTGGAGCTGGCAATCGGAGTTCCCGTCATGGAAGACGATGAATTGCTGTATTATCTTGTAGGAAGTTATAAATATGATGTCCTCAACGACGTCATGAGCAACATCAATCTAAGCGCCAACGCACAGGCCTATCTTGTAAATTATGAAGGAAAGATTATGGGAAGCCGGGATACTCAGCTTGTAAAGGATGATGTCAATATCCAGGAGGCAGTACAGATTGACGGCATTGCCGATATGGTGACTTCAGGGGAGACGAAAGTTACTGAGATGAAATACTCCAAAAGCCACGCATATGTGGGCTATACCCCGGTCAATGGGACAAGATGGTATCTGGCAGTCGTTGTTCCCCACGGAGATTTTATGGGTCCGGCCAATGCAACAATCTTGTTCAGTCTTCTGGTTACAGGCGTGCTTCTGATATTCGCCATTTACTTTACGATGCGTTTTTCCTCGAAGATCCAGAGATCCTTAAAAGGGGTCACAGAACGTATCGGACTGCTGGCCCAGGGGGATCTGACAACGCCTACCGAGGTCATCCGTACCAATGACGAGACAGAGTTATTGTCCCATGCCCTGAGCAACACGGTGGATAGTATTAACGGATATATCTCCGAACTTTCCCACATCCTCGCGAGCATGGCGGGAGGGGATTTTAAGGTAGAAGTAAAAGGATCCTTTGACGGCGACTTTGTCGTGATGAAAAAATCCCTGAACAATATTATTGACGCGCTCAACAAGATGCTGATCGGGATTAAACGTCTGTCGGAAGAAGTATTTTTAACGGCAAATACAGTTTCGGAAAGCGCGAAGCTTGTATATAATGATTCCACAGAACAGTCCAGTTCACTAAACGTTCTTTCCGATGAGACTACGGCGATCCGGCAGAACGTACAGGAAGTGGATGAGAATACAAGGCTTGTCGGGGAAATGGTAGATACCGTGCAGGAAAACATGGATGCCGGCGATGAGAATATGAAAAATCTTTTGCAGGCCATGGAAGATATCAACCGGAATTCCATTGAGATCACGAAGATCAACAAATTCCTGGAAGATATTTCTTTCCAGACCAACATTCTGTCCCTGAATGCATCTATAGAAGCTGCCAGGGCAGGAGAGGCAGGAAGCGGCTTTGCGATCGTTGCCGAAGAGGTCAGGAATCTGGCGGCCCAGAGCGCGGAATCCTCAAAACGTACCTCAGGAATGATCTCAGATATTGTCCAGTCGATTGAACAGGGCACCAATTATGCGCAAAAAGTCGCGGAATCCTTCGGGGACATCGGAGAAGTATCCGGAAGGATTTCACAGATTACCAAAAAGCTGGAAAAAAGCGTAAGTATCCAGAAACAATCGTTGGAGAACATTACAGGGCAGATTACCCAGATCCGGGATTTCGCCCAGCAGAACCTGAACGCCAGCTTCGAGAGCACGACTGCCAGCGAGAAACTGAACGGGCAGGCAAAGAAACTTCAAGAAGTATCCGGCAGCTTTCAGTTAAGGGAGGGATCGTTAAGATGAAGAAACAAAGGCTGATCACATTGTTTGTCTGTATCCTCCTGTGCCTTCAGCTCGTTTCCTGCAAAAAGGAAGCGGAACTGCACAATGGTTATTACACAGCAGAGGCTTCAGAGTACAATTTCGGATGGAAAGAGCATGTCACGATCTGTGTCATGAACAATCAGATCGTATCGGTAGAATATAATGCAGAGAATGCCAGCGGGTTCATCAAATCATGGGATCTTGCTTATATGCGGAATATGGACATGGTGACCGGTACATACCCGAATAAGTATACGCGTGAATATGCACAGATGCTTCTGGAGGACCAAGGCGCGGATCATATTGACGCGGTGAGCGGAGCTTCTACGTCATATGAGAGTTTTATGAGGCTGTCCGCCGCAGTTTTGGAGCAAGCCAGAAAAGGGGATACTACTGTTGCGGTTGTAGACATACCACATGAGGAAGAAGAATAAAGATTTGAAGGCGGTGGACGTGAATGGTCCACCGCCTTTTCCAACATATCAGATCACTTACAGCGCATACACCCCATATTGATCCTCTTCCACGCTGCTCTCAAAAAACACCTTTCCTGTCTGGATCAAATACTGCGTGTCTTTTACCCCTGCAGTCTCGTAAGGCGAATGCATGGACAACTGGGGAAGCCCGATATCTACACAATTTACAGCTACCTGATTTCCTGACAGATTGCCAAGCGTGGAACCGCCTGCTATATCCGAACGGTTTAAGAAAATCTGAAAAGGCGCTCCTGCGCGCCCGCAGATTTCTTTAAATAGTGCGGCGGATACCCCGTCTGTGGTATATTTCTGATTTGCACTATATTTAATGACGATTCCTTGATTCAGATAAGGCCGGTTGGAGGGGCATGCTTTTTCCGGATAATTGGGATGTACGGCATGGGCATTGTCCGCAGAAACCATAAGGCTGGAAGCCACGGCCTGCCGGTACTGTCCGGGCGTGCGTCCCAGACCCTCATTGATGCGGTTCAGCGTATCATATAAAAACGTGGATGCTGCCCCCTGCTTTGTGCTGCTGCCCACTTCCTCATTGTCAAACACACAATGGACCGGAATGGACTCTCCCCCTTCTGAGGAAAGAAACGCTTGCAAAGAGGCGAACACACACTGCAGGTCATCCAGCCTGCCGATCGAAATAAACTCTTCCTGTGCTCCCCACACAGAGCCTTTCATCCGGTTATACAAGAACAGGTCGCTTCCCAAGATCTCCTCTTCCTCCACCCCTGCCGCATCGGCAATCTGGCTCATGAACGTGCCCTTTGCCTCTGCACAGCCATAAAGCGGAAGCAGGTCCTTCTGCACATTATATTTGTATCCATCATTAGATTCCCGGTTCATGTGGATTGCCAGATTCGGAATCAGGACCAGATCCCGGTCCACAGATACTAATTTTACCGCAATCCTGCCCTGCTCCCTTACGATCAGCCGACCTGCCACAGACAAGGGACGATCGAACCAGGGCGCCATCAGCATTCCGCCATATTTCTCCACATTGAGCCTGACATATGCATGTTCCGTCTCCATCTCCGGTTGTTCTTTTATCTTAAAAGAAGGCGAATCACTGTGGCTCGCCATGATCTGGAACCCGACAAAATCCCGTTTAGGGATCCGAAATGCAATGATTGAGGATCCATTACGGATCACATAATATTTCCCGCCTTCGAAAAGCTCCCAGCGCCGGCTCTCCAAAAGCTGGATATATCCCTCTTCCTCCAGCATCCGCTTCATATTTTCCACAGCATGGAATACACTGGGGCTGGATTCTATAAATGAAAATAATTCTTTTACTGTCTCTTGATACATTCTAAACTCCTTTTTCTATTCCGTTTTTTGCACAGATATCTGCCAGACAGCACTGTCCGCAATAGGGCTTTGTCCTTGCGGTACACACATCCCGCCCATGGTACACCAGACGATGGCAGAAATCGCTCCCCTCTTTTGGCGGTATGATCTTCCATAATGCCATTTCCACCTTTTTCGGGTCTTTGATTCCATCCACCAGGCCCATCCGGTTCACCAGACGGATACAATGAGTATCCGTCACGATCGCAGGTTTTCCAAATACATCCCCCATGATCAGGTTCGCACTCTTCCTTCCTACTCCCGGCAGCTTTAAGAGCGCGTCAAAATCGTCCGGCACGTTCCCTCCATACTGTTCCTTTAATATTTTCATACATGCGCTGATATCTCTGGCTTTGCTTTTCCCTAGGCCGCAGGGGCGGATAATCTTCTCGATTTCTTCTGCTTCTGCCCCGGCAAGCGCATCCACATCCGGATATTTTGCATACAGGTCTTCTACCACCACATTTACCCGTGCATCCGTGCACTGGGCCGCCAGCCGGACACTGACCAGCAGTTTCCACGCATCGTCATAGTCCAGCGTACATCCTGCATCCGGATATTCCTTTTTCAAACGCTCTATAATCTCTTCCGCAAGTTTTTTCTTTGTCATATGTATTTTCACCTATTTCTCTTTTTCCGGCACACCCGGATCCATGTATCAGTCCCCTGGTTATAATTCCCGGTTTTTCCCGGTTTTACACACTCCTCTATTGTATTGCTTTCTGTCTCCACTTTCCTCTCCGATAGAAAAGCGCCGTAGCAGCCGCCCCGACTAACCAGGATAAGAGCAGGGACACGAAAATGCATTCTTTCCTTCCCTGAGGATATTGTGTACTCTTTGTCAGGTATACCAGGCCGTATGCCAGAGGAACCCTGATAGCCACTGTCGTGACAAGGGAAATCCACATTGGTGTAAGTGTATCCCCTGCACCACGCATAACGCCGGACAGCGACTGCGTCACAGCCATGGCAATATACCCTACTGCCAGGATACACATCATATTCATACTCAGAACCACCAGTTCCTCTGTGCTTGTAAAAATTGCCATCAGATGCTTTCCGAACAAGAGAATCAGCCCTGTGATAACGGCAGATGTCCCCACCGCCATGAGGGTCCCCTGCTTTGCGCCCTTCGATACACGGTCATAGGCGCCGGCTCCTACATTCTGCCCTGCATAAGTAGTCATTGCAGTCCCAAACGAAAAATTAGGCAGCATGGCAAAACCGTCCACACGCATTACGATCACATTGGCTGCAATGAATTGTTCCCCAAAACTATTTGTCAGCGACTGCGCGACCAGCATAGACATGGAAATGATTGCCTGTGTCACCCCGGAAGGGACACCTAGACGGATAATGTTCAGAGAATGCCGTTTTGTCATTTTCAAGCATTCCTTATTCAGATCAAACAAATCTTTCATCTGCATGAGCCTGCGCACACAAAGCAGCGCTGAAACTCCCTGCGCGATCACTGTGGCCAGAGCCACACCATCTACTGCCATGCCAAAGTATACTACAAACACCAGGTCCAGAATGATGTTCAGCACACTTGCCACGATGAGATACAACAACGCTGAAATAGAATCTCCCAGCCCCCGCAGCACGCCGCTTAAAATATTGTAATATGCAAGCCCTGCGGAACCAATGAATAAAATATGCAGATAAGAGGTACACCAGTCAATGATACTGTCCGGTGTCCCCAAAAGCAGCAAAAGCGGCCTTGTAGCCATCGTAGCCACTACCATAACAAATATGGAGGACAAAGCGGTCAGCATGATACAGTTTCCAATTGTGCTAGACAAATCTTTCCTGTTCTTTGCACCAAAATACTGGGACACCATGATACTGGCGCCCATACTGATCCCAATAAATAGCACGATCAGCAGATTGAGGATTGGACCCGCGCTGCCCACAGCGGCCAACGCATTATCCCCCACAAAATTACCGACCACAACACTGTCTACCGTATTATACAGCTGCTGGGCAATATTGCCGATCAACATAGGTATGGTAAACATCAGAATATCTTCCCACGGTTTCCCCACGGTCATATCAACCGGAGCAAATAATTTCTTTAAATATTCCATAGCCTTCTCTCCTCATATTCCTTTTCTATAGTAATTGACAAGAACACAATAATGTCGGCTGTCAGGAATCCCCGCCAGCCGACAACTGTATATCATATTTATATACTAACATGTTATATTAAAATTACAAGCTAATTTTGAATATTTATTCCTTTATATTAGTCTCTTTATGGTACGCGTCCCATGGAAAGTAATTTTATCTCTTCATCTCACTATGATACCCTTCATTTCCATGTTCCTCAATAATATCATTGATCTCATCCAGATTTAACGACGGCAGGTCTCCAGGAATCGTATTCTTAGCTGCACTTCTGGCATTGCCATACTGAAGCGCCCTCTTACAGTTCCCATCTTCTGACAGCAGCCCATAAAGCACGCCGGACACATAGGCATCTCCACTTCCGATCCTGTCCACAACTTCTATATTTTTATACGGTCTCTCTTCATAGTAGGTATCTTCCTTTGCATCATAAATGACAGATGTAAAACTATGCACCTTCGGACTATGCACCGTTCTCTGTGTAGACGCTACAACAGAAACCGGATAGTCTTCTGTAAAACTCTTCATTATTGTTTTTACATCCCCTTCTTTTCCAAAAGTCAGACGCGCCGTGTCCTCAGAACAGAAGAAAATATCCACATAGGGCAGTATCCCCTCGATACATTCTTTCGCCTCTGCCCCTGTCCAGAGGTTCCCTCTGAAATTCACGTCAAACGATATCAATGCCCCATGTTCTTTGAACTTTTTGATCATCTGGATCCCGGTCTTTCTACACTCCGGGCTCAATGCAAGTGTAATCCCCGAAGTATGGAAGCATCTGGCTGACTCATACAGGCTGTCCGGATATTCTTCTATCGAAATCCTTGTCATAGAAGAATTCTGCCGGTCATACACAATGCCCGGTTTTCTTGGATAAGCGCCGTTTTCGTAATAGTATACGCCCATCCGTGCGTTCCTGCTCTTATCATATACCAGATAATCGTCACTGACCCCGCAGAATCGGATCTTATTTTTTGCAAATACTCCAATGGATGAATCTGGAATCCGTGATATGATTCCAGAGCGCAGCCCTAAAAGTGATACTCCTGATACCACATTGAGTTCTGCGCCGCCAACCTGCTTTTCAAAAACATCCCCGCGGACAATTCTCTCATTGTTCGGCGGAGACAGCCTCAGTAAAATTTCTCCTAATGCTAACAGATCAAATTCTTTCTCTCTCATTTTTATCCTCCTGGCCTCTTTCATTGCATCACCCTCTCACACGAAATATGGCTGCCACTTTTGTGACAGCCATATTCCCAAAAAATAGCAAAATGGGAGAATGATTCAAAACAGCAGACTGTCCGCTGCTATCCTAAATCCGTATTTATTATCTCTGGACACGTCCCGAAGCATCGCCCCCGGCAAGCTTTGCGACTTCGTCCATAGATACCATGTTGTAATCACCCTCAATGGAGTGCTTCAAGCAAGATGCTGCTACTGCAAATTCTATGGCCGCCTGTGAGCCATATCCGCTGAGCACTGCTGCGATCAATCCACCGCCAAAGCTGTCCCCGCCGCCTACACGGTCTACAATATGCATCTTGTATTTTTTACTGAAATAGTAGTCTGTTCCGTCAAATAACATTGCAGACCAGTTGTTATCATTTGCAGAAATGGATTCCCTAAGAGTGATCGCCACCTTCTCAAATCCAAAACGCTCGGCAAGCTGTCTCGCCACATCCTTATAGCCTTCCCTGTTTACCTCGCCTGCCGTAACGTCTGTATTTGCCGCATGGATTCCAAATACATCTGCCGCATCCTCTTCATTTGCAATACAGACATCAACATACTTACAAAGTCCGCCCATTACCTGGCCTGCTTTTTCCTTGCTCCACAGCTTATTTCTATAATTCAAATCACAGGAAATCTTTACGCCTGCTTCCTTTGCCGCCTTACATGCCTCCAGGCAGATTGCTGCCGCCCCGTCATTTAATGCAGGAGTAATCCCTGTAAAATGGAACCACTCAGCGCCATCGAAGATCTCCTTCCAATTAAAGTCTTCTGGGACAGCTGTATAAATAGACGAGCCTGCCCTGTCATAAATCACCTTGGACGGCCTCTGGGATGCCCCTTTTTCCAGAAAATAAATACCCACACGGTCTCCGCCCCGCGCAATATGAGAGGTATCCACCCCAAATTTTCTCAAAGAATTAATTGCAGCCTGTCCAATCTCATGCTTTGGAAGCTTTGTAACAAATGCCGCGTCAAATCCATAATTCGCAAGGGAAACCGCTACGTTCGCCTCACCGCCTCCATAGGTCGCACCCAACTTATCTGCCTGTACGAAACGATAATATCCTTCCGGCGCCAGTCTTAACATGATTTCTCCAAATGTAACTACTTTTTTTGCCATAATTTTCTCCTTTAAAATACTTCCAGCACTGCTATTATGCTCTGATCTGTGCAACCAATTTGACTGCTTCTTCTGTAAGAGATTTAATCTCATCAAACTTTCCGGCTTTTACCAGGTCGCCCTTTACCATCCAGCTTCCTCCGCATGCAATAATCTTATCGCAGCTTAAGTAGCTTTCCAGATTCTTTGCGTTCACACCGCCTGTAGGCATAAATTTCAACCCTACATATGGCGCGGCCATCGCTTTGATCGTGCTAACTCCTCCGAACTGTTCTGCCGGGAAAAATTTTACAATCTTCAGTCCTCTCTTCACTGCCTGTGCCACTTCGGAAGGTGTGATACATCCTGGAAATACTGGGATTTCCTTTTCAAGACAATAGTCTACAATCTCCGGATCAAATCCCGGACTTACAATAAACTTCGCCCCGGAACCTACCGCACGGTCCACCTGGTCAATGGTCAGTACCGTACCGGCTCCGACAAACATATCCGGATATTCCTTTGTCATGATCCGGATAGACTCCTCTGCCGCATCTGTACGGAATGTAACTTCTGCACAAGGAAGACCTCCCTCACACAAAGCTTTTGCCAATGGAGCGGCATCCTTCGCATCATTCAGCACGACAACTGGTACAACACCCATTTTCTGAATTTTCTCTGCTACTTCTTTCATAATCATTCTCCTTATTTTTGTTTCATAATATGGAACTTAATTTCATATCGTGAACTTATGGTTATTATTATACACCAATCTAAACTAATGTCAACCTTTTCCAATAAGTTTTTCATAAAATATTATAGTAGAAGTATATCCGTTTTGTCTTCATATTATGATTTGCTCTTTTCTAACAAACATGCTACAATACCACATAGTCAAGTCAAATGAAATCCAAAGAGGTGAAGCATATGGAAAACAAAAATCCCATCCAGGTATCGGAACGAATCTTTCATACCATTGAACATTTAGCGCAGTCCGGACCTACAGGCCTTCAAGATTTAAGTAATGAATTGGGATTGAATAAGAGTACCGTACATCGGATTTTAAATTCGCTTATCTGTATGGATTATGTACGCCAGGATTCCGAGACTTTAAAATATAGCCTCAGTTTTAAACTTTGTAAAATTGCGAATCAAGTCCTCTCTCATAATGATATGATCGATATTGCCCGGCCTTATATCAGGCAGCTTGCAGAATTGTCCGGCGAAACCGTCCATCTGGTGCAGATTGACGGCCTCTACGCGGTTTATATTGACAAAGTAGAATCCTCCCGCAATGCGGTACGCCTTGTTTCCATGGTCGGAAAGAGCATTCCGCTCTACTGTTCCGGCGTCGGCAAAGCAATGCTTGCGGATATGCCGGATGAGCGGATCCAATCCATCTGGGAGCAAAGCGAGATAAAAAAAATAACAGAATCTACCATTACAGATTTTGGAAAATTTCTGGATTTGATCAAAGATATCCGAAAAGATGGATATGCATTAGATAATGAAGAAAATGAGCCTGGGGTCCGCTGCATTGCCGTATCTCTCAAAAGTTTCCATAGCGGCCCTTCCTACGCTATCAGCATTTCCGCTCCAAAGGATCGTATGGATAACTGCCGGATCAACGAATTGAAAGAACTGGTTTTAGATACCAAAGAAAAAATTGCACTGGAAACGGGAAGCCTGTAGGCTTCCCGTTTTTTTACTATCCGTCATCAAACTTTTACAGTAATTTTGCAGCTGCAGCGATACCGCCGCTTTCTCATGACTCAAAAATAACCGGATAGATATCTCTGACACTTTCTGCAATATAAGTGGCTCCCGCGTTCTTTAACTCTTCGTAATCCCCATATCCGAACAAAACCCCCAGGGAATCAAGTTCCATTTTCTTTGCTCCCAGTATATCATACTCTCTGTCACCAACCATCAAAATCCTTGAATGTTCCGGAATATTGCAGTTTTGAAGCACATAGGATATCACCTCATCCTTTTTCGTCCGCGTCTCATCCATATTGGCCCCCACAATATAAGCAAAATATTTTTCTAGGCCGAAGTGTTTCAGAATTCTTTTTGCAAATATCTCTGGTTTTGAAGTTGCCACGACCGCCATCTTTCCAGAATCTCGGATTCTCCACAGTAATTCCTCGATCCCGTCATACACCGTATTTTCAAAAATTCCTTTATCTACATAGTATTCTCTGTAATACACAACTGCTTTTGCCGCCTCATCCGGAGAAAAACCATAATATTGCTCAAAAGATTCTTTCAGCGGCGGTCCGATAAATTTATATAACTCTGTCCTGTCAGCCACTTCAATTCCATATTTTTTTAAAGAATATGCCACGGAATTTGTAATTCCTAACCCAGAATCCGTTAATGTCCCATCCAAATCAAATAAAATCACATCGTACATTGTCGTATCTCCTATTTTATCCTGTTTTATACAGGTTATTGTTCACGCCCCCAGGCCGTCAACTATACTTATCTTAGCATAATCTCTGAAAGATGGAAACAGTACAGGATTGACTTTATAAGCAAATTTCGTTAAAATTACCATAACATGCAAAGAACCTGCCGCTGGCAGCTTCTTCTGTATACTATGATATCTGAAGAGACACGGAGGTATTGAATCATGGAAAATGTATTTATTATGGATCACCCTTTAATCCAGCATAAGATTTCACTGCTTCGCAAGAAGGAAACCGGAACCAATGAATTCCGTAAACTTGTAGAAGAGATAGCTGTTCTGATTGGATATGAAGCGCTCCGCGATCTGCCGCTGGAGGATGTTGAGGTGGAAACTCCGATTGAAACCTGTATGACCCCCATGCTTTCCGGAAAGAAACTTGCGATCGTACCTGTGCTGCGCGCCGGGCTGGGTATGGTAAATGGGATTACAACTCTGGTGCCATCTGCAAAAATCGGGCATATCGGCCTGTACCGCGATCCTGAAACCCATGAACCACATGAATACTACTGCAAGCTTCCGGTTCCCATTGAGCAGCGCCAGATCATCGTGGTCGATCCTATGCTGGCAACAGGCGGTTCTGCAGTTGCAGCCGTAGATTTTATTAAGAAGCACGGCGGAAAAAATATTAAATGTATGTTTATTATTGCTGCACCAGAAGGAATCGAACGGCTGACAAAGGCTCATCCTGATATCAAGATCTATGTAGGACATATGGACAGAGAACTGAATGATGCGGCTTATATCTGTCCAGGATTAGGAGATGCAGGAGATAGGATTTTCGGTACAAAATAAAACGTTCTAAAGTTTATAACCGTACAAAAAGGACTGTTACAGTCATGATTTTCCATCATTGGCGCAACAGCCCTTTTCTTTTTGTCATATTCCTGATACTGTTTACTTTATATGACCTATATAACATTCATTGGCAGCGTTTTATGGTCTCTGACCCATTCCGCCTTCCAAAGTGATAGTCTCACCAGACATATACTTGAAGTCCGGAGAAGCAAGCTGTACGCAGACACGTCCAATCTCAAGCTCTGCATCCCCGTAATGCCCTGCCGGCGGCATATGCACATTCTGCTTGAACGCTTCCGGATATGCTTCCTGGAAATTTTCGAGCTGTGCAGTCCATGCCAATGGGCATACAATATTCACATTGATTCCGTCTTTGCCCCATTCTGTAGCCGCCACGCGGGTCAATCCACGAATCCCTTCCTTTGCTGCCGCATAAGCACACTGTCCAAAGTTTCCAAACAGGCCTGCACCAGATGCAAAGTTGATCACAGAACCTTTTGTTTCTTTCAGATGCGGATAGCATGCTTTCATATAATAGAAAGTTGCGTAAAGCCCTGAATACAGGGCCAGATTAAACTGATCTGTCGTATGGTCTGCAAGGGTTACTCCAGAAGCCGATGCCTGCGCATTGTTGATCAAAACATCAATCCTTCCAAAGGCATCCTTCGTCTGCTTTACAACATTTTCAACAACAGCTTCATTGTCCGAACCCGCGCTGACATCTGCCTGGACCGGCAGCACCTTGATGCCATAAAGCCTTTCCAACTCTTCTTTTGCATCCGTCAGCTTCTGCACATTCCGTCCGGTAATCACAATATTAGCGCCTTCTTTTGCATATGCAGCAGCAATACCATATCCAATAGAACCGCATCTGCCGTCACGCAGCACAGCTCTTCCTCCACCAGTAATAATTACTGTTTTTCCTGTCAAAAAACCCATAATCTTGACCTCCTTTCCGATCATTCTCCGCCCAGCATTTCATCCAGGGTAGACAACAGCTGTTCTTTCTCAAAAGGCTTATAGATAAATGTCTTTGTACCAATTGATTTTGCCTCATCAATCGTATCATCGTAAGCCAGAGAAGAAACCATTACGATCTTAGCCTCCGGGTGCTCCTCCAGAATTGCCCTGGCAGTCTCTAATCCATCCATACCAGGCATAATAATATCCATTGTCACCAGATCTGGCAGAACCTCATCATATTGAGCTATGGCGGTCTCTCCATCCTGACAGTAAGACACCACTTCATAGTCAGTGCCTTCCAACATCTTCTTCATCTGTAGTTCAACTACCCGCGAATCGTCTACGATCATGATTCGCTTTCCCATAATGAATCACCTCTTTCAAGTATAATTGAATCTTTCCTGTATATTCCTTAACTCTAATTCTCTGATATTTAGCAGCCTTCCCTTTATTTTTCATTGTCTATTCCGATTCCGACGTAAAATGGCTTAGACGCGCACCTTCATTTTTATCACTGGAATAACAGATCGCAAATTGTTCCTTTTGATCTTCTGGCTGATAACGCCCGGTATAGAATTCCGGTATCTCAAACCGTGATGCCACTTTCGTAACTTGAAAAAGCCTGGAAGCAATATGTCCGCACAGTACGTTGAAGTATTCCTTTGTAAAATCCTCCACGTCCTGCTCTGTCACTTCCTCTTCCTGCAGCATAGACTGGGTCAGCCTGGTGAACATCGCCGTATCAGCGCATAAAGCCAGACTGGAATGAAAGCCTCTTTCAAATGCGGCATGAACGGTACAGGAATCTTCTTCTAAAGGAGCATCCCCTTCACACAGACGAATACCCGCTATCTTTTCTGTCACCTCCCTGGTCACCTGGTCAAAAACATCCTGTAGTTTTTCCTCAGACATAACAGTATCCACACAAATCCCTCCTTTCCACAGAAATGCACTATCGAAACCGCTTTTACAAATGCCATCCAAAAACACGCAGGGCAGCTATAGAAAATGTATCTCCCCATCTAGCAGTACAGCTCTGCAATGTTGAGTCTCATGTTCCAGACGGTGGGTAACATCCCCGATCGTCACCTCTGTCCCCGGATAAGCGATTCCACATACCAGCTTACGCCCATCCTGTATCTCCTCCTGATTCTGAGGCGTCTCTTTCGCTTCTTGAATAAACGTTTCGAATTGTTTTAATTTCGTTCTGTTCACTGAGAGCTTCATCCGCAGCATCGGCAGACTCCTCATTTTTGCCGGACTATCCGGCTGTCTTTCTATCTCCTCATATTCTAATTCCAGTTCTTCAATCTCCCTTATCAGGTTCTCATACTCAAAATCATCACTCGGATGCCCTCCCAAGATCACAGATGTAAGACATTCTGATTTTGAGCCTACGATATTCGCTTTGACCTCTCCGGAAGCCCGAATCTTACCGCCAATAATGATCCCCCGTCCGGAGCATGCCTGCACCTGGCCGTCACTGTATACATCACAATTGATGATACAGTCCGTCTGTAGTTCTTCCTGGGCACACACAACCGTACTTTCCAGATATTTTGCATAGATGCTCCCACATGCCTTTATCACTGCCTGGTTATTCCCTTTCACACCCTTGACGACGATCAGGTCTCCCCCGGCCTCGATGGTGCTGGCCTCTACAACACCGTCTACAGTAATATTTCCCATAGCACGCACCGTAAATCCGCTGCATACATCGCCACGGATGTGGATATCGCCCAAAAAGTTGATATTTCCGGTAGAGTAATCTACATTTTTACCGATATCCATTACCGGCTTTACCTGGAAATTCCGGCCGTCAAATTCCACATGCCCCGGCTTTGTGGCTATCAGGGCAGTTCCATCCTCAGACAACGTCGTATTACGCCCTTTCGGCACAGTCACTTTCTTCCCGTCTTTTGCCGGGAGCTCTTTATTTGATATGTTCCTGCCGGCTACACCTTCCGTTGGTTCCACAATCTGGCAGATCACATCTCCCTGATCTGCATTATTGACAATATTCAGCTCTGCATAATCAACCTGGCCAGCCTCATTTACTTTCATCTCACGCTGTTTTTTCCGTGGGAACCGGTCTATCGTATATCCATCCTTTCCATGAACCGCCGGTCTTCCTTCTGCCGCAAAAAACAAGTGGAAATATCTATTCGCATCCGTGGGCAGCTTATCAAACAATGCCGTGTCCACCCCGAACTCCACTTTATTCTCTTTGAGGGCCTGCACCAGCATATCACGGCTGACCTCCTTACCCTGCCCTACCGGGGGATAAACCAGCAGCCAGGCCGCCATCTGGCTCTTTGCTGAAAATACTACCACTTGTGCATCCAGATCCGGACGTGATTTTTTCTGGATTTCCTCTTCCGTATGACCCTTATCCTGAGTCCCTGCACCAGAGGATGATCCTTCCAATGCATCCGTTTCATGAGCCGTATCATAATTATTTGAATCTCCGGCCCCATAGGCACCCCTATCAAGAAGAGGCTCTTCTTCCTTAGGCACTGCTTTGCCAGCACGCTCACTAGCTGTAGATGTAACAAGCTGGCGCAGGCGAGTAAGCTCCCTTTCCAGCTCATTCACGGAAAGTATTTCCTTTTGCTCAGGCAATCCTTCCAGACATAATTCAGGAAATGGCGTCTGCCCTGTCTGCTCTGACCATAAAGTCCAAAGCTTGTTCAGAGGATGCTCCATAGGCAGCTGCAGCGAAGCCGGATTCGGCTGCGGCTGCGGAACTTCTTCCTCTTGAACCTCTGGAACCGAATTCTCTATTTCGTCCTCGTCCGCGACAGAGCCAAACAACCTGGACAGTATTGTTTTCGCTAATGACATACCCCTTAATACCTCCTGACCCCTTGACTTTTGTAGATATTGTATAATATCCTTATCAAAACGACAATTTTTGTTAGATATATTATACCAATCGTCCTTACTTCCTGTCAAGAGTATTCAAACTGGAAGCTCCTGTCCCCTAAAACCCTGGCTGTTTCTTTTCATCGCTTTATCGCGAGAATGAAGCCAGCCCGTTTCCAATTACGTCTGGCTTCATTCCTGGACCGATATGTCAATTTCCTTCTACCCTCTTCAAGTAATAGAATCCATATGCCGGAATATGGACTGCCGCAGGCTGTACCACAGAGCCAGAAACAAGATCCACATATTTTCCGTCAATCTCATTGATCCATGCTGTCTTATCATATTCACTGAAATTAAATAATCCGAGAAGCTTGTCTCCGTCATAGTACCTTCCGATACACAATACCCCCTGTTCCCATGTCTCGATCGTCCATGTCTCAGCATTGGCCACAAATACTTTTTCTTCTTTGCGGATTTCCTCTAACTGGTTCAGCCTTTTAAATAATTTTCCTTCTACCGTATCCGGGTCTGTAATATTTTCCGCCAGTTCCCAATGCATCGCCCCACGGTGGATATAACGGGAATCTTCCCTCTTATTTGGATCCTCTTTGTATGTGTAGTCATTGACCTGCCCAATCTCGTCCCCGCTGTACAAGACCGGGATTCCAGACTGCATAAACATATAGGCATGCAGCATCACATCTAATTGGATGGCCTTGTCCATGGCTGCCTCATCCTGCTCAAAACCAGCCTTTTCAATCCCACACATGGATGCCGTAGTCCCGCAGAAACGCGCATCTCCCAGTACCAGATCCTCATTGTATAATTCTCCCCGGCTTGTACTTTCTCCGGCATAGCCCCGGAAATAATCATTCAGATACTGCTTGTGTGAGCGCTCCTTAAACCCTTCTCTTTCCAGAGTATCGTAGTCCAGCCCCCATCCAATGTCGTCATGGCAGCGCAGGTAATTCAAGAATACATACTCCTTGGGCAGATGGTTGACCGCATCCAGCTGCTTCTTGAGCAGACGTACATCCCTTGTAGCTACCGTATGCCACGTAGTCGCCATAGTAGTCACATTATAGAGCATATGGCATTCCGGTTTTTCTACGGTTCCAAAATATGGAACTACCTTTGCCGGCTCCATGACCACCTCGCCGAGAAGGAGGATTCCAGGACACACGATCTCACCGATCATACGCATCATGCGCACGATCGTATGTACTCTTGGCAGATTCCGGCAGTCTGTATTCAATTCCTTCCAAATGTAGGGAACCGCGTCAATCCGTATCACGTCAATCCCTTTATTTGCAAGGAAAAGGAAATTGTACATCATCTCGTTAAATACCCTTGGGTTCTTATAATTCAAATCCCACTGGTATGGGTAAAATGTTGTCATTACAAAATGTTTGACATCATCCAGCCAGGTAAAGTTGCCGGGCGCAGTAGTCGGAAATACCTGAGGTACTGTGCGCTCATATTGCTGTGGAATGGAGTCATTGTTATAGAAGAAATATCTGCTCATATATTCCCCATCCCCCTGACGGGCACGCTTCGCCCATTCATGGTCCTCTGAGGTATGGTTCATGACAAAATCCATACAGATATTCATATCCCTCTTATGGCAGGCTGCTGTCAGGCTTTCCAGATCTTCCATCGTTCCCAGCTTTTCCTGTACCTTACGGAAATCTGAAACTGCATATCCACCGTCAGAGCGCCCTTCAGGCGTATCTAAAAACGGCATCAGATGGATATAATTTACATTATTCTTTTCCAGATAGTCCAACTTGGATTCCACACCCTTTATATTTCCCGCAAAGTTGTCAATATAGAGCATCATCCCCAGCATGTCGTTGTGCTTATACCAGTTCTGGTCAGCCTCACGTTTCTGATCCAGCTGCTTCAGATCCTTGTTCCGCTCTTTATAAAATCTATGCAGGTTATCACACAGTTCCACGAACATCGAATCGTTCCCGTACACTTCTGTATACAACCATTTCAATTCATCAAAATGGCGCTGGAATCTTTTCTGGTATATCTCTTCCTGTTCGGAATCATTTTCCGGTTCCTGGACTTCTTCCGGCTTTGAAGCTTCCTCCGGCTCCTGGACTTCTTCCGGCTTTGGAGCTTCCTCCGGCTCCTGGACTTCTTCCGGCTTTGGAGCTTCCTCCGGCTCCTGCCCGGATTTCTCATCTTCTTTTAAAGTTTCTTCCTGCTTAGGGGCATCCTCATGACTGGGAGTTTCCTGCTGTTTTGTATCTTCCGCCTTACTAGAAACCTCCTGATCTATCTCTTCTACATGCTCTGCCGGATCTTCCGTGACCTTGTCCACTGTATCTTTCACCACTTTTACAGCCTGTTTTTTTATCCGGTTTTTCTTTGCATTTGCTGCTCTTTTTTTGCTCATTCTTATGTCCCTCCGTTTTTTATTTCTCATTTTGCTGTATTTATCTACAGATTTCTCACTTTGAACTCTCTTTGTGCTTCCCGCTTCTGGTCCTTCTTCGCAATATCATTGCGCTTGTCATACAGCTTCTTTCCTTTTGCCAGCCCAATCTCCACTTTCACCAGGCTTCCGCTGAAATATACCTTCAACGGGACTACCGTATTCCCCCTTTCTTTCATTTTCCCGAAAATCTTGTCAATCTCCTTTTTGTGAAGAAGCAGCTTCTTCACACGGAGCGGATCCTTATTAAAGATATTCCCTTTTTCATAAGGAGAGACGTGCATCCCATAGAGAAACACCTCTCCGTCCTCAATGCGGATAAAGGCCTCTTTGATACTGCATTTTCCCATCCGCAGGGATTTTACTTCTGTTCCATGGAGGACAATTCCTGCCTCGTATTTTTCCAATATAAAATAATCATGATATGCTTTTTTATTATTAGCTATCAGCTTGCTTTCTGTCTTACTCATAATCTATGCCTTTCTCTGCCAGGCACTCTCTCACCACTGCCCGGCTTTTATACTGCCTCTGCGGCTTCACAGAATGCAAAGTCTATTGTCCGCTGGATTTTATCTGCATCCAGCACCCGCACCTTCACCTCCTGCCCAAGCTTGTAAACATTGCCGGTATGCTCTCCAGCCAGTTCATACCTGTCCTCGCAATATTCATAGTGGTCATCTGTCATATTTGCTACATGCACGAGCCCCTCAATGGTGTTCGGCAGTTCCACATATGCTCCCCATTTTGTGATTCCAGAAATCACCCCTTCAAATTCCTGCCCGATCCGCTCTTCCATATATTCTACTTTTTTCAACTTTACAGTTTCCCGCTCCGCCTCTTCCGCGCGGCGTTCCATAGTACTGGACTGCATTGCTACATCCGGCAGGATCTTCTCATAATGGGCTATCCGCTCTTCTGTCATACGCCCACGGATATTTTCTTTGATGATTCGATGGATCTGTAGATCCGGATATCTGCGGATCGGGGACGTAAAATGAGTATAGTACTTGGCCGCCAGCCCAAAATGTCCTGTATTCTCCCATGTGTACTTTGCCTGCTTCATGGAGCGCAGGGCGAGACGGCTGATCATCGCCTCCTCCGGCGTACCCTCTGCTTTTCCAAGCAGCTTCTGTACCTCCTTCGGACGCACCTCATTCCCCACATGGATATGATAGCCAAAATTATTGATCAGAGTGCTCAGCTTTTTCATTTTATCATCATCCGGCGTTTCGTGCGTCCGGTATAAAAAGGGCAGTTCCCTCCAGTAATATTCCTCAGCCACAGTCTCATTTGCCAGAAGCATAAAATCCTCAATGATCTTTGTCGCCACATTCCGTTCATAAGGCTTGATGTCTACCGGCCTTCCATCTTCATCCAGCAAAAGCTTTGTCTCCGGGAAATCAAAATCAATAGAACCTCTTTGATGTCTTCTTTCCCTTAAAATACCGGACAATTCTGCCATCCGTTCAAACATGGGCGTCAATTCCTGATATTTCTCGGCCTCCTCAGGATCCTGGCCTGTCAATATTTTCGCCACACTGGTATAACTCATCCGCGCATCCACACGGATGACCGTCTCCGCAATCTCAGAATCAATGACTTCTCCTTTTGCATTAACTGTCATAATGCAGCTCAGCGCCAGCCGGTCTTCTCCTGCATTGAGAGAGCAGATTCCATTGGATAATTTATGGGGGAGCATAGGAATTACCCGGTCTGCCAGATATACACTGGTTCCGCGCTTTAATGCCTCCCTGTCTAACGCGCTGTTCTCCTGAACATAATTTGTCACGTCTGCAATGTGCACGCCCAGACGGTAATGTCCCCCTTCCTTCGTAAGCGAAACCGCATCATCCAGGTCTTTTGCGTCTTCGCCGTCAATGGTCACCATCTGCCAGCCACGTAAGTCCATACGCCCCGCCATATCTGCCTCACTGACGTCCTTCCCGACACGTTCTGCCTGATTCATCACTTTCTCTGGAAATTCTACCGGAAGGTCAAATCCTTTCACAATAGACATAATATCTGTCCCCGGGTCATTCACATGTCCGATGATCTCCACCACAAAACCTTCGGGATTTTTTTCCTCTGAGCCATAGGAAGTCAATTCTACAACCACCTTATGCCCATCCATAGCGCCTTTTTCTTTTCCTGACGGAATAAAAATATCCTTCCACAGCTTCCGGTCGTCCGGGAGAACAAATCCATAATTCTTACTCTTCTCGTACAAGCCGACAACACGGGTTGTCCCATGGGAGATCACGCGGACGATTTTCCCTTCTGTCCGCTTTCCATCTGTCTCGTGGACATCCTTCTGCCGGGTAATGACGAACTCCACCTGATCCCCATGAAGCGCTCCGCCAGTGTTCTCTTCTGCAATATAGACATCTTCTTCCTCTCCATCCCGGATCACGAACCCAAATCCTCTGGCATTTGCCTGGAACATTCCGATCAAATGCCTGGCATGTCCTTTGGCGTATTTTCCTTTCTTTGAGACAAAAATCTTACCCTCCGCCTCTAGTGCATCCAATACTTCTTTGAGTTCTTCCCTCTGCTCCCTGGGAACCTGGAGAATGATCGCGATTTCTTTTATTTTCATCGGCACATACAGGTCATCACAGATAAAATCATATATCACTTTTTTTCGCTTTTCAAAAGTCTCATCCATATTCTTTTTGCCCTCCTTCCTAAATCGGATTGTCGTCCATAGTCTGTAAATCCCACATTATATGAAAAAAACACTCTATAGCTGCTTATAGAGTGCCTTTTCTCTTCTTGTATACCCAAGGGGTATCCCATCATCCAACTTTCTTCGGGACAGCGGAACTCATCTGAAAAAGTATCCAAGGCAGGATTTTTATAACATATCTATACCTGCTAGTTAAATATACCTAAATTCAATACTACCGCTAATACCATAAATAAAACTGCAAGAAACTTCGTTGACTTTACGAGCGCCCCCTCCATGGAACGTCCTTTATTCTGCCCCCAATAGCTGTCTGCCGCACCGCTGATCGTCCCCAGTCCCGCGGACTTCCCTTCCTGAAGAAGAATAATCGCTGACAGCGCAATACAGTCTATTACAAAGACGATTGTCAAAATAATTTTCAAAATATCCATCTGTTCACACCTCCTGCGGATAAATCAAAATTATTTTAACACACTGCATAAAATATGGCAAGACTTTCTTTCTCTATGTTTCACGTTATTCGCCATCTTCCAGCGCGAAATATAACTGATAGGCCTGGTATTCTCCAAATGCCGCCGGAAGCGGAATTCCTGTCTCCATCAGGGCATCTGCCGTATACAGTCTGCCGCCGGACATCTCCCGGTACATATGCCCGCTTTTCAGACCCTTCAATTTTACATAACGCACCGCCATATTCCCGTGGATCTCAAGCATCACCGCATGAACCAGCGCTTCTGTCCTGTCCTCAGAAAGGAACTCCCAGGCTCCCACTTCCTGCTTAAAAGGATTTGTAAGCCGGTAGTAAAGCCCATGCTGGATCAACGGCGCATATTTATGGTAGTTTTCCACCTGACGCCGGATTTCTTTCTTCTCTTCATCTGAAAGCTTTCCAAGATTCAATTCATACCCAAAGGTTCCAGCCAGCGCGGTCACGCTTCTCGTCTTTAAGGAAGTGGTTCTGCCTGTCTGATGGTTCGGAGAAGCCGACACATGAGAGCCTACTGTTGAAACCGGATATCCGAATGAAGTTCCGTACTGTATCCGTACACGGTCTACCGCATCTGTATTATCACTGCACCAGATCTGCGGCGTATAATAAAGCATGCCTGCGTCAAACCTGCCGCCGCCGCCGCTGCATCCCTCGATCAGGATATCCGGATACCTCTGTACCAGACGTTCCAGAAAATCATAGAGTCCCAGCACATAGTCATACATCACTTTTCCTTGTTCCTGAGTCCCACAGGAATAGATATCTGCAAGCCCCCTGTTCATGTCCCATTTTACATATTCAATATTTCCTTTATCCAGAATAAGGCAGATCTGCTCAAAAATAGCGTCCACCACTTCTTTTCTTGAAAAATCAAGGACAAGCTGGTTTCTCGCGCGGATCGGATTGCGCCCCGGAATCCGCAGCGCCCAGTCCGGATGGCGCTGGAACAGCCCACTGTCCTCATTGACCGACTCCGGCTCGATCCAGATCCCAAACTTCACTCCAAGCTTGTTGATCCTTTCAATCAGGCTTTCCAGTGATTCGCCTAATTTTTTCTCATTCACATACCAGTCGCCCAGTCCGCTGTTGTCATCATCCCTCTTGCCAAACCAACCGTCATCCAGCACCAACATCTCAATGCCTAAATCTGCCGCCTGTTCTGCAAGTTCATAGATTGCCTGTCCGTCAAAATCAAAATACGATGCTTCCCAACTGTTGATCAATATCGGACGAACGGCATCTCTGTATTTTCCACGGCAGAGATGTGTCCTAAAGCAAGTATGCAGATTTTGAGAAAGCTTCGACAGGCCATTCTGACTATAAGTCAGGGTCACTTCCGGGGCATAAAATTCCTCTCCCGGCTCTAAAAGGTATGAAAAACCTTCCTCCTGTA
This sequence comes from uncultured Lachnospiraceae bacterium, assembly GCA_910589385.1. Classification (GTDB taxonomy): domain Bacteria; phylum Bacillota; class Clostridia; order Lachnospirales; family Lachnospiraceae; genus Schaedlerella. The sequence continues at coordinate 44,571 of CAJUTU010000003.1, forward strand.
GTCCAAGCTGAATCCTTGTCTGGTCAAACTGATCCTGCTCGACCTCACCTTTAAATCCTCCGCTGTACAAAAAGGACAGCGCGTAGCAAGCGCCTGCATCCTCCGATGCCTCCCTGTCTGCCAGTATCATCAGCGGATTATATTGATGGCTGGAAGTCCCGCGCCTGCTTCCTATAATATGAGAGCCATGCATGACAGGCACTCTCTGGAAGTTCCTTTCCATCGCATGGCGCCCGTAAAAACTGATAAAATCATATTCTCCATGCAGAAAATCCAGACATGCAGACTGTATTTTTTCCAGATGCACGTTCTCTTTCCCACTGTTTACTACCCTCACACTCCGTGTAATAACATCAAATTCTGGAAGTACGCCATACAACAGATATGCCGAAACTTTTGACACCGGATCCTGCATATGAATCTCCAGTGTCTGTGCCTCTGTCTCATCCGCGTATATCGCTGGGAGCCCCTTAATACTATACTTCCCATTTTTGATCTCATATCCCTGGAAACGAAGGTCGCAGCTCACAGAGCCGTCAGCATTTTTCACAGCAAACGCATGGCTCCTATAGTCTCCGTTTCCCAGACATGGAAATTCCTGAGGAAGAACATCCATCGAATACGTCCGGTCACTGCCCACGTCATAAGGATTGCCAGAAAAGCCCCTGTCTGCATAAGTCAGCAGATAGTCCATACATCCTTTCGCTTTCCTGCCATAGTACAAATGCAAAAGAAACCCAAAGGGATCGACCTGCATTTGATACGTTGAATCTTTCGTGTGCAGTGTAAAAGTTTTTCTTGCTTTGTCAAAAATAATACTCATCTTATCATTCTCCTTTTCCTCACATTGCACCTGATACAGCGTATATCAAGTCTCCAAAATCTGAAATGTTACATATGGGCCATCCGGTATCCAGTCAAAATCCCCGCCCCAAAAGCCAGAATGCCTGTACGCCAATCTGCCTGTACCTCAGTCAATGTCCAGTATAGCGCAAGTGGCAAACCTGTGCAATCACATTTCCGCATTTTTGTGAAAAATGGCAGATACGATCCACGCCTCTTCCTCTCACATGAACACAATCACCAGTTTAACAATATTTCTTTCTTAAATAGCAGACAAAGCGGACTTAAAAAAGCCCGCTTTGGCCTTTCTGATACTGTCTGAGAACAGCAATCCTATTTTACCGCGCCATTTACAACACCATTCAGAATCTGCTTCTGACAGATAATATAGAAGATCAGAATCGGCAGCAGTGCCAGCAGATAAGATGCAAATGCCAGGTTGTAGTTTGTACCAAACTGTGTCTGGAATGTAAGCTGTGCCAAAGGCAGTGTATTCATTCCGCTTCCTGACATAATGACAAGCGGTGTCATAACGTCATTCCAGGTTCCCAACGCTGTCAGGACGGCAACCGTCGCATGCATAGGTTTCATGATCGGGAAAATAATGCTCCAGTATGTACGGAATGTATTTGCCCCGTCCACACGTGCCGCTTCCTCAAGAGCCATCGGGATATTTACCAGATATCCAGAATACAGCAGCACATTCATCGGCATGTAAAATACCACATAACAGAGGATAACGCCTACCAGGTTATCAATTCCCATCTGTGCCGTCTGTTTTACCAGAGGCATCATCAGGATTGCAAATGGTACGAACATACCGCTCACAATATATAAATATGAAAAGTTGTAAAATTTATTTTTCGCTTTATTTCTTCCAACTGCATATCCGATCATAGAATGAACCAGAATGGACAGTACCACTGTAATCAATGTGATCATAAAGCTGTTAAACAAAGAATGCCAGAAATCTGTCACCCGCATTGCTTCCGCAAAGTTTGCAAGGCTCCAACTCTTTGGCAGGGATAAAATCCCGGAAATGCTGTTTGTCATCTCGCTGGGCTGCTTAAATGCAATCACAATCGTCATATAGAGCGGAAAAGCTACCGTGATCAGTCCGATGATCAATAGAATTGTAACAGGCCAGTTTACTCTCTCGTTTACTTTTTCTTTCATTATAACTGCTCCTCCCTCTTACCTGTAAATGTCATCTGTGCTACAGAAATCACTACGATCATGATAAAGAAGACAACCGCATTCGCACTCTGGAATCCAAACTGTCCGCCTGACATACCATTGTTGTAGATCAGGTAGGAGATAGATTCTGTACTCTGTGCCGGTCCTCCCTTTGTCAACGCCATAATCTGGTCGAATACCATCAGGAAGTTCTTCATACACAGTACCATGTTGATGCTGAAGAATGGAAGTATCAACGGGAATGTCAGGTGTTTAAACTGAGCCCATCCGGTTGCCCCGTCAATAGACCCTGCTTCGTATACATCCTCCGGCACGGTCTGAAGACCGGAGATATAGATGATCGTATTCATCGCGATGGACTGCCATGCACACACAATCATAATGGCAACCCACGCCCACCTTGTACTTGCCAGCATACTGGTTCCTTCTCCGCCCATCATCTGTACGATTGCCGGAAGGATATATGCAAAGAAATAATTAAAGATATAACCGACTACCAATGCGCCCAGAATGTTCGGGATAAAGTACAGCCCACGAAGGGTGCTTTTGAATTTAATCTTGCTGTTCAGCCCCAGAGCAAGGACAAGGCTGATCACATTGACCACGATCGTGGAAACCAGCGCCAATTTGAAAGTGAACCAGTAAGACTTACCGACACGTCCGTCCTGGAACAGATCAATATAGTTACGAATCCCAACCCAGTCATAGGTGCCATAGCCTTTAAAGTTCGTGAAGCTGTAAATCGCGCCCTTGATCAGTGGCAGTGTATTAAACAAGAAGAACAAAATGAGGATCGGTATTGTCATTAACAAAAACGTCCGTTCTCTGTCATTCATTTTTTTCATTTTCTTCCCACTCCTTTCCGATTACTCATTCCCGTGTGCCGCTTCATATTCCTCTACCAGACGGATAATATCACGGTTATAACGCAGCCAGTCTGTATCAAATTTTGCAAGGAATGCATCCACATCCTGATTGATCAGGAATGTCTGGATCTGTGCATCTACTGCCATTTCCGACGGATAGTAGTGATCCTGATAGTCAGACATGATGCCTTCTTCAATATACTCCTTCATGCCATCCACTTCACTTGCCAGTTCAAATTCCTCATCCTTACACGGCACAGCATTCTGGTCATCCAGATACATCTGGATATTATCATGATCCAGAAGGAAATCCAGCACTTCGTAGGCTGCTTCCTTATTCTTGCATTCTGATGTCAGGCAGAATTGAAGGTCCACACCAGAGTTCAGTACATTGCCGCCCTTTTCGTCGCTTCCCGGCATTACAAAGGAATCAATATTCATATCCGGGTTTACAGATTTAATCTGAGGTACGGCATAGCTTCCGATGGTATACATTGCGCAGTCGCCATTTGCAAATGCGGTACATGCGTCATTGTATCCATAAGCGAACGGGCCATCCTGTCCATATTCCACCATTTCCAACATTTTCTCGGAAATCTCACGGTACTCATCTGTAAAATTAGTCTCGCCACGGTTCACCTGCTTACACACATCAGCCGGAGCCAGATCCACTGCCAAGGCATTCCATGGCGCCAGACAGGTCCAGGTGTCCTTGAAGCCAAAGTACAGCGGCTGGATCCCTTCTGACTCAATCTCTGCACAGAGATCCATAAATTCGTCCCAAGTCTCTGGAATCTCCCATCCATATTCTTCAAACATATCCCTGTTGTAGAGCACCCCGGCTGCATTTGCCACATAAGGAACCCCGAAAGTTCCTTCAGTGGGAACAAATTCCAGATTCTCCAGAATATCAATATATGCCTGTTTGATCGTACTCAGACCCTCATAGTCAGAGATATCTGCAAGAATGTCTGAATCTACAAAGTAAGAATAGTTGATATCTCCTCCAATCCCAATGATATCCGGATAATCTTCGCGGATAAACCGGGTTTTCAAAATTGTTGTTGCATCATTCGGTGATTCAATCTTCAGAAGAATATCATCATGCGTTGCATTAAACTCTTCTTCCAACTGTTCGAATACATCGACAGCCTCTGGTTTGTACTGCACCAGTTCAACCACGGTCTTGCCATTGCTTTCGTCTGTCCCACATGCGCTGAGGCACATGGAAACCAGCATGATGCCCACCAGAAGCACGCTTAATACTGTCTTTCTTTTTTTCATTGCTTCACTTTCTCCTTTCCCTTATAGAAACATCTTTGGTTTCTGTGATGAAAATATTATAACATCCCATAATGCCACTAATAAATAGCACCATTTTAGAGTTTTTATACCTTTATGCTATTTTATTAAAATTTTATAAAAATCATCTAGCATTTTGCTATATTATATAAAAAAAGATAGAAAACAGTAAAAAAACTCTTTTCACAATACTTTACCCTTGCATAATTTGAATCACAAGTGTATGATAGTTACGGTTTATTTCCGTAAAATATACCCAGCGGGCATTCCATAAGACATGTCCCCGCGGGACGGGCGGACTGCGTCCGATCATGTATACGCAAAATATATATTGGCACTTACAGATGATTTTTGCGCATAATGGCAACATTCTACAACAATATAGTTTGTCTGGATTAGGGAGGTTATTATGCAAGAACTGATTTTTTCTGTATTTCCGAATGAAAATTTTGTTGATCTCGGCTTATATCAGTATGGATGGGAACAATGCACGCCTTCCCACTCCTACGGTCCCGCCGCCAGAAACCATTACTTATTCCACTATGTCATCTCCGGGACCGGTATGCTGATGTCTGATGATTCCAAGGGCAATACACAGACCTACCACATCAAAACCGGGCAAGGTTTCATGTTATTTCCCGGACAGATCAGTACATATGTTGCCGACCGGAACCTGCCATGGGAATATACGTGGGTCGAATTTGACGGCCTGAGGGCCAAAGGCGCGGTTGATGCCGCCGGGCTTTCCAAGGACCAGCCTATCTATCATGCACGTTCCAAAGACCTGCGTGAAGAAATGATGAAAGAGATGCTGTACCTTGTAGAGCATAAGGACATGCCGCCTCTTCACTTAATCGGGCATGTCTATCTGTTCCTTGACTTTCTGACACGTTCCACTGTCCACATGGCCAATGCAAAGGGCAGCAGCCTCCGTGACTTTTATATCAAAGAAGCGCTGTCTTTTATGGAGCAGAATTTCCAGAATGATATCTCCGTGGAAGATATCGCAGCTACCTGCGGACTGAACCGCAGCTATTTCGGAAAAATCTTTAAGGAGGCATTGGGAAAATCCCCTCAGGAATTCCTGCTGAGTTACCGGATGATCAAGGCAGCCGAACTGCTGAAGCTGACCCGCCTTTCTATCGGCGATATCTCCAATGCAGTAGGATATGCCAATCAGCTTCATTTTTCACGCGCTTTTAAAAATATGTATGGATTGTCCCCAAGAGAATGGCGGAATCAGAACAGAATATTGGTATAAGCCTTTTCCCGTAAGATATTATAAAAAAACGGCGCTTCTGTGATATCATGGAAGCGCCGTTTTTGACATGTTACAATTTCATAGATTTAAACTTGTGTATCCTCATTTTTATTTCTCATTACAACCAGCACCCCGATCATCAAAAGGATTCCTACAGGAAGCGCAATCACGGCATTCTGCGCAAAGCCGGCAATGATATATGTCACAAATGAAACCGCCGCCACAGTCACTGCGTATGGCAGCTGCGTGGAAACGTGGTTTACATGGTTACACTGGGCGCCGGCGGATGCCATAATCGTCGTATCCGAAATCGGAGAACAATGGTCACCGCATACTGCGCCTGCCATACATGCAGAAATAGAGATGATCATCATCGTTTCATTGGTTCCTGAAAATACATTAACAACGATCGGAATCAGTATACCGAAGGTTCCCCAGGATGTCCCTGTTGCAAATGCCAGGAAACATCCTACCAGAAAGATGATTGCCGGGAGCAGGTTCATCAGGCCGCTGGCACTGTTTTTAACCACGCCTGCCACGAACACGTCTGCGCCAAGGCTGTCTGTCATTGCTTTCAGCGTCCACGCCAAAGTCAGAATCAAAATGGGAGAAACCATTGCCTTAAAACCTTCCGGTATACAGGCCATAGATTCGCTGAATTTTAATACCTTTCTTACCCCATAAAATATAATGGTAATAATGAATGCGAAAAAGCTGCCCAGCATCAGGCCGACGGATGCATCACTGTTTGAGAACGCAGCCACAAAATTTTCTCCCCCAAAAAATCCGCCCGTATAGATCATACCGATCACACAACAAATAATCAAGACCGCAATCGGGAAAATCAGATCTATGACCGCACCCCTTGTATTCTCCGCATCTTCTTTCGCATCCGCATACGGCCTGTCCGGCGTGGTAAATAAATCGCCTTTCAGCGCGTTGGCCTCATGCTTTTTCATCAAGCCATAATCAGCATTCAAAACTACTAATGCTACCATCATGACAAGGGTAAGCAAAGCATAAAAATTGTAAGGGATAGCACGGATAAATATGGACAGGCCATCTTCCCCTTCCACAAATCCAGTCACTGCCGCCGCCCAGGAAGAGATCGGGGCGATAATACACACCGGAGCCGCCGTTGCGTCTATCAGATAGGACAGCTTCGCACGGGATATATTGTGCTTATCCGTAACCGGACGCATAACACTTCCTACTGTCAAGCAATTAAAATAGTCATCAATAAAAATCAGTACACCCAAAAGAATGGTCGCAAGCTGCGCGCCTACACGGCTTTTAATATGCTCACTAGCCCAGCGTCCAAATGCCGCAGAACCGCCTGCCTGGTTCATCATACAGACGAGAATCCCCAGAATGACCAGAAAGACGAGAATGCCTACATTGTATGCGTCAGACAGGGAACCAATAATTCCATCCTGAAATACATGAGTGATCGTTCTCTCAAATGTAAAGCCGGAATAAAATACACCTCCAATCAGAATCCCCACAAACAGGGAACTGTAAACTTCTTTTGTGATCAACGCCAGCACGATTGCCACAACCGGCGGAATCAGCGACCAGAAGGACGCATACATAGACGGTACATACTCTTCGGCTTCTTCTGCCGCAAATACCAGCATCGGACAGCACATTGCCAGCAGCATTGCCATAGAAAAAGCCCATGCCATTTTGTGTTTCGCTTTTTTCATCTCATATCCTCTCTTTTTTGTTTTTTCTCTGCTCCTCACTGCAAATGATTCCTTTACGATTCTTTTGCGTAAAATGCGCGCCTCCCCCTTAAAGGGCTTCGCATCATTTCTGAATCAAAGTTCATAGAAGCAACGCAAAAAAATGCCATGAATAACGTTTTTTGAAAACGCATTCATGGCATAATTTTTTATAACCTGACCTCTCCATATCCCGTGATAGCGCTCCACTGATGTGACAGTCTACAGCATATTCTGCTGCAGACCAGCAACTGTATCACAGGGGAAGATACAACTCCTTCGGCGGCCTCCCCTTTCCCTTATGCAGCGGCATGCTGTCCATCCTGCGGCCAGACTTTCTGCCTTACCCCTTTAGCACTGCATGGTACTGATGAATCCCGCACCTCTATCAAATCCATTATTCATACATAAAGTTGTATCACTTCTCACAATATATGTCAAGAACGAATATTTCTTTTTCAAACTTTTACATTTCCGTTTTTCACATCTTCCCGAAGCATCTTGAATACATGGAGCAGCTCTTTTTGGTTCTCCAGCCCCATTTTTTTTACAATCCTGCCCTTCTGGTTTGCAATCGTCTTTGGTGAGGACTGCAGGTGATTTTCCTTTCCCATCATAATCTCAAACACAGCCCTCTCTGCCTCTGAAAGACAAGACAGCGCTGATGAGGCAATCAGATATTCCTGCGGCGTGTAGCCTGCGGCAGTCGTCCGTATATCTTCCACCAGTAATGACAATTGATTTTTAAAGATATAACCAGACGCAAATGCTTCCTTCGCTGCCTTTAAGATCATTTCCGGCGTATTGGAAGCCGTAAGGATCAAGACCTTTGCATCCGTCCGGATCCTGATTTTTCTGGAAAGCAGAACTCCATCCATAGACGACGTTCCCAGATTCAGATCCATCAGCACAATATCCGGCTGTTCCTCAACCACCTTTTGAAATGCCTCCTTCTTGTCCGGGCAGTGGCCAACAACTTCAATATCCTTGTGCTTTTTTAAAAGCTTCTGGATCAAATATGCAAAATCCGCGTCATCTTCCACTATCATTATTTTTATTATTTCTTTCATGACTTACCCACTCCCCTATATCTCCGGGGCAAACATAACGTAAACTCTGTTCCATGCTTTTCTGGATCTGTAGAACTCTTCACTTCCATGTAACCATTGTGCTGTTTGATCACAGCCCGACAATAGGCAAGCCCCAGACCGAAATGAGAGTAATCTGAATGTCCAGTATAGTATAAATCCAAAATATGTTCCAGTTTATCTTCTGGTATCCCACAGCCCGTATCTGATACCCGAATCAATACAAGCTCCTTTCTGAGCACCTGAAAAGCAAATGTGAGGATACCGTTTTCTCCCATGGCATCCAGTGCATTTGCCGTCAGATTACACAACACCTCCTTCATATGATAGAGGTCACAGTATAACCCAGAAGCATCTTTTTCTACATGAAACCTCACCGTCCCTTTCCATCCTCCGGCAGCTTCTGCCGCAACCGCCTCAAAAAGCGGCTGTATCTCCACATACTCAGGTTCAATCTGTAGTTCTCTGGAACACAGGTTGCTTCGCTGGACGAAGTCATCAATATGCGTAATAGAGCGTTCCATAATATCCAGCTCATCGGCGGCCTCAGGAATATCTAATTCACGGATCAGCCGGGCGCCCAGACGGAGCTTCGCAGTCTCATTTTTCAACATATGGATAATATACCGAACGTCCTCCGGGAAACTTACTTCTTCCTCAGACCAGTCAAAATACTGCCTGTTCAGCCGCAGCCCCCAGATTCCTTTATTGAAAAGAAGATACAAATAGTAGATACACAGGCACAAAATAATCAGTACATTTCCCTGCCAGAGTTTGTAGAACTTTTCTAATTTCAGCATATGTACGAGGAATATCATGATCAGCCAATACCAGAGAGGTAAAAGAACAAATAATGATATCTGCTTACGCTGGTGGAATTGAACGGTGTTCCTTGTCCTGACCAGTGCCATCACGATCAAAACAGTCATGACCGCACCATATACCAGATTATAAACCGCAACTATCGTAAATGCTTCCGGATTAGTACTTACAACATCCCTTGTCTGGCCCCACGGATACAGGATGCTGAAAATAACTGCCGGTAAAAATACAAGGTACTTCAGGATATGAAACAGCCGCGGCCTGTCTCTGTCAATGCGGCAGAAATATAAGCTGCAGACCACTCCACAAGGTATCGCCAGATAATAGATAATCGCTGTCAATATGGAATTGACCAGTTCATCCAACTGGTATCCTGCTCCCAGAAACTGTATCTGCATCCCTGCAAAGAATCCGCTGAAATAAATGTATTCCTTCAGCACACCAATGCTCAACAAAAAACCTGTGATGCAGCACCACTGGTTGACCTTGTTCTTCCGGCTGGAAAGCAAGACCATCAGATACAATCCCCATATCAACATTGTAAAAAGAAGTAAATAAGTTACCGGCAATCCCTGTTTTAACATACACAATACCCCCAATGCCGGATAAAACAAAAAAAGCTTTCATGCATAAAACAGCTTCACACCAGGCATGTGCAAAGCGCTTATCCATCCCTCCGTTCACAGAATGGCTTCGTACCCAGGCAGTACAAAACCTCTTCTACATCTTCTTAACAGTATACCCAAAAAAACAAAATGTCAATAGCCCAAATTCCCATTATTTGTGGGATTTTGGGCTATCCGTAAATTCCTTTATTGATGAATCAACTTCTCCACTTCTTCTTTTTCCGGCATAGCATGGATTGCTCCCTTTCTCGTTGTAACGATCGCTGCAGCAGCATTCGCAAAGGTGAGCATCTCTGCCAGTTGTTCTTCTGTAAGATTTTCAAAATCATGCTCCAGGATATAATTCAAGGAACTCCCGCAGAAAGTGTCCCCAGCGCCGGTTGTCTCAATGGTTTTACACTGGAACCCACTGCGTTCCACGCGCATTCCTTTATAGTATGCCCGGCTGCCATCCTTTCCCATCGTCAAGAGGATCAGCGGAATCTGATACTTTTCCTGCAGATAACGGATTCCTTCATCATAATCCTCTTTGCCGGATACAAATTGGATCTCATTATCCGAAATCTTCAAGATATCGCAGAATTGGAAACCGTATTCCATCTGCTCCTTTGCCAGTTCCAGGGAACTCCAGAGCGGCGGGCGCAGGTTCGGGTCAAAAGAAATCATAAGGCCGTTGTCCTTTGCTGCCTTAATCGCTTTCTTTGTTGCCTCCCGTACGCCGTCGTGAGTCATAGAAAGTGTTCCGAAGTGGAACAGCCTGGACTGTGACAGGAACTCCGGATCCACTTCCTCCGCCGTGAGCATCATATCCGCTCCCGGATTACGGTAGAAAGAAAATTCCCTGTCTCCGTCCGGAAACGTATGTACAAATGCCAATGTTGTGTTCACCTGATCATCCGCCAGAAGGTTAGAAGTATCAATTCCTACATCATCCAAAGTTTCCCGGAGCAAAACACCAAACTGGTCTTTTCCTACCTTTCCGAGAAACGCTGTTTTCTTTCCCATCTTATTCAAAAGAGCCAGTACGTTACAGGGCGCTCCTCCCGGACATGCTTCAAACATGCCGTTTCCCTGCTCGCTCTCACCGCTCATTGTAAAATCAATCAAAAGCTCTCCCATTGCGATCACATCATACTTTTTTCCCATTCATCTGTTCTCCTTTCACAAGCGTCCTTCCGGGCTGCCGCCTCATGGAATCATTTGACGATAGGCTTGTTCTTCGATAAGGCCATATTTTCCAAAACGAGGTGTAGTATATTATAACGGATTTTGTGATGGAATACAAGAGTTATGGAAAGGATTCATCCATAACTTAGAATCTGCATTACAGTTCACCCGTCATCCGCAGCCTGGCAGAAAAGCATCGAAGATACATTTTGCGGATAATGCGGAGTGAACTGTAACGCATCCAACAGATTTATGAAGAACTTCCGGGAATACGGAGTACCTGACCAATACTGAGCATATCACTGGTGAGGCCGTTCAGGCTTTTGATCGCATCTACCGTAGTGCCAAATCTCCTGGAAAGCTGCCAAAGAGTGTCTCCTGACCGAACCGTATATTCAAAATATGAAGGCAACGAAGCTGTGGACGCAGGAATTTTCAGCACCTGGCCAACATGGATGATGTCACTGGTCAATCCATTTAAGTTTTTGATCGCGTCTACTGTGGTATTATATCTTTGGGAAATCAGCCAAAGGGTATCCCCTAAACGAACCGTATATTCAATATATGGCAACGGGCCCTCTGTGGTTGACGGGATTTTCAGCACCTGGCCGATATTCAGAAGATTACTTGTCAGGCCGTTCAGATTTTTAATCGCGTCTACTGTAGTATTATATCTTTGGGAGATCAGCCAAAGGGTATCGCCGGGCTGAACGACGTATTCTATATAACCGGTATCCGGCCCTGGTTCCGGCATTGGGACATTTTCATCAATCCCCAGATATACATTATAAAGCGCCTGCCATGTATCAGGTCCTACGATCCCGTCCGGATCCAGCCCTCGCATCTGTTGGAATGCGATGACTGCCTGCTGTGTTCCCGGGCCGAAAATGCCGTCTTGAGAAATGCTTGGAATTGCAGGATAGAATTCCGAGGTCATGTTTAAAAGGTATTGGAGCGTGATCACGTCTGCTCCCCGTGAACCCTGTCTTATGACCGAGCCTGGAGGAACCGTTCCAATTCCCAGGGTAGTACCCTCACTGTCCAGTTCCGCCAGCCGGGCCACTGCTGCATACAGGCTGGAAATTTTATACCAGGTAGCGCTTCCTACCACTCCGTCCGCCGCCAGATTAAAAACACTCTGGAATTTAGTTACCGCGGCATTGGTACTGCTTCCGAACACCCCTGCCTCATCGGTAATGGCCGGGATTGCAGGATAGTTTTTCCTGATCCTGCCCAGATAGGCCTGGATCGTCTGTACATCAAGCCCTCTGCTGCCAATCCGAAGCGGCGTGCCAGGATAAGATGTCACAATCCCTGTAATAGTATTTGTTTCTGCAATTTCTATATCATTGGGATAATAGGCACGCAGAATCTGTAGTGGACTTCTGCCCTGGTCTGCCAGGCTGACCGTTCCCCACTGGGACATTCCGGAACATGTTGCCGTCGTGCCATTACAAAAAGATGTAAAATAGGGGGCATTCTGCCCCTGTCTGCGGACATACTGGTTAAAAATCTCATCCACGATCCTGCTGATAGACGCGTAGATCGTCCGACCGGGTACAAAGGCCTGATCATAAGCCGTATTGTTGGTGATGTCAAAATTATATCCGCGGCTCCGATACCCCGTGACCCATACTCATTCGGGAGCGGAGAAATTCGTTCAGATCAATCCTAAAACGGATATTTATATTATCTTTTCTAATATCAATGCGTTCTATCAACTTATTTGCCAGAACTCTTTTTCGTGAAACATCTGTATTCAGGAAGATTTCCCGCCATGTGGGAAGTTTCTGGCGGATTGTCTCCCATTCTTTCGCGGATACAGAGAACCGCTTTATTTCTGCCTTAATCTGGTTTATCTTATCCTGCTGTTTCTGCTCCTGCTTTTTAAATTCTTTGATAGCAGAGGATAATTCTTCAATAGTAAGAGCATACCCGCCTGTCATAGCTTCCGGGATTTTGCTATTCATAACTGCGATACCACTTTTGGTTTTTTCAAGCCCCTTTTGCTCTTTCACTAATTCACTTTCTTTTTTCTGTTTCTCTCCATTTTGTTTTTGCTCGATCAGTTTAAAAATATCTTCATTTTCCTGCAGCCGCTCAATATAGCCAGCTAATTTCTTAAATATGATCGTATCAATCTTATCAGCCCTAAATCGCTTTGTCTTATCATGAGGAACACCTTGCCACGCCTGGCTGCATTTATAAATCGGAATTTTGCTTGTGCGCCTTTCTCCTGTATCTTTGATCGTCCAATAATTATATTTACTTCCATTTACCATTTTACAGCCGCAATATCCACAATGTATGATATCTATCAGAGGAAGCATACCATCATTTCTGCTGATCACGGCTGCATTCTGTTTTTCAAGCTTCTTTGTATACTTACCGGCCCGCAATGCCCGTTTATCCTGTACCCTGTTCCATATATCATCATCAATGATACGGATTGTTTCGTTCGGTTCATTAGCTATGATCCAGTCTTTACTTTTCAGAGTCCGGTATCCGCCGTTTATCCTTTCCCTGCGTTTATATGCAACACGGCCAGAATAAATGGGATTTGTCAATATGCTTGTTATCGTTCCTCCTTTCCAGTTTTTTCTGTCTGGAGCGAGCCGTCTGTATTCTTCATTCTCATTTAAGATTTTCGCAATTTTTACAGATCCGAACTCCATATTGAGGGATAAATTGTAGATATATTTTACAACTTCAGATTCATCAGGACATATCACCATCTTTTTCAATAACCGTCCGTGTTTACTCACTTCACCTGAATTTTCCAGTATATAGCCATAAGGGGCTTTGCCACCCATAAATTTGCCTCCGGCTACCAGTTTTTGGGCAGTATCTTTTACCCTCATGCCTGTATCAGAACTGCTTTTCTGAGCATTTCCATATCTTAAGGCCAATATCATCTGCCCCATGATATCATTTGTTTCGGGAGAAATACAGCCGTCTTTCACTGTATATATGTCCACCCCTAAATTTTTAAGAGTCATGACATAGGCCCCTATTTCCCACATTCTGCGCCCAATACGGTCATCTTTATAGACAACTAATATGTCATATTCCTTATTTTCTGCGTCTTTATAGGCTTCCTGCAAAACCCCCCTGTCCTCAACCGAATTTTTATATCCGCTGATACCGCCTTCAAAGTATTCTTTTCCATCAAATCTCCAGCCGTCATGCTGATGGATATAATCTAATACGAGCTGTCTTTGTACATTCAAATCTCCATCGGCCTCCAGCTGCTGACTGGAGCTTACCCTTAATAATATCCGTACCCGTTTTATTGCTTCTGCTTCTTTTTTAACCATGAAAGCCCTCCCTTTTGGGGTATGATTATTACGGGCAGAGAGAATCTCCCTCTGCCCTGTTATAGATTATGAATATATTTTCATTGGAAATGGGATTACTATGCCTTCACATGTGTTTATATGATGCTTTTTTCAAGATATTCATTCAATATTTCTTTCAGTATACTTTTTACCTCCGAAATGATGGAATCGTCCCGAAGAGAACGCGGAAATTCTAAAGTAATTTTCATCTCGCTATCCTCAGTTACTAAGTATTCATATGCTTGACTATCCACAAATATCTCCAGGGTTCTATTTTTTACTTTTATTTTATGAAAAGAGAGATTGTCTGATTCGCGTGTCGTATTTATCAAAGCCTATCCAAAAGCTATCAAGTGATTTTTTTAACCTCGAACCCCGAAACACCCTATATTGCGATACCATTCTGTAAATACCCTGTTCAAAGCAAATGTAATGATGGCATAAATATTTGCCCTCAGCGCCGCATCCGGCCATGTCGGATAGATTTCACTGCTGGCCACATTTTTTACATAATCAATAAACGGAACCTGTACATTTGACGCGGAAGAGGACGGGCTGCCTAAATGCACCGTGATCGGATTGGGGATCACGACCTGCCGCAAGATCCGGGGTTCTGGTTCCGGCCCCTCCTGAACGCGTTCTTCGTCCATGGCAACAGCAGGGGGGCCGATTGCGATCTCTGTGACCACCGGACTGCGCTGCCTTCTCTCCATCGGTATAAGCATGACCGGCTGGATCGCTGTTTCACCTTCAAAGATTGGGACACCTGAAATAAAAAGCGTGTCAAAACCTGATGCCCTAGCCAGTATATTATAGGCTGTGTAAGGTGTTCCGGTATAGTCAGGCTCCAGAGAAAGAGCTCTGTCCACCGTTTCCAGAGAAACCACTTCTGTTTCCCCGCTTTCATCTGTCGTCAGTTCCCGGACGATCTCGCCCTGTTCATCCATAATACTGATCTGCGCACCGCTTAACGGGATAGCGTCATTTGCAGTCCGTGCCTGTATGACCAAATAACCAATCGCCATAAATTTGAATCTCTCCTGATATCTCTTCTATCCTATATATATGGCGATCCCCCAAAAAGGTTCCTGGATGCCGGGCCCGCCGCTTACAAAAAGACGACCTCACTGCTGTCTGCAGAACGTTTGATCGCATCCATCATGCAAATGACTTCATAGCTTTGTTCCGGGGTAATGTTCTCCGGCTGGCATCCTTTTTGTACGCATCCAATAAAATACTCCATCTGCTTCTGGTACGCATCGTACTGCCGGATTGAAATCGTTTCCAGCCCATCGCCCTTTTTCCAGATCCGCATTCCACATAAACTCTCCAAAGGAGCTTCCCCGGAACGGTTTATCAGGGTGGACGCGCCCGACGAATACTGATATTCCACCGTTGCCTCGCTCCCCGCAATATCTACGGAAAACCCGAAGGGGTATCCCGTCTGCTGGGTAAAAGAAACTTCCGCAAGTGAATGAACTCCGTTTTTATGGACAATATTTGCCATCACATTGTTATAACATCCTGTCTCATCTTTTACTGCATGGGCATATACACTCTGAAACGGCCCTATCACATAACGGAGGTAATCCACGTCATGTACCAGCATGTCCCCCATTGCGCCGCCGCCAAGCTTCGGGTCAAATATCCACGGACTGTACTGCCCTGACCTGTGGGAAACCCTGCGCAGATGAGCCATATAAATTTTCCCCATCTGTCCTTTTTCAAACATCTCTTTCAGTTCCACATAGCCTGTCCAGAACCGCACGACCTGCGCGGTCATAAAAATGATCCCCTGACTCTTAACGACATTCAGGAGCCTTTTGCATGCCGCCGGGTTTTTCTCCAGCGGTTTTTCACAGAGTACATGGATCTTTCTTTTCGCACATTGCTCCACATGCTTTTCATGTAAATAGGTAGGCGTACAGATCACAGCCGCATCGGGCCTGATTTCATCTAACATAACCTCCACGTCTGTATAAGCCTTGCACCCATGCTCCATGGCAAATTTCCCGGCAGTTTCTTTACGTCTGCCGCAGACCGCAGCCAGATACGCATCCCGGCAGTTTTTGATCGCATTGGCATGGCTCCCCGCGATCAGTCCACATCCAATCATCACAAATTTCATTTTTTTCTCCTGCTCCAACCCCATACTTTCCGCTAGAAAGAACTGCACTCTCTTAAAAAAAGAGAGTGCTCGAAAAGAAAGGTTTGTTCTGTTTTATTATCATTTTCCATGTTACCACGCCAGTATCCGTCCCGGGTTCTCCAAAAATATTTTGCTGAGCTGTTTTTCCGAAATCCCTTTCTGTCTCATCATAGGCAGGAAAACCTCCAGAATATACGCAAGCCCCACCCCGTCCTCACAATAGCTTTTCAGACGCGCCCGTGTGGTGTCCAAGGACAGTAAAAGCTGGTCTTCGTTCTCCGCCAGAACCTGCATGATCAGCTCCAGCTCCTTTTCGTCGCTGTGGTACGCAAAGCGCCCGATGGTATCAAATTCCAGAGACACTCCACACCCCAGGACCTGACGGAAGATTTCCCAGTCCCCACACGCCCGGTCCATATGACAAAAGTAGACACGTCCCAGATCCACTCCCTCTGTTTCCAGAAAAGAAACCAGTTCCATAGGGCTGCTTCCCGGTTCAATATGTACCATCATCGGGGCATCCGTCTCCTTCTGGGCCGCGGCGGCCGCAAAGAACAGTTCCCTGTAGCCCCCTTCCAGGCCGTAAACGTCCAGCGCCGTCTTGATGATTCCTGCCCGCGCCCCGGTTCTGTAAACTTTTGTCTTTGCGCCTGTCTGTCCGGCAAGGGTTTCGCTTTCAAAAGGCGGAACCTGCTCTGTCCCCACATACATCCCCTGCGTCAGTTCTTCCGCAAAAAGACGTGCAAGTCTGGCCCTGTCGGTATTTCCAATCCAATGGCCTTTTGGATAGAACAGCCTTTTGTGAAATCCGGTGGATGCCACAATATGTACCCCGGTGCGTCCGGAAATCTCTTCCAGTCCCTGAGATACCCGGTTGCATCCCACTGGCTGGGCCTCCACCAGCGCGGACCCGCCCCGTTCCCGGTAGACCTTTGCCTCTTTTATGGAGGACTCCACATCATCCATCCACAGGGCAGGATTTTGGCGGTATGACTCCCCTTTGCTCAGCAGCAGATGTTCATGGCACTGTGTAAAGCCCAACTCTTCGGGGGATATGGGGCCCAGCACGGTATGTATCTTCTTCTCCATATCCAATCACCATTTCAGGTTATCGATCACTACAGGCTTTCCGTCCCTTTCCACCACCATCTTATGATACCCTTTCGTCTCAATGGTTCCATAATTATGCCCGGCGTCGGCGTCAAACACAAAAAACAGCACCAACGGCTGATTACCGGTATTTACGGTCCTGTGTGCATAACGCCTGGGCACATAGACAGCCTCATTTTTTTTCAGCGGGATCTCAATCGTATTTCCTTCCGGGTTCTCCATCACCATATACCCTTCGCCGCTCAACGTATAGTAAACCTCCGAAGTTTCCAGACGGGTATGGAAATGTCCTTTCGTCATATAATATTCGTCCCCAACCCGCCCCGGATAGAGAATGGTGGTCCCGAATGCAAGATCGCCTGGACGCTCAGGATACCCAAGCTCATAAAATTCATAGATCAGCGGGTCTTCCTTTTCCAGGATTTCTTTGACCGCATCCGAATCAAAAAACATCCCCTGCATCTGCGACAGATACCGTTTCGTTGTCTGAGCCGCCTCTGAGCGGCCTGTCTCAAGGTCAAAGTCCAAAGGAAACCCTCTGTCCCAGTCAAATTGATTCATCTTATTTCCTCCGTTTCTTGTAACCAATCTGCGCTGCAGATTGACTGCCTGCTTGCGTCAAATTCTGCAGGCTTTAATCTGCTTTGTAAATCTCTTCAAAAACATCTTTCAGGGCAAAATAATATTGGTCGAAATTCTTTTTTATCTCCCTGTATGTTTCTACAGACTCCTTTTTTGGCGTCTGTACTTTATCCAGCTTCATAAAGCGCTCGATGGCGGAAAAATCCGGATAGATTCCCGCGCCCACGCCGCCGATGACCGCCGCGCCCATAGAGCCGCCTTCTTCCAGCAGCCTGGGGACTTTGATCCTAGCGTTGTAAATATCTGCCATGATCTGCTGCCATATCTCGCTTTTCGCCCCGCCGCCTACAACGGTAATTTCCTCTATTACAGTCTTCGTCCTCAGGATATCCAGACAGACCGACAGATTCATGGTAATCCCTTCCAGGACGCTGCGCACCATATCGCCGCGCGTATTTTCCGGCTTAAGCCCCAGCCATGCGCCTTTTGCATACGGGTCCCATCTGGGCGCACGTTCCCCCAGCATATAAGGCAGGAACATCACGCCTCCGGCTCCTATGGGGCTTTCCTTTACCAGCCGGTTCATTTCATCGTAGGGAGAAGTCCCCTTCTTTTTCGCCAGTTCAGTTTCCGTCGTACAGATCACGTTCTTCACCCAGCTATAAGACCCTCCGGCATACTGCATCGTCCCGTTGGGCGCATACAGCCCGGGAATCACGTGGGCCCACGTTACGGTACGCATCTCCTCGTCAAATACAGGCTGGTCCGTTGTAGTCGTGATCCATGCCGACGTGCCCATACAGCAGTAGGTTTTTCCAGGGGCAATGGAGCCGCATCCAATATTGGCCACCACCCCGTCGCCGCCGCCCATGACCACCGGCGTCCCTTTTGTCAGCCCGGTCTGCCTGGCTGCCTGCTCTGTTACGCCGCCTGCGACATACGTGGAAGGAACA
Organism: uncultured Lachnospiraceae bacterium; assembly: GCA_910589385.1. Classification (GTDB taxonomy): domain Bacteria; phylum Bacillota; class Clostridia; order Lachnospirales; family Lachnospiraceae; genus Schaedlerella. The sequence continues at coordinate 63,599 of CAJUTU010000003.1, forward strand.
ATTTCCGGCAGTTTTTCTCTGTCAATCCCGGTGCATTTCAAAATCCTGTCTGACCACTGGAAATTTTTCAGGTCAAAACAGCCAAAACTGTTGGCGTCGCTGGGCTCTGTATAAAATTTTCCGGTCAGTTTCAATACAATATAGTCTTTTGCATTGAGAACCTTATAAGTCTTTTTATAAGTTTCCGGCTCATTCTCCCGGATCCACATTAATTTCTGGATTCCGTAGGAAGCGGTATTCCTGTGTCCCGAAATATGGTAAAACTCTTTCTGGCTGATTTCTCTCTCTATCTGCCTGACCTGCTTCTGCGCCCTGGAATCCGCCCAGATGATCGAAGGCCGCAAGGGTCTTCCCTCCTGGTCCACGCACAGGCATCCCATCATCTGTCCGCTGAAGCTGACAGCCGCAATGTCCTTCGCATCAATCCCTGTGTCATGGATCAATCCCCGGCTGCTTTCACACACCGCTCTCCACCAGTCCTCCGCTTCCTGCTCCACCCAGGTATCGTTAAAATAATGAGTCCCATAGGATACGGTACTGCTTTTGACCAGATCCCCTTCTGCCGAAAATAAGGTCGCTTTGTTCCCCGAAGTCCCAATATCATGTGCTAACAAATATTTCGCCACCAAATATCCCTCCATTATGTGTTTACATATCCAGTCAATATGTAATTGCCTCGATCCCCAGCATTTCACACAACATCACCAGCGCCTCCTCATGGCAGCCATAGCCAAATACACTGTGGTTGCACCGAAGATTTTTATAAAATTCCATGGGATCACAGCCCAGCCGGACAAAAGCCTGCACCCACGTCCTGACGGCTGCCAGTTCTTCTTTCGGCCTTTGAAAAACGCTACCGGACGCAATATTCATCACATAGTCCCCGTTCTTCCTGCCAAGGGTCCCAAAGGTCACGTCCCCCTCCTTACAGCAGAAGAAAGTGCATGCCCCACGGCCTGTCCCCATATACTCGTACTGCTCCACGATATCAATGTCCTGATCGTCTTTGGCCAGTTTTCCGGGCGCGCTGCCGCAGTGTATCATCCGGGCAACGCTTTCTTTCGTATCTACCATATTAACGTCCCCGAAGAAATGAGGCTCCCCGGAAAGGGCAGTCAGGATGTACCCGGAAAGGAGCGCATTAAGATTACACTGGCATCCGCAGAGGTATCCCTCGTCATTTAACATAGATAATGCGATACAGCAGGAACAGTAGGAATCCATAAATTCACCGATACATTTTACCGTGACCATATCCAGAGCATATTCCTCTATGATTTCCTTCAGCGCATAATACACGCTGGCACATTTTTTCAACGTTTCCTGTGGGACATCTGCCGAGCCATACCTTTCCCTGATATGGTCTGCCAGCGCTGCACACTTTTCTTCTGGTGCGTTTTTTGCTTTTTCCAGCAGAATCATCTGGTCAATATGCTCCACCTCGGTCCCAAAAATCTTCTTGATCTGGATCGGGTCCGCCGTGGTCGGATAGGCGCTGATGGCCCTCCCCCCCAGCACGCCCATGCGGGTAGCGCTAAGGCTTCTCTTTATAGATGCGGCCTTTGTAAAATTCCTGATCTGCCGCAGCACATCCCGATCATCTGGCATCCCATAAAACAGCCAGTGAGGGATTCCCATCTCATCCAGCGTACCGTGGAGTACGTTTGCCCCCACTGAAGAAAAAGAAGTCGCTTCCGGGATTCCCCAGATGCCAAAGGGGACGTTTAACTCACGTACTGCGTCCACCACATGCCGGGCAAGAAGCCATGTCCCTGCCAGATACACCATACTTGCGGCTCCCAGCGCCAGACATTGTTCTGTCTGCTTTCGCACCTCTTCACCGGTGAGCGTAAAAATACTGTCCAGATTCACCACTTCAATCCCGAGTTTTGTAAGTTCTCTCTTGGCCGCCTCGTGGAACTGCCTGCCAAGGTCGTTTCGTTCTCCTTCCAGCCCTACGCAGACCAGACCTGTCTTTACTTTTTCCATTGCCATTTACGTCACCTCAAAATTTACTTTCTGCTTCACTCAGGCAGCGGTCAAGCACGTCAAGGATCAGGTCAAAGTCATGTTCCGTAATGACATAGGGCGGCATGAACGTCATCCGGTTGCCGTAATAGCTGGAAAGGTTGATCAGTACCCCATACTCCAGAGCACGCTTTACGATAAATTCCGTTTCTTTCTTCGCAGGCTCTTTCGTGTTCCTGTCTTTCACAAGCTCGATACCAAGGCCAAGGCCCATTCCTTCCACGCATCCCAGAAGACGATGCTTCTTCTGAAGCTCCAGAAGTCCGTCTTTAAAATACTCCCCTCGTTCCTTCACCTGCTCCAACAGATTGAGCCGTTTGATCTCACGGATGGTCGTGGTGGCAGCCTTGCACCCAAGGGCGCTGCCGTGCCAGGTTCCCATATGCTTGTCCGGATGTCCACTCCATACGTCCATGATCTTACGTTTTCCAATGACCGCAGACAGAGGCCATACGCCGCCTGAGAGTGCCTTGGACGTAGTGATCAGATCCGGCACCACATCATAATTTTCAATGCACCACCATTTTCCGGTCCTGCCCATTCCAATGGCAATCTCATCGGCAATCATCACAATCCCGAATTCATCACAGATCTCACGGACGCCCCGGAAGTACTCCATTGGCGCATACACTCCTCCTCCATGGAACTGCGCTGGCTCTACGATCAGCGTGGAGATCAGGTTGGTCTTTGTATTCGGGTCGTACAGCCCGCATTCCGGCGTCTTGAACATCTCCTTAAACGCCTTTAGGCAGAACATATCGCAGGAAGGGTATTCTCTTCCATAGAAACAACGGTAGCAGTACGGGAACGGAATCCTGACAATATCATTTTTTACAGTCGGGACTTTTTCCCGGTAGTAGGCACAAGGTGTCGCTGAAAGCCCTGCGGACATCCTTCCATGGTAAGCCCCATAATAAGAAATAATCCCGTGCTGGGGCTGTGGGGTATAGTATTCCGCAATCTGGAGCGCCAGCTCCACAGCCGCGCTGCCGCCGATTTCCGAATGGATCACCGGATCCATGCCGTCCGGCGCAATGGAGGCCAGTTCTTTTACAAACTCCGCCCTTGGAATGGTCGGCATATCCGCCACATGCATCATTGTTTTGCCCTGCTCATAGACCGCGTCCAGGACCACATCTGGGGTATGTCCCAGACAGGACGCCGCAAACGGACCGTAAGTGTCGATATACTCATTTCCGTCCGCGTCCCACTGCCTCACGCCGCTTTGCTTTACAAATACAGGAACTGTCTTTTCATTATCAAACGTGGCCCTCCAATAAGTGCCCCCGGATTCATACCGAAATAGATCTTCTTTGATCTGCGCGGACTTTTCGCCTGGAAGTTCCCTTAATTCGCCACACGCACATCCTGTACAGTTCTGACATTTTCCGTGTTCTGACATTTTTGTTCTTACCTCCTTCAATCTATTCATGTAAGGTTTTCTCTCACAGAGCGCTCCATTCTGCGCTTCTGTTCATTCGTTCTGAAAATCCACATCTTCAATCCCGCACCACTGCGCCATCATCAGCGCCATTACTTTTGCATTTTTTATCAATTCGTCAATCTCCACATATTCATTTGGCGCATGGGCCATGGCAATATCCCCGGCGCCGAACATCAGTCCCGGCACCCCAAAGTTCCGGTTCAAAAGCCGCATGTCTGTGCCGGCTTCAAACCCGTTTACCACAGGTTCTTCTCCGGTAACGGCCTGATAGCATTCCCTGGCCAGCGACACAAAGGGATGGTCCGGCTCCGTCTGGGCAGGATTATAAAATAGCCCAAACCACTCCACCCTGGGCGGATGTTCGGTCAGCCAGGGATCCTCCTTACAAGTCCCCAGCACCGCCTCCTCCAGCGTTCTTGCCACATCCTTTACATCTTCTCCCGGCACCAGTTCAATACACCCCTCGATCATACAGTGTTCCGGCACTCCGCTGGTAAACTGTCCGCCCCGGAAAATTCCTACTGTCACCGGAGCGCTTAAGGGATAATCCTTATAAAATACATTTTTACTGCAGATTTCCCGGTTTCTTGTATCCTCCAGTTCCTGCAGGGCAGCCACCACTTTGATTCCTTTTTCCACGGCAGAGACCCCTTTGTATTTTGTCCCGCCATGGGACGAACGGCCGTCAATATATATCCGCCAGAATGCCGCTCCTCTGTGGGCAGGCTGGATCTGGTTCGATGTAGGTTCCGGGAAAACAGACGCGTCCGCCTTGGTATACCCCCGCATCAGCGAAGCCGCCGTCCCGTTCCCTCCGTTTTCTTCTCCAGGCACGCTGACAATGGTAATATCATTGTTGACCCCGCCAAAATATTTTTTCAAAAGTTCCGTGCAGAAGATTCCCACACAAAGGCCTGTCTTCATATCCGAAGCCCCACGCCCGATCAGCTTTCCATCCTGGATGGCTGCAGAAAAAGGATCTGTGTCCCACATATCCAGCGGCTCCGCAGTCACCACGTCTACATGTCCGTTGATCAAAAGGCTTTTCCCTTTCGGCGGGTATTTTCCACGCAGGATCCCCACAACCACAGGCCTGTTGCAAAAGCTTTCCCCTGTGTCCGCGTACAGGCTGTAATTTTTCAGCTCCTCGTCGTCGGGAATCCAGTAATCTGTCTCCAGGCCAATCTCTTCAAAAATGCTTTTCACCTCATCCTGGACATTCTTTTCATTGCCTGTCACACTTTCAATATTCATCAGACGTTCACACAAATCCAACAGCCTGCCGCGCTCTTTTTCAACAGCGGCAGAAATCTTTTTTTCCAACTGAACGTAGTCCATAGCCATATCCTTCCTCTGAATTCTTTCCACGAAATCCCTTATCCATCCCATGAAATCTAATGCTCTTTAAATCCCATATAACAGTACTGCAAAAATAATCAATACGCCCTGGATGATTTCCTGGGTGTAAGCCCCGACTCCCAGGAGGTTCATGATATTGCCGATCATCGCAATACATAAAGCGCCTGTTACCACTTTTATCACGCTTCCTCGCCCGCCTGACAGGCTGGCTCCGCCCAGAACACAGGCTGCCACTGCATTCAGCTCAGACCCTTTCCCCAGCACCGCGCTTGCCGTCGATGTCCTGCAGCACAGCCACAGCCCGGCAAAAGCAGACATAACGCCGGAAATGATATACGCCGCCACAATATACCTTTTTGACCGGATTCCCGAAAGCTCCACTGCATTGCGGTTGGAGCCTACCGCAAGAATGATCCGCCCAAATGTGGTATACTTCTGCATGAGGATAAACAGGATGATCACAACAACCGTGATCATGATGACCGGATATCCATAGGAACGTTTGCTTAAGTTCAGCAGGATATCCCCTTCTACCCTGACTGTGCTTCCGTTAGTCAGAACGAGCGCAATCCCCTTGATAATCGTCAGCGTAGCCAGAGTCACTACGAACCCCGGCATGTTGCAGTATGCCACGATCACGCCATTCACCAGGCCCCAGAGAAATCCGGTCAAAAGGGTGATGCCGATTGCCACAGGCAGGCTTACGCCGCCCTGGCTAATGGACATACAGACAACCGACGCCGTAAATCCCATGATCGAGCCTACCGACAGATCAATGGTTCCGATGATGATCGGAAACAGCATGCCGATCGCCACAAAAATCGGGTAGCACTGCTGCAGCGCAATGTTCAAAAGGTTGATCGGCAGCAAAAAGTTTTTAGACGCAAACGAACATACAATAAATAAAAGTGCAAAAATCAAAAATACGTTATAATTTAAAAGAAAGCGTTTCAAGTTGAAATTTTTCGTCATTCCTATACCTCCATCGCGGACTTAATCATATTATCTTCCGTCAGTTCATTCCTCTGAAGCTCACCGACTACCCTTCCTTTGCTCATAATAATCACCCTGTCACACATTCCGATAATCTCCGGCATCTCAGAAGATATCATGATCACAGCCACGCCGTTTTTCGCGCACTCATTCATAATGTTATAAATCTCCATCTTTGCCCCCACGTCAACGCCCCGCGTAGGCTCGTCAAATATGATGCACTTGCAGTCCGCCGCGATCCATTTGGAGAGAGCCACCTTCTGCTGGTTGCCTCCCGACAGGCTACTGACGTCATGCTCCGCAGAAGCATATTTAGTTTTCAGTGTGCCCAGAATATTTTTCACAAATTCTTTTTCCTTTTTATGAAAAATGATATTATGGGTGCTGTCCGTGACCTTGTACAGGCTCGCAAGCGTCGTATTGATGCGGATAGACTGGTTAAGCAAAAGCCCTTCGGACTTCCGGTCTTCCGAGAGCATCCCCAGTTTTTTCCGTACCGCGTCCCGGGAATTTTTAAAATGCACCTCTTCCCCGAGATAGGTTACTTTCCCGGATTCCATTTTATCCGCCCCGAAGATCGCCCGCATGGTTTCTGTACGCCCCGCCCCGACCAGGCCGGAAAATCCCAAAATCTCGCCTGCATGTACCTCAAAGCTGACCTTTTGGACAGACGGCCCTGCGCAGATGTCTTCTGCTTTCAGCACCACCTCCCCAATCTGTGCGTTACGTTTGGGATAAAGGTCTGTCATCTTACGTCCAACCATCAAATGTACAAGGTGCTCCTTATCTATGTCTCCTACTTTAACTGTATCTACATAGGCCCCGTCCTTGATCACCGTGATCGTATCGCAGATCCGGAAGATTTCCTCCAGACGGTGTGAAATATAAATGATACTGATCCCCTGCTCCCGTAAGCGGTTCAATATTTCAAACAAATGCTCCGTCTCCTTAAAAGTAAGCACGGACGTAGGCTCATCCAGTACAAGAATATTGGCATTTCTTGACAAGTTTTTGCAGATTTCAACCACCTGCTGATATGCAACGCTCAATTCCCCGCAGACCGCATTGGGGCTGATATCCTGAAATCCCAGCGAATCAAGGAGCCTGCCGGTCTCTTCTTTTAGCTTCTTCCAATGAATAAATGCAGAGCCGCTTGCCAGATTATCAATGAATATATTTTCAGCGACCGTCAGATCCGGCGCCAGCATTAATTCCTGATAGATCACTGCGATCCCGTTGTCTTTCGATTCTTTGGGGCTGTCAATCTTTGCCGTCTTTCCGTCAATCAGGATCTCGCCGCTGTCTCTTTTGTAAGCGCCCGATAAAATTTTCATCAAAGTTGACTTGCCCGCACCGTTTTCTCCAAGCAAGGCATGAATCTCACCCTTTTTTACCCGGAGGGAAACCCCGGACAACGCCTTGACTCCGCCAAAGCTTTTTGTAATATCATGCATTTCAAGCTTATAATTGTCCTGCATTGTTTTTCCTCCATTTTTTTGCACAGGCCCTATTTCCGCCTCCTCTGCCCTGAATTCGCAAGGTTTCAAAAGAGCCTGTTTCCCTCTAAATACATGTACACGCAGATTATCAAGCACTGCGTGTACATGTCCATATCGCTTCAAAAATCACCCATGCCACAAAGTCTTTTAAGTCAGTACCATGTCTTTCCCTCTTTTTTGCTTCGCATCAGAATCCAAGATGTCTGTACTCGTCTACGTTATCTTTGGTCACACAGATTGCGTCCGGCGTCATGGTATCCGGATAGCTTGTGGGGTCTTTGCCTTCCACCTTCACCTCATATGCAACCTGTGCCGCGAGCTCTCCTACCAGCGCCGGAGAATTCAGGGAACAGCAGAACATCTCTCCTGCCTCGATCTTGTCAAATGCAGATTTCAAACCGTCTGCGGCCGCTACATGCTCTACACCGGTCACATTGGCGTCTTTACATGCCTGGATCGCGCCGTAGGACATCAGATCTTCCTCGGAAAACGTGGTCGTCAGTTTACCGTGTGTCTTTACGATCAAATCGTTTGCATCATTCATGATCCCGTCTGTAGACCAGTTGCCCCAGCCTTGTCCGGCGATCGTCAGTTTCGCCTCGGGACATTCCACAAAGTTATTTGCAATGAGTTCATCATTCAGCTCGTACGCCTTTTCAAAAGCCTCTTCCTCATCAAGCCCAAGCCTTACGGAAAGAACGCCTGCCATCATGCCGACACGCCGTTCTTCACCGGCAATGTTACCTTTAATACCGGACAGCATGATGGAATAGATCTCAAAGTCGTCGCCTTTTGCCTCTGCATATGTCTTGCCCGCTGCAAAGCCATTTCCCTTATTGTCGCCATAAACTACCGTTACACGGCTGCACTCGGAAACATAAGAGTCTACACAGATCACAGTAATCCCGGCTTCTGTCGCCTGATCGATGAGCGGAATCATGGTATCCGGATTTGTAGTGTCAATAAATATCACATCATAACCCTGGGCAATAAACGTATCCATATTTTCCACTTCCGCCGCAGTATCCCATGCAGCATCTAACACAACCATATCATCTGCCTTTTCAATCAGCCCCTGGTCTGCACAGCCCTGTGCAAGAGCGTCCGCAAGAGTCACAAAAAAGTCGCCGTCCATTGTAATCGCAGCATAGCCGACTTTGTAATATTCTTTTTCACCGCCGTCATCGGTTGTCTGTCCGCTGTCTTCTGCCTGCTGTCCGCCGTCATCGGCCGTTGTACCGCCATTATCATTTCCACAGCCTGAAAACAGGCCCATACATAATACAGCCGCCGTCAAAAGCGCCAAAACGTGTCTTAAATTTTTCTTCATTTTCATACCTCCCGGTCATTTTATCATTTTCTGCACAGGCTGTCCGCCCGAGCGTTTCTCATTATCAGTTTTGTTCAGAAAATCTTTCTTTATGAATAGTTCCGTCAGAAAATCCATCTTTGTAACACAGGTGTCTGCAAAAAGCTTTCGCTTTCTTCTTTTAAACATGTTCGCAGGTGATCACTTTCCCTGTCTTTGCCGATTCCATAATATCCAAAAGCGCCAGGCATACATTCGCGCTGTCCTCAAGAGAGACAAAGAACTCCTCTCCGGACTCTAATTTCTGGATAAAACTGCGGATGCTCTCATAGGCGAATCCTTTATGATATCCAAAAATCTGATTTGATACGATGCAGTCCCCGGTATCCATCCTCTCGTCGCTGGTGACCTTTAAAAGATTATTGTTGGACGCGTCAATATCAATTTTTCCCCGCTCACATACACAGGTAAACTTGATATCATTCACACAAGGGTTTCCGTTTGGCGTGATCCAGCCGTTTTCCATTTGGGCAATGACCCCGTTTTCAAATACAAGACTGCTCAGATACACGTCCACAGCGTCCACTCCGACCGCGTCCAGCACGCCCCTGGAAGAAAGTGCGTAGATTTCTTTGACCCGGCTGTTTAAAATCCAGCTCAGGGTATCCAGGCAGTGGCTTCCTAGGAACCACAAAATCGAGGATTTTGATGCCCAGGACAGCATATTTGTTGCAACGGAACGGACATCGTTCAGACGGAAATACGCATTCACAGGTTTGCCGAACTTTCCGCCTTCCACAATATATTTTGCATTATTAAAGGGCGGTGAAAAACGGTTGTGCATATCAACCATGATGCGGACGCGGTTCTTCTGCGCGGCTTCCAGAATAGTGAAAACATCTTCCTTCGTCGTTGCCAGCGGTTTTTCGATCAGCATATGTTTTCCCGCATTCGCCGCATCTACTGCAATCTGCGTGTGCAAAAAATCCGGGGTCACGATAGAAACCGCGTCACATCCTGATTTTGCCAGCATCTCTTTATGGTCGTAATAAACCTGTGGAATATGATTCTTCGCTGCAAACTCATTCGCACGCTCTTTGTTCACATCGCAGATTGCCACGCACTCGGCGTCCTGCATCTCTGCAAAAATCCTTGCATGCTCGTTCGCCCACAAGCCTGCGCCAACGATTGCCATCTTTATCATAAAAAAGTACCTCCTTCGTATATTGTGCTGCTTTTCTCTTAAACTCTCCTGACCTCTACATAGGGCGCGGGACGAATCTGATCCGCCATCCCTTTATCCAAAAACAATGTGCAGTCCTGATGGAATTTTAAAATAGTCCCCTGACAGTCCGGCGTTACTTCCCCGTCTTCCAGTATTTTCTTCATGGCGTCCAGCTTTTCCTCCCCTGTGGCAAGGAACACGATTTTCTTTGCGCGCATGATCCCGCCTGTACCCATGGTAATTGCCTCTGTGGGGACTTCCTCTATGGAAGAAAAAAGCCGCGAATTACTTTCCCTTGTTTTCTGTGTAAGCTTCACTGCATGATATCTGTCATAAAAGACGTCCGAAGGTTCATTGAACCCAATATGGCCGTTGGCCCCCACGCTTAAGAGCTGTACATCAATTGGATTGGCATCCGCAAACGCATTCATCCGGTCAAGTTCTGCCTGCGTGTCCGCCATTCCATTCGGGATCATGACTCTCTCGGGCGGTATCTGGCACGCATCCAGCAAATGCTTTCGCATAAAATACAGATAGGAATTGGAATCCTCTCCGTCAAGCCCGATATACTCATCCAGATTGATGGTTCTGACTCTTCCAAAATCCGTTTTTTTCTGCTGTACCGCTTCCACCATGTATCTATACACAGGCACAGGCGTTGTACCTGTCGCCAGCCCCAGCAGCGCATCCGCTTTTTCTGTTACAACATCCAGCATCATCTGCGCGGCCAGTTCAGCGCTTTGTTCATAGTTCTCTGTAATGATCAGCTTCATCCATATCACCTCGCAAAACGCTCTAAGAGTTCTTTTGCTTCTTCATAAAAGTTTTGGATCAGGCCCAGCGTAAATTCCTCGATATCCAGTTCCGGCGATTCGATCAATGGAGTCAGATCTACCCCGATATTACAGGAATTCGTCACGTCATTGTCACGGGGCGCCTGAAAGGTCGCATTCCCCAGACGTCTTCCGATCGCTGCTGAGTCAAACCGCTTGAGCGGCGTACATTGGGATTCAAATGCCGTTATAACGCCGGATTCCACATCCGGATGCGCTGATGTGTCAAAAACGAGCCTGTCTTTTGAACTTAGCCAGTCCAGGGAGCGCCAAACTTCCATGCCGTAAACCTTCTTTGGACGCATTTCAGGCGGAAGTTTCCTCAAAGCCCCGATCGCACGCAGACTTGCCCCGAGATGCGTCTCGTGCCTGTCCGCCGGATTATGGATAAACATATATTGGGGCCTTGCTTTTTTCAAAAGCTCCACCAATTCCTCTTCAATGATATCCCTTTTGGATGTCCTGACTTCCTCACTGGAATATGCAAGCTGTACGACTGCAGCATATTTTCCCACGTCTGCCGCATCCCTCTGTTCCTGGGAACGTTTCTCATGAATCTGTGCATTCGTATAGTCCGCGTACTTTCCTGAGCGCGGCGAACCGCCTCCGTCTGTCAGCACCACCGCGGTATACCAGTCATCCTCTGTGCCATAGCACTTTGCGATCGCATGATATGCCATGATCTCACAGTCATCCTGATGTGCGGCAATACTCATATATGTAGTACGCCCAAGTGCTTCCTCCTCCGATACCCTGTCCGGCACATGGATATCTGCCTCTGAATTGTAAAATTTCATTGTCAACGCCACCTCCATATTTTATTTGAATACTCTATATAAAAATTAATAAGCTGAAACCATTGCCCCATGCATTTTTTCAAAAACCTCATCCGCTTCACTGCGGTACGGCATGTTCGCGATCACTCCCGGCTGCATCACCTGCATACCGGCGGCAACCGATGCATACTCTGCGGCCTCCAGTATGTTGCAGGTCTCCAGGTACTTGACAGCCAGCGCCGCATTGTAACAGTCCCCGGCTCCTGTTGTACTGACCACCTTTCCTTCGAGCGCTCCCACATGAAATCGTTTCCCTGCCTGAGAAACCACAGAGCCCTGTCCGCCCATCGTGATGATCACATTCTTTGCACCAAACCCATGCAGCATGTCCAGCGCCCGATCCACATCCAGCGGCTTCTCCGGGTCCATCCCGGTCAATATTGCCGCCTCCGTTTCATTGGGTGTAAGAATGGTGATATATGGAAATAACTCTCGCGGTATTACGCGAGCCGGAGCCGGATTGTATATGATCTCGATTCCTGCTTCGCCGGCAATCTTTACTACCTCGCAAAGAGCCTCTGTGGAAATCTCATTCTGTAACAGCATCAGTGAACTCCCCACGATCGCCGGGGTATACCTTCGGATGTGTTCCGGAGTCACATGGCGTATGGCCCCGGGATATACATACACTTCACTTTTCCCGTCCCCTGTGTTGATGACAAAGGCACAGGCTGTTTTGAGCTCCGAAAACTTGATAATGTATCTTCCCCCTACCTTTTCCGAAATCAAATCCGCTTCACACCGGGCGCCAAAATCATCTCCTCCTACCGCCGTAATAAAGTTGACATTCGCCCCAAGCCGGCTTGCCGCAATCGCCTGATTGTAACCTTTCCCTCCGGGTTCGGTCTCAAGTCCCAGACCTTCCACGGTCTCACCGACGGCAGGAAAATGTTCCACATCCATCAGCAAAGACATACCATAATGCCCGACCACCGTTATTTTCTTCTCCTGATCCATATCCGCCTCTCCTCTTCTATTGTAATAGTCTGCCCCTCTTAAATAATATCTCTGTTCTTATTTATGTCCTTTCTCTCCTTATTGCGATTCCTATTTTTGTTTTTATCATTAGCCTGCCCTTTTTTGCCCTTTTTGTATCCCCTGATTTTATAAACTGTTCCTTATATCCCCTTTTCTCATGATATTTTTTAGTAATGTTTGTATTATGTTTAGTAACGTCATTATCTTTTATGCATTTATCATAAGCACTTTTCTCCTATTTGTCAACTTAATATTTGCTTTTCTGCTATTATTACTATATTTTTTATCTTTAATTTGTATAATTTTCACAATATTCAGTCAATAATAGGTACTTATTTCCTGATTTTTCCATGATATCTGGTATTCGTATCTTTTTTTAGTTTTGTTTTCAAAAAAAGAGGTTTTTTCATCAAAATTATATTGTTCCCTTCGTTTTTGTGTACTATAATCAGGGTAATAAAAAGAGACTGGCCGGTTTCCGGCAAACAGGAGAATACAGATGTCATTTTATAATACGCAGTTAGACAAAAACGTCCCCATCCCTTTATATTACCAATTGAAAGAACTCATTATCTCTGAAATCAAAAAGGGAAATTACAAAGGAAACAGCATGATACCTACCGAAAAGGAATTCAGCGATATCTTTTCCATCAGCCGCACAACAGTCCGGCAGGCAATCACAGAACTGGTACAGGAAGGATGGCTTTACAGAGTCAAAAGCAAAGGCACCTTTGTGACCTATCCAAAAGTCAGCCAGGATTTTATCCAGCGGCTGGAGTCTTTCAACGAACAGATCCTACGCCTGGGCAGGACTCCGTCTACGCGTCTGCTGGATTTCCGGGAGACCGAGGCGGATGAAAAAACCGCTGCAAATCTGGACATCCCTGCCGGCACAAGCGTCTTCTTTCTCCACCGTCTGCGTTTTGCCGACGACGAACCCATCGTCGTGGTAAAGACCTTCCTGCCCTGCGATGCATGTCCGGAGCTTAAAAAGCATGACTTTTCCAAAGCTTCCCTGTATGCAGTCCTTGGTCAAAAAGCATCTTCACGCATCCACCATGTCAGACGCCTGGTGGAAGCTGTCGCCGCCACAGAGGAAGACAGCCGGTATCTGGGGCTTGCCGCCGGAGAACCGATACAGTTTTTTACTTCCATCGGATATAACGAGGCCCAAAAGCCGGTGGAATACTCTCTTGCCCGCTACCGTGGAGATAAAAATCAGTTTGAAGTCGTGGTTTACCCAAAAAATCCTTAAAACGAATTCATATCTAATTTTTGTAATGTTTCCTCCAAAATACTATTGACTTTTTGAAAGGAATGTTTTATTTTAATATTGTAACCATAAGGATATCTTTGTATTGTATTGATTATCTTTCGAAAGGGTCCTTAACATTTAGTAATGTATTTGTTATGACAGGTGATAGTTATGGCATCAGTACCCATGTATAAGACAGTTTATAATGAAATGAAACAGGCAATCAAAGATAAGGTCTATGAACCGGGCACATTTCTTCCGACAGAACCGCAACTGGAGGAAATCTATTCCACAAGCAGGACGACGATCCGCAAGGCCGTCAAGCTTCTGGCTTCTGAAGGTTTTGTGGTTGTCCGGCAGGGACGCGGCACAGAGGTCCAGAATATTTCCACACTGCAAAAACTCAATAGTGTCACTTCCTTTACCGAGACGCTGATCAAAAGAGGATATACCGTCACCACGCAGGGCATGTGCATCCGGCTGGTACAGGTTCCTCCTGCCATCGCCTCCCTGCTGAATATCAGCGCAGACGAGACGGTGTACCAGATACAGCGTGTGCAGTGCGCCAACAAGGAGCCGATCTGTATTATGGAGACTTATCTCATCCGGTCCCTTTTCCCCGACCTGGACAAGTACAACGGCACTTTTATCAGCCTTTATAAGTTTCTGGAAAAAAATTACGGCCTGGTCATCAAAAGCGCCACAGATAAGATCAGCGCTGCCTGCGCAGATTTTATTGATTCCCAGATATTGCAGATTCCCCTCGGTTCCCCCCTATTGATCAGCAAGCGACTCTCCTATACCGAATCCGGCCCATTTGAATACTGCCTTTCAAAAATTATTGCTGACAGATATGAATATGGAATCTATCTGAACGGGCGGGATTATAATTCATAATCTCTATATGGATTCATTCTATACATACCGGACAAAGTCCGCAGTCCAAAAGTCCTGAAACTCAGGACTCCCTTTGGATATCCCCTTTTATTTTTTATACCCCATTATGTCATGACATTATAACATCATTATCTAAATACAATATAACCATAGGAGGATATGCGATGTTTTATTACGAAAAGGCAACACAGCCAACGATTTATTTTATTGGTGTGACAACTGCCAAATCATCTATTATGAAAGTATTTCCCGCCTGGGCAGAAGCGCTGAAACTGGAAAATACGGTCATCAAGGGGATTGATTTTGCTCCCCACTCTCCCGCGGAGGAGTACCGAAAAGCAGTCGAATTTATCAAAAACGACCCGCTCTCTCTTGGCGCGCTGGTTACTACCCACAAGATCGACCTGTACAATTCCTGTAAAGATTTATTTGACTATGTAGACCCCTATGCCAGACAGCTCGGGGAAGTTTCCTCGATCTCGAAAAAGGACGGCCAATACCGCGCCCACGCAAAAGACCCCATTTCCAGCGGACTTGCCCTGGAAAATTTTGTGCCGGAAAACTATTGGAGCGACTACGGAGGAGACGTCCTTTTGATGGGAGCCGGCGGAAGCAGCCTTGCCATGAGCATCTATCTGGGGCAGGAAAAATTCGGCGAAAACATCCCTAAGAAAATCATCATCGCCAACCGGAGCCAGCCGCGTCTGGAGTCAGCAAAAAAATTACTGGCCTGTGCAAACCCAAATATCCAGTTTGAGTTTATCCACAACCCTGTCCCTGCTGACAACGACGCTACTCTGGCTTCCTTAAAGCCCCATTCTCTGATCGTCAACGCTACAGGGCTCGGCAAAGACGCGCCTGGGTCTCCCCTGACTGACGCCTGCTCTTTCCCGCAGGACAGCCTGGTGTGGGAGATCAATTACCGGGGCGACCTGCTTTTTAAAGTGCAGGCGGAAAGACAGGCATCTAAAAAGAACCTTCATGTGGAGGACGGCTGGATTTATTTTATCCATGGCTGGACGCAGGTCATTGCAGAAGTATTCCACATTGAAATAAAAGGAAAACTGCTGGACGAATTAAGCGATATTGCGAAAAAAGTAACCAATGGGTGAAAACAGCAGCGATTCTAAATCATTACATGAATGAAAAAGGAGTGACAAACCATGTCAGAACAAAATAATTTACTGGAACTGGTTGCTAAAAGAAAAATCGTACCTGTTGTAAAACTGGATGATGCGAGGGACGCCGCCCCCTTGTGTGAGGCGTTATGCGAAGGGGGCCTCCCTGTCGCTGAGATTACTTTTCGTACCGAGGCCGCGGAAGAATCCATCCGCCGCGCGTCAAAAGCTTTTCCCGATATGCTTATAGGCGCAGGCACAATCGTGAATACCGAACAGGCAAAACGCGCGGTGGATGCCGGGGCAACATTTCTGGTAACCCCGGGATTTTCCAGAAACGTCACCGAATTTGCAATTGAAAATAACATTTTTATTTTCCCCGGCACCTGCACCCCGACCGAGATCATGGCCGCGCTGGAGTATGACCTGAATATTGTGAAATTCTTCCCCGCAAAGCAATATGGCGGGCTGGACACCATCAAAGCGCTTTCCGCACCGTTCCCGTCTGTGCGCTTTATGCCCACCGGAGGGGTCAGCGCCGCAAATATCCGTGAATTTCTGGCCTATGAAAAAATCATTGCCTGCGGCGGCAGCTGGATGGTAAAAGACGCGTACATAAAAGAAGGCCAGTTTGCAGAAATCACCCGCCTCACCAGAGAAGCGGTAGAACTCGCCAGATAACAGAACTACGCCGCCCGGCCGGCGGCAGAAGGGAGTGTTTTTATGAAAATATTAGTAACGCCGACTTCCTTACAACCCGGGAAAAACGAGTCTGTACTTGGCATCTTACGGACATTTTCCGATGATCTGATCTTTAATACCAGCGGAAGGCCGCTGACCGAAGACGAGCTGATCCCTCTCTTAAAGGATTGTGACGGATATATTGCAGGCCTGGATTTCGTAACTGAGAAAGTCATTCAATCCTGCAGCAAACTGAAAGTCATCTCACGTTATGGGGCAGGATATGACCGTGTGGATATTGAAGCTGCAAAGAAAATGGGAATTCCTGTGACCAACACCCCAGGCGTCAATGCCCAGGCTGTAGGAGAGCTGGCTTTTGCGCTTATTTTGTCGATCGCCCGTAAGATCCCCTATCTGGATACCAAGACCCGCGTCGGAAAATGGGTGCGCTCTACCGGGATGGAACTGAAAGGAAAGACGCTTGGGATCATTGGGCTTGGCGCAATCGGAAAAGTGGTGGCAACATGCGGACAGGGATTCCATATGAATCTCATTGCCTATGATCCCTATATTGACAATGCCTATTGTAAAGAACAGAATATTAAAGCATGCTCCTTTGACGAAGTCATACAGCAGGCGGATGTGATTAGCCTGCACCTTCCTCTGAATGAGCAGACACGGCATATCATCGGCAGGAACGCGATTGCAGGAATGAAGCCTGGCGCTATTTTAGTCAATACATCCCGCGGCGGCATTATTGATGAAGACGCGGCATTTGAGGCACTGCAGTCCGGACGGCTCGGCGGTCTGGGACTGGATGCGTTCGAGACCGAGCCCCCGGAGGATTCTCCGTTGTTCGGATTGGACAATGTGGTGGTCACGCCTCACACCGGCGCCCACACGAAAGAAGCCACCCTGAATATGGCCAGCTCCGCGGTCAAAAATCTGATTGATGTTTTATCAAACCGGGAGTGTCCATATATTGTGAATAAATGAAAACCGATCTGATAATGTGGACTATCGCTAATGCTGTTTTTCAGTCCTACTTCTTAAAAAAGGAATCCCCTGTAGTTACTACAGGAGACTCCTTTTTTATTTTGCTGTCACACAAAAAAGCAGCGTAATATTCTTCACAGATTAAGAAATAACGCTGCTTTACATGCTAATATATAAAGAAAATCAATATATAAACCCTCAAAAGAGTTATTTCATAGATGCCATCAGGCTTATACTAATTAAAATACACCAATTCTTCTATCGGATCTGCCAGCTCCACATTCTCAGCTTCCAGTACCGGACCTGTCCCCCGGTACAGCGCAAGCTTGGAATATCCTATCTTTGCCCGCACTTTCACCCATTGCCCGGCTTTAAGCTTGGATGCATACGGACTTTTGCATACATAACCAAGAAAAGACATATCATCCGCACAGCATGTCATAGCCATACGCCCCGGCAGGAACATTTTTGCTGTAAATGTCCGCGGTTTTAAAACCTTTGCCGTATATTCCACCGTTTTTCCTTTATATCTCTCCGGGTGCTCCATAACATCCACATACCAGATACCATAATCCTCAGGACGTATCTCAATTACGGGTGCGTTCATGTCATAGGGAACATCATTTTCAAAGATGTTTTCTACTTCGCCATTTTCATCTTCGAAAATGACTTCTGCCTGTGGGCTGACCACTTTCACACTTCTCCGGTAACCTGCCAGCGGTTTAATATCATTACAGCGGTTAAACAGTACCAGTTCCGAACCCCTGACCATTTCCACAAACAGCGGCTTCAGATTCGTCAGATACATCTGGAATGTACTGGCATCCACAGTGGTCAGCTTCTGCTCGATCCCCCATCCCTCGGGAAGGGGCAGATTTTCGAAATCGCTGACTTTCCACATCCCATTGTATTCTACAACAACCCGCTGAGGATGATATTTTTCATCCAGTGATTTTAACCAGGCTTCTGTCAGTTCCTCCTGCTTTTTCACCCGCTCTAACGCTATATTATATTTTTCCAGCCCTTGTGAGCCGTATTCTTCTTCCCCTTCCTCGCAGAGTATCAAAAGTGTGGTCCCTGGAATCTGGAAATAGTCCTGCTCCAGCGTAAACTTCAAAAACTGAGTCTTTCCACTGTCCAAAAAACCTGTCATCAGATATACCAATACATCTGGTTCATTCATGCTCTTTCTTTCCTTTCCCGGAAACTGTCCGTAGATGCCAAATATTTTTATGGTCAGTTTCTTAGTGCAATTTTAGGAACTTCACAAACCTCTTATACCCCGAAAAGTTGTGCAAGCTTTTCTTCATTCAGCTTTGAGCCAATGACACAGAGCCGCCCGGTATATTCTGCGGTTCCGCTTCTGACCTCATGCTCCTCCGGCACCATATCGAAATAGATCCATTCACCGTCTTCTCCCGCAACCATACCTTTTGCACGCAGAATCGTACCATAAACCTCATCCGTTTCCAGAGCCTTTAGAATACTGCTGATCTCTTCCTTGGTGTAAGCCTTAACGGTCTCGCGTCCCCAGCTTGTGAATACCTCATCCGCGTGATGGTGGCCGTGATGATGGTGATGCTCATGGCCTTCCCCGTGATGGTGGTGGCCCTCGTGATCTTCGCCATGATGATGTCCGTGACTTTCATGCTCGTCCCCGTGATGATGGCCGCGGCACTCATGCTCGTCTCCATGATGGTGGCCGTGGCACTCATGCTCGTCTCCATGATGATGGCCGCGGCACTCATGCTCGTCTCCATGATGATGGCCGCGGCACTCATGCTCGTCTTCATGATGGTGGCCGTGGCACTCATGCTCGTCTCCATGATGGTGGCTGTGACTTTCATGCTCGTGACCGCAGCAACAGTCTTCTCCATGTTCATGGATTTCCCCACATTCCGGACACCGCAGCTCAGACAGCAGTTCCTCTTCCAACGATTTGCTGCCTTCCATAATTTCCAACAGCTTTTCGCCGGAAAGCTGCGCGATCGATGTCGTAATGATCGGAGACTTCGTATTCAGGCCGCGCAGTATTTTTACACTTTCTTCGATTTTCTCCTGCTTCGCCTTATCGGTCCTGCTTAAAATAACTGCGCCTGCATATTCAATCTGATTGCTGAAAAATTCTCCGAAATTCTTGCTGTAGATCCGGCATTTCGTCACATCTACCATCGTCGTAAAGCTATTCAGCTTTGCATCAATCTGATCCTCTACGTCCCGCACTGCCTTGATCACATCCGACAGTTTTCCCACTCCCGACGGCTCGATCAGAATCCTCTCAGGATGGTACGTGTCTACCACTTCCTTTAAGGATTTCCCGAAATCTCCTACCAGAGAACAGCAGATGCATCCAGAATTCATCTCCCGGATTTCAATGCCGGAATCCTTTAAAAATCCGCCGTCAATCCCAATTTCACCAAATTCATTCTCAATCAGGACAACCTGCTCTCCAGAAAATGCCTCCTGGAGCATTTTCTTAATAAATGTTGTTTTCCCGGCTCCTAAAAATCCGGAAATAATATCAATCTTTGTCACAATGACCGCCTCCTGTTTTTTCCATTTTATTTTACTCTTTTCTTTTGGTTGTGCAAGCATTGATTTTCGACAAATACAATAAAACTTATAAATAATTACAGTTCACGGCCTAACCGGCCGCGAACTGTAACGCATCCAGCCCATTGAAAAGTCGCCTGACGGCGAGGGGCTGGATGCCCGCAACCACTATTTTACTGGCCGGATGCCTTGCAGCAAGGTGCAAGGCCCCGTGAACAGTAACTATAAATGATTACAAATTGAGATCTAATTCAACAGGGCAATGGTCCGACCCATATACTTCGGTCAGAATTTTCGCATCCGCCAGCCTGTCCTTCAGGCTTTCCGACACACAAAAGTAATCAATCCGCCATCCCGCATTCTTCTCACGGGCTTTAAAACGGTAGGACCACCAGGAATAAATCCCCTCCTGATCCGGGTAAAAATACCGGAATGTATCAATAAATCCGGCGTCCAGAAGTTCTGTGAATTTCTGACGTTCTTCATCTGTAAATCCGGCATTTTTCCGGTTCGTCTTCGGGTTTTTCAGGTCAATTTCCTTATGCGCCACATTCATATCCCCGGTCACAACCACAGGCTTCTTTTCTTCCAGATGCTTTAAATAGCCCCGGAAATCCTCTTCCCACTTCATCCGGTAATCCAGACGCTTTAACCCGTCCTGGGCATTGGGCGTATAGACTGTCACAAAATAAAAATCTTCAAACTCACAGGTGATCACCCTTCCTTCCTGGTCGTGTTCTTCAATCCCGATCCCATATGATACGCTCAAAGGTTCTCGCCTGGTAAATACCGCTGTCCCCGAATACCCTTTTTTGACCGCATAATTCCAGTATTGATGATATCCTTCCAGTTCCAGTTCAATCTGCCCGGCCTGCAATTTTGTCTCCTGCAGACAAAAAATATCCGCATCCGCCTTTTGGAAAAAATCCAGGAATCCTTTCTGCATACAGGCACGGATTCCATTTACATTCCATGATATCAGTTTCATAAATTTCTGCTGCCGTCCTTCCGAAATATATAATTTTGTCTTGCATCTTATTTTTTATCCAAACAATAGTATACCTCTTTCAGCGCCAATCCGCAAGCAGGCGCCAAAAAACCTGCCTGATAGCGCTCTCCTCCCTCTAGAAGAGCCGACGTATCCGCGACAGTCCGTTTCCCGGTTCCGACTTCTAAGAGTGTCCCCGTCAGGATCCGTACCATATGATACATAAAGCCATTCCCTGCGTAAAGGATCTTTACTTTATTTCCTTGCTCTGTTATTTGGATGTCGTAGATTGTCCTGATAGCAGACTGTTCTTCATTGCGGTCCGTAAACGCCGCAAAATCATGCTTTCCGATCAGACATCCCGCCGCTGCCCTCATAGCCTGGATATCCAAATATTCCGGAAAATGAAAACAATATTTTCGGGTAAACACATCTGCTTTTTCCCCTGTATCAATCGTATACTCGTACTGTTTCCCACTGGCACTGTAGCGTGCATGAAAACCATTTTTTACAAGTTCCACGTCCGTCACCCGGATATCCTCCGGCAGCATCTGGTTCAATTCCTTTAAAAATGCATCTTCCTCTATTTTTCCCGGCAAACGAATACTGGCCGTCTGGGCTTTGGCATGTACACCTCCATCCGTCCGGCCAGAACCATTTACTTCAACAGAATACCCCTTCAGAAGGTAAATCGTCCGTTCCAGGGTTCCCTGGATGGTCAGCTCTGTATCTGGCTGTCTCTGCCATCCTTGATAACGGGTTCCATCATAAGCAATCGTCAGTTTATAAGTTCTCATGTGCTTGCTAACCACCATTTTATTACTTGTACTATACGCGCCACATTTCTTTTATCCTCTTTATTGTATAAAAAAATACAAAAAAGGCAAGAGATTTTGAAAAAAACGGTTTACAGATTATTTCTCAATCGTCACCTCTCCAAATGCCTTCAAAAACTGTTTCCTTCCATACCCCGCAAACTCCACTTCCACCATCATGTCATTCTCCGACACCAGCACGCCTGTCCCATACTTCGGATGTCTTGCATGCCTTACTGTCATACTTTCATCCGCTGCCGTCTCCCTCTCTGCTTTTTCACCCTCTATTTCTTCATTTTGTGTTTTTTTCTCCTCAACTTCGCCGCTTTCCGCTTTTTCCTTCTCCCTTTTCTCCCGTATCTGCTTCTGTACTTCCCTGCGCAGCTGCTGTAGATTGTTCTTTTTCTGTTCCTCACTGCGAAGTTCCTCCCATTCCAGAAGGTGGGGCGGCAGCATCCGCAGATACCGGCTGTACTCCCCGGATACCCTTGGTTCCCCCGGATTCGTATAATAGGACAATTCCAATTCATCCTTTGCCCGGGTGATCCCCACGAAAAAAAGCCTGCGTTCCTCTTCCTCCTGCTCAAAGTCCTGGCTGTGAAGCGGAATCAGCCCCTGGTTCATCCCGATCAGAAATACGGTCCTAAATTCCAAACCTTTGGAGGCATGCAGCGTCATCAGCTTCACAGTATCCCCGGAAACGCCGCCTTTGCTTTCTCTTCCATCCACACCTGATTCTCCGTCACCGTTTAGCACATTAACTCCGTACAGCGCCGATTGATTGACAAATTCCCTGGTTCCGTCAATCAGGCTGGCTCCCTTTTCTCTGCAGTACTTACAGATTCTTTCCAAAGACGCAAGCACAAGCCGTTTTGTTTCCGGATAATCCGAGGAAGTCGGATGAAGCGCCTCTTTCAGCCCGAAGTAAATAAAAACTTCTTCCGCCTCTGGCACATCTGTCCTTTTCCATTTTTCCTGTTCCGAAAACTCTTTCATTTTCTGATAAAGGAAATGGCTTTCTCTCTTTTGTTCCAGAACAATTTGTTTCGCTTTTGCCCTGGAACACTTCTCTCCATACTGTGAATCAGCCAGTACTTCAATCCCAATCTGTTCATCCGCCGGATTCACAGAAAACCGCAGTACTTTGACCAGCCAGTCCAGCGCCGGGATGTCCTTGATCGTTTTCCGTATCGAAACTTCATAAGGGATCTGCTGCCTGCCAAACACATTTTCCAGAATCTCCGACTGCTTCTGGAGGCGGTAAAATACGGCAATCTCACTATATGCCCTGCCTTGTTCATGCAACGCCTGAATCCGCCCTGCCAGATATTCCGCCTCTTGAAACGGATCATAATGATTCTTTACAGCAATTTTACTCCCCGTTTCCCGGCTGCTCTGGATTCCTGTGCCGGTCTGCAAAAATCGGTTTGCCGCCTCCAGAATAGAAGCACTGGAACGGTAGTTGACCGGGAGGGACAGCTCCATTGCTTTAAAGCGGTGCTTCAGAAGATAAAACATATTCTCCCCCGTTCCGCGCCAGCTATAGATCACCTGGTTCGGATCCCCAACCGCAAACAGCTTCGTATCCTTTCCTTTCAAGGCCTCCAGAAATTCTATCTGCAAAGCATCACTGTCCTGGACCTCATCCACAATGATCCATTTTGGATGCCATATCTCTTCCTGTTTTTTATCCAAAAGCAGCAGTTTTGTACTCACTCGGAGCAGATCTGAAAAGGACATTTTATTCTGGTGTTTCTTTTCCGTTTCCAGCAGCGGAAACAAACGAAACAGATCATCTTTGTATCTGCTGCACTCTTTTCCCTGCAAATATCCTGAATACTCCTGTTCCAAACGCTTTTTGAGGCGGTTCTTGTACTTCACCTTCAACTTCTGTGCGGCGATCAGCTCCAGGGCCAGGTCTGTCTCTTCGTCCGGGCTGATCACCGTAAATTCCGGATTCCACCCCATCTGTTCCACAGGAAGTTTCCTTTTCAGCATCGAAAGCGCCACGCTGTGAAATGTGCCGAACCCCTGTACTTGTTCTCCTGACAGATCCGGTTCTTTTTTTCTCAGCCTTCCCACAATCTCGTCTGCCGCCTTATTTGTAAAGGTAAGGACCGCCATTTCTTCCAGTGGGACTGCCATTTCATAATGCTGGTATAAGATTTTGGCGATCAATACCGTAGTCTTCCCACTTCCTACGTTGGCATTCACCACGCAAGCCGGAGACTCGTCCAGCACCGCATCCATCTGGTACTGATTTAAATGTTTCCATTCTTCGTTAAAATCCGTTTTCATATTTTCCCGATTCTTTCTGTATTTTCTGCATAAACCATTACTTCCCTACACTTTTCATATACCGTCTCTGCAGCTTTTCTTTGATTTTTTTTGATGTTTCCAAATCCTCTTCCACCAGCACTTCCAATTTCATATCTGCCGGACATTGCACATAACGGCGCAATATTGTTTCCATCTCCCACATATTTTCCGGTTCCCTAAGCCATGCTTCATAAAATGTGTTCTCCACTGTCAGAAGCAGGTCATGCCCCCTTACTTCCACATGTTTTATCGTTCCTAGAAATGCCGAGCCGCTTTCCGCATTTTGAGCTGCCTTTTCACAAAATATACCCCACTGCTCCGGTAAATTTGAGAACAAATATTCTTTCTGGAACACCGGGCGATCTTTCTCCGAATATTTTCCGCAATACTGCGGCGGTAGGGTCTGTTCTTTTAGGTTCTCCAGCCCCCAGAGCACCATTTTCTTATCCAGGCTATAGTCCCCCACGCAGGCCGGACAGCCGTTTTCACAAGTACATCCGCTGACCAGGCGGATGGCATTCTCGATAATCTGCGGCACCAGGCCATAGATTTTCTCTGAATACCCAAGGCCGCCCTCATATCTGTCGTATATGTAAAGCGAAACCTGCCGGACAGGCATCTCTTTCTCCTGAAAATCCTCCGTCTCCTGCTCAACCGCCATGCGGCCCTCACAGCGGATCACGTCCCCGGATATCACCGCATCAATATCATCCCGCGCCGTCATTGTAACCATCATAGCCGCATTTTTGACAGCATGGGCAATGCCTTCGAAATGGTTGTTCAATACCAGTTCGCCAGATGCATTGGGCAGCAGCAGACGACGATAAACTTCTATTACATTTTCCGGTATATCCATCCAGGTGCTCTCAGTATCGTAATCCTTCTGATGCGGCTGAGGCAGTTGTACATACCCCAGATTCTGATGGTTATGGAACTGCAGCTTCTTAAACATGTAGATCACTTCATTCATGTTGATATCCCCGAAATGTATCTGTATCCGTCCGAAATGCATCCCTTCAAATTCCTGCAGGATGGTTGTATCCATATTTCCGGCCGGTACGGTATAATAATTGCCGGAAAACGGGACTGCATAAGCGGTCCGGCTTTTCAGATCCAATCGCAGCACTTCATAAAGTACTCCGCCATGCATATAGACGGCTCCCGGATGCAGTTCATGATACGCCTGAGATTCATCCATTTCTGTGATCGCCTGGCACATGGCATCTGCGGCACCTGTTCCTTTGGTCTGTACTGTTTCTTCATCAAGGATCAGCTTGAACCTTGTTTTGTCCATATTCCGCAGGCTGTAATCTCCCGCCGGAAACGCCGGGCCTGCCCATGCAAACCGGCCGGAAAGGCTTTTGACCTCTTCTGCTTTTAATAAAACCGGGATTATTTCTCCCAGGTCCGGAAACAGCCCGATATCATCCATGGCCAGGGGCATTTCCGCAGCAGCAGCCCGGACATGAGACAGCTCGATCAATAAATTATCCGGATCCACGATCGCATTTTCACTTTGCATGGAAAACAGCCATTCCGGGTCTGTCGCAATATACTGGTCAAAGGGCTGGTTATCCAGAATCAGATAGTTGACGCATCTCCCGCCGCTTCTCCCTGCACGCCCGGTCTGCTGCCAGAAAGAAGCTCTGGTTCCGGGATAACCAGCAAGCACGGTGGAATCCAGTTTTCCAATGTCAATCCCCAATTCTAATGCATTGGTAGAAACCAGTCCCGACAGTTCGCCGTTTAGCATCTTTTGCTCAATCTCTTTACGCTCCAGAGGAGTATAGCCGCCCCGGTATCCGGCAATCTTCCCACTGTTTCCATTGCCTAAGAAAGCAGCCGAATCCAGTTTGTCCCTGGATTCCTTCAAGATGACTTCCACATTTCTCCGGGATTTGCCAAATGCAATGAAATGTCTGTCGTCTTCTGCAAGCTGGCAGATCAATTCTGAAGCGACCGTGGCAGCGGACTTTCTTCCATAAATCTTATCATTGGAACCTTTGATCTGCGGCGGCTGGATGATACGGTATTCCTTCTCCGGCGCAGGGGAGCCGTCTTTCTCTATCAGAACAAATGATGTGCCGCAGATTTTTTCTGCCAGTTCTACAGGGTTGGCAATCGTAGCAGAACTGCACAGAAACTTTGGATCGGACCGGTAGTAATTGCAGATCCTCTTCATCCGCCGGAATATATTCGTCAGATGCGCGCCAAAGGCTCCCCGGTAGCTGTGCAGTTCGTCGATTACTATGTATTTCAGGTTGGAGAAGATAAAATCAAAACCAAACTTGCTGTGGTTCGGAAGAAACGCCGAATTCAGCATTTCCGGATTGGTCAAAATAATATTTGCACTTTTGCGGATACGGCTGCGCTCTGCAGGCATCGTATCACCGTCGTATACCCCGGCCGAAATCCGCCCCGGCCCAAAATAGTCCAGAATTGGCGTCAGGGCACGGTACTGGTCGCTGGCAAGCGCCTTGGTCGGGTAAAGGAACACCGCCCTGGTCAGCGGATCTTCCAGAATTTGCTGCAGGACCGGAAAAAGGAAACTTAAGGTCTTACCACTGGCGGTAGATGTAGTAATGACCACATTGGAGCCGCACATTGCCGCCTCGTACATCTCTGCCTGATGGGTATAGATCCGGGAAATGCCGCAGGAATCCAGGTATTTTATGATCTCTTGATTGAAAGAAACAGGAAAATCTGCATAGGATGCAGATTTTTCCGGGATAATTTTTTTATAAATTGTAAGGTTTTCCATCACTTTCCCCATCTCCGTTCATATACTCAGTTAAAACTCCATAAAACATTTCAAGTATATCATTCCCATTGGGGGAATTCAAGCAATGTGGCGTCTTCATTCTATATACACCGCTGTTTGTGCCGGTCCGTCCAACAGCCTCCCCCGGTAATCGAACCGTGAGCCATGGCAGGGGCAGTCCCAGCTCTTCTCATCCGGATTCCAGGCAAGCTGGCATCCCATGTGGGGGCATTTCACCGACACGGCAAAAACCTGCCCGTCCTCCGCTTTATAGACCCCTGTTTTTTCTCCTTTATACTCCACGACACCGCCATGCCCCGGCTTTATCTGTTTCAGCTTTTCTTTCGGAGGGACAACTTTTTGTTTTAGCAGATTGGCTGCCGAATATATCCCATCCACCAAAAAAGTCCTGGCAGATGCAGCCACATGCAGCCTCTGCGGAGAAAATACTTCCGCACAGGAATTTTCACGTCCGAAGATTGCATCCGTCAATAACACTGCTGCCGCCATAGAAGAAGTCATCCCCCATTTTCCAAACCCTGTCGCCACAAACCAGTCTTCCGTCTTCCTCCCAAACTGCCCGATATAGGGAATCCCATCCAACGTCATGCAGTCCTGCGCTGACCAGGGAATTACATTTTCGTCTTTTCTCCAGCACTTTTGAGGCCAGTATTTTTCTGCCTGATTCAACAAGTATTCATACTGTCCTCCCATAGCGTTTTCTCCGGTCCTGTGTTTCCCACCCCCAAGCAAGAGCATTTCACCGGCTGGCCGAAAGGATAAGCCGTCAGGATCAATACCCAGATACATTCCGTGGATCGTCTGCGCATTATTTAATGCAAGCACATAGCTGCGCTCCTGGTACATCCGCAGAAAATAATAGCCTGGCCTGTTTATAAAAGGATAATGGCAGGCAAATACAATTTTTTCCGCCTCTACAGTCCCCCGGCTGGTCGTCAGAAGATGTGGTTTTACCTGTAGTACCTTTGTTTTTTCATATATTTGGAGATTCTCTGCTATGACCTTTAAGAATTTTAGCGGATGAAAGCATGCCTGCCCATAACAATACAATGCTTCTTCCACCGCAAAGGGAAGTTCCGTATCCTTTTTTAATTCCACAGGGAGCCCCAGTTCTTTTGCTGCATAATATTCGTCCCGCAATGCCCTTCCATTTTTCTTTGTATACAGACAAGCAGGGCATTCCTCCCAGTCACAGTCAATCTGATATTTTTCAATTAATATCTTGTACCGTTCTATCGCTTGCTGGTTGATATCCGCATATTGCTTTGCCTTTTTTTTTCCGGCGCATTTCATCAGCTTCTGGTAGATCAGGCCATGCTGAGACGTAACCTTTGCTGTTGTATGCCCGGTCTGACCGCTCCCAATCCGGTTTGCCTCCAGAACCACACACTGGCGTCCGCTCTGCTCCAGAAAATGAGCCGTTAAAATTCCTGCCAGTCCGCCGCCTACTACCGCAATATCCGTGCTGAGATTTCCCGGCAGCTCCGGCCTTGCCGGAATCACTGTGGACTGCTGCCAGATTGATTCTCTTCTCATTTTGCTCCACCTCTCCTATATGACCGGCTTTCGCCGTTTTTATCCAGGACTGCCATCCATGCCCCAGGCCATTTGAAAATTCAAATATGTGACAGCCTCTTCACTTTATCATGTACGGATTTCAATATAATATGTCTGTTCAAAGGAAATAAAATGACTAACATTATCAGTTGAAATCACACCGGAAAATATACTATAATCGGAAGTACATTCTGCATTACAGCCTGTGGCCAAGCCATACCATGAACTATAACCGTTTTGCACAAAGGAGATGAATATAATGAACTATACCCTTGCCAGAGAAATTTTTGAATCTTATCTGGATCATTATGACCGGACGGACGACAAAGTCCGTCTGAAGATTATCCATACTTATGGCGTTGTTGGACAGTCTTCCGCCATTGCCCGCCGGATGCGGCTTTCCGAGGAAGATACGGAGCTTGCAAAGCTGATCGCGCTCCTGCATGACCTGGGCCGTTTTGAACAGCTCCGGCGTTTTAACAGCTTTGAGCCTGACACGATGGACCATGCGGCCTATGGAGTACAGGTACTTTTTGAGGAGGGTATGATCCGGGAATTCCTGGCAGAAGACACCTGGGATCCCATCATCCGCACAGCCATTGCAAAGCACAGCGATTATCGCCTGTCCGGCATTTCCGATGCCAGGACATTGCTCCATGCCAAACTCATCCGGGACGCAGACAAATTGGATAACTGCCGGGTGAAGTTGACAGACGCTACCGAAACGCTTCTCGGGGCATCTGCAGAAGAGATCGGGGCACAGGAGATTTCTCCTGATATCTATGATGCCATATTCCGTAATCAATGCATCCTGTCCGCAGACCGTATCACCGCAATGGATTACTGGGTGTCCTATATTGCATATTTTTTTGATATTAACTACCGGGAAAGCATGGATATTATTTTAGAAAATGATTATATCTCCAGGATCATCCGAAGGATTCCCTATTCGAATCCAAAGACGGCAGAACAGATGGACAAGATTGAAGCATATGTGAAGCGATATGCTGAAAGTACCACAAAGCCTAAAGTCCCTTGCTTTTGTACGGAATCCGGTATAGAATGATATGGAGCCAGATAATGATAAAACCCATAATTGAGCATAAAGAAGAATGCACAGTAAAGATAAAGATATAAATATTCTTCTCGGATGTGAAAATGAGCATTTACTATACGAGAAGATTAACCATAAGGCTAGAGCGTGTCCGCAGAAATAGCGAGAATAGATCTTTGAGAAAAGGTACACGAACATGAAATAGTATGCTATAATCTATGTGTTGCTCACCGATACCCGCAACAGGGAGGAGGTGTTCACATGGAGTTATTTGCATCCTTTTTAATCGCCGTTATGGCTGGTGTGGCTTGCCACTACATCATCAAATGGTTAGACGGTGACGACAAGAGCAACAAATAGCCTGGTGGGTGCTTTGCCACTATAAAAGTAAAGAAGAATCCCCGAACTGTGCTGGAACACGGTTCGGGGATTTCGTTCTTTGTTCACATGGAACTTTTGCATCTCTTTTTGCCTAATGGCATTATAGCATATGCAAATTTTAATTGCAAGATACACATTTCTTTTTTTATAAAATAAAAATTTGCCGTTACTTTTCATGGAGTGGGGAAAGGTAAAAGGAAAAGAAACAGCCATATCGTTTCTGTTTCACACAATCCATCATTCTGTAATTTTCTCTAAAAGATTTTTGTACTGCACCAGTGTCACATTTTCCATATTCTCGGCAGCTTCTACACAACCTCTTGTGAATCCGTTTTTTGCAAATAGATACAAATGCACTTCATTATAATGGAATTATTCTCCGGCACAAACCGATACCAAAACCGAAACATATTATCACCAATGGCGTAAATTGATTTTCGAGATGCCTTTTCACCATAAGGTGTTTCCTTTTGAACTAATCCCAATGCCATTAGGTTTTTCAAATAGGTGGCACAAACACTGGTATCTTCACCGACTTTTGTAGAGATTTCCGCCATACGGGAAGCACCGGTTGCAATGGCCGTAATGATGGCATTATAAAGTGCAGGTTCCCGTACCTCTTGCTTCAATAGATTTTCAGGTTCCTCAAAAAGCGAAGAGGTTGGGTTCAGAAATGTATTTTTAATGTTGTCCTCAACGCTCAGTCTGTCATCCATTTGCAATAAATACTGCGGTGTTCCTCCCACAATACCGTAGACCATAGCTTTGTCTTCACCGGAAAAATGTTTGAAATACCGACAGGTATCCGCAAAATCAAAGGGCAATATTTTCATATGCGATGTCCGCCTGCCATAAAGTGGTGCTTTATATGCCAGTACGTGGTCCTCCATATAAGACATCGAAGATCCACAAAGAATCAACATCAATTTAGAATCGTCTTTATATTTATCAATTAGAAGCTGTAAAGTAGAAGCAAGGCTCTTGGAAGAGCGGGCCACATATGGGTACTCATCGATTGCTAAAATCAGACGATTTTTTTCCGCCAGCTTAAAAACATGTTCTAATGCAGCCTGAAATGAAGCAAACGCCGTCTCAGCCTGAATACCTGTTTCAAATTCTATAATATTTTTGCTAAAATTCTCCAGATTTTGTTTGGCGTTACTCTCTACCCCCATAAAGTAGATTGCCTTTTTATCACTGATAAACTGGTTGATGAGTGCAGTTTTTCCCACACGGCGGCGACCATAGATGACTGCAAACTCAAATTTATCAGATGTATATAATCTATTGAGGGATGCCAATTCACGCTCTCTGCCGACAAACATAATTCTACCTCCATTCAGTATAGCTACACTATATCACGTTATTGCAATTTAGTAAAATATGATTTACTTATTTGTGATTCACCTATAATCCCACTTATCTTTTGGAGAAATACTATTTTTACGTTATTCATCCCCTTTTGCCGATAGGACACGGATTGGCTCTATGCACAGGTTTTGATTGATAAAAAAGAGCGCCAGAACCCCTACAAGACCTGTTTCGCATACAACAACCAGACAGACCATCCCCCACATATTTTCATTGTTCTCCAGTGAAATACCTTTTTCTGTACTGTCTTCCAAAATCCCTTTTGTGTAAGCACTGCTGAAACTATCTTCCCCGTTATCCGCGGCCTCCTGCACAACACGGTTCATGCTCATTCCAACCGTTGCACCGACTATACTGCAGACTAATGTCAATACCACGATTCCGCCCAGCAATGACAGGATACACTGTCTTTTTGTCATGCCAAGCGCCCTTTCAACGGCTGTACGCCTTTTCTGTTTCAGGATCATAAAATACATCAGAAATGCAATTGTCGCCAGCAATAACGCAAATCCCACCACAAACAGTACGCCTGCCACAATCCGGGTATTTCTCATTTTAGAAGCAAATGATTCATATCCTCCGTCGTCAAATTCTATTTCCAGAAGACTGCTTTCGGGAAGTTTCGCGATTTCCTCCAAAAATATACCGGCAGAGCCATTTTTAATACGGAAAGAAGTATTGTATGCCTGCATCGGTCCACGTTCTGACACATGGTCTTCGTAATTTTCAGAAATGGAGTTTTCCGGGACAAAAATCTGATTGCGTCCCAAAGCATATGGGCTATTCGTAACCGTAACCGGATACGAGTAAATACCGATGATCTTGTATTCACTCACCAGAAAAGCATCCAGCGCATTTCCGTCAGCGTCCAGTGCCTCGGCGCTCAGCCCACCGCCCGTCAAGGCTGCCTGGCACAACGGATTTTTATAATCAGCAAAATAAAATTCTAATTGGAAACGGTCTCCCACCTGAATGCCGTTTAATTTCGCAAATTCCTGTGGGATCAGGCACACTTTCGCCCCACTTTCATACTCGTGTTCCGCTATTTCACGGCCCTCCACAAGCACCGCATCCCCGTCATGAAATGGCCGTAAAAGCTGTAGGTCGCAAACAGGCGTCACCGGCACCATTTTTTCATGGCACAGCTTAAGTCTCCCAGCAATGTTTTTCCAGCGCTTTCCTTCCTCTGTCTCATAGAAATCCTCTGTCACTTCATACCACAGCCGTGTTTGATTTTCATAGACAGGCAGGGGCATATATTCGAAAAGTCCTGTAAATCCGTCATGTTTTTCCGCATTTATCGGATTCATGCCGATAAATGTAATATAGGTTTTTCCCATTTCCAGAGAATCCGGATGTTCTGTCCTGTGAGCGCAGAAATCAATCCTTTTTTCTGAAAGGCTTGCGTCCCCCCAAAGTACGCGGAGTACCTCCACACTGACCGGTTCTGTGGGCACACAATCCTCCAAAGCCCGGATTTCTACCAGAGAAATGCCGGTCATGCTCTCCTCTGTAAGTTCCCCTCCAGTAAGGATATCCTGAGAAACCGCACCAAAATACGGACGCTGCTGTGGGCCGCTGATATATTCTATATCAAGACTTTCCAAAATCTCCGGATCCAAAAGATCCCCGTAAGTTTCTGTTTCCTGATAAATATAATCTTTCAGTCCGGCATCCCACTGACCCTCCATCATGGTACTCTGCTCTTTCTGCCGGACCGTGCCGATCGTGACAAACGTTTCATCGGCCATTTTTATTTTTTCTGATATCTCAAGCCACAGGTTCAGCCCCACCGTAAAGAGCATGGTGCCGAATATAAATATCATACAAAAAAGCCCTGTTTTTAAGGGTGTACGAAAGATTTGCTTCAGACTGTTTTTCATAGACTGTTCACCATCCCGCCGTATTCATCTTATGAACGCTCTCTGTTCGCATAATCAATTCTTCCGTCCTGTACCTGATATACGATATCCGCCTGTTCTGCGATTCCCCTGTCATGTGTTACAAGAATCACGCAGTAGTTTTCCTCTTCCACAAGCCTCTTTAAAATACGGATAATGTTTTCCCCATTCTCAAAATCCAGGTTTCCAGTCGGTTCATCGGCCAGGATGACTCTGGCCCCTGAGCCAAGCGCCCTGGCTATGGCGACACGCTGCTGCTCCCCGCCGCTTAACATGGCAGGATATTTTTTCCGAAGTTCTTTTGACAGGCCGACTTCTTCCAGCAGCACGCCAGCCTGCTCCTTTGCCGCCGCTGTTTTTACCCTACGGAGCTCCATGGGATACATGATATTTTCTTCTACAGTAAGCAGCGGAAATAGCTGAAAATTCTGGAAAACAATGGAGAGTTTCTCCCTGCGCAGCTTCGCCGCGTCTAATTCTGCATAAGATTTTCCTTCAAAGAAGATTTCTCCCTGTGTGGGCTTATCCAACCCGGCCAGTAAGGACAATAATGTGGTCTTTCCGCTCCCTGACCTTCCGACTACCGCATAGAATCTTCCATGTTCAAATGTACAGCTGACATCTTTTAATGCATGGACTTTCTGATACTTTCCCTGATATGTATAACTGACGTGCTCTG
This sequence comes from uncultured Lachnospiraceae bacterium, assembly GCA_910589385.1. Classification (GTDB taxonomy): domain Bacteria; phylum Bacillota; class Clostridia; order Lachnospirales; family Lachnospiraceae; genus Schaedlerella. The sequence goes on from CAJUTU010000003.1 coordinate 97,450, forward strand.
CTTTTAAAATACAGCTCATAATTCCTCCCCACACTGTCTGAGTGCGCTTTTTATTCCATTCGCGAAAAAATTTTCATTGGATTTTCGAGACTTAACCAGATTGCCGCCGCCAGCGATGTCACAGTCTGGATTCCCAAAAACAACGCCAAAATGAATAGGCCGCGGTTTCCTTCTGTTATCTGCAGCGCCGCCGCACCGCCCAGCAAGGATAAAACCCCATGTTCACCAGACAGTTCTGCCGCGATCTGAGCCCTCTTTCTCCCCATACAGCGTTCCAGATAAATTTCCTGTTTCCGGCTGCACATTGCGAAAAAAGAGACCAGCGCCGAAATTCCAATGACCAGCAAGAGCAGCGGCATCCGAAAAAGCTCCAACAGATGGATGCTGTTTTTCAGCTGGGATGCGGACTGTATAAAAAACCGGTCGTCTATCACCAGTGCATTTCCCGGCCTTCCTCCCATAGACTGTGTGTCAGTCTGCAAAAACCCCGTTTCCTCTGCTTTTGATTTCAGTCCATTGAGTTCCAGAGGGTTCTCTACGATTCCCTTTGCCGACGAATATAGCAGCTTCTCGCCTGCCTCTTGATACTGTCTGGCCAGCCATGCCACAGGGCATACGATATCGGCCGCTTCTAACGCACTCTCCTGAGCCGTCTGATAAAAACCGGCAATCTCCAGTTCTGAGGATGTGATTTCTACAAAACCAGAAACTCCGTCAAAATCGTCATACAATGCATGATACAGATTGATATCAAGCACATCCCCCACCTGATAAGACATTCCCCGCTCCTGCATGTAGTTTTCGTTCAGCAGGCAAAAGCCTTTTTCCCCCGAAAGCAGTTCTTCCATCTGCTCCCGTTCCTGCGAAAATTCCGTTTTCCACGCATCCATGGATGATACGGTATTTGTTCCCGTCAAATGGACGCTGACTCTTTCTTCTGTATTTTCCAGCGTAGCTCCGATATTTCCATAACTCTCCGCAGTGATCACACATTCTTTCAGGCCGAGTTCCAGGAACGATCCTATCCGTTTCTCCGTGATATCAAGCCCTGCCAGCCTGTCCCCGGTGGAGTTTGAAACCGCAGCCGTCACAGGTATTTTTGCTCCAAGCTCAGTCAGCAGTTGATGATTCCGCTCCAGATTCCCAAAATAAATTCCCACAAAGAAAACCGTCAGAAAAGAAAATACCGCCAGGATAAGACTCCTGCCCTTGTTTCTTGTGATATTTAATAAAATCTTTTTTACTGTAAACACGATATTGCACATACGCCTTTCTGTTTATTACACTAATTATACTTCAACTTTCAATATTTTCATATAGAAAATCAAAAGAGATCATAAATATACTTCTTTCCGTCCGCATCATGGCGTACCAGCATCCGTGCAAAAAAGATATTGTAACGGCATACCTCTCCGCTTTTATCATCATATACCGGTAGGGCAAACCGCACATCATACCGATACCACCCGTATTTTGCATCTTTCTCATGCTTCTTTTTCATATTCTCCGAGTATTCACTATTCGTGGCAATCTGGATCAGCTCTGAAATCCCCTGCGACGCATTAGCCTTGGCCTTCGCAACAGCCCCTTTCAAAGCAAGCCAGCTTTCGGAACCAGCATATTCATCTGGAAAACTGCTGGAAATGAATATCTTCTCAGACGTTTCCGCAATCTCGTAAAACTCTCCAACGTATTCTTTAAGGTAGTCCTCCACCTCTTTCCAGTCCTCCCTCTTTTTTCCTTTAAAACGGATATCGTTGATTAAAACAATCTTTTCCCCATTTAGCCCAGCAATAATATTTACATTTCTTTCCATAGGTTCCCACTCTCTTTAAAATTGAGAATTTTTTACGTTTCTGTTAAAATCCAGCACAGCTTTAGAATCTGTATAGAACGGTTCACGTCCTATGAGCACATCAGGAAAATATGACAAATTAAAACAACAGAGACAGCACCTCTTCCCCCCAAAGAAACGCTATCGCCATTCCCCCGCACAAAAAAGGTCCAAATGCAATCCGTGATTTTCTGCCCGCCTTTCCAATTGCCAGCATCCAGATTCCATATGCCGCTCCTATAAAAACTGCAATCCCCAAGGCAAGCAGGCTGTATCTCCACCCCAGTAGCAGGCCGCAGGCGGCCATCAGCTTGATATCTCCGCCCCCAAAGGCGCCTGGTATACATATTGCGGCCCCCAAAAGCAGCAGACTTGCAGAACACATTCCCAATATCCGGTCCGGCAATCCAAGTTCTGGAAAAAAAGGAATGGAAAAAAAGCTGATCCCCAGTGCCGCAAACACAAGCGAGTCCGGAATCGTCATCGTCTTTCTATCTGTCTGCGCCGCTGCCATCAGCAGCCCAAAAAACAAACATACCACCACAGTCCTTCCTATAGAATCCAGTGAATGTATGAGCAGCGTCAAAGCTGAAATTATATAAATCTTGAGCAAAAACATTCCTCCTTTGCATAGAATAGCCTAATCAAAATCTTCCTTGCGAAACCGGGATGAGCATCCCTTGATAGTATTATCAGATAATAGATTTCATGGACAGAAGAGCCATGAATGGATTTATTCTATCACAGCTTCTGTCCATGAGCAAGATAATATTTGAGAATAACTACTTATACCTTTTGCAGGGTATTATGGAAACATACAAAAATCTCTCATTTTTTACTGGTATGAGAAGATCCTGCCAATGTCCGGAACAGCCCCTTTACCGTCGGGTAAATCTGCCGGAACTTCTGATACCGTTCTTCATACTTTTCCACAAGCTCGGCCTCCGGTTCCACCGTATCTACCACCTTCACCAGCTTGTTCGCTGCTTCTTCCACGTTTGAAAACTCGCCGCAGCCCACAGCCGCCAGGATCGCGCCGCCATATCCCGGGCCTTCCTCGCTCTCGATCACATCCACTTTCAGATTCATGACATTAGCGATGATCTTCTTCCAAAGAGGGCTTTTTGCGCCGCCGCCGCATATCTTCGTCCGTTCGATCCGAATCCCCAGACTCCGTGCCACTTCCAGGGAATCCCGCAGTCCAAACGCCACGCCTTCCAGCACTGCCTGTGTCATTTCCTCTCTTGTAGTATCCATGGTCATTCCAATAAAGGCAGCCCTTGCCTGGGGATCGTTATGCGGAGAACGCTCTCCCATCAGGTAAGGCAGATAAAATACCTGATTCTCACCCAGCTTCTGGATCGGCTCCTGCTCTTTCGCATACTCCGCTGTTTTCAAGATTTCATCCATCCACCATTTGTTACAGGATGCCGCGCTCAGCATGCAGCCCATCAGATGATAGTGTCCATCCGCATGGTCAAAGGAATGGAGGGCGTTATTTTCATCTACACCGAAGGATTTGCTGGAAATGAAGATGGTCCCGGAGGTTCCCAGAGAAATATTGCACATCCCGTCGCCCACGGTTCCGGTTCCTACAGCAGCCGCAGCGTTGTCCCCTGCCCCGGCGATCACTTTCACCTGTTCTGGCAGTCCCATTTCTTTTGCAAGCTCTTCCTTCACTGTTCCAACCACTTCATAGCTCTCAAACAACTTTGGAAGTTGTTCTTCTGAAACACCGCAGATATCCATCATCTCTTTGGACCAGCAGCGGTTCTTCACATCCAGGAGCAGCATACCGGAGGCATCCGAATAATCCGTGCAATGTACGCCGCTCAGCCGATAAGCAAGATAGTCTTTTGGGAGCATGATTTTTGCAATCTTCGCGAAATTCTCCGGCTCCTGTTCCTTCATCCAGAGGATCTTCGGAGCGGTAAATCCTGCAAATGCAATATTTGCCGTATACTCCGAAAGTTTGTCCTTGCCAATCACCTCGTTCAGATAATCCGTCTCTTTCCCTGTCCTTCCGTCATTCCACAGGATTGCCGGGCGGATGACCTGATCCTGCTCATCCAGGACCACCAGCCCGTGCATCTGTCCGCCAAAGCTGATACCTGCAATCTGGCCCTTATCACAGTCCTTGATCAATTCTTTGATTCCATCTACTGATTGAGTATACCAATCCTCCGGACTCTGCTCTGACCAGCCTGGATGCGGAAAATACAAAGGATACTCTTTTGAAACAATATTGTGGATTTTTCCATTTTCATCCATCAGAAGAAGCTTCACTGCCGAAGTGCCAAGATCTACTCCAATATATAACATTTGTTTTTCCTCTCTTTCTTTTTCAACTGTGATTTAAAGCGTGTCTGAATCACGTTCAAACACGCCCTAAATCATAAAAACAAAATGGATTCTGTGATACCCAAAGGCATCTGCTTACTTCCAAGGATTTTCCGTCGGATAGCGAACTCCTGCCGGCTGGTTATAGCCGATCTCTTCTACCGGAACCCCGATATACTTAAATACTTCAAATAATGCCTTTCCATAATTTCCAAATGCCACTGCGCCGTGATGCGGATAATTGCCTTCGATCAAGACATGACGGTAAAATCTGCCCATCTCCGGAATCGCAAATACACCGATGGCGCCGAAGGAACGGCTGGCTACCGGGAGCACCTCGCCCTGTGCGATATATGCACGCAGCTTGCAGTCTGCCGTACTCTGCAGGCGGTAGAATGTAATATCGCCAGGTTTGATATCGCCCTCCAGCGTTCCCTGTGTTACTTCCTCCGGAAGAGACCTTGCCATGATGAGCTGATATCTCATCTCACAGAAGGACAATTTGCTGGAGGCCGTATTGCCGCAGTGGAATCCCATAAATGTATCCTTATGTGTATAAGAATATTTTCCTTCAATCTCTTCTTTGTACATATCTGCCGGTACGTTATTGTTGATATCCAGCAGTGTCACAGCGTCTTCACTGACTACGGTTCCGATAAATTCACTCAGCGCGCCATAAATATCTACCTCGCAGGATACCGGAATCCCCTGTGCGGTCAAACGGCTGTTTACATAGCAGGGTACGAACCCAAACTGCGTCTGGAATGCCGGCCAGCACTTTCCTGCGATCGCCACATACTTGCGGTAACCCTTGTGATCCTCGATCCAATCCTTCAAAGTAATCTCATACTGCGCAAGCTTTGCCAGGATCTCCGGCTTCTTATTGCCCTCGCCCAGTTCTTCTTCCATTTCCTTTACAACTGCCGGAATCCTCTCATCCCCTGCATGCTTATTAAATGCTTCAAATAGATCCAGTTCCGAGTTCTCTTCAATCTCCACGCCCAGATTGTAAAGCTGCTGGATCGGTGCGTTGCATGCCAGGAAATTCAACGGACGTGGTCCGAAGCTTATGATCTTCAGGCTGCTTAATCCAATGACTGCTCTTGCGATTGGGCGGAATTCTGCGATCATATCTGCACATTCCTCTGCTGTTCCAATCGGATATTCCGGGATATATGCTTTTACATTACGCAGCTTCAAATTGTAGCTGGCGTTGAGCATACCGCAGTAAGCATCTCCTCTTCCCTGGATCAGGTTGCTGCCTGTCTCCTCTGCAGCCGCAACAAACATCTTCGGGCCGTCAAAATGCTTTGCAAGCAATGTCTCTGAAATCTCAGGGCCAAAGTTTCCAAGGTATACCACCAATGCATTACATCCGGCCTTCTTGATATCCTCCAATGCCTGTACCATATGGATTTCACTCTCTACAATACAGATCGGACATTCGTAAATACCATCTTCCCCATATTTTTCTTTATACGCTTTCATCAGCGCTTCCCGTCTGGACACAGACAAACTCTCCGGGAAACAATCTCTGCTTACTGCAACAACTCCGATTTTTAATTCTGGCATATTCATCATAATATGTATCCACCTTTCTTTTTATATTATTAATTCAAAATATATATACCGGTCTTTTCCAGACGCATTGCATTTTCTTTCCGCGCCGGATTACATTTCTTTCTACGCAATGCTGATGTTTTCGCCTTTAAGCCCGCAGAACGCGCCTTCAATCCCAGCCTCTTCATGGGCGATCAGCCATTTGTTTTTCGCTGTGATCAGCCTCTCCTCTCCAACCTCTCCTACCGGGAAAGTAAGTTCTGTATTGGTCCCTGCCGGAAGGATGACTACGCAGCGGAAACCGCCTTCTGCCGCGGTACAAGGGGCGTAATGCAAGGTTGTGGCATACATCTCTACCACCGTACCTGCAGGCACAAAAAACGCCTCCACCAAAGAAGTATCATATGTATGATCCGGTTGGATATCCTGCTGTGAACCAATTAGCAGGATCATATCGGTCACTGCAATGTTGATCTCACTGGAACGGTGATACTCTAAAGCATTGAGCTTGTAATTGTCCCCATTGCAGTAGCCCATCTGGATCGGCAATCCGCCAAAGGCACGGTTTTGGAAATGTTCTGCCTCAGGCAGGGCTTCCAGTTCCTCCACGGACGGAACGTACACGACTTCTTTCGGCAAAGGCGTATGCTCCATCTCTTTCAAGATTCTGGTAAGGTCATATCCCTCCAGGACTTTTCCATACCTGCCAAATGCATGGTCTGTCACTTTCTGAATGTTCATCATGGTTCCTCCTTAAAAAATGATGAAAACTTTTGTCACTTTTAACTTCTGTAGAACCATAATAACAGCTTTTTTTATACTTTTCCACCAATAACTTATCTAATGTATGTCACTTTTTTGCCTTTTTACCTACACTTTTAAAAAGCAGTTCCCAACCCCTGTGGCCCGTTACAGCTTCTTCTCTTTCCCAATCCCTTTCCGGTATTCACTGGGCAAGATCCCATACTTTTTTTGAAATGCTTTCGCCAGAGCTTTACTGTTCGGAAAACCATTGTCCAGGGCCACCTCGCTGATGGTATGCCCTGTGTTCGCCAGTTCCTGAAAAGCCCTTTCCAGACGGATGCTTTGAAGATAGGATTTATAATTAATTCCCGCATATTTCTGAAACATCCTGGATAAATATGTGGGCGAATATCCAAAGACCTCCGCCAGCGTCTCCAGGGACAGATCCGAAGCATAATTTTCCTTGATATAATTTGTGATCAGGGACAGCCTGTTTAATTTCTTATTCCGCTTTACCATATCGGGGGTGACATCCGTCTCCCGGTATTCTGTCACCAAAAGATAAAGCAGCATATAATACAGGCCTTTCACTTTCATTTCATATCCACACATCCGCTCCTCATAAGACGCATAGATCTCCCGGATCAGCCTCATGACCTCTCCATCCTTCGCCCGTGGAGTATGCGTAAACCGGATATACTGTTCTCCTGTATAATAATCTTCAAATGTCTTTAACGGGATCTGGAGCACGATCGTCCGGTTCGGGTTTGGGGAATCAATCGAATGTATCTCATTCGAATTCACCAGTATAAACTCCCCGGTCCGCAGCGGATAAGCCTGCTCATTCAGATAAAATTCCAGGTTTCCTTCATAGACCGCAAACAATTCCACCGACCTGTGCCAATGCTTATTCCGAAAATAATTGCCTTCTCCGCCCTCAAACAGAAATACCTTAAACGGCAGTCCCTGATTTGGCATAATTAATTCATGACTGAATTCCATAATCCACCACTTTTGATCCATTCATATTCCCATGTACAGTTCCTGATCTTTCTATTATTTTATCACTTCCCCCCGCAAAGGAAAAGGCAAACCTGACAAAAAACACTCTATTGACATCTATTCTTTATTTTGCTACGTTTATAACTGACAGAACATTGATGTAAGGTACACAAAGTAAATCCTTATATCTGCAAAAAGTACAGAAAGGATCAAACCTATGAATCTTCATTTTCTCGGCGGCGCCATGGAAATCGGCGGCAGTTGTATTTATATCCGGATTGCAGGCAAAGGAATCCTGATGGACTCCGGGATCCGTCAGTCTAATTCCAAAGACCCTCTCCCGGACTTCCGTACTATACAGGAAGAAGGTGGGCTGGATGCGATCATTGTCAGCCATGCACATATGGACCATATCGGAACGCTCCCCATGATCAGCAAGGCGTTTCCGTCAGCCCCTGTTTACATGACAGCCATGACTACAGACCTGACCCGTGTACTTTTATATGACAGCCTAAAAATCATGAAATACAGAGAAGACGAGATCCCACACTATTCAGAACAAGACGTACTTGCCATGCTGGGACGGATCCATCCGCTTGGCTATCAGACCCCCTTTCCCATCTTTGACAAGTTCACCTTGACATTTTATCCTGCGGGACACATTGCCGGGGCCGCCTGTATTTATCTGACAACGGAGGAGGGAAGCCTTTTTTATTCGGGCGATTTTTCCAACTTTTCCCAGCGTACCATTGAGGGCGCCCGCATCCCAAAGCTTCGTCCTGATGCCGCCATTGTGGAGACGACCTATGGAAATCGGCTCCATGCCAATCGGCAGATAGAAGAAAAGCGGCTGGTGGAACTGGTTGGCGAATGCATCCGGCAGGAGAAAAAAATCCTGATCCCCGCATTTGCCCTTGGGCGTTCTCAGGAAGTCCTGCTGATCTTACGTGCAGCAATCCAAAATCAGGAAATCCCACCTGTTCCTGTCTATGTAGACGGCATGGTCCGGGATATCAATATTATGTATACCAGAAATCCCACCTATCTGAAAAACGCACTTGGAAAGCGTGTCCTAAAAGGAAACGAACCTTTTTATACAAAAGAAATCCAGCCTGTCCAAGCCACGCAAAAGAGGGAGGAACTCCTGAAGACCAAGGGCCCTGCTATTTTCCTTTCCAGTTCCGGTATGCTGACCGGAGGCCCCAGCGCACAGTACGCAAAAGAACTGGCTTCTTTGGAAAATGCCTGCATCATCATCACCGGATATCAGGATGAAGAGTCACCCGGACGCCAGCTCTTAAATCTTCTGGAAAACCCGGAAGAACGCACTCTTTCCATCAATGGCAGTACGGTTCCTGTGAGATGCCGGATTGAACAGGTCGGACTTTCCGCCCATGGAGATAAATCTGAGATCATGGCATTGCTGGAACGTCTCTCTGCCCGGCGCATTTTCCTCGTGCATGGAAACCGTGAGGTGATCGATGAACTGGGGAGCGAACTGGCTGCTGAGGATTACAGGAGGCAGATTTATCTTCCGGAATGCGGGCAGGCTTATGAAATCACGCTCCATAATAAGAGAAAACAGCTTTCGTTTTGTCCCCCACATACGTTGCAGATGAAAAAAGAGTTTACAGAAAACGATGAAAAACGCCTCTGGGAATACTGGCAGGAACATTACTTCGGCAAGGCCTTTTCCGTTTCCCAGATTGCCCACATCTGGTACGGGAAATCCATAACGGACGATGCCCTCCTGCAAAAAATGCAGGAACCCTTTCTCCATAGCCCGTATTTTTCACCCAATACAAGACGTCTTTTCCTATTCGAGGCAACTTCACCAGAAGATGTAAAAGAAGCGCTTGCTCCAAAGGAACTGACCCAGCAGGAAGTATCTGCCCAGATTGAAGCTGCATTTCACGGATTTTCCTACCGGAAACTCAGTTATCACGGCGGACAGCGAAAGGTCCTGCTGCAGTTTGATTATCCCGATGCACAGGACATGGAAGATTTCCAAAAGAAGGCTCAGGTTTTTGCCGATGCAACCGGATGGACTGCCCAGATCAGCCCGTCTATGAACCATAATGCGGCTCTTCTTCTGCTTACCATGCTTTTTGGGGAACGGTTAACCAAAACATCCTATTATGCAGATAAGAAATGTTATACAGTGGCCCTGTCTGGGGATGAAAGTCAACAAGGCAGTGATAAAAAAGCATCCGAACGTTTCTGCTCCACTACCGGCTGGGCATTGTCCATCAATGGACAGCCAATGGAAAACTCTACATATGCCGTACCCCTTAACCGCACAGAACAGAAGGATTTCTTTTTTCCTGCCAATCCCTCTGTAGAAAAAACAGAACAAAATACAGCTTTTTTCTGCATAGACCAGACATTTGAAGAACTGCCCCATAAGCCGGACAAAAAAAGCCTAAAACAGGACTCCAAGGGAAGTTATCTGGAACTCAGCTTTATCTCTCCTATGGTTGGAAGGATGTACGGAGAAACTCTACAGATGGCTGCTGACCAGATTGGATGGCGTATCCATATCGCGGACAAAGTGAATCAGAATGCGTTGTTCAAAACCGCACAGCTGCTTTGCATGAAAGCTGAAATCCCTCTTGCCAAAAATCCATCCTATCTTCCAGAAAAAAGAATGGTACAGTTGAAGATCCAGAAACAGGAGAATGACCAAGCCTTGCAGGATATAGCAGCAGAATTTCTAAAGCAGACCGGATGCAGCTGCACATTCAGCATACAGCCAGCCATATAGCAAGCGGCAACTGTATGTAAATAATATTTACTGTAATAAAAGGCTGCATGATCAGGGACTCCTTTTCATGCAGCCTTTTGATTCAAAATGTCTTTATACTACACCCCAAGCAGTTCCATAATTTCTTCCCTGCTCAGGCTGCCAAGCTGTGCTCCCTCTCCCCCAATGACCTGCTCCGCAAGGTCTTTTTTGGTCTCCTGAAGCTTTTGTATTTTTTCCTCGATCGTCCCTTTTGCGATCAGTTTATAGACCGTCACTTTCTTCGTCTGCCCAATCCGGTGGGCGCGGTCCGTCGCCTGGTTCTGCACTGCCAGATTCCACCACGGATCATAGTGGATGACCACATCCGCCCCTGTCAGATTCAAGCCCACGCCGCCTGCTTTCAGAGAGATCAGAAAAACCGGAACATCCCCTTCGTTGAACGCTTTTACCATCTGCAGGCGCTTTTCCTTGGAAGTGCTGCCTGTGATCGTATAATAAGCAATCCCGGCCTCATCCAGCTTGTCCTGCAATATCGCCAGCATAGAAGTAAACTGGGAAAATACCAGCATTCGGTGTCCGCCGTCAATAGCGCTCTGGATCAACTGCAGGCAGGCTTCTAATTTCGCCGCCTCGCCTTTATAATTCTCAAAGCACAAAGACGGGTCGCAGCAGATCTGCCGGAGCCTTGTCAGCTCCGCAAGGATCAACATCTTATTCTTATTAAATTCCGCATCATCCTGCTTTGCAAGGTTTTCTTTCATATGGAGCACCTGCCCGTCATACAGCTTCTGCTGGGTACTTCCAAACCGGACATAACGGTGCTCTTCCAGCTTCGCCGGAAGGTCTTTCAATACGTCCCCTTTCAGCCGGCGCAGGATAAACGGCCCCACCATTTTCTGCAGACGTTTCATTGCCGCTTCATCACTGCTTTTCACGATCGGGCTTTCCAGATCTCGTTTGAACACATCATAACCATATAGAAAGCCCGGCATGAGATAATCAAAAATACTCCACAATTCGCTCAGCCGGTTCTCAATCGGCGTACCTGTCAGCGCATACCTGATCCGGCTGTTGATCACCTTCACTGCTTTTGCCGCCGCAGTGGTATGGTTCTTAATATATTGTGCCTCGTCAATGATCTCATACTGGAACTGCTTATCCTCATAAAAATGAATATCACGCTTCAAAAGGTCGTAGGATGTCACCAGCACATCCGCATCCTGGCAGGAATCTATGATCTTATGCCGTTCTTCCTGCGTCCCTGTAATTAAGGAAACCTTCAATTCCGGCGCAAACCGCTGGAATTCTTCTCCCCAGTTAAATACCAGTGACGCCGGGGCCACCACAAGGGAAGTTCCTTCTTTCCCCTCCTGCTTTGCCGCAAGCAGCACGGAAATAACCTGCAGCGTCTTTCCAAGCCCCATATCGTCAGCCAGGATTCCGCCAAACTGCCATGCTTCCAGTGTCCTCAGCCACTTAAAGCCGTTTTTCTGGTAGTTCCGCATCACTTTAGAAAGGCTGGCTGGTTCTTCAAAATCCGCGTCCTTTACCGTCTTAAATCCTTTGACTACCTTTCGAAAATGGCTGTCCCTGCTGCTGTAGACACTCTCATTCTCCTCCAGCATCTTATCCAGATATAAGGTACGGTACATGGGAAGATGCATTTTCCCTTCTACAAATTCCTTCGGTTTTAGACGCATGGCCTCCATCATCTCTGACAGCATATTTAACGAAGAATCGTCCAGATTTACAAAAGAACCGTCCTTCAGCCGGTAATATTTTTTCTTTGCGCGGTAGCTCGCCAGAATATCCAAAAGTTCACTTTTCGGAATGTCGTCCGTAGAAATATCCAGTTCCAGCAGCCCGGAGGACACCGAAACCCCCACAGACACTTTCACAGGCCTGACCACATGATATCCAAGGAAACGCTTCGTACAACGGACCTCACCGATTTCCATCAGCTTCTCCGTGCCGTTTTCCATGACCCGGTAGATCAGTTCTTCGTCTCCTCCGCAGTGCAGTTCCTCTTTTTCCCAGTCAATCCGCGGAAACCACTGCATGACATGGAACAGGACTTCTTCCTCTCTGGCTGCATCCCTAAGAGGCTCTATTCCCTTCTGCTGCTTACTGATGATGTCCAATACGGAAAACTCTTTTTTTCCATATCTGGCGACCACTGCACAGGTTACATTATGTTCTTCCGCATCCAGATAAAATGCAAATTGTACCTCCGGCAGAAGATAGGATCTGAATTGTTCCGGCGCAGTCTCTGTCACATCCACCACATCCTCAAGCTTCGGCAGGACCCTGTAGTAAAACTCCGACATATGGTTTCTCCCCACATGGAAAGAAAAGGCGTCTTCCTTTGCCAGATCTGCCAATGGTTCAATCTTTTCGAGGAAATTTTTGTCCACACGGCACAGTTCTCCTCCACTGATAAAATAAGCGGTGTCTGTCCCTAAAAAGAGTTCCGGCAGAGTACCTTCCACTTTTATTCCGTGGAATCCTTTATCTTTTTCAATTGTCTCCGCAGAAATACGCATTGTAACTTTCGGATTACGTTCTGCACGAGACAACATTTCCTTCTTCTTTTTCTCCCAGCCGTCTTTATCTTCAAATTCAACCGTTTCGTCTGCAAGCTGTTCAAAAAACTCATCCAGTCTCCAGCCAAACAGATTCAGCGAACCTCCCACACTGGATTTCCGATAGTAATAGTCATTTCGGGAATCCATAAGGCGCTGCAGGAACTCTTCCTCCTCACGGACGATCTTGTTGACAAAACGGATCCAGCCTCTTCCTGTTTCAGTAAAATGATCCTGGTTGTGATTGATCTCGGTATTGGAACCATAGGTAGCTGTAGCGGATTCTTTTACATTTTGACAGAAATCACCCAGCTTTTTTACTATAAACAGCTTCTTTTCTCCAATTTTAAAAGAGACCGATAATTTTCCGTCCTTTTTGATCAGCCTTGGTACGAATTTCAGACTCTCTTCCCTTTCTTCGTCATCTGACATCAACAGATTTGACCGTTTTTTCTGATACAATGTCATGAGGATTCTTCCGTTTGCATCCGTGGCGTCACCTAAATTATGTGAGTTCAGATAATCCTCTAGAAGATTTAATACTCCAGCCTTATAGGGACATTTCGTCTCTTTGTAATTCCATGAATAATAGTTTCGGACACACTCCGGGCATCTACAGTCCGTGTGGGTGACCTCAGTACGGGAAAATATGATCCTGACCGGAAATTCTCTGTCCCCAGATTTACCAACCGCATCCGCCTGCCCACGAACTTCTCTGTTGATCCCGTCATATCCGGATATGACCTGCTTCATCTGGATATTCCCCTGTTTGCACAATTGTTCTGCCCTTTTGTAAGAGGCCTGCGGAATCGTCATAGACTTTTTGATCCGCGTTCCTTGAAAATATTTATAATTTTCCAGTTTTTCAATATTTTTATTATCCTGGTCCGATTCAGCCGTATCTGGTTCTTCCTCCCACGAGTCTCCCAGCAGTGTATACTCCGTCTTCCGTCTTTCCGCTTTCTGACGACGTGCTTCTTCTGCTTCGAATTTTTCCTTTTCTTTTCTCTGCCGCTCTTCTTCTGCCTTGCGCACGGCCTCTTGCGCCTTACGCTTTTCTTCCTCCTGACGATTCTTCTCTTCCTGTTTTCGCTTTTCTTCTTTTCGTCTGCGCATATCCTCTGCCTTATGTCTTACCTTTTCCTAATATTTCCTCTTCAAACTTCTGTTTCCATTCTATCATCTCATTTACCATTTTCTTATGTAGTCATTTTTATGATCTGATAAAATTTGTCCTTTGAAACGGCTCCTTCTCCGGCAGTCCAAATTTCTCTTTTCCCAGAGCAATGCTCTTCATCAAAAATGACATATTATTGGCCAGCGTGCGCATAATCTGCAGCCCTTCCTTATCCTGCTGCGCCTCATCTGCATTATTTCCATGAATACTGTTCCAGTACTGCCCTGATGCTACAGGCATTCCACAGATTGTAAAATACTTATTCAATTCATCAAATGTAGCCGATAATCCGCCTCTCCTGGCCGACACCACACTGGCCCCGACTTTCATCGTCTTATCAAAATGAGTGCTGTAAAACAACCTGTCCAGAAATGCGATCAGCGTAGCATTGGCCGAGGCATAGTAAACCGGACTGCCCACCACGAGTCCATCACATGTCTCAAACTTCGCCGCCGTCTCATTTACCATATCGTCAAACACACATTTCCCTTTGCCTGCACAGCTCCCACAGGCGATACACCCCCTGATATCCTGATTGCCGACGTGAAGGATCTCTGTTTCCATCCCTTCCTCTGAAAAAACCTTTTCCATCTCATGCAGCGCCGTATATGTACTCCCCTTTGCATGAGGACTTCCATTTATCAATAATACTTTCATTACAATTTACCTCCTTTTTCACCAAAACAAATCATATTATAATATAGCATCTTAAGAGATACAAAGCAAGAGTCAGGAGCCTTCCGCTCATCCTTTGTTACAGTTCAACAATGAGTTTCATTGCCCATCCCGGTACATCTACATCCTGGTAATCCTCCTGCATAAACACAAACGCCGTCTGGTACTCCGGCATTTTCTGAGGATAGATTCCATACCCATCCGTAAAATAAATCAACCCACGCAGATCACAAAACTCCCCCTGACATACCAATCCATCTACATATTCAAACGCCGGACGGAAATCAGTTCCGCCCTCCCCATAAAGCGTAAACTCCTCCATATATTCTTTCAGCTCTTTCTCACATGTAATTTTTTTATCTGACTGTACGGCCTCATCGCATTGGATGATATGCACATTGATCTTCTTGAAAAAACTTTCATTTTCACTTAATACTGTATAGGTTTCCTCCAAGAATTTCCGTACCAGCTCCCCGGAGCATGACATGGACGTATCTACCACAACAGCAAACTCTTCCACCCTTTTTACTTCTTTTGTCTCCTGCGGCTCAATCAACGGCATATTCCCATATAAAGACAGGCCGTAGCTGTAAAATGTATAGTCAAATGAGTCCGGATCTACTTCCATTTGCTCCCGTAATACCGAAAATTTTCTAAGAAATGATTTATAGTCCTGCCGTTCCCTGTTTTGAATCTTCATCTGTCCCAGCAGATCCCCGTTTTTTTCCGAAGCCTCCTTAGAAATCGTTTCCAAATCTGTCTCCATCTTCTCATTGATATCCTGCCATTTTTTCTGCATACTTGTTTCCATGTCCAGATTTTTCTCCGGCTGATGGTTTGCCCAATATTGATGGTCGTCCACATAAAATTCCTGTTCCAATCTTGACAGTCCTTTTTCATCCAACTCCCACTCTGGCAAAATCTGGAATATTCTCTCTGCATGCAGCGTTTTTCCCTCTGATTCCAGCTTCCGGTAGGCCTCTCTCCGAAGCAGGCTTCTGGAAGCGCGGATGGAACGATGATAGCTCCCATCTATGAGATGTTCTGCGGCAATATCACAGCTTAAGTTCCACAGACGTACATTCAACTCCCCCTCTGACGGATACTCCTTCCACATGTGCCGGAAAATACAATGGTACACCATATGCAGATACCCTCTGTTCACCAGGATCCGATTCTGCCGGTACAGCCCCCCAAGCCGCTGGGGATGGAAATATAGCGCCGCCCCGTCTGTTCCAAAGGGTTTTATATTTGTATCCATCTGGTACGTCAGGCTGCTCAATGCCACATCTAAAAACCTCATTCCCAGATACAGTTCATCTCTGGATGCATTCCATATTTTATTTCCTAGTATATCCAGCCGCCCGGCCGTCTCTCGATTCTCCATCTGCTCACACCTCGCTGATCTCTATCACATGTTTCTATCTTCCATTTTACGACATTTTTCTACATTATAAACTCATTGTTTAGAATTTTTCTACTTCTTTTATAAATTGAAAACAATTTGGACACATTTTTCTTTTATACTAATACACAGATAGTTGAACAACAACTATCTCCCCCCTCATAAAGTTAAGACATCTGGGGAATTATCCCTGGATGTCACACTTTACTCTCATTCCTTTTTAGATAACTATATAGAAGAAGCTCCCTGTGCGGGAGCTTCTTCTTGTATATCTATCTTTTTTTATAAGTTCATTGTAATGAAGCTGAACCTTTGATGCCCGCCATGTCTTATTATCATATGATTTTCTTGACAATATATTCTTTTATTTTTATACTACTCCATATCAGATAAATGTAAAAAAGGAGCCACGCAGATGATTATTAAAAATGGACTTTTAGTAAATCCCGATACCAATACTTCCTGCAAAGCAGATATACGTATCAAGAATGGGATCATCGATGAAATCAATTCAGATATCCCTGCTGCATCCTCAGACGAATGCATTGATGCAGAGGGCCTGACTATTTCACCCGGGCTGATCGACACACATGCACACTTCCGCGATCCCGGATTTCCTCACAAGGAGACTCTCCATACTGGTTCTCTTGCCGCGGCAAAGGGCGGATTTACCTCCGTGATCTGCATGGCGAACACGTCGCCCACAGTCGATTCCGTGCCGGTACTACAGGATATCCTGGAACGGGCAAAAAATGAAGACATCCGTATTTTCCAGACCGGAACCGTGTCTCACGGGCTTAAAGGCAAAGTCCCTACTGACATGACCGCGCTTAAGGAAGCCGGCGCCTGTGGATTTACGGACGACGGAATTCCCGTTACGGACGCGTCCTTCTGCTATAAGGCAATGCAGGAAGCTGCAGCCCTTGATCTGCCCATCAGCCTACATGAAGAAGACCCGGCCTTTATCCAGAATAACGGGATCAACCATGGGAAAATTTCCTCCCAGATAGGCCTCTATGGTTCTCCGGCCATTGCAGAGGAATCTCTGGTCGCAAGAGACTGTATGCTGGCGCTGCGCACAGGTGCACATGTAGTCATACAGCATATCAGTTCCAAATATTCCGTGGAGCTTGTACGCACTTTTAAAAATATGGGCGCTAATGTCCACGCCGAAGCGACTCCCCATCATTTTTCCCTGACGGAGGATGCTGTTTCTGTCCATGGCACTCTGGCAAAGATGAACCCGCCCCTTAGGACTGAAGAGGACCGCCTTGCGATCATCCAGGGACTTGCCGACGGAACCATTGATATCATCGCTACAGACCATGCCCCCCACAGCGCTCTGGAAAAGGAAAAGCCATTTCCAGATGCCCCCAGCGGAATCATCGGGCTGGAAACAGCCCTTGCGCTTGGGATCACAACGCTTGTCCGGGAAGGGCACTTAAGCCTGACAGAACTTCTGGAAAAAATGACCATAAACCCGGCACGGCTGTACCATCTGCCCTATGGAAAAATTGCAAAGGGAAGCCCGGCCGACCTGGTCCTGTTTGACCCGAAAGAGCTCTGGATACCCAAAGAATATCTTTCCCTGTCCTCAAATTCTCCTTTTACAGGAAGAGAACTCTATGGAAAAGTCCGTTATACCATATGCCGCGGAAAGCTTGTTTACACAGCATCATAAAGCTTCCTTGCATTCATAGAAGCCCTGTAAGTATCATACAGAACAAACTATTATCAGCTCCTTTATGATGTTTTTTCTTTTTGTTTATAATTTTTCGAGTTCTTTTAGGAATTGAAAACATTTTGGACACATTTTTCTTTTATACTAAATGTCAGATAGTTGAACAACAACTATCTCCCCCTCATAAAGTTTTGGACATCCGGGGGAGAGATTCCCTGGATTTCCGTACTTTACTCTCATTCCTTTTTAGATAACTATATGAAAAAAGCTCCCACAAGGAGCTTTTTTCTGTTATCCTTCATTTTAAACTGGTGTTCAAAATCCCTTCTATGTCATCCATCTCCCGTAAGATAGACTGTTGGCGCTCTTGAAATAAAAGTCCCTTATTATGGCGGTAATACTGGTCACATCCATTCTCCTTGATGAACCAGATACTGTAATAATTGGCATTTAATTCCGTGATCAGTGCCACCATCTCCTGGCTGTCCCCGAACGCTTCCTCCATAAAATCAAATACATGCGTCAACATTTCAGAGGTGTGTTCTACAGATGTTTCTCGCTTATCTACCTCTTTCTGGAATAAACCTTTCACCGCATCAAAAGCCGCTTCTGCATCAGATACTTCCCCCTTCGAGCAGATAGTAAATCGCTCCAATGCCGCGATCACACGCTTCATGATCAGCTCGTCCTGCCTGTCCAGCAGTTCCTTTTTTTCCAAATCTGCAAGCTCTCTCTCTGCCAGATGCCAGATATCCTCTATCCTCTCTGCCGTCTTATTTTCCTTGTAATGAATAAGATATTGATACAATTTTGATACATAGGCATCGCATAGGTAGCATTCCGTAAATAATTCACCTAATTTTCCATTCAAAAGGCTTACAATACTCAGATGTTCATCAAAGGCAGCAGCCCTTATTTTCTGCAGTACTGCTTTATTCCATCTGCCTTTCAAGATATCCTCCACACCGTAGTCTGCCTTGTATTTATAATACAGTTCCAGATAATTCGCAAAGTCTTTTGCTATCTTCTCATGCTGGATATACTGGCAGACAACTTCCCTGTCTATGTTTTTTCCCAACGTCTCATATACCTGGATAAACTGTGAAAGATCCTCCCATCCTCTGGCAGTCGCAAATTTCTTTCCATCCACAGTCGTCTCTACCCGGTAAAAATGGTGCTTGCGCAACTCCAGATAAGAAATCACTGCCGGATGGATACCCTGCCGGTAAGCATACTCTTTCCAGACATCAAAGTTCTCTTCCAGATCAATCTTTTTAAGGCGGTCCAGCGTCACTACGTCAAAGTCCCGTACAGATTTATTATATTCGGGCGGATTTCCCACTGCTACGATCATCCATCCTTCTGGCACCTTCTGGTTCCCAAACGTTTTCCCCTGTAAAAACTGCAGCATAGCCGGAGCAAGTGTTTCAGACACACAGTTAATCTCGTCGATAAATAAGATTCCTTCTTTGATACCGGTCTGCTCTATTTTTTCATATACCGAAGCAATGATCTCACTCATCGTATATTCTGTAACAGAATATGTCTTTTCGCCATATTGCTTTTCTTTAATAAACGGAAGCCCTACCGCGCTCTGTCTCGTATGATGCGTGATCGTATACGCCACAAGCCCCACATGGCATTCCCGTGCAATCTGCTCCATGATCTGAGTTTTACCGATTCCCGGCGGTCCCATCAAAAGTATCGGCCTCTGTCGGATAGGCGGAATCCGATACGCACCAAATTCATCTTTTGCCAGGCAGGCTTCGATAGAATCCTTTATTTCCTGCTTTGCCCTCTTAATATCCATCTATGTCCACTCCTACAGTTCAAACCGTTTCCGCTTCTTTTCTGGAAACAGCAGATGTTTCTCATTCATCAGGAAACTTAATATTTCCGCTTTCTCATTCTTTGCCGCTGCATCGATCGCATCCTCCAGCCCCTCCTGCTTCCACAGCTTCCTCGAAGAAATCTCGCTCAGCAGATCCAGCCTGTCCCGCGCTGTCAGATAACCTGCAACTTCCCTCTGATGCTCTATCACATATTCCTCGTACATTTTTTCATGCTCCCGGGTAAGCCTGTAAGAACAGCACAGCCGGCCAAATATCAGATCTGTCAGCACATCCGTATCATCCTGTGCCGCCGCTAATGGGAACAGGCTGTCATATTTCCGATAATCCATTTCCCGGTTATAGAAGCACTGACGGTAGTGATTACCAATCCCGTGATGCTGGGTAAATAAAATCCGGGCTGGTGTGTTCTCCACTGCTTCTTCATAATGCTCCGGAAACACCAGATAAATCTCCCGGTTCTCTATCTCATCTGTCCCGTCCGCCTGTACTTCAAATATAACATCAATCCTCTGCCACAGATCACCCAGGATTTCTTTCACACAGGATCTTTCCCCATGTTTTAGATGAACCCTAAGGCTTCCCATATTGCTGCACCCAGTAAATGCCCCGCTTCCAATTCTCTCCAAAGAGTCAGAAAACTCCAGCTTTTTCAGTTCTTTACAGCCATAAAAAATATAATTCCCAATCTCTTCTACCGTATCAGGAAATATCACTTCTTCAACGGCTTCCCCTGCCAACAGCTTTTCCTGCTCCACAAACAAAGGCTCTCCTGCCCCTTCATATACAAGGATATCCGTGTCTTCCTTGTCTTTTCTGGACGAAAATGCATATGCCGCCACTCTTTTTACCGGATATCCCTCAATCTGTTCTGGAAGGATCACTCTCGGCTCTGTGCCAAAGCAACGGACAATTTCTATAAAATATTCTTGAATCCGATAATGTACCTTCATATCCATCCTTTTTAAGCCGTTTGCCTGCTTATACTTCCTTAAGTTCCTTCTTATTGCAATCGTATCCCACTGTCCAGGATCTCTATTTTCCCCTGCTTCAAGAGTCTTCCGACCGCGCGCTTGAACGCCGCCTTGCTCATATCAAATTCCTGCCGGATCCTCTCCGGGTCTGCTTTATCCGTAAATGGTAATTTCCCGCCATATGCACGGATTGCTTTTAAGATTGTGTCCGCATCCTTATCCATCTGCTCCGGAATTTTCTCCCTCAGGCTTAAGTCCAGCTTTCCGTCCTCTTTTACCGCTGTAACCCTGGCTTCTACTCTGCTTCCTACACGGAGTGTGCCGGTGACGTCCTTTTTGGGAATCAGGGCGGAATATGTATTATCCACTGCCACGAATACCCCAAAGTTATTGCTGGTATCGTAAATAATCCCGGTTACTTTATCATCCTTTTTGTAGGGGGAATCTGTGCGGAGCAATGGATAGACTTTCATAGTAGCACATAGGCGTTCGCTTTTATCGATATAGAGGGATACAAGACATTGATCCCCCTTTTTTACTTTCGCTGTCTGCTGTTTAAAAGGCAGGAACAAATCCTTTTCCAGCCCCCAGTCCAAAAATGCCCCTACATTGCTGACGTCAACAACATCCAATACCGCAAGCCTGCCCATTGTCAATTTCGGTTCATGGGTAGTCGCAATGAGACGGTCGTCTGAATCTTTATACAAAAATACTTCCACCGGGTCACCCGGTTCCACCTCTGCCGGCACCTGCTTTTTGGGAAGCAGCACACGCTGCTCATCATTTCCAAGATATACACCGAACTCAACTTTCTTTACAACCATCAATACTTGCTTTTCTCCTAATTTCATATCCCGTCTCACTTTCTTTTTTCATCCGCCCCAATAATCTGTCCGTTTCCTCATGCCCTGCAAGCTGGCGAAACGCATTCTATCAAGGTATATCCACTCTAAGGAACTGCCTACAGAGTTCAGCTGCAGTTCAATATATGCCGCGCCACATGGACGCCGCTGGCAGATGCATGGGACAGGGAATGGGTCACGCCGCTTCCGTCTCCTATCACATACAGTCCTTTATGGATCGTTTCCAGATTCTCATCAATATCCACTTCCATATTATAAAATTTTACTTCAACACCATACAATAGCGTATCATCATTGGCTGTCCCCTGGGCAATCTTATCCAGTGCGTAGATCATTTCAATGATTCCGTCCAGAATCCTCTTTGGCAGGACCAGGCTCAGATCTCCCGGAGTTGCAGCCAAAGTCGGACGGACCAGCCCTTCCTCAATCCGTTTCCGGTTACTTCTGCGTCCCCGGATCAAGTCTCCGAACCGCTGTACGATCACTCCGCCTCCCAGCATATTGGACAGGCGCGCAATACTCTCTCCATATCCGTTACTGTCTTTGAACGGTTCTGAAAAATGCTTCGCCACCAAAAGCGCAAAGTTCGTGTTTTCCGTCTGTTTTTCCGGATCCTCGTAGCTGTGGCCATTTACAGTCACAATCCCCTTCGTATTTTCATTGACCACGATTCCATGCGGATTCATACAGAAGGTACGGACGTTGTCCTCAAATTTTTCTGTCCTGTATACAATTTTGCTCTCATACAATTCATCTGTAAGATGTGAAAAAATCTCCGCCGGAAGTTCCACTCGGACCCCCAGATCTACTCGGTTAGAGCTGGTCGGGATCTTAAGGTCATTGCAAACCTGCTCCATCCATTTGCTGCCGCTTCTGCCCACAGAGACCACGCATTTTACGCAGTCATCAGACTCTTCCCCGCAGAACACCCGGTAGCCCTCTTCTAATTTCTCTATCTGACTGACCTGATGGTGAAAGCGAAATTCTACCTTGTCTTTTAATTCATCATACAGATTTTCCAATACAACATAGTTAATATCCGTTCCCAGATGGCGGACAGATGCATTCAAAAGATTCAGTTTATTCATCAGGCAAAGCTTATGGAATTTGGAACCTGCCGTCGTATACATCTTAGTACCCTCGCCGCCGTGGGATACATTTATCTCATCTACATACTGCATCAGCGAAATTGCCTCTTGTTTCCCGATATGCTCATAAAGCGTACCGCCGAAATCATTTGTAATATTATATTTTCCATCAGAAAAAGCACCTGCGCCTCCGAACCCACTCATGATCGCGCAGGTCTTACAATTCACACAGCTTTTTATCTTTTCCCCGTCAATCGGACATTTTCGCTCCTCCAAAGGATTTCCCGATTCAAATACGGCAATTTTCAAATCACGGTTTCCCTGGATTAACTCATATGCCGAAAAAATGCCTCCCGGCCCCGCGCCGATAATTATCACATCGTACTTCATTTTTTTACTCCTTTTCTACTACTTGTAATCAATTTTCATAGCAATATGTCTATATTTTACCCTAGGATCTTGCCCCGGCTACAGGATATTGACTGGCCTGCCTCTTATTATATGATACCCTGCTGCTGTCATTTCAACTCCACGACAACATAAGGAATTCCGGTTTCATCACACAGCTTCACAACCGTACGTTCCTCTTCCTCTGATATTTCCGGGAAAATCGTATCCCCCATGACCGCTGACTTTTTATAGTCCACACGCAGCTTATGTATCGGGAAGTCTTCCGGCAGCAGATCCATTGCCATCTGGATATACTGGCAATTATTTACATGTTCATTGGTATCAATATGGGCACGTCTTACCGGAAATGAGGGAAGTGCTTTTGTCATCTCAGGAAGCCTGATTTTTCTCCCTTCATAATCCATTTCCAACGGAGTCTCAATACCATATGGTCCGATATCCTCATCTCCCGGCCTTGCCGGGCGCGCTTTCTTTGTATCAAAAAATGTCCAGATTGAATTCGCTGCAGCCACACGATTTCCGCTTTCATCGTCGATAAAGAAATTTCGGTTTCCGAGAACCCCCTTAAATCCCGTTGCCAATGTGCCTACAGTGATTTTCTCCCCAAATTTCGGAAAACGTTCAATTATGACTTGCCAGTAAGACAAAAGCCATGCTTTATTCCTTTCCCGAAGCACAGGCATTCCCACACCGATATCCTCTGACTGGAATGTACTACAGTCCTGTAAATAGTTTATCAGGGCCGTAAGTGTCATTGTCCCCCGATGGTCTGTCTCACTATATCTTACTCTGCTGTCAAATGTATAAATCATTGTATTTCTCTCCTGCTGTTTCGATCGTATCAGTAATTCTCTCTATTTTTTCCATTGCTCCATAAAATATGATTTTATATGGAAATCTGCTGTTGTAATCTGGGCATATTCCTCTTCAGTCAGTACATTCTGCAGCTTTATTTTACTTTCTTCTGGAACCACCATGTTTGCCGCATCCAGAAAACACAGATTCGGATATAATACACACCACCAGTTATGCCCCTGTGCGTCTCCAATTTCAATCCGGAGCGCTTCGTAATTGCCAGCCGGGAACGTTACATCTCCATATGTTTTGTCTGGAAACCAACAGGTAGTCACCGCCGCAGTTACCGGATAATCATAGCCATTTGCCGCCACTGTCTCCCGGCTGAGTGCTTCTAACTCATCCACATGCCTCCGCATCCACCGCTTGGCCTCCATTACATCCAAAGCCTTTGGCATTTCCGATTCCAAATAGTCCAATACTTGATCTCTTACTGTGATTTTCAATGACTGGTCGCGCTCACTGTCACTATTTGCCAGAATATGGAACCGAAGTACTTCCTGCGCTAAGTGTTCCTGTATCTGTGCCTGCACCAAAAGACCGGATTTCCATGCAAAAAAACCAGTGACCAGCGCCGCGATGGCCAGCGAAAGTATTACAATTGTCCACTTCAAATATTGCTCTTTTTTATTACAGCTTAAATCTCTTTGTTCCATATGTAGCTTCCTCCATCTATTTGATATCGGAAGTATTGCCTTTTTACAAGTAAATATACATCATAAGATACAAAATCCATACTTATGTATCATGTCCTTTTGAATGACATATCCGTCACAGTTCTTCCGGCTCTTCTACTGCCTGCGCAATAGACCGCTCACTGTTTTCACCTGGTTATCAATATGCTGGCAGGTAATGCGGATAGCCGCATCTGCTTCCCCTTTCTCAATGAACTGGATCATATCCCGGTGTTCCGAAAGAAGCTGTGAATGGCATTCCCGACGTTTCAAATATTCTACCCGGTAACGATACATTTGTTCCCGAAAATTACTCAGAAGCTGGATGAGGCGCTGATTGTCTGTTGAGATATAGATGATACTGTGAAACGCCACATCTGCCTCTGCCACAACCGTAATATCATCATTCCCCAGGACTTCCTCAAATGCCTCTTCCGCTTCTTTCAGTTCAGAAAGTGCCTGCTGGCTGATACGCTCACAGGCAAGACGTACCGCCAATGCCTCCAGAGAACGCCGTACTTCCAATACATCCCTCAGACTTTTCTCTGAAATCTGGGCTACTTCCGCACCTTTACGCGGAATCATCAGCACCAGCCCATCCAGCTCCAGCTTACGGATGGCTTCACGTACAGGGGTACGGCTGACCCCCAGCTTATTGGCAAGCTGAATCTCCATCAGACGTTCCCCCGGCTTTAATTCTCCCCGTAAAATTGCCTGGCGTAAAGTGTTGAAAACCACATCTCGAAGCGGAAGAAATTCATTCATATTTACTTCAAATCTGGGTTCCATCCTTCAGTCCCTCCTTGCACTATGTACATTTGTAACATAAGCCTGTTTTGCCAATCCCTTTTTTCTAATCCTCTCTTGAGCTTCCCTTGCCAGCATTTTATTTTCAAACAGGCCAAATACGGTTGGACCACTTCCGCTCATCATAGCATTCAATGCACCGGCAGCCATCATTTCCTGCTTAATATCATGGATCACAGGATATCTGGGGATAGTCACATCCTCCAGAACATTTCCCATACATTCTGCCGTTCCTTTCAAGCTGCCTTGCTCCAAAGCCTGGAGCAGCCCGTCAATATCTGGATGCTGTACAATCTCCAACGCATCCAGCGCCTCATAAACCACCTTCGTTGATACGCTGATAGGCGGCTTTGCTATCAGGACCGCACACTTTGGCATGGATGGGAGTATCGTCAGTTTTTCTCCAATCCCCTCTGCAAGCACAGTACCGCGTATAATACAATAGGGGACATCTGCCCCAAGTTTTACACCGCGTTCCATCAGCTCCTGCTGTGAAAGATGCAGGTCATAAAGCCGGTTCATGCCAAAAAGAACCGCTGCCGCATTGGAACTGCCTCCTGCCATGCCTGCTGCCACCGGAATATGCTTTTCCAGTGTGATCCTTACGCCGCCGGGCAGATCAAATTCTTCCATCAGCATCTGTGCTGCCTTATATGCAATATTACCCGAATCGCTGGGGAGATAATACAAATTGGACATAAGCTCAATGCCTGGCTTTCTTCTCTGCTCAATTTTCACATTATCATACAGATAAACAGACTGCATGACCATACGCACATCATGGTATCCGTCTTCTCTTCTCCCCAGGACGTCCAGCCCCAGGTTTATCTTTGCAAGCGCTTTTAAATCCATATGCATGATCTTTCCCTCCTGGTTTGCTGCATACTTATAGTATAAAAAAATCCTCATTAGCAAGGTCTGTCATAAAGCCGCATTCTAATGAGGATTTTACCATACAAGATGATCAATTAAAATCTTTCTCTGTCAATATGATCCGATCTGAATCATCTCTATTCTTTCCAAGTACCCGTTTAACAAGCTTTTTCGCCGATGCCTTCTGCGAATGTTCCATAGCCTCATCCATCACTTCTTTTACTTCTGCAATCGTCACGGCATGGTCTTCTCTCTGCAGCATATCAATCCGGCTGTACAATGCAAGAATTCCCATCTCATCAATCTGATATCCATTTTCCTGAGCATAGGTCTGCCCAAATGTTACAAGCTCATCATTGATCAAGATCGGCACTTCCAAACGACTTGTAAACTTTCTGCGGAATTCCCTGTTGGAAGACAAAAGACGATCCAAAGGCTTTCTTTGGTCTTCCAGTACGATCAAAAGCTCTCCTGTGTCTCTTTCCATCGCCTTATTCACTCTGGCAACTGTCTTCTCATTCATTTTTCCGGCTTTCTCAATAATCAGTGCGCCTCCATACAACTTATTGAAAATATCACTGATTTTTTTCTTATTCAGTGAATCTCCGGTCACGATCGCCACTTTTCCCTGGCGGATGTTCCTCTGCCTCTGGATTGCTTTTACCACATCAACAGCAAGTACGGTCTTTCCGTTTCCTTTATTTCCAATAATTAGAAGGTTACCGGTATTGGAAGTCCCTCTTCGGTTTGTACAATTCTTATCCTGCTCCAATACATCCACAAGCTGCTCACTCATACCACGGACCGGAACAAAATATGAAAACAGCTTTTTCTGTTCTTCCGTCAGCCCTGCCCTAGTGCCGATTCCGCTCTGTGTCCTCAGGTCATATCTTCCATGTACTACAAAACCTGTATTAGACAGTGATAATGCATCTGAAATCTCATCCATCGGTAATGGAGAAGTCTTTCCTGTCGCAATCAGCTTCGCCGTCTCTTTTCTGCTAAGCGGTGTTGTTTTTGAGAGGATATCTACCTCTTCCTCCTCTTCATGCATCAAGCGTTCATCATATTCTTCCTCGTAATCCCCACTGGGACTAAACTCGTCCTCCAGATTCGCTTCTACTGATGCCGCATCATACTCATATTCCTCTTCGTCTGCATATTCATCAGCGCCTTCCTCATCGTAATATTCTTCATCTTCATATTCATAGTCTTCCGAATACTCGTCGTCTTCATACTCCTCATAGCCATCCGAATAACCAAGCTCATCATCCGTATAGCCTGCTTCGTCTTCCACATATTCCTCTATATCGGCAGGCTCATCACTTTCGTATTCCTCCGCATCGCCAAATTCTTCACTTTCATATTCTTCTGCACCGTCAAGCTCTTCATCCTCGTATTCTTCTGCATCGACAAGCTCTTCGCCCTCATATTCCTCTGCATCGACAAGCTCTTCACT
Organism: uncultured Lachnospiraceae bacterium; assembly: GCA_910589385.1. Lineage (GTDB taxonomy): Bacteria > Bacillota > Clostridia > Lachnospirales > Lachnospiraceae > Schaedlerella. The sequence goes on from CAJUTU010000003.1 coordinate 125,050, forward strand.
TTCATATTCTTCCGCGTCAGCAGACTCTTCATTTTGATATTCTTCTACTTCATCGGATTCTTCACTTTCATATCCTGCATATTCCTCCGCATAGCCCGGCTCTTCGTATTCTTCGGCTTCTTCCATACCGCCGGATTCTTCATGCGCCGCCATATGGACATGTTCCTCTTCTTCCTCCACATAGCTGCTCTCTATGCCTTCATATTCTACTTCGTATGCTGATACATCTTTACTGAGCCTCTCTATATACTCATCATCGTCTTCTTCGTCCTGATATTCTATAGCAAGCCCGCCTTTCTCTTCTTCCTCAATATCGCCAAATTTTATTGCATCTTCATATTCTTGTGTATCCTCTGCTTCTGTATCTCCGCCGAGGCTGATTTCTATCTCTTCTGTATATTCTTCCACCTCCAATTCATTCTCTATTTGTATTGGTAATTCCTCTTTATATTCCACATCATCCAGAACGTCATCATAGCCCTCAAACCATTCTGATGACTCATCCTCATGAAACTGCTTTTCAACATTTTCTATCTTTTCCGGCTCCTCTTCCTGTTCTGGCGCAGTCTCTTCTATCTCTGTTTTCCTTGATTCTTCTAGGACTCCACCCTCTATTTCGTCAATCATCCTCTGTATGTCCGGAGACAAGGCCGGCTTACTCTCCTGTGCATCTTCAGTTTCCTCCAAAAGTTCATTATCGGCATCTATAGGCACAGAATCTTCCTGAATATCCATATGTGCCATGATATCCAGCAAACTCATCTGCCCCTCAATCTGATCCTTATGCTCCTCTGAGAAAGCTTTCGAGGTCTTTGCAGCCTGCTTTCTAGCTGTATCTCCCTCTTCTTCATCTAATTCCTCTATTGTCTTTCTGGCCTCTTCATCTAACTCTTCGATTACCCCTTTGGCTTCCTCGTCCAATTGTGGGATTGTTCCGCTTTCTTCCTTATCCAGTTCCGCAATCGTCTCCCTTGCTTCCTCATCCAGCTCCCGCATCAGTTGTTCTGCTTCTGTATACGGATCTTTCAATGGCTCTTCATACTGCGCCCCGGGCACTTTTTTTGTATCTTCATATGTCTCTTCTATTAGTTCTTCATCCGTAATAGGCTTCCCTCCTATTGGTTCGCCCGCCTCTGCATATAATTCTTCCAAAGTCTTTTCCGTGTCTAACTCTGGCTCTTCCGTTTTTTCTTTTACCGCCGGCTCTTCCTGCAATTCCAGCCGGATTGGCTCCATGATCGTTGTAGCGGCATCAAGGCGGGTCTTTCCGGATGCACTGCCTTCTTCCAGTTCCTCGGGATACGGTTCTGGAAGCAGTTCTTCTAAATCCGGATCCACTTTGAGTTCTCGGAGTCCCTTCTGTGTAGAAAGCTCATCTACAAGGTTCAGATCTACAACAGCCTCTATCTCTTCAATCGCATCTTTCAGCTTATCCTCATCAAATGTAACATCTGTACTAACCGGCTCACTGGAGGAATCTTTCACTTTATCCTCATCCCCCATCCCAAGATGCAGCAGGCTTTTCAGCGCTTCATCCAGCTTCATGGTACTGCCGATCTTTCTTCCTTTTGCATCTACCATCTTGGATTCGGGAATAATCCTTTCAGGAGCAGCCTGCGTGTCTTCCTGAACCTCTTTCGGTGTACTTTCTATCTGTTCTCTTTGCGCAGATGCTTCCTTCTCTTTTTGGTACTCAACCACATTCGGCATCTCCACCGTCTCATTCGACATGCCCTCATACCTGCGGTCATACTTTTCCTGTTGAGATGGTGTCAAAGGCTTATATTTCATCTTGAGTTCCATAGCCTGATAGACATATTTTCCTTCATTAAACCACAGGATCAAATCGTCACATTCTTCCAGACACTTTGCCGTCAGGCCTGCCTCCTGGTACAATTTTGCCAGTTCATAAGCCCACTCTTCGATATACTCTGCCTTTTTGAAAGCTTCCAGAGCCTCAATCTGCTGGTCGATAGGCGCTCTCTGCGCACGCAGGATCTGATAACGGAGAATAAATTTATTAGGATCCTTCGGCGCAATCTGCTGAAAGTCATCATAATAATCAATTGCTTCATCTACATTCTTCGTCTTCAATGCCAGTGTACAAAGCTGGTAAATGATTTTCCGGCTTCCTTCCGCACGATGATAAGCAATATTCAAGACATCATAACTCTTTTGATAATCACCGTTTTTTTCATAAATATCGCTGACATCTGTCAGCATCTTCGAATTGCGCACCCGCTTCCAGTCTATGCTATCTGCAATCTCCGCAGCCTTACTAAATGCACCGTCCTCCATAAGTTCAAGCATCTGTTCTGTCTTCTGCTTATACTCATACTTGTCCACTGCTGTTCACCTCATAATCTTTATTTTCTATCGTACTTCTCTTCCAAAGGCCCACTCTCCATTGGGCACAATTCATCCTTTCTGGGTATTCAAATACAGAAAGCCAGATGGTTATGACAAACTTATACACAAAACGTAATCATTCTGTCAATAGTTTACCATAACTATTCTAAATTGTCAAAAAAATGCATCCCCAAATCTACTTGAAGATGCATTTTAACTTTTTATTCAATTTTTATTTTATTTAAAATCGGAGGAATCTCTCAATTCCATCACTGTAAGGCTTTTACTTTATATAATCATACACAAAACCTGTTGCTAACAACTATTCCGCATATGATTGTATCAAAACAGGCCACTAGAAGATACTGATGTCTGGCATATTTTCTAAAAATGCCTTTCCTCTCATGTTTCTTTACACATCTCGGGAAATCCTGTTATAGGTGGTACTTCTATTCAATATGTCTACAGATGCTGAGTCTCTTGTCAATCATCCGGCTCCTTCGCTCTCCGACTGTTTTATCCCTTTCACTCTTATTGTGCCGGCTGTCTTATCTGAAATAAGTAAAGGCCTCTTCTCCACAGTGATGTCCGCCTGCCGTACCACTAACATATTGAATTAAAGAAAACTCTGTCATGTCCATGGGCCTTTACCTCCTTTTCCGATATTCCATATCTATACTGAAACAACTTCCAGTAGAAATAATGTCTCGTCCTGCCGGATATAGTTCCTGTATAAGATTCCTTAATCTAATATTTTAATCTCTTTTGGATTGAATTTATAATAGCATATGAGCCTTTATTTGTCAACACTTTTAAAAATTATTTTTACAATAAATTTATAATTGTTTGTTTTTCATATAATTTTCTGACAATTCCGCACCATTATCAAAGCCATTATCAAATTGAATCAGAGATGTCCTTAACGTATTTCTGCGCCTGAAGGCATTTCTTTTTCAGGTACTACAAGAGACAATTTACCTTCGGCATCTTCCGCACAGAGCAGCATCCCTTCAGAAAGAACCCCGGCCAGCTTTGCAGGCTTTAGGTTGACCAATACCATTACCTTTTTCCCTACCATCTCTTCCGGCGTATAGTATGCTTTAATTCCAGATACGATCTGCTTTACCTGGCTGCCTATCTTCACCTTGGAGCAAAGAAGCTTTCTGGATTTCGGAACTTCCTCACAAGCAATAATTTCTCCTACTTGAAACTGCATAGCACCAAACTGCTCGAAAGTAATCTCTGGCTTTGGCTCAATATCAATGACATCCTTATCCTTCTCTTCTGCCGGCTGTTCAGATTCTTCTGCTGCTTTCTCTGCCGCCGGATGAAGTTCCTCCACTTTCTGCATCACTTCTTTTAAATCCAGCCGTTGAAAGAGTATTTCCGGCTTGTCCGTTACTTGTCCGTCATTTAACTGGGCCAGAATCTTCTTGCTTGTAGATGGCATAAATGCCTCCAGAAGCCTGCCGCCCACTGAGATTCCCTGTATCAGATTCCACAGGACTGTCTCCAGACGGTCTTTTTGCGTCTCATCCTTTGCCAGTACCCAGGGCATTGTCTCATCAATATATTTGTTACAGCGTTTAAACAGGTTGAAGATTTCTGTCATTGCGTCTGCCACACGCAGGTCATTCATTTTCGCATCCACAATTTTTCCTGTGTTTTCCATCACGGCTTTCAAGTCTGCATCTACTTCTTCTACAGCACCTTTATCCGTCACAACGCCGCCGAAATACTTGTTTGTCATAGATACGGTACGGTTGACCAGATTGCCCAGTGTATTTGCCAGGTCTGAATTCAGCCTTTCTACCATCAGCTCCCAGGTAATGACTCCGTCATTTTCAAAAGGCATCTCATGAAGCACGAAGTACCGCACAGCATCCACACCAAAGAAATCTGCCAATTCATCCGCGTACAGCACATTTCCTCTGGACTTGCTCATCTTGCCATCTCCCTGGAGCAGCCACGGATGCCCGAAAATCTGTTTCGGCAGGGGCAGATCCAAAGCCATAAGGAAGATCGGCCAGTAAATGGTATGGAAACGGATAATATCTTTTCCGATCAAATGCAGATCCGCAGGCCAGTCTCTATGGAACTGTTCCGTGCTCTCACCATCACATTCATACCCAATTCCAGTAATATAGTTCGACAATGCATCCAGCCATACATAAACTACATGTTTAGGATCAAAGTCCACCGGGATCCCCCATTTAAAAGAAGTCCGGGATACACATAAATCCTGCAGGCCTGGAAGCAGGAAGTTATTCATCATCTCATTCTTTCTGGAAACCGGCTGGATAAATTCCGGATGCGTATTAATATGCTCGATCAGACGGTCTGCATATTTGCTCATTTTAAAGAAATACGCTTCCTCCTTTGCCGGCTGCACCTCCCGGCCGCAGTCCGGACATTTTCCGTCTACAAGCTGGGATTCAGTAAAGAAAGATTCACAGGGGGTACAATACATCCCTTCATAGTGACCCTTGTAAATATCGCCCTGGTCATACAGCTTTTTAAATATTTTCTGGATCTGCTTCTCATGGTAATCATCTGTGGTACGGATAAACTTGTCATAAGAAGTATCCATCAGATCCCAGATCCTCTTGATCTCTGTAGATACATTATCTACGAACTCTTTTGGTGTGATTCCTGCCTCTTGTGCCTTCAGTTCAATCTTCTGGCCGTGCTCATCAGTTCCGGTTTGGAAAAACACGTCATATCCCTGGCTCCTTTTGTAGCGCGCAATGGCATCTGCCAGGACAATCTCATAAGTATTGCCGATATGCGGTTTGCCGGATGTATAGGCAATCGCAGTTGTAATATAATATTTTGGTTTTTCTGACATTTTTAAACCTCTCTTCCTCATTCATCTTTCTATGTTTATATCAAAACTCAATCTTCCGCACTTCCCTGTCGTAAGTGAATATTCCGTTCACCTCTTCCTCCACGTCACTCAATTGTGTATATACACTGGCACACAAGCCCTGCGCAATCAGTTCTTTTACCTTTTGCATCTGCTTCCTGTATGCATCGTTCAAACTTTCCAAAGTTTTATGTGTCCCATAACCATACAACTTGTCGCAGGCACTGTGCTCTGGAACCTGTAAGGAATAGCCTCCAAATTCCGACAAAACAGTTGCACGCTCCTGTTCCGGCGTAATGGCCAGCTTAAAGAAATAATTGTGTATACTCTGCATATCTCCGCCTTTTTGGTCAAACCAGCCGCTCGCCTGGTCAATAAGCCGGGTTTTATCGCATTCCCGTGCGATCTCCGTCATATCCGCCGTCTGGAACTGTCCCCAGCCTTCATTAAAGATCACCCATGCCGCAATACTCGGATGCCCTTGCAGATGCCGGATCGTTTCTTTCATCTCCCGCACAAATTCCAGCCTGCCCTCTTTATGCGTCCGGGATAACAGATGGGTATACACATCCGCCATCTTCCATCTTCTCCAGGAAATCAGTGTCGCCGCATAGGTCACAAACCAATGCTTATAATAAGTCCCGCCATTGACCATGTCCTGCCACACTGCCATGCCAAGCCGGTCACAATGATAATACCATCTCTGGGGTTCGATCTTAATATGCTTTCGGAGCATATTAAATCCCAGCTTTTTCATCTCCTGAATATCGAAAATCAACGCTTCATCCGAAGGTGCCGTATACAGACCATCCGGCCAGTATCCCTGATCCAAAACCCCATTCTGAAACTGTACCTGTCCATTCAGACAGATACGCGGCATCTCCTGTGCATCCATTTCTACAGAAAAGCTGCGCAGAGCAAAATAACTCTCTACAGTATCATCCTCCATAGTCACCGTAAAATCATACAGCCATGGTTCGTCACAGGTCCACGGCCTGACTACTGGAACTGGAATTTCAATCTCCTGGTTCGACAGGCCGGAAACGTTTGTGATGATCGGCCCTTTTCGGCCCTGTGCTTCCCCTGATTCCATTCCCTCCGTCTGCGTTTCATCCGTTCGCATTTCATTCCATTGTATATGCTCCGGCTGCACACCCACCGGGTTCAACTGATGCCCCAGCGTAGGTTCTTTTATCTGTATTTTTATCGGCAGTTCCACGTCTGACCTGACAAAGATCCGTACCAGGCCCTTCTGGAAATCCGGTTCTGTTCTCAGTTCTTTTATAAAATGTTCCGGTACATATTCCATCCATACCGTCTGCCAGATACCGCTCTGTGCCGTATAAAACATGCCTCCCTTTTTCAGCTTCTGTTTTCCCTTTGCATGATAAGACGTATCACTTAAGTCTTTCACCGCGACAATGATTTCATTCAATGCCTCTGGTGTACCACTCATCCCAGACATCCCGGCTTCTTTTTCCTGTCGGAGAAATCCCGTAATGTCGGCATAGAAAGGAAGGTATCCTCCTGCATGTCTGGCTGCTTCGTTTCCATTTACATACACTCTGCACGCCTGGTCCACAGCGCCAAAATGAAGCAGCAAATGCATCCCAGCATTCAGTTTCTTCCAGTCTATTCCCTGTACTGACCGTATCTGCTCATCCTCCGTGCTGTCTGGTTTTATCTGTCTCATCGCATGAAGGCGCAGCCTGTACCAAAGATACTCATCCGGCAAAAGCTGCCTGCTGACTCCTGACAGCGCAGTTTCCGGAGAAAACGGCACTAAGATCTGGCCGTCATACTCCTTCGGCCTGCGAAAAGTCTTTGTAATCGCATAATCCCAATATCCATTCAGATTTACATAGCTGTCCCGCCTCAAAAGCGGACGTGGATATTCCTGTAAGACATGGCTGCTGTCAAGTGACTTTCCCCAACGTGTATATAACTGTTTCATAGACTACTCTTCTTCCTTTTTCGTCTTTACTACCAATACAGAATGCCGTCCCATATTAACCACGATTTCTCCGTCATGGATAATATACTCATCTCGTTTTGTCGTAAATCCCTCTTCATAAGAATATATGAGACGTTTCATCCTGCCCGTCATCGGCACCTCTGCCAGCCAGACGGGAACCGTTACTTCCCGGAGATGGTCACTGTTATTTAAGATCACAACCACCTGCTCGTCATCTTGAAAACGTCCGTATGAGAGCACGTTATCCTCGCAGTGCAGCATACGCAGGGAACCTGTACGAAGAGGCGCTTCTGTCTTATGTATCCTGATCATCTCCCGGTGGAACTCCATCATACGTTCATTCTCATTTCCCCATGGATAGGTCCGTCTGCTGTCCGGGTCGGTAAATCCACAAATTCCCGCCTCATCGCCATAGTATACGGTAGGAGCCCCTACCCAGGTCATCTGTACCGCAACCGCTTCCGCCATGACCGCATAGTTGATTCCTTCATTCGCAGCCTGATGCCCCATACTGTCCAATCTTCCGACAACATGGTTGGTCCGGGTCAAAAAGCGAGAATGGTCATGGTTGGAAAGTTCATTCATCGCTGTCTGAAGCGACGGAGTCAGCATACACGACATAAAATGATTCATGGTATTCACAAAATGATCCGCATTTCCTAACAGATCTGCCCGGTACTCATCACTATGCTTTTCCATGCCAGTTAGAAACCAGGTCAACGGTTCCATAAACGCATCGTAATTCATCACGCTGTCCCACTCGTCCCCTTGGAGCCAGTCTGCAGGATCCCCATAATGCTCTGCTAAGATCAATGCATCCGGCCTTGCACTTTTCACTTCTTTTCGGAACCGCTTCCAAAACGCATGGTTATATTCATTCGTATGCCCTAGATCAGCCGCCACATCCAGACGCCATCCGTCTACATTGTATGGGGGAGAAACCCATTTTTTCCCGATTTCCATAACGAAATCTTCCAGCTTATCGGAACCCTCATAGTTCATCTTCGGCAGGGTATCATTCCCCCACCATCCGTCATAGCTTCCATTATAAGGCCATGCATGATCCTCATTATTATAAAAATGAAAAAAAGTGTGATAAGGGCTGTCCTTACTGATAAATGCCCCTTTTTCATAGCCTCCCTGCGGCTCGTAAATCCGCTCCCGATCCATCCATTTATTGAAAGAACCGCAATGGTTAAATACGCCGTCCAAAATTACACGCATTCCCCTGCGGTGAATCTCCTCCACCAGACGGATAAACAACTGGTTGCTTGCCTCCAGGTTCTCTATGGCTCCGATACGCTCCTGATACTTCCATGCCTCCAGATTGTCTGACGCCCCTTCCGGCAGCGGCTCTTTGCTGTCCCGTACAATCTTCCCGAAATGAGGATCAATATATTCATAATCCTGGATATCATATTTATGGTTGGATGGTGAAACAAACAACGGATTAAAATATATCACTTCTATCCCCAGATTTTGAAGATAATCTAACTTTTCCATCACGCCCTGCAGGTCTCCCCCATAGAACCTGCGGACATCCATAGACTGCGGCGGTTCATTCCAGTCCCTGACTCTTTCCACCGGTGAACCAATATAAATATATTCTCTGTCTTCTACATCATTTTCCAAATCCCCGTTATAAAAACGATCCACAAAAATCTGATACATGACGGCGCCCTTCGCCCAGTCCGGTGTAGAAAATCCAGGTACGATCCTAAAAGAATAATGCAGCTTAATATCATCCGAGACCCCTGCCCGGTTATAATAGCAGACCTGTTCTCCACAATGGATCTCAAAGTAATAAGAAAATGTCTCAGCACCAAGCTTCCAGCTGATCTCATAGTAATCAAATGCCCCGTGGGAACGCAGCAGCTCCATCGGATATATCCCGGAATCTGCCACCAACAGTACAGAATCCGCATCACCACGCGCAGTACGGAAACGCAGTTTTATTGTCTGTCTCTTCTCCGGCTCCGGTGGAATCACATAGGAGGAAGTCCCATCGCAGAACAATGCATCTCTGCTCATCTTGTAATCTCCTTTTTTCTCTCTACGTTCATGGACTTCTTCCGTATCCTCTTTTTCGCCCCTATCTTCTGGTACTGCTATTGCATCCGGCTGTAATATCCTCTCTTCCTGTACCGCCGTTTCGTCCGGCTGCAATACCATTTCTTCCTTTGGCTGTCCGGCCGGGCTTTCTTCTGATCGTTCGGCAGCACCTTCTTCTGATTGGGCCTCTGCAATCTTTTCTAACGGTTCTTGTACCTTTTCCTCAAGAAAGGAATCTTTCCCCTCTTCCTGCCGCTCTGCCGGACATCCTTCCAACTGGACATCCGCAGCTTTTTCTGGTTGTTCAACTGCACTTTCCTTTGGCTGCACGCTGATATCTTTTTCTAGCTGTACGGTACTGCTTTGTCCTGAATTGTATGATGTTCCCAAACCCTCTTCTTTCTTTTTCCACATATCATTAAAATCTTTCTGGGCTTTTGTACTTACATCTTCTTTCTTTTCCGGTTCATGTTTTTCAGAGAAGTTTTTTATTTTTTTCCATAATTTTCTTATCTGTGATTGCATTGTAATCCCCCTTATTCGTGTAGCTATGACACTATTCCGCCATCTCCTGCTGCCTATATGCGCTCACATCCGGTCTTTTGTCTTCCATCCTCCCCAAACTCAGCTGTTCCGCATCCGTATTTAAATCCCTGCCGGAAATACTTCAGAATCAAGGCCATCTATATTTCCTACAGATGTATTATCAAACAGTGCCTCGAATTCATTGCGTGAAATTTTCTCTTTCTCGAGCAGGAGCTTCGCGCAAGCTTCCAATACGGAATGATACTCCTCTAGAAGCGATCTTGCACGGACATAGCATTCATCAATGATCCTCTTCACTTCTTCATCAATCGTTCCTGCCACCTTCTCTCCATACCCCCTGGAAGTATGTCCAAAATCTCTTCCGATAAATACCTCATCGCTGTCATTGTCATAATTGATCAACCCTAATCTCTCCGACATACCGAATTTGGTAATCATAGATTTTGCAATGGCAGTCGCCTGACGGATATCCTGGGATGCCCCGGTGGTGATATCGTCAAAAATCTCTTCCTCAGCTACACGCCCTCCAAGGGATACTGTAATCTGCTGCAGCATATGCCCTTTTGTATTGAACATATCATCCCGTTCCGGCAGCGGCATCGTATAGCCGCCTGCAGCCCCTGTTGGTACGATAGACACACTATAGACCGGTCCCACATCCGGCAGAACATGGAACAAGATTGCATGTCCGGCCTCATGGTACGCCGTGATCCTCCTTTCTTTTTCTGATACGATCCGGCTCTTTTTCTCTGGTCCGATACCTACCTTTACAAATGCCCGGCGGATATCTTTCTGCTGTAGATAGATCCGATTCTCCCTTGCCGCTAAAATAGCCGCCTCATTCAAAAGGTTTTCCAAATCCGCTCCTGTAAAACCTGCTGTAGTCTGTGCAATTTGTTTCAGGTCAACATCGTCCCCTAACGGCTTGTTCTTTGCATGGACCTTAAGGATTTCCTCACGCCCTCCTACATCCGGACGTCCTACGATCACGTTTCGGTCAAACCGCCCCGGACGCAGTATTGCAGGATCAAGGATATCTTTGCGGTTGGTAGCAGCCATGACAATGATTCCTTCATTCACGCCAAACCCGTCCATCTCTACCAGAAGCTGGTTCAGCGTCTGCTCCCTCTCATCATGCCCGCCTCCAAGGCCGCTCCCCCGCCGCCTTGCCACAGCATCAATCTCATCAATAAATATAATACAGGGCGCACTTTTTTTTGCATCTAAGAACAAATCCCTCACGCGGGATGCACCGACGCCGACAAACATTTCCACAAAATCCGAACCGGAAATGCTGAAAAACGGCACCCCTGCCTCTCCCGCGATCGCCTTGGCAAGAAGTGTCTTACCCGTTCCCGGAGGCCCCTCCAAAAGTACGCCTTTCGGAATCCTGGCTCCCACCTGAATATACTTCTTAGGCGCTTTCAGAAAGTCTACGATTTCTTCCAGTTCTTCTTTCTCTTCTTTCAGCCCTGCCACCTCGGCAAATGTCACTTGTTTATCTGCCGGGCTGTTCAATCGTGCACGGCTTTTTCCAAAATTCATCGCCTTTGCGTTGGCACCGCCGCCCTGACGGTTCATCAGCGCAAAAATCAAAAGGACTCCTGCCATCGTGATCAAAACCGGCAGCACCACGGTAGTAAACATGGTGTCTTCCTGCACTTTCAGCATCTGGTAATCAATATCATACTTGACCAGCAGCTCCTGGACCTCATTTACGTCTGAAACATATACGATCCTTGAAGAACGCGGATTACTCAAAGTAACCGTCACGGTTCCGGTAGGTACGGATTTGCTCTGGTTAATGATAGCTTCTGCAACATTTCCATCTTTCAGTTCACGCACAAACTGAGAATACGTTATTTCCTGGTCACGCTGCTGCATCTGACTGGTAAACCAGAGTGCAATAAACACAATGGCAATAAACATCACCACACTGACACCACTCATGGCTCTATACTTGTTATTGTTATTCAATGATTTCTACTCCTTCCTGCCTACTTTTATTACTAAATTCCTTCTACAACGCCGATATACGGCAACGCCCTATATTTCTGTGCATAGTCAAGGCCGTAGCCGACTACAAACTCATCCGGGATCTCAAATCCCACATAATCGGTCTTCACATCCACCTCCCGGCGTTCCGGCTTATCCAGCAGAGTACACAGACGGACACTTTTTGCCCCACGCCCCTTCAGGACATCTGTCAAGTAACACAAAGTCCTTCCAGAGTCGATGATGTCCTCTACAACTAATACCTCTTTTCCCTCGATCGGATCATCCAGATCCTTTTTTATCTTGATATCCCCGCTGGAGGATGTGGCGTTCCCATAGCTGCTCACACTCATGAAGTCAATAGATACCGGGACAGTAATCCGCTTTGCCAGCTCACACATAAAAAATGAGCCGCCTTTTAATATGCAGATCAAATGGATACTTTTCCCCTCATAGTCTGCACTAATCTGCTTTCCCAGTTCCTCAATCCTCTGGTCTACTTTCTGCTCAGAAATCAATACCCGAATTGTCTCTGCCATCTTTCTTTTCCTCCGCTGTCTCTTTTGTTCTTATTCTTGCTGCTCAAAAGCTGCTTCCTCTTTGACTACTTCTATCTGCAGGATCTGCTTTGTATGGCTGCTGACCTGATATGCGCTGTTCATGCGGTAACCCAGTATCCACATAATCTCGCTGCCATCTGCAATACAGCATATATTGTCTCTTTCTCCTGCAGGTATCTTTTGATTTATAAACCAGGACTTTAATTTTTGGCGGTGTCCCGCCTGGTCAATCGTAATGTAATCGCCGCTTTGTCTTGTCCTGATACAAGGCGGTTCTTCTATTATATCATAGTCAAACCATTTCGTGTAGTTTTTTTCTGGTATTTCCTTCATAGAAAAGCATTCTGTTTTCTGAAAAATGCTGCATCGGATTATAAGCCCCTCCATTTGAAGGTATGTTTCTCCCGGAATACAAAGCGGCTGTGGGATGTCATGCCCTGTATGCTCTCCTTCGATTCCGGGTTTTACAGGATCCGGATTTTTATCTGCCGGTTTTTGCACCTGATATATTTTTATCCCTTCATAGACACGGACCGCTTTCACAGAACAAGGGAGGTCCAGACTCCGCCCGGCCTGCTTCTGAAACAGATCCCGTACGGCGCAGATATGAGCGCGCCCTATATCCTGAGTTTGCCCTATCACCAATCCTATGGCACGGCGGACGGCCATCCTGCACAATATATCCGGGTATTCTACCTGGATTTCTTTTCGGATCAGACAGTATTTTGATTGTTCCCACGATATTTCTGCGTATTTTTCAAACGCCTCCTCAGACTTTTCCTGCATATAGTCCTGTAGTTCCCAAATCTGCTCCATTGCTTCATTCATATGCAAGACTGCCTGCGTATTGACGCTTTTTTGTAAAACAGGGATTACCTGATGGCGTAATCTATTTCTCGTATATGCGGTATCCATGTTCGACTCGTCTGTACAGAAGCCTAAATTCCTTTTTTGAAGGAATCGTTCAATTTCATTCCTGTCCATACATAGAAGCGGGCGGATGTATTTCCCATTTACCGGACGGATCCCGCCCATTCCCGATAAGCCGGTCCCCCGTGCCAGATTCCATAGAAGTGTCTCTGCATTATCATTTTGATGGTGTGCAAGGGCAATCTTTGTCCCATGATATTTCCTGCATGCCCCTTCAAAGGCTTCACGGCGGATCATCCTTCCTGCTTCCTCAACAGATTGTTTCCGTTTTTTTGCGATTGATTCCAAATCAACCTGTAAAATTTCCAGTGGTATGTCATATTTTTTACATAACTGCCGCACAAATGCTTCGTCATAGTCTGCTGCTTCTCCCCGCAGTCCATGATTCACATGTACAACCGCAAAGCCGGTCCCCAACTCTGATTTCAATTTTAGAAGCACGAAAAAGAGGCATACCGAGTCCGCACCGCCCGATACACCTGCTATGATATAATCTTCTGTTGTTACCATATCGTATTTTTTTATAAAATTTCTTATTTTTTCCATATGCAAACTATACTCAATCTAATGGAAAAAAGCAAGAGACATTTCATGATTTCATACCAACATCCATACTGCCGGAACGAAACCCCTCCAAATCCAGTGTCACATAGGAGTATCCCAATTCTTTCATATAAGATATCACATTTTCCCTGTTCTGTAATAAAACAGGGAACTCCCCGGGATCCACTTCGATTCTGGCAACCTCTTGATGAATGCGTAGTCTGACATTATACAGACCGAAAGATTTTAAAAACTCTTCTCCCTGCTCTACTTTTCGCATTTCTTCATAAGACAACTCTGTTCCATAGGGAAATCTGGTTGCCAGACAAGGCAAAGCCGGACGGTTGGATACCGAAAGCTGATATTCTTCTGCCAGTCTGCGCACATCCGCCTTTGTGAAGCCGACATCTGCCAGAGGGCTGATCACGCCTAATTCACGGATTGCCTTTAAGCCTGGACGATAAACGTGTAGATCGTCCGCATTTGTACCTTCAAGAATCGTAGGTATCCCAAGGCTCAATGCCTTTTCCAGTATTTTGGTAAAAAGATGCTTTTTGCAGCGATAGCATCTGTCCGGAGGATTCTGGTCAATTCCGGCTTCCGTCAGTTCATCCACCGGAATGATCAGATGTACCGCCCCGATTTCTTCTGCCACCTTGGCCGCGTGTTCGATTTCACGGACCGGATGAAGCCGGGTCTGCATTGTAACCGCATAAATATTCCCACTTGCGTGTTTTGAACCGCATACAGTCTTTTTGTCTGCATCCCGTTGTGCATCTACTGACTCACATGCAAGTTTCAGAAGCAAACTGCTGTCTACACCGCCGGAGAAGGCGACCATACACTTTTCTTTAGTATATTTTTGCATCTGCTTTCTGAGTTCTCTTTTCTTTTCTTCATATCCTATCATTGGCCGGCCGCTTCTCTCTTTATTTTCTCAAATGCATCCTGATAGCTGATGCCATGCTTTTTCGCTAATTGCTTCACAGATGCATATTCCGGATAATAACGTTTTTCTCCGTCCGGAAGGATACAGACTTTTACCTCTGCCTCCCCTAATGATGTACGGATCTTCATTCCAACACGTTCCAGCACTGTCCGCTCCATCTCCATCCTCCGGATACCGATCGTCGTGGTTTCCCGAAAGATGATATTTTCCATTTTAGAAACGGAAACTTTATCACAGATTACATTTAATTGATATGCAGGGCGGTTCTTCTTCATATAGACCGGAATGTAGTTCACATCCCTGGCTCCTGCTTTTAAAAGCTGCTTCATGACATAACCCAGGCATTCTCCGGTACAGTCATCAAGATTGGTTTCCAGACGGTATATTGTATCTGTGCATCCCATGTCTCCATCCCGGTCTGTTTTGTCTTCCAAAGACTTTTGTGTCTTGTCGATCAGCATGGCCCGAAGCAGGCTTGGACGCTCATAAGTACGTTTTCCGGCCCCCATCCCCGTCTTTTGGATGGTAAATGACTCCGGCATGTGTTCTGTGGTTTTGACTGCCGCCACAATTGCCGCGCCTGTAGGGGTAACAAGTTCGCCTTCTATATCTGTCAGATGCAAAGATAATCCGTTGGCCTGTGCAATGTTGACTACTGCCGGAACCGGGACCGGAATGACGCCGTGCTGGCAGCGTACGAATCCCCGGCCTTCACAGATCCGCGGGACGACCACCTCTGTGATATCCAGGTTGTCCAAACACACTGCCGCCGCTGCAATATCCACAATCGAGTCTACCGCTCCTACTTCATGGAAATGTACTTGCTCCAATGGAACTCCATGCGCTTTTGCCTCTGCTTCTGCAAGGATTGTAAAAATACGTTCCGCCGTTTGTTTCGCCCTGAAAGTAAGGTCTGAGTGTCCTATGATTTCCATCACCTCTTTTAACCCACGGTGAATATGCGAGTGGGTATGGCTGCTGTCATGATGATGGTGATGTCCTGCTTCATGGCTGTGATGTCCGGTTCCATGGCCATGATGTTCTTCTTCGTGGCTGTGATGCCCCTCTCCGTGTACATGCAGTTCTCCTCCATCCCCATGTTTTCCGTGCAGGTATTCCATATCGTGATCGTAGTTCTCATGTTCCGCATCCAGCCGAACCAGAAAATCACAGGCATCCAGCCCTGATTTTTTTACCCTGCTGATCTCAATCGAAAAGCCATCCACCGGAAGACTGCCAATTGCCTTTCTCAATACTTCCTCATCCGCCCCCAGATCCAGCAGGGCCGCAACAGCCATATCTCCGCTGATGCCGGACGAACATTCCAGATATAATGTATTTCCCATTTTTCTTATTCTCCTTTCACTGCCAGCCGGTTGATCTGCGTAGCAATATATCCTGCGCCATAGCCATTGTCAATGTTGACGACCGCAATACCGTTTGCACAGGAATTGATCATAGTAAGCAGGGCCGAAAGCCCGTTCATGCTGGCTCCATATCCGACCGAAGTAGGGACCGCAATGACCGGGCGGCTGACCAGGCCGCCTAACACGCTTGCCAGCGCTCCTTCCATACCTGCCACCGCGACAATGCAGTTGGCCCTCTGGATGATATCCAGATGGGAGAACATTCTATGGATGCCGCTGACTCCCACATCATAGATCCGATTCACATTTGCCCCAAAATATTCTGCCGTCTGGGCCGCTTCTTCTGCCACCGGGATATCCGCTGTCCCCGCCGTACAGACCGCAATCTCGCCGATGCGGTTCTTGTCTTCTTTTTCTATTTTTAAAATATGAGATACCTCATCGTATTCCACCTCCGGCAATCCTTCCTTCACGATCTCATATTGGTGCTGCGAAGCACGGGTGCCGAATACTTCCCCATTCTCCTCATAAAGTCTCTGATAGATATTTTTCAGATGTACATCTGCTTTTCTGCTGCAGAAAACCACTTCGGGAAAGCCGGAACGGATTTCCCGGTAAGTGTCAAGCTTCGCATAACCCATTTCCTCATAAGGCTGCTTCTGAAAATATCGTTCCGCCTCTTCCACCGACATGCTGCCGGACTTTACCTGTTCCAAAACTTCTCTTGCATCCATTCTCTATACTATATCCTCCACTCAATTAAAAATCAAACACCTCCCAGACGCCGGATGTACATGCAAACATGTCCACTGAGCCCGGTGCTTTGCAGGAATGAATATCTTTCATTTATCCATCATGCGATTTACAGTATCAGGATTGATCCTGCCTTCCATAGGCCCAAACGCCGCAGCATTGAGCGCCCCTGCCGCGGCACCCATTTTCGCAGCCTCTTCTACGCTTTTTCCCTGGACAAGCCCTGCCAGGAATGCCCCGTCAAAACAATCTCCTGCCCCGGTCGCATCCACCTGCTCCACCGGGTAAACGCCGACTTCCACTATGCCGTCCCGTTGATAGATCCGGCTTCCTTTTGACCCGTTCTTCAGCACCAGCATCTCAAGCTGCGGATACACAAAACAGGCTTTCACAGCCGAGTCTACCGTATCCTTCCCAGTAATCAGCAAAAGTTCTTCAACACCCGGAAGGAAGATGTTTGTCTGCTCCATAACTTCCTGTATGACTTCATGGACAGACTCGTCCATGAAAAGTTCCTTTCGGATATTTGGGTCAAAGGAAATTTTTGCTCCCTCTCCTGAGAAAAGACGCATGGTTTTTAATATTTCCTGCGCAAAGTCCGCATTGGACATCAGAGAGCATCCCATAATATGCATATATTTCACACCCTGAAATTCCCCGCGGCATGGTGCTTTTGCCTCGACAGCCGGAGTATTGCCCATATGGAAAATAAATTTCCGGGAACCGTCTTTGAAATAAGTAACAAACGCACAGCCTGTGGCGCGTTCTTCACTCTCAATCACATGGCTCACGTCAACTCCGTCTTTTTTCAGACGGTCTAACAGACACTTTCCAAAATCGTCCTTTCCCACGCCGCCGATGATCGCAGTCTTACAGCCGAGCCGTGCGGCCGCGTCAATGCATATTGCAGGGGCGCCGCTTGGATAAGGGCCTCTGAAAACTCCTGCTTCGCAAAGAGGAACATCCTCCTGTTCCCGCATGATCTCAACAAGCATCTCTCCCATGGTCAATATGTCTGTCATGTTTTCACCCTTTCTTTCGCTTTTTTACAGTCAGATCATAGCTGTTTCCTATCATGATCCTGATTTCTTTATCCGGCACATTTCCGTCCAGGATAATCGAGTTCCAATATGATTTATTCAGATGATACGCCGGAACTACCGAATCAAATGCATTCCGCCAGAATGCCGTCCATTCCGGATCACATTTTACATTGACCCAGATATGCCCGTCCTTTTCAAATATCCATGCAAATACCTTTTTATTTTCCTTATGGCGCATCACGCACCAGTTTGGATCATGGAAAGGATAATCTTCATAAACATTTGGGTATTTTAAGCAAAGCGTTATTATTTCCTGCCTTTGGGTCAACAATCCTTTCCACCTCCCTGCGCAAACACTTTCACCGCCGCTTCTTCCTCAAACTGTCTGGAATATAGCTCGTAATAATACCCCTTTTCTTCCAGCAGTTCCTGATGGGTTCCCTGCTCAATCATTTTTCCATCCCTAACCACAAGTATCAAATCCGCCTGCCGGATCGTAGACAGCCGATGTGCAATAATAAATGACGTATGCCCTTTTAGGAGCCTTGCCGTTGCCTGCCGGATCATCTGTTCGGTCTGGGTATCAATGGAAGAGGTCGCCTCATCCAGCACAAAAATAGCCGGATCCGCAAGAATTGCACGTGCGAATGAAATCAACTGCTTCTCCCCGGTAGAAAGCTTTCCGCCGCTTTCTCCTACATCACTTTCATAGCCTTTCTCAAGTTTCCTTACTACCTCATCTGCTGAAACACTTCTTGCGGCCTCTTCAATCTCTGCGTCAGTCGCCGAAAGCCTTCCATAACGGATATTTTCCCGGACGGTCCCGGAAAACAGATGGGGATTCTGCAGCACATATCCCATCTGGCTGTGCAGCCAAAGCTGGGAGCGCTCCCGGTAATCCACACCGTCAATCAGTATCCTCCCGGATGTCGGTTCAAAGAATCGGCCCATCAAATTTACCAGCGTAGATTTTCCGGCCCCCGTCTCTCCGACGATCGCCACATTCATCCCTGCCGGTACATGAAGATTAAAATGCTCCAGCACATATTCCTTCCCATCCGGATACATAAAGGACACGTCCTCGAACACAATATCCCCTTTGATCTTCTCCCAGTTTTCTACCTTCGGGTAAAAGGCATCCCCATACCTTTGGATGACATCCGCCCGATCAACTACATCGGTCTCCTGCTCTAGCAGATCCGTCACACGCTCAATATTCGCCTGACAGGAGATCAGATCTGCCAGAAGCCTTGCCAGCTGCTGGATAGGTTCAAAAATAATGACCGCGTAAGATATGAAGACTGACAATGTGCCAAGCTTCATAATCCTATCCTGCACCATAGCCCCTCCCTGCGCGAGAACTGCCGCCGCCGCAACGGAACTAAACAACAGGATGGCCGGTACATAGACTGCATTCAATTTCGCAGATCGGCTCGCCGCGCGCTGCATTTCAGAGGTGCGCACAAAAAAGGCCTCCTCATTTTCTTTTTCAATCCCCATAGTCTTTGATGTCTTAACTCCGGTAATCCCTTCATTATATGCACTCGTGATCTGGGAATTGATCTTCCTCACTTTCCGGTTCCAGTGAAGGATCTTATTCTGAAAATACACGGTGAGCACTGCGATACATGGCACGATCAAGAGAATGATCAGCGCCAAACGTACATTCAGAAAGAACATGATTGCAAACACACTGACCACATAGAGCAATGCCCATAACATATCCACCAGTCCCCAGGCTGCCACCGTAGCGATCCGCAGGGTATCGCTCATAACACGCGCATGGATATACCCCACTGGAGTTGTATTATAGTAGGAAAATGACAACGTCTGCAGATGCTCAAACTGGGCCCATTTTAAATCTCTCCCCAAATTCATCTCAATGGTGATCGCCGCACGCACAGACAGATAGACACAGATTGTCTGGAATACGATCACAAGACCATAAATAAGCGCAAAATCCCGTAAACCATCCAGCCTGCCGGGCGTAATGAAACGGTCGATGGCGTAGCTTTGGAACAACGGTACAGCCACATCAATCCCGGCCAGAAAAATATTAAAGCCCAGCGTGATTGCAAAGTATTTTTTATATGGCTTGAAAAACGGAAGCATCTTCGCCCAGGTCCGGATGCTGAACGGTTTGTTATATTCTTGTTCTTCATATGCCGCCATCTGACGCACCCCCTGTTTCCACCGCGGATGTTTCATCCGTCGTCATTGAGCTTTCCTCCACTCCTGCGCCCATCCTTTTCCGATCGTCCTGGCTCATCTGGATATCGTATATCCTGCGGTAAATCCCTTGTCTTTGGATCAGCGTATGGTGGCTGCCCATTTCCTCAATCCGTCCATGATTCAGCACCATGATCTGGTCTGCCCCCATCAACGTAGTAAGCCGGTGAGAAATCAATATCACGGTAGCATCCTTCATATATTCCCCCAATGCTTTCCGTATCAAAGAATCGGTCTGGGAATCTACCGCGGACAGCGAATCATCAAAGACCAGAATCGGCGCTTTCTGGAGCAGCATCCTTGCAATCGCCACACGCTGCCTCTGTCCGCCTGAAAGCGTCACCCCCCGCTCTCCCACCAACGTGTCATAGCCGTCCGGAAAACTCATGATCGCATCATCAATACAGGCAATCTTTGCAGCGTGGCGGATTTCATCCAGGGAGGCAGCGGGAGCGCAGGCAGCAATATTTTCCCTGATCGTTCTGGAATATAGAAAAGGTTCCTGCAATACGATTCCCACCTGTCTGCGAAGCTGCTCAATCGGAATATCTCTGATATCTTTTCCGTCGATTCGGATGCACCCCTGCCCGTCTTCTAATTCATAGAGCCGGGTCAAAAGCTGTACGATCGTAGACTTGCCGCTGCCAGTACCGCCAAGAATGCCAAAAGTACATCCCTGTTGGATCCTGAAATGGATATCAAACAGAACCTGTTTTCCAGACCCACATCCCGAAAAAACATCCTGCTGCGGATACGTCCCACTCTCACTGCTTTCTACAGGATATGCAAAATTCACATGATCGAATGTGATATCATAGGATGCTGTTTCTGTCTTTTCTTCTTTTCCGTCATATTTTCCCGCCTCTTTATATGCCTCTTCTTCTGCCCGTATGATATAGTCCACACGTTCAAAAGATACTCCGGCTTTACTCATATCGGAAAGAATACGCCCAAGCCCGCGGATCGGCCATACCAACGTTGTATTATAGGAAGCAAACGCTACAAACTCTCCTACAGAAATATGCCCTTGCACCGCCTCCACCGTACCAAGGACGATCACTGCAACTACCTGGAAACCTGTGATCAGGTCTCCCACTCCCCAGTATACTCCGGACAAAGTCCCCAGCCGTATCCAAAGCTTTGCAAAAATTTCATTTTTCTCCCGGAACCTGTCCATCTCAAATTTTTCCCGCCCAAAGGCACGGACTACCCGTACTCCGGTTGCATTTTCCTGCACCACAGTGGACAGTTCTCCCTCTGCCTCATCCGCAGCGATAAAGCGCATTGCGATCAAACGGTAAAATACCGCGGAATATACGGCCACTACAGGGATAAATGACAGCACCACCATGGATAACTTCACATTCATGGACAGCATCATCACAAACGAAGACGCCACCAGAAAGACTGTTCGGAACACCTCCAGAAGCTGGGTAACGACAAAGTTACGGATCACTTCCACATCCGAGGTGCACCTCTGGATGATATCCCCAGTCTGATTCTGGTCGTGCCACTGCATGGGAAGCTTCTGCACATGGACAAATAACGCGTCCCGCATATTTTTTGCGAAATTCTCTCCTGCCATCGCCGTGTTTGCCCTGCAGATATACTGAGATATCCCCGACAATGCCGCCACACCGATCAGCAGGAGAGCCAGGATCCAGAGATGCTCTGACAAATATGCAAAGTCACTGCCGCCCAGTACAGAATCAATGCTAAACCTGAAAATCTGCGGAGTCATTGCGTTTAAAACTGTCGTTGCAAGGGAAGCGGCCATAGCGATTGCAAAATATCCTTTCGCCCCGTCAAAAAAAAGAAATATTAAGTTTCGTTTCCTATATGAGGTATCTGTCCGGCCCATGGGATCATCCAGCTCTCCATTTCTTAAATATAATAATCGTATTCTAACATATAAGATACATTTGTCAATCAATAAGGCAGATGTTCCAGGAAAGGTTATTTTACATACAGCTCCTTACCGTTTATCATCGTATTGACTTTGCACAGTAAAAAATCGCACCTGCCAGAATGCAGGTACGATTTTTCATTTACAATAACTATTTCTGCTTTAACCGGAACTTGGATACCAGTTGTTTCAGCATCGCAGCCTGGCCGGACAACTCCTCGCTGGCAGCCGCGCTCTTCTCTGCCGTGACCATATTGGACTGCACGACATCGGAAATCCTTTCAATTCCGCTGATCACTTCTTCTGTTGCTGTTGCCTGTTTTGCAGAGTACTCCGCAATTCCTTCTATCAGCTTGCTCACTTCTTCAGACTGTGCTACCACTTCCATCATAGAAGCCGCCGTATCCTGTGCCATCTGAGAACCTTCCTCCACGGCCTCCACCGTTTCTCCGATCAGTGCCGTAGTATTCTTTGCCGCCTCAGAAGATTTGCCGGCAAGGTTGCGCACCTCGTCTGCCACCACTGCAAATCCCTTTCCGGCAGTACCCGCCCGTGCTGCCTCGACAGCCGCATTCAGCGCCAGTATATTCGTCTGGAACGCAATGTCCTCAATGGTTTTTATAATGCTGTGGATCTCCGTGGATTTCTCACTGATCTTCTGGATTGCCGTATTCATATGCTGCATCTTATCATTGCTTTCCAGAATACGGTTCCCCACATCCCTGGAAATCTGGCTGGCTTTTTTAGCGCCCAACGCGGTCTTTTGTATCCCGTCGGACACCTCATTCATATTGGCAGCCAAAGTTTCTACCGCATCGGTCTGCTGCGTGGATCCCAAGGACAATGTCTGGGCCCCTTCTGAAACATATTGTGAGCCTTCTGCCACCTGGCCTGCCGCTACATTGATCTGTCCTAATGTCTCATTCAGCGAGAAAGAAATCTGCTGCAAAGATTCCTTAATCTTCGCGAACTCGCCCTGATAGTCATGCTGGAGTGTAAATGCGAGATCACCCTGAGAAATATCCTGCAGTTTTTCTGAAACCTCATTGATATAATCCACGTAATCACGCAGCCGCACTACGGTCTGCCCAAAATTATCTGCCAGTTCGCCCAATTCATCATTGGAGCAGTGGCGGATCGTCTGATCCAACTCACCCTCTGCTATTTTCGCTGCAACGCCGCTCAATTCGGCTACCGGCTTACCAATAATATTCTTCACAAGAATGATCAGCAGTATCACAGCAATGATCACTGCCACCACTGCCACTGTGATCATCATGGCTGTTAAAGTCAACAGCTCAGCCAGCGCTTCTGATCTGGATACATAAGCAACTGCCATCCATCCGCTGTTCGGCACCTGTTCTATCTGAATATATGTACTGTCATCATAGAGTGACAGCCCTGTCTGCCCTTTTCCTATCTGCTCTGCTGCATAGGCATACATATCCCCGCTGAATTCGCTTAAATTCCGGCCGGTCATTCCCTCGTCCTGATGTCCGATGATCATGCCGGTCTGGGTGTCCACAAGAAAGACACCGCCTGTTTCTTCTAGCTGGACTCCCTCTACAATATCCGAGATTGAATCCAGATACACATCTGCAGCCGCAACACCACATGCAGCCCCATCTGCATCCTTTAATATTCCAGATGCACCTACTACATAAGACTGGCTGTCCTCATCAAAATATACTTCACCAAGCTGAAAGTCCTCTGACTGTATACCGTTCTGATACCATGATTTTTCCAGAGCATTATAGTCCGCCCCCGGCACGAACGATGCATGGTATAACGAGCCGTCTGTAAATGCCACATATAATCCTGCAGGATATGCGGCATTTTGGTTCACAGTATGCCTGATATATTCCAACATGGCTGGAGTATCCATATTCTCATATTCGATGGTATCCCTCTGCATCTCCAGCATCGTCAATGTCTTTTCGATCCACCCACTCGTTTCCTGGACTGCTTTGTCGGTAGTCTCCTGGATCAGATCCTCGCTTTTATCCAGCAGCGCGCTGCTGACACGGCCATATACAATCCACAGCAATGCCGCAACCATGATCACAATGGTGACCACACTTGCGCCTATCAGTTTCGCCGCTATGCCTCGTTTCCTCTTTTTCGATGCCGTCCGTGGTCTGTCTTGTGTTCTCTTTTGTACTTTCATCCCTTGATCTCCTTATAAAAATCTTTCCGGCTCCTGTCACCTGTAAAGCACGGAAAACCCATAAAACATTCTGTATATTATACTATAAGAAAATGCGGGAAAAGTCAATCA
Source organism: uncultured Lachnospiraceae bacterium (assembly GCA_910589385.1). Taxonomy (GTDB): domain Bacteria; phylum Bacillota; class Clostridia; order Lachnospirales; family Lachnospiraceae; genus Schaedlerella. The sequence continues at coordinate 149,391 of CAJUTU010000003.1, forward strand.
TAGGCTTGCATAAGGATAAGATTATATTGACTGGATTTCAACAAAGGATTATGATAGTAAAGGACTGCCCGGGGAAACAGGTGCGAATCCTGTACGAGCCCGTCGCCGTGAGGCATATATAAAACACTGTTGGCCTGATATACCCGTGCATAACGACGCAGTATACAAACCTGAAGCCACAATTCGGGGAAAAGCCATTGGAGCCTATCTGAGAAGGCCGGCCAACAAAATGCCAAGTCGAAATATCCTGGCAGTACAAGTCCTCTTTTTTATAACTGCGAGCGCCAGTTTCATGAGGAAATAAAATTAAAGGAGATTGAAAGTATGAAAACAAATTTTTTGAAAAAACATTTGTCATTCGTCCTTTGTATGGTGCTTATTGTGGCTATGGCACTGTCTGCATCCGGCTGTAATGGCAATACTGACAAGGAGGCCGGCTCTGCATCCACGATAGAAAAAGAGGCCCCCTCTGAATCTACGGCAGAAAAAGAGACCTCATCTGAGTCTGCGGCAGAAAAAGAACCTGATGCCCAAACAGACGGGCAAGTAGTTGGTGAAGGCGATACTCAATTTGATTTTTCTGTAGTAGATCAGGATGGCAGCGAAACACATTTTGAAATCCATACGGACAAAGAAACCGTAGGAGACGCCCTGCAGGAACTTGGTCTGATCGACGGAGACGAAAGCGAATACGGCCTTTATGTAAAAACAGTAAACGGCATCACTGCAGATTATGACAAAGACGGTGTCTACTGGGCTTTCTATGTCAACGATGAATACGCACAGGAAGGTGTGGACTCTACCGAAATCGCAGAAGGAGACGCTTACACTTTTAAGGTAGAAAAAGGTTGAAGCCTACAACAAGAGAAATTACAGTCTTTGCCATGCTGGGGGCTGTAATGTATGCATCAAAAGTCCTGATGGAGATGGCGCCAAATATCCATCTGCTAGGCGTATTTACAATTGCTTTTACAGTCGTATACCGCAAGAAAGCCCTGTACCCTATTTATATCTATGTTATTTTGAATGGCATTTTCTGCGGCTTTGCGGCTTGGTGGGTACCCTATTTATATGTGTGGGCCATCCTGTGGGGAATCGTCATGCTTCTACCGGAGCGGATGCCGAAAAAAATACAGCCCGTAGTGTATATGACCGTATGCGCCGCGCATGGTCTTTTATTCGGAACGCTGTACGCCCCGGCACATGCCATTATGTTTGGGATGAGCTTTCAGGGAATGATATCCTGGATCATCGCAGGGCTGCCAATGGATTTCCTGCATGGAACCAGCAATTTCTTCTGCGGGATCTTAATCGTACCGATTATTTCCGTGTTAAGGCTGGCAGAACAATCTGCCATGTGTTAAGATTTATTGAGAGCAGTTTCAAAAAATAATAGAAAACAAATAAGGTGAATGATCATGGATGGCAAAAAAATTGTAAAAGTAACAGAACAGATTACCCGGCTTACGGATGTACATTCGATCGGCGTGATAGGCGACCCTGGATGCGAAGGGCTTGGCACATATAACATGAAAGTGTATGCCGGCGCATTGGAGGAAAGCAGCAAGGATGATATTACGTTGGTTGTGGGAGACCTGGTGCCGGTCGGGACAGGCCATTATTACCAGACTATACAGGATATGACAGAAACCCTTGCCGGAAATGCGGTCTATTCTCTCCGGGGAAATCATGACACCGGAGCTTATACTGATTATTTCGGGCATAAGAATTATGCGCTTCTGGCAGAACAATTTGCCGTAGTTGTGCTGGACAATGCGCTGCGGACTTTTGAGGAAGAGGGGCTTACGCTCTTATCCAAAGTCCTTGCAATGGAAGAAGTCCGGCAGGTAATCATCGCATTCCACATCCCGGTTCCTAATCATTTTATTTTAAACTGCGTTTCAGAGGAAGAATTTACTCGTCTCAAAGATGCTTATGGATCATGGAAGGACAAAGTAAAATACCTGCTCTGCGGTCATGTGCATTCCCGTTTCATTGATCTTGTGGATGGAATCCCTCTGATATGTACCGGAGGCGGCGGCGCTATGATCGAGGATGTGTCAAAAGATATCAAAGCCTGTGATGTAGAACACCATGTCGTACATTTTTATGAAAAGGACGGCGTATTGGACTATCGGATTGCGAATCTATCCGAAGACTGCTATGGACGGGAAAGCGAAGACGATGTTTTAAACCAGAAGCTAAGTGAAACCGTGCAGGGGGAACTGACGGCACATTTTAAATATCTGATGTTTGCAGACCGTGCAGAGCGCAGAGGATTGACACAGATTTCCAATCTTTTCCGCGCCCTTGCGGTTTCCGAATATCACCATGCGCGGAATTTCTATTCTGTCCTGGAGCGGCCTGCCGCTTTTATGGAATCAATCGGAAACTATGTGCCGGGAGAATCATTTGAATACGAGCACTTTTACAAAATGCTGGCTGCGTATGCAAAAGAACATCAAAGCCCTCTCACAGAACAGGCTTATGAAAGCGCGGCAGCCGCGGAAAAGGTACACGCAGAACTCTTGAAAAAAGCAGTGGATGTGGAAAACTTTGCTGAAGATACGATCTATGTCTGCCCAATCTGCGGATATGTCATGACCGGAGAGTCCGTTTCAGAGCGCTGTCCGGTTTGCGGAGGGCCGGAGCGGCAGTTTGATGTATTCGGGAAAAAAACAGAATAAAACTCTCCGCAGCAGAACCGGGGAAATCCGCCCTCATATAGAGCGAAGAATCAAATGGGTGTAAAGTCTTTCTTTATGTAATAAAGACTTTACACCCATTTTTATGATGCCTCTCCTTTCAATTTCTTACAAATGAGAATCCCTGTCAGCAGAAGCACCGGAAATACAATCCCCGCCAAAACGCCCATTCTCAGATTGTCTCCCAACGCACTGGATACCGTCCCCACCAAGGTAGGACCGCCGGAACACCCCAGGTCTCCGCCCAGCGCCAGCAGCGCAAACATTGCAGTTCCGCCTCTGGGCAAGGCAGCAGATGCCTTGCTGAATGTCCCCGGCCACATGATTCCGACGGAAAGCCCGCAGACTGCACAGGCGGCCAGGCTCAGCCGTGGATCGGGTATCAACGATATCCCCAGATAGGATAAAATACACAGACAGCTGCTGTAGATCATAAACCGATCCAGTTGGATCCGGTCCCCATATTTTCCATAAAAGGCTCTGGACGCCCCCATCAGCACTGCAAATGCCATAGGACCCGCCAGATCTCCTGCTGTTTTTGCAATCCCCAGTTCTTTCTCCGCAAAGGTAGAAGCCCACTGGCTCACTGCCTGTTCACTCGCCCCTGCGCAGACCATCATGATCAGCAAGATCCAGAATATTTTTATACTGAAAAGATCTTTTAACCTCAGCCCGGTCTCTCCCTCTTCCATCAGCGCAGCAATGGGAACTTTCATAAACGCAAGCGCATTACAGACAGGAACTACTGCCCACACGATTGTCAGCATTTTCCAGTTTCCAATACCGCATACCTGAAAAAACAAGGTAGAAAGCATTACTACTCCCACATGGCCCCAGCAGTAAAAGGAATGCAGCATGCTCATTGCCTTTTCCTTATTATCCGAAGGACAGGCTTCCACCACCGGACTCACAAGAACCTCTAAAAGTCCTCCTCCAACGGCATATACCATGACGGAGACCAGGATCCCGATAAAAGGCGACGGCAGTATCTCCGGAAGAATGGTCAAAAGGAGCATGCCTGCTGCTGCCATGAGATGGGCAGCAACCATAGATACGCGGTAACCGATCTTATCCACAAATCCGACGGACAAAAGATCCACCAGAAGCTGTATCCCAAAATTAAAGGTCACCAGCAATGTAATCTGTGAAAGCGGGATATCATAGGAACGCTGAAAAGTTAAAAACAACAGCGGTACAAAATTATTCACGATCGCCTGCACGATATATCCCACAAAACAGGCAGTGATCGTTTTATTATATTGTTCTTTCATATTCATTTACTCCTTTCCATAGGATCATATCGTATTTGTCCCCTGATATCATTGCAAGGTAAGAGCAACTGTTCATAGTGCCGTGAACTGTAACCGGTAAGAAGCTTTTCGGATCATTGGGTTAGGATAAATCTTGAACCCCATTGCCGGATGTGATACATTAATAGTCAGAAAAGGAGGACAAAAACATGTTATTTGTAAATTATCCAAAATGTTCCACCTGCCAGAAGGCAAAAAAGTGGCTGGCAGAGCATGATTTCACGTTTGAGGACCGCGATATCAAAGAGCAGAATCCTACAGCAGCCGAATTAAAGGAATGGCATCAAAAAAGCGGCCTTCCCTTAAAACGGCTCTTTAATACCAGTGGGATCCTCTATAAGGAAATGAAGCTAAAAGAAAAGCTTCCTGATATGGGAGAAGATGAGCAGTTTTCCCTGCTCGCATCCAACGGGATGCTTGTTAAGCGTCCCATTCTCGTAACTGATAAAACGGTACTGGTGGGATTTAAGGAAAAAGACTGGGAAAGCCTGCTCTAAACAGTTTAAAAATCTCTGGTAATATTTTTTAGCCACTTATAACTTTTATAATGCCGGTAGACAAACGGCAGTTTCACAAACTCATCCAAATAGATCAGAAAATACACCCACATTGGAGAGAGTTTTAAAACAAATGCACTGAAAAATCCCAGCGGCACGGCAAACAGCCACATATCAATGACGTCACAGATAAAGCCCCACCGGGAATCGCCGCCGGAACGGAAGATTCCGCAGATGACTGTACTGTTCATGGCCTGGCCGAGAACCGAATACATATTGATGTACAGCATAATGCTCAGATACCCCTGCGCCACAACACTTAAATCTGCCATATTCATAAATACAGGGCGCAGAATAAGGATCAAAGCGCCGCCTGCAATCCCACTGATAAACGTAATGATACAAAAACGGGAAGCATCCTCTTTTACCGTTTCCATCCTCCCTGCGCCAATCTCTTTGCCCAGAAGAATGGCTCCTGCATTGGCAATCCCAAAGCAGACCACGGTTCCCAGGTTTTTCGCCACAACAGCTACCGCATTCGCTGCCACCATATCACTTCCCAGATGCCCCATGATCACCGAATACATAGAAAAGCCAACACCCCAGGATACTTCATTTCCAAAGGCAGGAAGGGAATACCGCATAAAATCCTGGAACAGCACCTTATGATGCTCGAACAGGATTGCCGGGCGGAAACGGATCGTCTGAAAACGGCAGGCATCCGCCATACAGATAACCAGCTCAATGCCGCGCGCGATCGTAGTCGCCAGGGCAACACCAAGGATTCCCATTTTGGGCAGCCCGAAAAGTCCAAAAATGAATACTGCATTAAGGACAATGTTCAGCCCCAGGGCAGAACCATTGGTAATAGTCGCAAAAACTACCCGCTCAACGGAACGCATCGTGCAGAGATATACCTGGGAGACACTCATAAAAAGATAAGAAATCCCTACAATACGCAGGTAGGAGATCCCTGTTTCAATCAGCTCTTCCTCGGATGTAAAAATTATCATCAGAAGTCTTGGAAAAAAGCATGCCAGCACAAAAAAGAGAAAGGAAACCAGAATCGACAGCTTCATGCCGATCCCCATGATCTTTTCAATCGTCCGTGTGTCTTTCTTTCCCCAGTACTGAGCCGCCAGCATCCCGATCCCTGATGAAATTCCGGAGTATACCAGATTCAGTATAAACATGATCTGGCTTGCCAGGGAGCCGGCGGAAAGCGCAGTCTGGCTTACCCACCCAAGCATAATCACATCAGCAGAACCCACGGCGGTCGTGATCAGATTCTGAAGCACTATTGGGAATGCCAATCGAAACATATCCCGATTAAAAGTTGATGGTTTTGTCATTGCAGCCTTCATATATCAATCCTTTCATACATCCAGAAAATAGTGTACAAAAATTTAGTGATTTATGGATAGTATAAATGATTCTCGCTGGATTGTCTTACGGTTTATCAGAAAAAAACTACATTATTTTGACCTTTCATTACTAAAAAGGAACCGGGCTGCAAAGGTCCGGCTCCTTTCATTTTCGGTAAGATACTTGCTGATTCTCCCATATCCTTTTTCTACGATACATTACGCTGCCGTTCAGGCAAAGTTGATTGCCAGCTTCGCAAAAAAGTCTTCCAGCGTCAGTCTCGCATCCAGATATTTATACACACGGATTTCCCGGTTATCCTGCCCATGGATATAAGTCATATCCTCCGCAATCCTTGGCGCAGGCACAAGATCATAGCTGACCTTTTCCAGTTCTTCCATCAATACAGCAATCGTCCCCTGGTCGCCAAGCCCCCATATTTCTCCGTGGGGCCATTCCATTTCATATTTTGCCGCAAAATGATTAAACTCTACCATCTGCCGGAAAAGGTATTCTCCAATCTTTCCGCAGGGGCGGACTTTCAGCTGCAGTTCTGCCAAAGAAACCGCCATGACCTTATACAGGCTCTTAGGCACCTGCCATAACGCAGCTTTAGAAGAAAAAATGACATTTACCGCATGGATGTCCATCAACAGATTAAACTCAAATCCGCCTTCCGGGTAATCCCCGCCACCAATCCAGATGATCGTCATCCTTTCTGCAATCTCTGGTTTCATAAGAAGCGCGGACGCTACGTCTGTCACAGCGCCCTGACAGGCAATATACAGAGGGCGCTTGTCCTCTTTCATAGCTTCATCTATAATAAATCTTGCTCCTTCGGAATCAATGGGAGTTTCTTCATTCTTCATTCCGACAGCGGCTCCCATATATACCGGAACCTGTCCTTCCAGCCCCATCAGATCCAACACTTTCAAAATTTCATCATAACTGGCTTTTGCAGTCCCTTCCTCACCGTAAGTCTGCGGATTCTTCCAGAAATGTCCTGCCACAATCCCTTTCACGTCAAATCGAGGGGTCATCAGATGATGTGCTACAGCAAACTGGTCATCAGCCTCATTTTTGCAGTCTGTATGCACGATCACACGCACCTTTTTGTTTTCCGGTACCGTATACTCATAATTCCACATAATAATACTGCCTCCACCTTTTAGATTTTTCCTTCCTGATCGAATATCTATCCGAAATGCCTCTGTACAAATAAATTTATTATATACTAAATATACTTGAATGAACAGATTAAATTTTTACTATTCAAGACTTCTGACCGGTTTGTATCTGAATAGTTACTATTTTCTTGATGTGACGAAAGATGGCGGATAACCGCCATCTTTCCTCCATATTTATGAATTCATCTTATGAACGATCCGCTGAACCTGCTGTACGGTCATCGTTCCTTGTCCCAAATCTACATCTGCAAACTGCCCGAATGGAATCGCCCTGGCCAAAGGCAGCAGTTGATTCTTCTTTTCATCAAAGAAATTTCTCATTGTTTCATTTTCTTCTGCCATCGCCTCTGGAAAAGCCGGGGACGCCGTGAAGTGGCCGACCTGCATCTGGGGGCTGAAATATTTTACCCTCTCCTCTGATTCCACATTTACCAATGCGCTCAGCAGAATCTCTCTGGAACTGCGTCCCACCATGATCTCAAAGCTGCCGCCTTCCACCACCCATTTATGCAGCGCCGGTGTATAGTATTCAAAAGCATGGCGCCCCAGAGTAATGGAAATCTCCTGTTCTTCTCCCGGCGCCAGACGGACTTTTTTAAATCCCCTTAATTCCTTCACCGGGCGATGCATAGTGGATTCCACATCATGTACATAAACCTGGGCAACATCAGAACCTGCACGGGACCCTGTATTTTTCACCCAGAAAGATACGGTCACTGTATCATCCGCTCCCATGGACTCCTTATCCAGACGGATATCACTGTATTCAAAAGTAGTATAGGACAGCCCATATCCAAAGGGATATGCCACATCCAGTTTTTTTGCGTCATACCAACGGTAGCCGATATAAATTCCTTCCCCGTAAACCACATTGGGAACCGTATCCGGATAGCATGGGAAATTCAGGTAAGAGGGCGTATCCTCCAGACGGCAGGGATAAGTCTCCGGAAGGCGTCCGCCTGGCTCTGCCTGGCCGAACAAGATCTCCGCGATCGCACTGCCCATAGCCTCTCCGGCATAACCACCCTGGATTACGGCTCTAACTCGTTTGTTGTAAGCAGAAATGTCTACCGGCGCACCTGTATTCACTACTAAGATTACATTTTGATTCACTTCCAGAACCGCCTCTAAAAGATCGCGCTGGCTCTTGGGAAGAAACAGATCCGTACGGTCATATCCTTCACTTTCAATCCCATAAGGATATCCGGTAAACAAAATAATCTGATCCGCATTTTTTGCTGTTTCTACAGCCTCGGCCAGAAGACCCTCTCTGGGGGTATCCTCCGGAGGGAAACCTGCATTGATCTGATAACCTGCTGCATATGAGAGCTTCTCTTCCCCTGTCTGCTTTATGATCTCGTCATAAGTAATATCCAGCGTATGGCCGTTCATATGGCCTGAACCTCCGCCCATATAGCATGGACTTTTAGCAAACGCGCCGATCACCCCCAGATTTTTCACCTGCTCTGCCGAAAGGGGCAGTACACCGTCGTTCTCCAGAAGAACGGTTCCTTCCAGCGCCGCTCTTTTAGCCAGTGCATGGTGAGCCGCCAAATCCAATTCGGCAACCTCATATCCGTCATGGATCTTGTAGAAGCAGTCCACCACATGATACGCGATCGTATTCAGCTCTTCCTCTGAAATCTCACCATTATTGACTGCGTCCCAGAGCAGATGTACATGATTGCTCTCTTCTGCCAGTTCTACATCCAGTCCGCATTTATGGCCTTCCACCTTGTCCTCTTTATAATGGACAGCAAACGCATCCGACATCACCAGACCGTTATATCCCCATTCCTTTCGGAGCTTATCCATAATTTCCGGATTCTGGTGAACCCATTTGCCATTTACACGGTTATAGCAGCTCATGATCGTCCATGGATCCGATTTTTCCAGGATCAGCTGAAATACCCGAAGGTACAGTTCATTCAATGTACGTTCATCCACAACCGCATTAGTTGTCATCCGCTCGTATTCCTGATTGTTGCATACAAAATGCTTTAGGTTTGCAGCAACACGCTGGCTCTGCACACCATTGATATAGCTTGCGCCCATCTCCGAGGAAAGCACCGGGTCTTCCGAATAATATTCAAAGTTTCTTCCCCCCAGAGGACTTCTCTTCATGTTTACGCCCGGACGGAGCAAGATGTCCACCTGCTGGTTTTTGCATTCCTTTCCCATCGCTGTCCCAATCTCATGTGCCAGTTCAGGATCCCAGGATGCCCCCTGTGCAGCCGCCTGCGGGAAACAAGTCCCCCAGAATTTTTCTTCCATCTCTTCGCGCGGAATGCGAAAATAGTCGCACCAGCCGCCGGATGGATTGTCACAGCTTCGATATGCAATGCCAAGCCGCGGCAGATTTCCAAATCGGTCTTCATGCAATGCACAGCATCGGATTTTCTCATCCAATGTTAGGGAATCTACGATCTCCCAAATTTCTTTTTCAGTTTTTGCCATTTTTATTATCCTCCTGTATTCGTAGCCAATTTGCATAGCAAATTGAGCGAAGTCCCGTTTTTCTATCGCTTATCCAGAACATTCTCCCTGCATGCTAATGATGTCTGCAAAGCACTCTTCAACTTCTCATGTTTTGCACCATCTACCCTTGCAGGCAGAGACTTGGCCACGGAACACCCCGGCTGCTTTTTAGACTTCTCCTTCATATTTCTCCGGCATCCATCCATTGGAAATACATTTACCGATATCCCAGCAATCCCAGTCCGGATCATCCAGATGGGTCTTATAACACCAGTAGAACCAACCCTCACAATGTTCAAATGCATCTAACTGCGCCTTTGCAATAGCGCTATATACTCGTTTACGCTCTTCTGTACTTTCATCCCTCAGCCCTGGCTGTGCATTGAACAAGCACCATTCACCGCAGAATGTAGGCACTTTTGACTGTCCATAAGAGACTTCTGATACAAAACGCTCTCCCACGTATTTCACATATTCCTCCACGTTTGGCTCGCAAAGATGCATCCAGTCTGCCAGCATAATATACTGGTGCGTATCCAGCATGACATTTTCGAAATCCTTCTGCTCTGACAGCCAGTCTGCATAATGATGGATATCAAATGCATCATCAAATACCACGGCCTTCGATGTCGGAAGGTATTTACGGATGCGGAAATATGCCTTGCGGTAAAACTCCTCCAGCCATGCATGGTCATAAGCAACATTCTTCTTCGCTGCCTCTTTGTCCACAGCCGGGTAGCGTTCCAGAATATTAATGCCGATCTCTTCCATGAGCTTTGCCAGAGCCCCGTCAGAAGGCATTGGCTCATTGAGCACCTCGATTCCGAAAAGGGCCGGTTCCTGTCCGTAACGGAGCGCCATACGCTCCAATACGTCCAAGGCAATCTCCACCCGGTTCGGATGGTTCGACCACTGTACGATCCCACAAATCCCAGCATTGTCACTTCCGTTCTGGCTTCCAGGCACCGTATGCAGATCTAAAAGAACCTTGATCCCATACTGGTTCGCCCATTTCATTGCCTTATCCACATATTCCACACAATGTACATAGGGGCCTATGTCTTCAAATACAAAAAACGGTATCGGGATCCGTACCATATTAATCCCTTTTTCTGCAAGATATGCAAAATCCCGGCTGGTAATATAATGGTCACGGTGCGCTTTCAATCTGGCACGTTTTTCATTTTCGCTGAGCTGAAGGCAAAGATATGCTTCGTCCTCAGCCGTCGTATCATTATATAGTTCCGGGCTCATCCATTTTTCAAGAACCAGCCAGTTTCCCAAATTCACGCCTCTGATTTTCATTAAATTCACCTCTGTCCTTTATTTCTCTGCTGACTGACGCTTATCCAGCTCCGCCCGGATTTCCGGATATCTCTTATCCAGATCATATGGTATCAATACAACAATTGCCAGAATGGTGGATACCAGAGACAATCCGCCAAATGCAAAGTTGATTGCCGTATGTGTCTACGGAAAAGCCTGTGCAATGTTCTGTCCTGCCGCCAAGGCGCTGTCCATTGCGTCTGCGTCATAAGCTCCCCATACCAGCAGGGCTGATACGATCGCAGATGCACTGGCGCTGGCAAGTTTGTTCAAGAAACCGGATATCGCTGTCTGCGTGCCTGCCAAGCTCTTACCACATTTCCACTCAGTAAAATCGAAAATATCCGGCATCATGGAATAGAACATACTGGACCGGAATCCGAACCCAAGGCCGATCAGTCCCAAAGCCGCAGTCGCAATCGTACCGTTGGAGGTAAAGAACAGGATCCCATAACCAACTGCATCCACGATAGCACCAAACTGCATTAATTTTACTTTATGTACCCCTCTTCCATTTAACAAAGCCGCAAGCAGCATCGTCGGAATCGCAAGGATCGTCAGCAGAGACAGTGCGGTAGGCATTGCGCTTACATCACCGACAATATAGCTGTAGTAATACTGCATTGCACCATACATTCCCAGATAACCGACAAACAGGAAGAATACCAAAAGCAAAAGCATAATGTAGTACTTATTATTGAATACATTTTTCAGATCCTCTACAAAAGAAGACTTTGCAGCAGCCTTTGTAGGCGGATTGATCTCTGTAATGCTGAATACGCAGATACACATAATCGCAATTACCATGAGCCCCAGCACGATATTTGTATTCCTGTAGCCGGAAGCCAATGCCGCGCCTGTTGCCTCAGAAGAACCTGCAAAATAGTAGACCATTGGAATGACAAACAGTGATGATGTAAGGGAACCCAGATTTGCAAAGACCATACGTGTCGTCGCAATATTGGTCCGCTCTGAAGGTGACGGCGATAAAGCGGTAACGATCGGAGCCATTGGAATATTTACCAGTGTATAACCAAATGAGAAATTGTCTGATAATAACTTGCTTCATGTTTTAATGTCTGCATAATAATTTCTCCTCTTCCTTTTCATTTTGAAACGCGTTTCCTGATCACTTGTGATGGTAGTATTATAGCCTTACCTCAAAGTTTTCTATATCATTTTCCAGACATTTTTATCAAAATCATAACGCATTACATGTCGTTTTTTTAACAGACAGCACAAACCGCTCCTTCTCCTATTGAGAACGGAACTCTTTCTTCTTATAAGTATCCCGGTATTGCTTCGGAGTCATCTTCATATAGCGCTTAAAGGCACTGCCGAAATGGCTTTGGGAATGAAAACATACATAATCACTGATCTCTGTCAGGCTTGCCTCCGAATACTTCAAAAGATTCGCAGCACGTTCCACGCGAAATTTCTGGATATATTCCTGGATGCTCATACCCATATCCTGACGGAACACCCGCGAGAGATGCCCCGTGCTGATCCCGATCGCCGCTGCAATATTTTCCAGATAAATCTTACGGTTATAATTTTTATAAATATAATCCTTGCACTGTTCTGTATAATTTGCGGCTGTCTTTTCTGCCTTTTGATCTGCTACTAATTTTGCAAATTCATAGATCACCCTCCGGCAGTATTCCTCCAATTCCTCTGTCTTCGTACATTGATCGATCCTGTTCACAAAGATGTCGCTCAACCGGTAAGCCTTTGCAGGGGATACCCCGTTCATGATTGCCTCTCTTGTGGAAACGGTCACTATAGACACAGCCAGATTTCTGTAATGATTCTTTTTCTTGCTGGAGAGAATCCCGGCGCTGTCTAAAATAGCATCCATCCTCTTCTTTGCCTCTGACGGACGCCCTTGTGCAACACATTCCAGTATATAGCGTTCTTCCTGATAGGTGTGGTGGTACAGGTCGTCATCCAGCTTCTGGATTTCCAGCTGCATATCATCTCTTTCCATCTCAGCCTCGGCCAGATCGGCCAGCGCATTCGCTTTTTGGATTTCCTCCATCTCCACAGGAGCCCCGCTTTGCAGTTCATGGATCACTGAGGCAAATGTAAGGATCCTAAAAAGAGACATCTTGGCCGGATGTCTCCTGTCCTCTGCCGAAATACCATAATACTCATAAAATTTACGAAGATCGGCATGATCCAGTTCCTCCGTACAAATCGGCCCTGACAGATAGAAGCCTTTCTTTCCTCTGACACAGATAAAAAACACGTTGTTTTCATCCTTGTAAACGACCGGAAGTTCCTGACAGTTCCCTCTCTCCAGAAGCAGCCTCACAAGAAACGGCGCGCTAAAAAACGGGCTCTCCTCTTCTAAGAATGCACCGGAGCCTTTTGGCATGCTTTTCTCATCTATGGCAAAATAAACCGGAATCCCCAAGAGCTGTTCTATCTTTTCCATCAGATGCGCCATAGCGTGATCACTTCCCTCCGGAACCGCCGCAGATCAGGGTCTCATTTTCAAATGTAACTGCAATTCTCATTTCACAGGCTCCTTTCATATGTACGGTATTGTTTTGTCCAGTGCGTCTCTTTTTTTACAATTTTCTCTCTTAGCTCTTCATAGGTTTCCGCTGTATATAAGAGATATTATAACAAGGCTGGCCGGATAAATCCAGATGACCAGAAATTTTTTCAACTTGCTTGTCACTTTTACTCCGCTTTTTTCATCTAATGAATAGACGGTGGTTCTGAATCACTGTTCTATAATATAATAGCTATTATAAGATTGCCGCAGCATACAGAAAGACTTACGGCAATTTCCAAGATAGAAAATTGTATGGAGGCTGTACAAATGATCGAATTAGTAAAACAAGCTCAGCATGGAAACGCGGAGGCTTACGGCAAACTGATCCATCTCTATCAAGACTCTTTTTACCGGGTTGCCAGAAGCAGACTGAACAATGATGAAGACGCGGCAGATGCCATTCAAGATGCACTTTTGTCCGGCTGGGAGAAAAGAAAAACTTTAAAAGAGCCTAAATATTTTAAAACCTGGATGATCCGTATTTTGATCAACAAGTGTAATGAAATTGCCAGAAAAACGCCGCGCACAGAAAGTCTGGAACAGGTTCCGGAACCAAGTATTGAAAATACGGAAAGTCATTTGATATTTCAGGAAATGCTGCTTCAGCTTAATGAAAAGAACCGCCTCGTAATGGCCCTATACTATGGAGAGGATTACTCTATCCACGAAATTGCTCAGATTCTGGAGATTTCAGAAAACGCCGTCAAGCAGAGATTGGTCAGAGGAAGAAAGGAGATTTTAAAAGCCTATGAAAACGCATGAACAGAATCCAGATCAGATGATCCGTGATATTTACAAGAAAACACAAATGCCGGATCCTGTCAGAAACCGTATGGACGACACTCTGGATTCCCTTGTAAAACAGGAGCAGGCGATTGATCTGTCCTACGGAAGAAACACCCACAGGAAACGAAAATCCTATAGTAAGTCCGGCTCCCACCGCTTTTTCACCCGCCCGGGAATAAAGAAAGCAGTTATTATTGCGGCTGCCGCGGCACTGTGTGTCGGCGGTACTGTATTTGCCGCCAGCCGCATTTACCAAATGAATCTTGAAAAAGAGGAAACGTATCAGGCAAGCATTCATGTCACGTCGGAAGAAGCCTTACCGGAAGAAATTGAAGAAGTGGAGATCAAGGTAAATTACCTGCCGGAAGGATTTGCAGTAGATCCTGATAAGGGAATAGAGCATTATTATAAACATCCGCAGATCGAAGACGCAGGATATGTAGTAAACGAACCACTTTTGATCGATGAAGCAGATCCGCTGACAGTCTCTTTCGTAAAAGATGCCGAAGCGCTCACTATAAACGGCCATGACGCAGTGTATATCAACGAACAGAGTACTCCGGATGAAACATGGAACAGCGGAACCCTGTATATCGTATTCGAGGACGTACACCGGATCCTGCCGATCTGGCATTGGGGACACTCCAGTAAAGAGGAGCTGCTGAAAATCGGGGAAAATGTGGAACTGGTTCCTACCGGGAACATGACCGCCTCTTCAGAACTTCGTCTTTGGAGCGAATTGGTTGCTGTGTACGAAGAAAATGCCTCTGATATAACCGAAAAAACAACGGCCAGCGCTGCGGAAATGGCAAATACACATCAGGTCGGCGATACATTTGAAATTAAAAACCTTCGTAATAATCTTGGAGAAGTAATTCCGGGGCTGCAGGCTTGCGTGACCAATGTGCAGACAGCCGACGACTTGTCCCTCCTGGCTCAAACCGAACGGATTCTGGATTGCGTGAAAGAACTGGTGGGGCCGGACGGAAAGTTTATGCAGGATACTTTGAGTCATATAAAACTTGGAGACGGAGTGAATACCCTTCCTGAAATCGTGCGTACAGAGCAGCGACCGGTAAAACTGATCTATGCCACATTGGAATACACCAATCACAGTGAGCAGACAATCGACGATGTTATTGTTTATGTTTCTCTTATGCGCCTTATACAAGATGGAGACAATTATAAGATCTATGAGCCTGCAGATAACGACTGCGATTATGTGGAAAGTACACACGTTCTTCCCTCTGAGATGATATACCACGATATGTCCGGCGATCCGCTGCAGAGAAATCATATCCTGGGACTTCAGCCCGGACAAACCGTGACCGTGCATCTGGCATGGATGGTCTACACGGACGATCTGGATAAAATTTATCTTGATCCTTCCGGAACCTCCGGTACTCAATTCTTTGACGAATGTTTTGAGACCGGACTTATAAAGCTGGATCTGTAATGACAGGGGGCTTGCAGCCCCCTGATTCTAATCCTGCCTATTATTCTCCTGACCTTAAAATCTTCAGCAGTTGTTCAAGATTCGCGGCAATGTTCTCATCTTCCAACTGGTCAACCCGGTCTCTTGCCTGTTCTAATCTCGCCTCTTTTTCTATTGCCATTAATTTAGCAAGTACTACGTCACTTCTATCCGGTGTATTACCACTCTGAGCCGCCGTTTTCCCTGCCTGTGCCTTTCCACCCTTGGCCGCTGCGTTTCCTGACTGTGTTTTCCCCTTTTTTGCCGTAGTTTTGCTCTTCTGTACTTTCCCGCTCTTGGCCGCCGACTTTTTTGTCTGCACCTTTGCACTCTGGCTTTCAGTCTTCTTATCCTTTTTCTTAAACAAAGGAATCCCTCCTTAATCCATACCTTTTATGTATATTTCTTAAAATATAGCAAAAATTGTTGCTCAGGGCAATAGGCTATTCATAATTGGTGCCTGCCCGCAATTCTTTCTCTAAAAATTGCTTTATGTACGGATTGTTTTCCTCACTCAATGTAGGCTGAAACGCCATGTAACGACATTTCTGATACCGCTCACCATCCAACACAAATGTATAACCCATGATACATTTCGGGTTACAATCATCCGGATTGATAAGCCGTTTGCAGACGGACGCTTTCTTGATTTCCTTTTTTACCTTTTCGGGCAGTGTATCAAGAAAACTCTGGTATTCTTGTATATGTTCGGGATAAATGCGGAGCTTCATCCCCGTTTTTCGGGATACGAATGTTGCCAAAGTCCTTTTGCTGCTGTTTAACACATAGGACACAACATAGCCGCTTTTTTGGGATTTTATGTCGCATTTATAACCGTTCTCTGTCAGATACTCGTTGATTTGGCTTACAAAGCTACGGAAACACTCATCAACGGTTTCCATAAAGATACTAAATTTTTCGTCCATAAGTCCCTCCGTTATACCTTTTTCTTTGCTACGGGTATCCATACCTCATATTGTGCGTTCTGTGGATCCGGATTTAAGTAAACCTCAATATCGGGCGCGTTGGCATATTCATATCCAGAGGTCGGAAGCCACTCTGTTATAATCTGCTGCTCCAATTCCTGTATGGACTGGTTTGTACCCGTTCCGGAAAAGATTGCCCAAGTGGATGCAGGAACGGTATATTCTTCAAACTCACCGCTTGTTTTTGTACTGGAAACGGCAATAAAATATTTCCATTGCTCTTCATCATTGCAGGCACTCACTCCCAAAAGTCCCTTTGGCGGCGTATCCATCATTCCTGCCAATTTCTGTATTGTTCCATTTACAGACGCCTCCTGCCACATCTTAGGCACAACCACAAAGTTATTTTCGATTTCCTTATCAAGCGGCGCAGATACGCCAATAATGCGAAATGCTTCTTTTGTTTCAATTCTATAATTCATTTCTGTCGCTCCTTTTACAGCAATTCTAAACACAATGGGGGAAAAGGATTTCACAGACACGCCCTCGTCTTTCACAGACGAAGGGGCAATCCCATGAAAAGACTGAAACGCCCTGTTAAATGCAGTCGGGGAGCGATAACCGTACTTCTCTGCAATATCAATGATCCGTTCATCCCCACCCTGCAAGTCTACCGCCGCTAAAGACATTTTTCTTCTTCGGATATACTCTGCCAGAGTGATACCCGCCATGTAAGTAAACATCCTCTGATAGTGATAGGTGGAGCAGCAAGCAATCCGCCCAAGCTGTTCATAGTCAATTTTGTCTGTTAAATGTTCCTCAATATAATTCATACTTTGGTTCAATCTGTCGACCCATTCCATGAGATACCTCCTATCCGCACATATTGTGCTTTGCAGATAAAAATTTGTCTTTATCATTATAAGGCATATTCTTAAATTTTTCCTCTCTATCCTTGCACGAAAAAGAGAAGCGTCCCACACTTCCGAAGCCCAAAATATACGTTATGTGAAATAAATTTTGGCTCTACCATTTTAACAAGTAAGAAATTAATGTTTTTTAAGCTCAGCAATAGCGCCATAGTGCAAAACATCAAATTCTTTAGGCGCAATATGTTCAAGGAGCGTCCTATGCTCTTGTTCCCACATCGAAATCTCTTTCTCGGTAAGCGAAGCGCCAATTCCACGACAAGCCTTCATTCTTCCAGTCCAGCTTTCACGGGTAAATGGTATTCTTAGAGTAAATTCTTCATGATGTACAAGCTCAAAGTTTTCTTTATAACAATCAGGTATGTCTATTTGATGTATCGTTTCTCCTGCACCACTCCAATTTGGATTATATTTTAATACAAGGTTTTCACTGGCTCCTGCAATCTTGTCCTCAAATGGCAGCCATGCCATATATAAAACGAGAATACTTCCCCCCTGTTTAAGCATTCGATAAAACTTTGGCATAACAATTTCATGGTTAAAATACCAAAAACATTGGCATGCTGTAATCACATCAAAAGAATGATCAGAAAAATTTATATCTTCTGTTGATACAACATGATAATCTATATCCATACCCTTTGAAAGAATTTTCGCTTGTCCGATTTGGTTTTCTGAAATATCCGCAGCCGTCCACTTCGCTCCATACTGGTACATTTTCCTAGGAAGAACCCCTGTTCCAGTTCCAATATCAAGGACAGCTTGTCCGTCTAAGCATAATTTGCGGTCAACAATTTTTTGATAAAATTCTTTCGGATAAATGTCACGAAATTTTGCATAATCTAAAGAGGCCTTCCCCCAATCAAAGGGGGTTCCGCTATCTATAGCTCTGTTTATTATCTTCATATCATACCTTCCTTATTCTTGGTTGAAAGGCTACTAATAAAATTCCGGTCAATGAGGGGAATAACGCACATTTTTTATATCATCCAGCCATATATCAATCTCCTCAAAGATTGAGTTGTATGATTCAATCGCAGCTTTACTTTCTGTTTGGCTTTCTTTTGATTCTCAACAGTTTAATGAAATCATGAAACAAAGAGGTATCTACTGGCTCAAACATTATCCATTTCCCGTCATGGTAAGTTTGAGCTTTGTCATATATTTCTTGGACTTCTTTCCCGTAATTTTCTCTGTCTGTTTCAAATTTTAACCGTTCGTTTTTCCCTAAGATGATCATAAAACCCACACAATTTTCTCTTGCATATAATGCGCAGAGTGTTTTACCACCCCGACGATACTTATATTCATATTTCCATGCTTTACCGCCTTTACCCCATAAACATTCCATATCATATTTTTCATCAATTAAAGCGCATAGCTTATTCCATACATCATATAGAGATTTTCCAACTAAAGCTATCATTTCTTCTTCGTTAGGTATCGTATCAAGCATATTAGCCCTCCTATATAATTTCTGATTTCTCAGCCAAATTTCTTTCTTCAAGTATACACAAAATCTTAAGTTTTTTCAATTCCCCGAACGTTTCATTAATCTTAATCCCCTCTTCAAGCGCGGCTTCAATCCATTCCCTCTTAGCATCCGATGCATTTGCCACATTTTAGAGAGCCTTAGTGACATTTAGATTTTCCTGTGGTATAGTGGGCTTCCACTTTTAGGAAAAGGAGTTGATGATATATGCCACAGTAGAGAGCAAAGTCTATCTTTTTACCGGAAGCAAAGTCACTGGCGGCTTTTGTGTAACAAGAAAAGGATTGTTAGAACCGTCAAAGTTAGGACACATTCTTACTGACAATCCGGTTTTGCAGAATTATCAGACAACAGAGGGAGAATTTATTAAATACAAAGGGCGGTCATACTGTTGGATAAATATTTCAGAGAATGGTGTAATTCAGCTTAATCTACATATATTGGACTTCCTCAATCTGAAGATTGGAATGGAACTATTGTCTATCCGAAGCAGTGATATAGCTTTCACAATGGGCGCAACCGATCCTCTGTTGGAAAGAGCCAACAATTATGAGGGCGAAATCAAAATTTACTAAACACTTATCTACAGATTTTAGCGGAAATCTCTTGAAACATTTCAGATTCAATGGTATTATAACAATACAAAAAGAAAGCACCCATTCCAAAGTGGATGCTCCAAGTTAAAGCTAAAAAATGTCCTTACGGACACGGCCTATCCTGTTTTGGCAGACAGAATAGGCATTTTTATTTTCGCTTCTTTCTCTTATCGAGAAAGGCAAGCAACGCAACAATAAAGCTGCCAAAGGACATCAGCGAGGCTACCACCTTGTCTTGGGTGCTTTCCTTAGTCGGTATTCTAACATATAAAATATGTCATATGCAACACCAAGTCACTCTGCTCTTTGCTCCTATATATTACCACATTTCCCTTATCCAAACTCCCTTTTCGGAAAAGTGTTCCCTAAATGTCAGCCAATCAGCAATACAAGGGCCAAATCATAAAAGGCATGAGCAATTATAGGATTCCATATGTTTTTTCCTTTCTTTGCAAGCCAACAAAAGATTATGCCGTAAGCAAACGTTGAGAAACTTTGCATCAGCATTCCTGGATAGTCAAATATCACAAATCTGTAAAATTTGATAAAGTAAGCAGGCCAATGAACTAATACAAAAAACACTGTTGATAGAATAACTGCTTTTCTGTCTGAAGTGACTTTTGACAACGCATTATATCCCCACCCTCTGAAAACGGTTTCTTCCACAAAACCAACAAGTGACAAGAGTATTTTACGCAATGAAAGTTGATTGTTCATCTGGCATTCTCCAAAACAAGTTCCGAGTTATATTTGATTATAAAGTAGTTGTTATTCATTTACAATGTACCTTTATAGGCTTTTTTAATAAAGACACAATTCCGAAAAAAGAGTATCCAAATTAACTTACATGGTGCCAGCACCATGTTCAAATCATTACTAAGGAAAAATATTCTGCCTTTCTTACAGCCGAAAATTTAATGTTGATTTTTCAGCTTTAAGAAACACCCCTTTTCCTTTTCTATAAACCTGCACTGTTTTAAATCCACAATTGTAAAAGATTTTCCCTAACTCTTTTTGGCTGTATATTTTTACATCTCCACTTTTTGAAAAGGGAAACCAAAATTTATTTGCTATAAATCTGACCAATGCACCAAAATTAGGATCAGCTATATACACTGTACCGTTTTTCTTCAAAACTCTTTTACATTCATTTACAAAACCTTGTGGATTGTCAAAATGATGGAACGCACAACATACAGTTATAATATCAATACTTTCATTACTCCATTCAAGTGGATAGCATGGTTTTACCTCAAAATTCATATTAGGGTATCGCATCTTTGCAGAACAAACCTGAATTATTCACGGCGGTATAAGCTCGCATAAAATTCGCCGCAGTTATCG
>CAJUTU010000004.1 GCA_910589385.1 uncultured Lachnospiraceae bacterium
GACGGAATTGGCGTACTGGATGGTGCGCCAATTTCTATTAATACACGGATATGTCAGGCAATCGAAATAAAGAAGCAAATATTTTCGGACCAGCCTTACAGAATTTCAGTTTTAGAATGCGGAATCACTGGCGGTTCCGCTACCATTCTGTGTAGACCCGGTTCAGGGTAAAGGACATGATCGCCAGTACATTTGCCCGGATGGAGGCGGCTGGCCAGGTGGCATAGATTTCAGAAGATGCTACATTTTTAATATAATCCCGGTATTTTACATAATAATTTTGTGCGGTGGTATCCTTTGGCGAGCCGTCATGCACTACGATATATTCCGGCACCACCACCCGGCTCAATACAATCTCCCCGGATTCATTGGTAGGTTTGATCTCATCTTCTGGAATTTTGGGCGGGTACTCCCCATATAATGTGTGGGCAGGAATGACAAAGACCTCTTCTCCTTCATTCGTCTGGGCCGAAGGACGGAGCTGTACATTTTGGATCGCTGTGACATCCGGCAGGACTTCCGCCCCTGAGATGCTGACAGGTTCAAATCCCGGCGCCCGCACATCCACTGTATATTCTGCATAAGGCTGCCCAGGAATCTCTGGATCCAGGCTGTATTCCAGCGGCGGTGCATCCAGGTCGATCGTTTCTGTCTGTCCGGAGCTGTCTGTGTTTAATTCTTCTAATGTGCTGTCTGGTACTCCGGTATAAGAGATTGAGACGACCGCATCTGATATCGGAAAAGAATCCACTTCTGATGTGACATTAATTTGTAATTTTCCTCTGTCTATCTGATCACGTCTGGATTCATCATTATCCACATTCTCCTGCATTGCTTTAATATAAACCATAATGCCCCCTGTTTAAAATATGTTCTATAAAATATATATGCATCTAAAAAAGTAAGTGTGATTATTAAAAAATGGGGCTTCTCAAAAACGGCCAATGGGTTATAATGAATATTAACCGATGTGGTCAATAGAGAAAGATATAAAGCAGGAGAGGAGAGTATAAATGAATGCCATTGAGATGAAAGGGCTTACGAAATTTTATGGAAGATCAAGAGGGATCCTGGGTTTGGATCTGACGGTTTCCGAAGGGGAATTTTTTGGATTCATTGGACCTAATGGCGCCGGAAAAAGTACGACGATCCGTACACTTTTGGGGTTGATCAAAGGGAGTAAAGGCAGCGCCAGTATTTTCGGAAAGGATATCGTGAAAGAGAAAACCAGTATACTTTCACAGGTGGGATATATGCCTTCGGAAGCTGTTTTTTATCCGGGGATGCGTGTCAAAGAGGTGATCAGGCTTTCGGCCGGCCTGCGAAAAGCCAGCTATGGACAAGAGGCAGATCGGTTGTGCCGGCGTCTGGGGCTGGACGTTTCCAAAAAAGTAGACGAACTGTCATTTGGCAACCGGAAAAAAGTGTCCATTGTATGTGCCCTGCAGCATGATCCCAGGCTCTGCATCCTGGACGAACCGACGAGCGGGCTGGATCCGTTGATGCAGAGAGAATTCTTTGCGATATTGAAAGAGCGTAATGCAAAGGGGACTACAATCTTTTTGTCCTCCCATGTTCTTTCAGAAATACAAAGAAACTGTACAAGGGCCGCCATTATCCGGGAAGGGAAGCTGATCGCCTGCGACAGTGTGGAAGCGCTCTCTAAGACCAGCGCTAAACGGGTCCATGTACAGGGTGATGTCTCACTGTCAGCTCTCAATGATGTCCGCGATGTTCAGCGGAATGAGAGTGGGATCAGCTTTTTGTACGGCGGTGATATAAAGGCTCTTTTGCAGGTACTGGCAGATCAGGAAATTAATGATCTGGCGATTTCAGAACCGGATCTGGAGGAAATTTTTCTGCATTATTATCTGGAGAACACAGGAGAAGGAGATATTTCTGGCAGCAAAGGCTCTGGTAGAAAGGATTTGGATGGAGGTGAAGAAAGATGACTATGATCAGGCATGAACTAAAGCAAAACCGGATTTCCATGACCGTCTGGACAGCAGCCATCGGTCTTCTGTTTGCGGTCTGTATCTTTATCTTTCCAGAAATGAAAGAAGAGATGGACGGGGTCAGTGATATGTTTGCTTCCATGGGAAGCTTCACGCAGGCTTTCGGGATGGACAAGGTCAGCTTCGGTACATTGACCGGGTTCTATGCTGTAGAATGTGGAAATATCCTGGGATTAGGCGGTGCGTTTTTTGCAGCTCTTTGTGCCGTCTCAGTTCTGGCGAAAGAAGAGAAGGAGCATACGGCGGAGTTCCTTCTGACACATCCAGTCAGCCGGGTACGGATTGTTACGGAAAAACTTATAGCCGTGAAGCTTCAGGTGTTTCTCTTGAATGTAGTGGTATATATCCTTTCCATTGCCTCTATCGCAGTAATCGGGGAAGAAATTCCATGGGAGGAAATAACACTTCTGCATCTGGCTTATCTGATTTTGCAGATGGAGATTGCAGCAATCTGTTTCGGTATTTCCGCTTTCCTTCGGCACGGAAGTATGGGGATCGGCCTGGGCGTGGCGGCAGTCATGTATTTTTTAAATCTGATCGCAAATATCTCGGACAGCGCAGAATTTTTGAGATATATCACCCCTTTCGCATATGCGGAGGGCGCAGATATAGTGGCAAATGTGAGCCTGGATGTGGAGCTGATCCTGCTGGGGCTGGCGTACGGGGCTGCCGGGATTGCGGCTGCTTATGTGAAATATTGTGGGAAAGATATTGCGTAGAAGTGGGAATATGGAGGAAAATTTAAATTCTAAAAAGACAGAGGTTACATATGATTACTGAAATTGTAAATGGAAGCTTGATTTTAAGACATTCTCTTTTAGAGGCGCTTGATCTGATGGAAATATCTGCTCCCAGGATTGCGGCAGCAGGTGCAGGCGGAAAGACAACTGTGTTGAAAAGACTTGCCGCAGAATATGTTGAAATGGGACGTAAACCTATTGTAACAACGACTACACATATGTTTAGAGAAGATTCACCCTTATTTCTGGAGGATCCCGCTGTAGAGGAAATCCTTGCCCATTTGGACAAAGAGGGCTGTGCCTTTACGGGGGGGAAAGCGGAAAATGGAAAAATAAAAAGACTTCCCGGCAATGTACAGGATGCAGTTTTAAAACTTCCAAACCCGATTCTGATCGAGGCAGACGGGGCGCGGATGCTTCCGGTTAAATTTCCGGCAGATCATGAACCTGTTTTTTTGCCGCAGACAACTCATGTTCTGTATCTATATGGGATGGATGCGGTTGGAAGAAAAATAAAAGAAGTTTGCTTCCGGGCGGGGCTGCTGGCTGATTTTTTGAAAAAATCTCCCGAGGATATCCTGATGCCGCAAGATCTTGCGGTCCTTGCACAGAACAGCCAGGCAGGAAGAAAAGGGGTTAAAGCGGGAATGCATTATGCGGTTATATTGAATAAAGCAGATACCCCATACAGGCGTGATCAGGCACTGGAAATATGGAAGTCCATGGAGCACGATATAGAAACCAAAGTCATTGTTACTTCAGAAATTTAAATGCATAAAGAGAAAAGAAAAAACAATGATATGTTTTTTTGGAAATGACCTGTTACCAGTGAAAAAATTACAATGAGGATGCCGGAAAAATGAAAGTATGTCTAATATATTTAGCGGCCGGGAATAGCCGCAGGTTTGGTTCCAACAAATTGCTGTATGAGCTGGATGGAAAGCCTTTATACCGTCATTTATTGGACAGGCTGATTCATCTTTGCAGAGGCCGTCAGGAATGGGAAGTGCTTGTAGTCACTCAATATCCCGCCATCTATGATAAGTTGGTTAGGGAAGATATACGGGTGGTATTATCATCAGACAGTTACCAAGGGGTTTCCTATTCTATTCGGGCAGGGCTCGAAGCCGCCAAAGATGCAGAAGCATGTGTTTTTTTTGTAGCGGACCAGCCGTATTTTAAAGAAAAAAGTGCGGAAGCATTTCTGGAAGCAATGGAAGATCAAAGAGCAGCCCTGGGATGTGTATCTTATGGAGAACAGAAAGGAAATCCAGTCTGGTTTTCCAGAAAATATTTCTCTGAACTTTCAGAATTAGAAGGAGATCAAGGCGGAAGAAAAGTTCTGAAAAAATATGAAGAGGAAACGATATATTTTTCAGTTGAGGAGGCAAGGGAACTTTTGGATATTGATACATTATCGAATATAGGCTTTACACCTTAGATTTTTGATAAATCTTGTCAGATATGTACAAAATATGCTATACTGACAAAAGTGTGCTGGCTCTGCTGGAAAGATATGGTGACGATATAGTTAAAACCAGAGCGCAGGACACAGAAAAGTGATGGAGAAAAGAGATGGAAGAGATTTTATTTAAAAGGCCGGAACTAAAGGATCAGGAGATTATTACTTTTTATTTTGAAAAGTCGCCCAGCAGGAGCTGTGAGCGGACATTTGCCAATGTATACCTCTGGTCCAGGCATTATCATGTAGAATATGCGGTAATAGAAGGCGCGCTTGTATTTCGGGATAATGGGGACGAGCTGGCATTTGCCTACCCGGCGGGAGAACCGGAGGCAGTGAAGCGTGCCTTGGAATATTTGATGCAGTACTGTGAGGAGCAAGGTGCAGCCTTTAAACTGTACAATGTGACAGATGAAAATTTTGCTCAGATGGAGGCCTGGTATCCGGGGCAGTTTACAGTCGAGTATCTCCGGGATGAAGCAGATTATGTATATGAGACGGAGAAGCTGGCCACCCTGGCAGGAAAGAAGCTGCATGGCAAGCGCAACCATATCAATAAGTTCAAAACTTTATACCAGGATTGGAGTTACGAGCCGATCTCTGAGGAAAATGTAGAAGAGTGCTTCCAGATGGCTCTGGAATGGCGCAATGAAAACGGCTGTGAAGAGGATATAGAAAAAAATGCGGAAATGTGTGTGACCTTAAATTATCTGCGGCTGTTCAAAGAACTGGGGATGAAAGGCGGGCTGATCCGTGTGGATGGCAAGGTCGTTGCATTCTGTGTCGGGGAACCAGTCTGTAAGGATACATTTGTAGTCCATGTGGAGAAAGCATTTTCCGAGGTGGAGGGCGCTTATCCAATGATCAACCAGCAGTTTGTACAGCATGAATGTATGGACTATCTATATGTGAACCGGGAGGAAGATACCGGTGCAGAAGGGCTTCGGAAAGCAAAGCTTTCGTATCATCCGGTATTTCTGGTGGAAAAGGGAATCGTGACGCGGAAAATGTGAGCAGGCTTCCATGAAACCAATTTGTGACGGGGATTAGGAGTTGGAAAAGCCTTGTGACAGCAGAAAATTTTATAAGAGGAAAAGGAGAGAAGACAATGATTTCAAAAAAGATGGAAAATATGGTGGCAAACAGTTCTGCTATCCGTGCAATGTTTGAAGAAGGAAATCGTCTGGCCAAGCTGTACGGCAAGGAAAATGTATTTGATTTCAGCCTGGGAAATCCGAATGTCCCGGCGCCGGAGGCGGTGAAGCAGGCAATCCTGGACATCCTTCAAGAGGAAGAGCCGGTGGCTCTCCATGGGTATACCAACAGTAATGCGGGATATGAAGACGTAAGACAAGCTGTGGCAGAGTCACTGAATGAACGTTTTGGCACTGCATTTTCTGCAAAGAACATTACCATGACCGTTGGGGCGGCCGGCGGGCTCAATGTGATCTTAAAATCACTTCTGGATCCGGGGGATGAGGTCATCGTATTTGCTCCTTATTTCGGGGAATACAGAAGTTACACGAACAATTATGACGGCATTTTGGTGGAAATCTCTCCCAATACCGTGGATTTTCAGCCGAAGCTTGATGAATTTGAAGCAAAGATTACTCCGAAGACAAAAGCGGTGATCGTGAATACGCCAAACAATCCTACAGGTGTCGTTTATTCAGAAGAAACCATCCAAAAGATGGCTGCAATTTTAGAAGCGAAACAGAAAGAATCTGGGACAGATATCTATCTGGTTTCCGATGAGCCTTACCGGGAACTGGCATATGACGGCGTGGAGGTTCCTTATCTGACAAAATATTATGCTAATACGGTCGTAGGATATTCTTATAGTAAATCTCTGTCTTTGCCGGGAGAACGAATCGGATATCTGGTGATCCCGGACGAAGCGGCGGACAGCGAAGCATTGATCAGTGCGGCAAATGTGGCGACCAGGATCCTGGGATTTGTCAATGCGCCCACCCTGCAGCAAAAGATTGTAAAATATTGTCTGAATGAAAAGACCGATATCTCATTTTATGACCGGAACAGGGAAGCTTTATATAACGGTCTGAAAGAACTGGGATTTGAGTGTATCAGACCGGAAGGAGCGTTTTATCTGTTTGTGAAATCCCCGGTTGAGGATGAGAAAGCATTTTGCGCGGCAGCCAAAAAGTACAACATTTTGATCGTGCCGGGAAGTTCTTTCGGATGTCCGGGGTATGTCAGGCTTGCATATTGTGTTGCCCATGAGACGATCGTCAATTCTCTGCCGAAATTTGCTGAGCTGGCAGCGGAATATAGGTAAAAAACAGAGGAAGATATCATGTGTATTTTGAAGAATGGGAGAGGATGCCAGATGGGATTGAATCAAAAGCTGATAGATAACATACGGAAAGTGGAGCCGTATGTGCCGGGGGAGCAGCCTCAGGATCGGGTGATAAAACTGAATACCAATGAGAACCCGTATCCGCCGGCACCAGGCGTAGAACGTGCACTGCTGGAGATGGATGTGGACAGGTTCAGGCTATATCCGGATCCTTCCGTGGAAAAGCTGGCATCTGCATTGGCAGAGCGCTATCAGGCCGGGCCGGACCAGATATTCGTGGGAGTCGGTTCAGATGATGTACTGTCTATGTGTTTTTTGACCTTTTTTAATTCCAGAAAGCCGGTCCTGTTCCCAGACATAACGTATTCTTTCTATAAAGTCTGGGCGGAATTATATAGGATTCCTTATGAATGCCCAAAACTGAACGAAGCGTTTCGGATTGTAAAGGAAGATTATTACCGTGAGAATGGCGGCGTGATTTTCCCGAACCCGAATGCACCGACAGCTATCTATGAGAATCTGGATTTTGTAGAAGATATCATTGCACATAATCGGGATGTGATTGTAATTGTGGATGAGGCCTATATTGATTTTGCCGGAAAATCTGCTTTGGAGCTTATTGACAAGTATGACAACCTGATCGTTGTACAGACCTTTTCGAAATCGCGTTCCATGGCAGGGATGCGGATCGGATATGCCATCAGCAATCCGGCTTTAATTAAATATTTAAATGATGTAAAATATTCTTTTAATTCTTATACAATGAACCAGGCATCCATTGCCTGTGGTGTGGAGGCCGTGAAAGGCCAGGAATATTTTGAAAAGACCATCAGGAAGATTGTGGAAACAAGAGAATGGGCCAAGGGAGAGCTGAAAAAGCTGGGATTTGAATTTACAGATTCCCAGGCCAATTTTATCTTTGCAGCGCATCCACAATATGATGCAGGGGAATTGTTCGAAGCATTAAAGAAAAAAAAGATTTATGTGCGCCACTGGGACAGTGAAAGAATCCGGCAGTACCTGCGGATCACTGTAGGGACCAGGGAAGAAATGGAGCAGTTGTTTACGGCTCTGCGGGAATATTTGTAAAATACTTGTAATCATCAAAACAGGAGATGTTTTAAAATATGAAAGAAGCACTGATTAGCTGGTTCATTGAAAATTTAGGAGGAAAAGTCGGGAAAGAAGTCATTATATTTATCATTTCCATGGTGCCGATCCTGGAACTGCGTGGAGGGCTTTTAGCCGCAGGCCCGGCGATCCTGGATGTACCGATGTGGGAAGCAATCCCTATCTGCATCGTAGGAAATCTGATTCCGATCCCTTTTATTCTTCTCTTGATCACAAAGATTTTTGACTGGATGAAGAATACAAAAACATTCCGCCCTATGGTGGAGCGTCTGGAAGAAAAAGCCATGAGCAAGAGTTCTAATATTGAGAAATATGAGTTCTGGGGGCTGGTTGCATTTGTCGGGATCCCGCTTCCAGGGACTGGTGCATGGACCGGCTCGTTGATTGCGGCATTACTTGGCATCCGGTTTAGGAAGGCTTTTCCGGCAATCGTATTGGGAGTGCTGCTGGCGGCCTTTCTGATGACGGTTCTGTCTTATACGATCCTTGGCGGAATTTTTGCATAAAGAAAAACTTATGGGCTGTTATTTCAAGCGGTATAACAGGATACTAATGGTTTTGTTTTTCTTTCTGTACCGACCCGTTGACACATATTTGAAAAATCCGTATAATGGAATAGAAAAGACGGTGTATCAAGCGTTGAAATAGAGCCGTCAGGAGGGAAGTTATAGCATGATTGCAGAAAATGATGAGAAAAAAAGAAGTAAGCTTTGGAGAATAGCGATGATCGTTTCTTCGATACTGATCATTATCATTGTCATATTTTTTGGAATTAAGCTTTTTACTTCGAATCCGTTAGAGGGAAAGTGGGTTAATGAAGGCAGCGGCATGGTTATGAGGATTCAGGGAAACGGGGCTGCGTCTATTGAATGGCCAGAGGAATCAGACAGTATGGCTGAATTGCAGTATAGTGTGGATCTAAAATCTAAGACAATCACACTCTATCAGGATGAAAGCAGTGAGGCGGTACAGGAATCCTATGATACATTGGCTGAATCTGGTTTCGCTGCCGATACAATGGAAGGGACCTATGACTATAGCCTGGAACAGGGAGAATTGACTCTGACAGAACGGGAATACGGGGATCAGATGGTGTTTGAGAAAGAGTAGGTATAATGATGTAAAGAAAAGACAGCTTTGTATATCTGGATGATTCAGGGTATACAGGGCTGTTTTGTGTCATGAAAATGTTTGGAAAGGAGATTGGGAAGAAGATGCTGAGACAGAAGGCAAAGGAAATCCGGATTGGAGATGTGATCATTGGGGGAGAGCATCCAGTGGCAATCCAATCTATGACCAATACAAAGACAGAAGATGTCAAAGGAACTGTAGAACAGATTCTTCGTCTGGAAGCAGCAGGCTGTGAGATCGTGCGCTGTACGGTTCCCACACAGGAAGCAGCCAGGGCTCTGAAAGAAATCAAAAGAAGCATACATATCCCTCTGGTGGCAGATATCCATTTTGACTACCGTATGGCAATTGCGGCCATTGAGAACGGAGCGGACAAGATCCGGATCAATCCGGGGAATATCGGAGCAGCAGAGCGCTTAAGAGCCGTGGTGGATAAAGCGAAGGAATATGACGTACCCATCCGGGTCGGAGTAAATAGTGGTTCTCTGGAAAAATCCCTGCTGGAAAAGTATGGCGGGGTGACGGCAGACGGGATTGTGGAGAGTGCACTGGACAAGGTGCGTATGATCGAGGATATGGATTATGATAATCTGGTAGTCAGTATCAAATCTTCGGATGTGATGATGTGTGTAAAAGCTCATGAGATGATCGCCGAAAAATGTCCATATCCGCTGCATGTAGGGATTACAGAGGCAGGTACAGTATATTCTGGAAATATAAAGTCTTCCATAGGGCTGGGCATCATTTTGTATGAAGGGATTGGAAATACGATCCGAGTTTCTCTGACAGGAGATCCGGTAGAGGAAATTCGTTCCGCAAAGCTCATTTTAAAGACCCTGGGCCTTCGTAAGGGGGGCATAGAAGTGGTTTCCTGCCCTACCTGCGGCAGGACCCAGATCGACCTGATTGGCTTGGCTGATCAGGTCGAGTCCATGGTGCAGGAATTCCCTCTGGATATCAAGGTTGCAGTGATGGGATGTGTCGTAAATGGACCAGGGGAAGCGAAGGAAGCAGACATTGGAATTGCAGGTGGAAAAGGAGAAGGCCTGTTGATAAAAAAGGGAACAATTGTGAAAAAAGTAAAAGAAGATGAGCTTTTGGAAACCTTGCGGCAGGAATTGCAGAACTGGGAAAAGTAGCATTTTAGAATAAAAAATAAGGAAATGAAACATAGCAGAGAGTAGTTATGATAGAAAGTTTTACTAGGAGCTGATAGATTGGAACAAGTAGGAACCGCAAAATTATTTTTTGATGTCTTTCCCACATTAAAGGTGGATGAAACTATTCGGATGTTATTTTTAGATGTGGAGGTAAAGAAGATCACCACCAATCCGGCGAGAGATTTTCTTCATGTATACATCTTCAGCAGGCATTTGCTCCAGAAAAAACAGGTCTGGCAGATGGAACAGAAGATTAAAGAGCAATTATTCGGAACTTCTCCTGTGAGTATCCGTATAGAAGAAGAGTATGCCCTGTCTGAGCAGTATACACCTGCTGCCCTGATGGCAGAATACAGGGAAAGTATTATCCAGGAGTTAAAAGGCTATAGTGTATTGGCTGCTAATATGTTTGAGCAGGCAGAAATCCGGTTTGATGAAGAAAATGTATGCTGCCTGGAACTGGTAGACACCATTGTATCCGAAGGACGTAGAGAACATATCGTAAATCTTTTGGATGATATTTTCAATCGGCGCTGTGGAATTAAAACGGATATCCGTGTGACATACCGGGAGAAAGAAGAAAGCAAAACCAGAGAATATGACGAGCAGCGCATCCAGCGGGAAATAAATGCAATCTTCAGGCGGAATAAAAGCATACATGGGGAAGGATATTCTAAAGACCTGGATACAGACAAGCGTACTGGAAGCCAAAATGAGGCCGTACCATGGGATGAAGCTGTTGGAAATGGGACTGCGTCTTCTATAAATAAAAATAGTCTTTCAAATAGCGCAAATAAAAACCAGGCTGCGAACAATGGAAGTACAGCCCCAAAAGCAGGAAACACATCGGAGCGGGGCGGCTTTGCATTTGGGAAAGGACGGCAGGGCAGAAACGGCTTTCGCAAAGACTCTGGAAAAGATCATGTCCGTCCTTTAAAACAAGGGGATTCCCCAAACCTGATCTATGGAAGGGACTTTGAGGACGAACCTATCCGTCTGGACCAGGTTGCCACGGAAATGGGAGAAATCACTCTTCATGGTAAGGTTATCAGCTTTGAGACCCGTGAGATCCGGAATGAAAGAACCATCATCATTTTTTCCATTACAGATTTTACCGATACGATCACGGTGAAAATGTTTGCGCGGAATGAACAGCTTGCAGAACTTCTGGGAGACTTGAAGAAAGGCGCGTTCCTGAAGATTAAGGGAGTTACGACCATTGATAAATATGATGGGGAACTGACCATCGGCTCGATTGCCGGAATCAAAAAGACCGGTGATTTTACTGTGTCCAGAGAAGATTTAAGCCCAGTCAAGCGTGTAGAACTGCACTGCCATACGAAGATGAGCGATATGGACGGTGTCTCAGAAGTGAAAGATATCGTGGGCCGTGCGCATAAATGGGGACATCCTGCAATCGCAGTGACTGATCATGGAACTGCCCAGGCATTTCCGGATGCAAACCATTATATTGAACGGCTGGACAAGGCAGACCCATTCAAAGTCATTTACGGCGTGGAAGGTTATGTCGTGGATGACCTGACAGAGATTGCCGTGGGCGCTGGGGATGAAAGCCTGGATGATGCTTATGTGGTATTTGACCTGGAAACTACAGGATTCAGCGCGATCAAAGATAAAATTATTGAAATTGGCGCGGTAAAGGTTGTAAATGGAGAAATTGTGGATACCTTTAGTACGTTTGTGAACCCAAGGCGGCCCATTCCTTTTGAAATCACACAACTTACCAGTATTACGGATGAGATGGTCATGGAATATCCGGATATTGAGACCATTCTGCCGCAGTTTTTGGAATTCATCGGTGATGCCGTATTGGTGGCGCACAATGCAGGTTTTGATGTGGGATTCATGGAACAGAATTGCAGGTATCAGGAGATTGAGCCCCATTTCATATCTGTAGATACGGTTGCACTGGCCCGGGTGCTCATGCCCACATTGTCAAAGTATAAGCTGAATGTGGTGGCAAAAGCATTGAATATTTCCTTAGAGAATCATCACCGTGCAGTAGACGATGCCGGGGCAACCGCAAAAATTTTCGTAAAATTCATTCAGATGTTAAAGGACAGGAACATTACGACACTCAAAGGGATCAACCAGTTTGGCAATATGAATCCGGATGCTATACGCAAGCTCCCTACCTACCATATCATTATTCTCGTGAAAAATGATATCGGAAGGTATAACCTGTATCAGTTGATCTCACAGTCCCATCTGAATTATTTTGCACGGCGGCCGCGGATACCAAAAAGCCTGCTCAATCAGCACCGGGAAGGGCTGATCATCGGGAGCGCGTGCGAAGCTGGGGAATTGTTTCAGGCGATCTTGAATAAAAAGCCGCAGGAAGTGATCGCAAAGCTGGCAGATTTTTATGATTATTATGAAATCCAGCCATTGGGAAATAATCATTTTATGCTGGAAAGTGAAAAGCTGCCGGATATCCAGACAGAGGAAGATCTGAAAAATTTAAACAGACAGATATTAGATCTGGGAGAGCAGTTTAAAAAACCGGTGGTTGCCACCTGTGACGTACATTTCCTGGATCCAGAGGATGAGGTGTACCGCCGCATTATCATGGCAGGAAAGGGATTCAGTGATGCTGACAACCAAGCGCCCTTGTATCTTAGGACTACAGAGGAAATGCTGAAAGAATTTGAATATCTGGGTTCCGCTAAGGCTTATGAGGTAGTAGTGGAGAATTCCAACAAGATTGCCGCTATGGTCGAGAAGATTGCCCCGGTCAATCCCAACAAATGTCCGCCGGTCATTGCGGATTCCGATCAAAAACTGCGTGATATCTGCTATAAAAAAGCATATGAGATTTATGGAGAACAACTTCCGGAACAAGTGTCCTCCCGGCTGGAAAAGGAACTGAATTCCATTATATCTAATGGATACGCGGTCATGTATATCATTGCCCAGAAGCTGGTGTGGAAGTCTGTTGCCGATGGTTATCTGGTTGGTTCTCGAGGGTCTGTAGGTTCCTCTTTCGTTGCTACGATGGCGGGAATTACAGAAGTAAACCCGTTAAGCCCCCACTATTATTGTGCCCATTGCCATTACTGCGATTTTGAATCCGAAGAAGTAAAGGCCTATTCCGGCTGCTGCGGCTATGACATGCCGGATAAGGTCTGCCCGGAGTGTGGGGAAAAACTGATCAAGGCAGGGTATGATATCCCGTTTGAGACTTTCCTGGGATTTAAAGGAGATAAGGAACCGGATATCGATTTGAACTTTTCCGGGGATTACCAGGCGAAAGCGCACAAATATACAGAGGTGCTTTTTGGAGAAGGCTATACCTTCAAGGCTGGAACCATCGGTACGTTGGCGGACAAGACTGCCTATGGATATGTAAAGCGGTATTATGAAGACAAAAATCAGCGAAAGAGGAAATGTGAGATTGAGCGGATCAGCCAGGGCTGTACCGGAGTCCGGCGGAGCACCGGGCAGCATCCCGGCGGTATCGTCGTGCTGCCTCATGGGCATAATATCAATGAATTCACTCCGGTGCAGCATCCGGCAAATGATACGACGACAGATATTGTGACCACGCATTTTGACTACCATTCTATTGACCATAACCTGCTGAAGCTGGATATTCTGGGGCACGATGATCCGACTATGATCAAAATGCTGGAAGAATATATTACATCGGAATCACTGGAAAATGAATACTCCGAGGAAAATCCTTTTGTTGCGACAAAAATCCCGCTGGATGATCAGGAGGTTCTTTCTTTATTCCACAGTACCCAGGCGTTAGGGATCAAACCAGAAGATATCGAAGGATGTCAGCTCGGGTGTCTTGGAATCCCGGAATTTGGAACCGATTTTGCCATGAGCATGGTTATTGAAGCAAATCCGCAGTCTCTTTCCGATTTGATCCGGCTGGCGGGCCTGTCTCATGGAACCGATGTATGGCTGGGAAATGCGCAGGATCTGATCCGGTCCGGTACGGCGACCATTTCTTCCGCCATCTGTACCCGTGACGATATTATGACGTACTTGATCCATCAGGGAGTGGACAGCGCGCTATCCTTTACGATCATGGAAAGCGTTCGGAAAGGGAAAGGGCTGAAACCGGAATGGGAAGAGGCAATGAAAGAAAAGGATGTTCCGCAGTGGTATATTGACTCCTGTAAAAAAATCAAATATATGTTCCCAAAAGCCCATGCTGCCGCATATGTGATGATGGCATACCGGATCGCGTACTGTAAGATCAATTATCCGCTGGCCTATTACGGAGCTTATTTCAGTATCCGTGCAGATGCATTTTCCTATGAACTGATGTGCCAGGGGAAAGAAAAGCTGAACTATTATATTAAGGATTACAAGAAGCGGTCTGATACTTTGACCAACAAAGAACAGGACACTCTCAAAGACATGCGTCTGGTGCAGGAAATGTATGCCAGAGGGCTGGATTTTATTCCTATTGACCTGTACCGCGCAAAGGCGAAGCAGTTCCAGATCATTGACGGAAAACTGATGCCATCTTTTGCGAGTATCGAAGGAATGGGGGAAAAGGCGGCGGAAGCAGTTGAATTAGCGGCCAAGGATGGGAAATATCTGTCGCTGGATGATTTCCGGGAGCGGACGAAAGTCAGCCTGACGACCATTAATCTGATGTCAGATCTGGGGCTCTTTGGGGATCTTCCAAAGAGCAACCAGCTTTCGTTGTTCGATTTCGCATAATTGTGAAAAAGAGGGATTGCGGAATCAATATCCCTACGCAGGAGAGGCTGTAACCCATACGAGTTACAGCCTCTCCATAAGCTGATTCATTCAAAACGCGCGCTCCTGTTTCAGCGTTTCATATCAGGGAATATCTGATTCCGAAGTCTTTTCCCCTTTCTTTCCCCATACCTTCATCACTGCCAGCAAAATCACGACCGCCAGCACCACTGCCAAAGTGCTCCTGGTAAATCCAGCAAAGATAAATGCCGCAAATGCGATCACCCCGTTCACGCAGGCATACGGCAGCTGGGTCTTTACGTGGTCGATCAGGTTGCACTCCGCCCCTGTAGAGGAGAGAATGGTGGTATCCGAAATAGGCGAGCAATGATCCCCAAACAGCCCTCCTGACAAAACAGCCCCCACGGCTATCGCATAAGGGATGCCAAACGCATGGGCCATCGGAATTGCAAGCGGCATCATAATTGCGAAAGTCCCCCAGGAACTTCCTGTCGAGAACGATACGAAGGCTCCAAAGATGAAGATGGCCGCAGGCACCAGGCCTGCCGAGAAATTTAGACTCTTTAATCCATTTACAATGAACTCTGCCGTACCGAGGGCGCTGATCATGCTTCCTAGGGACCAGGCAAGCACCAGTGTCACAGCCACATCTGTCATCCCCTTCATTCCGTCCACATAAATCTTAAAAGTATCCCGGAACGTTTTCACCTTAAAGATGCCGATAAATGCCATCAGGACAAGGGCCCCATAAAAGTATCCCATCGTCAGCGCGACACGGAATTCGTTCCCGTCTACCTTTTTAAAAGGAAATCCCAGGGGGGCCAGAGTAATAAAAAGTGCTGCGAATACTACAATAATCGGAACGATCACCATAACAGGCTTTGCGTTTGAGGTTCCGTAAACCTGTCCGTTTTTTCCGGTCTGCCCCTGCATATCGTCCTCAAAGGAGTACTCTCGCGAAGCCGCTTCTGTTTCCGCTTTTTTCATCTGTGAAAAATCCTTCTTCGTGAAAGCAACAAGCGGGATCATAACAATTGCCAGAATCGCATAGATCTGGAACGGGATCGCCTCCACAAACGTGGTGTAATCCGACTGGGATACATTCAGATTGTCAAACTCTGCCTGAATCAGCCCCATAATATAGACGCCCCAGCCGATAAACGGAATCAGGATCGCCACAGGCGATGAGGTCGAATCCAGGATCCATGCCAGCTTTTCCCTGGAAATCTTCAGTTTATCAAACAGTGGCCTAAAGACTGGCCCTACCAGAAGAGGGGTTCCCAGGTCAGAGAAGAAAATCAGGATTCCTCCCAGCCAGGCGCAAAGCTGAGCCTTCAGCTTTGTATTTACAAATCGATACACACTTTTGCTGAACGCCTGGGCGCCGCCGGATTTTTCCATGAGCTTGATAAATCCCCCGATAAAGATGACCAGCACGATGACACCTGCGTTATAGGAATCCGTCAGCTGGACAAAAAAATAGTCCCCGATGATAGATTTTGTTGCTAAAAACGGATTTCCGCCGGAAAAAATCAAGGTTCCAACAAACCCTCCGCAAAACAGCGACAAAATAACATTCTTACTTTTAATGGCCATGACTACGGCTACAATAGGCGGCAGCAGACTTAAAAAACCATAATCCATACGTTTATCCCCTGCAAATTATATTTCTTTCTATGATACGGATTATTCTGGTCTTCGTCAATAGATTTTGAATGATTATTCACAAAAATGCATTTTATTTCATATTTAATTTTACTGCCCCTTTCTCTTTCTGCGTATTTTCATGACCGGAAAATACAGGCA
This sequence comes from uncultured Lachnospiraceae bacterium, assembly GCA_910589385.1. GTDB lineage: Bacteria > Bacillota > Clostridia > Lachnospirales > Lachnospiraceae > Schaedlerella. The sequence goes on from CAJUTU010000004.1 coordinate 16,467, forward strand.
CAACATATTTGAACCAGAGTCCGATGGCGGCTCGTCTTCATATTCTTTCGCGGCTGTTTCTTTTCTTTGTCCCAGTAAGATTCTGATTCGTAAACATAAGTAGATTCAATCCCAAAAACCACAGTGTATAAAGTAATAATTTCATTGTTTTTCCCTATCCCATGAAAAGTAACGATGTATTGAAACTTTTCGCATTTATAAAAGTAATGCTTGTAAACAGGATGGTAAAATGGTATACTTTGTCGGATGAAGTGTGAATGTGCCAATTTGTATTTCTAAAATGTGGAGGAAAGAAGAATGTACGAATTTGAAGAAATAAGGAAAACAGACGCTGAGGTCGCGGACGCGATCCAGGCAGAAATGGACCGCCAGAATTCCCATATTGAGCTGATTGCTTCTGAGAACTGGGTAAGCAAGGCGGTAATGGCTGCCATGGGAAGCCCTCTGACCAATAAATACGCGGAAGGTTATCCGGGAAAAAGATATTATGGCGGCTGCCAATGCGTAGATGTGGTGGAAGACCTTGCCAGGGAACGTGCAAAGAAGCTTTTCGGATGCGAGTATGCCAATGTGCAGCCCCATTCCGGGGCACAGGCGAATATGGCGGCAATGTTTGCCATGTTAGAGCCGGGAGATAAGATCATGGGGATGAATCTGGATCACGGCGGACATCTTACCCATGGTTCTCCGGTAAATCTCTCCGGAAAATATTTTGACGTGACATTCTATGGTGTGAATGATACAGGCGTGATTGATTATGATAATGTATTGGAAATCGCGAGAGAGTGTGAGCCAAAACTGATCGTGGCAGGTGCAAGCGCCTATGCCAGGACGATTGATTTCAAACGGTTCCGTGAGATCGCAGATGAAGTAGGCGCATATCTGATGGTTGATATTGCCCATATTGCCGGCCTGGTTGCTACAGGACTGCATCCAAGCCCGATTCCTTATGCACATGTGACCACCACAACCACCCATAAGACACTGCGCGGCCCCCGCGGCGGTATGATCTTAAGCAGTGAAGAGATGAATCAGAAATTCAACTTTAATAAAGCCGTGTTCCCAGGCATCCAGGGAGGCCCTCTGATGCATGTGATCGCAGCCAAGGCAGTCTGCTTTGAAGAGGCGCTGCAGCCGGAATACAAGGCATATATGGAACAGGTTGTAAAGAATGCAAAGGCACTGTGCAAGGCACTGCAGGCACGTGGGATTAAGATTGTATCAGGGGACACAGATAACCATTTGATGCTGGTGGATCTGACTGAGAAAAATATAAGTGGAAAAGAGCTGGAGAAGCGTCTGGATGACGCACATATAACGGCAAATAAGAACACGATCCCGAATGACCCGAGGTCTCCGTTTGTGACAAGCGGCGTGAGGCTGGGAACGCCGGCTGTAACGACCCGCGGCATGGTGGAGGAAGATATGGAGAAGATTGCCGAGATCATCACACTGGTCATTGAAAGTGAAGATCATGTAGAGAAAGCGAAAGTCATGGTTGCAGAGCTGGCTGAAAAGTATCCGCTGTGTTAATATCATTCTGGTTTTAAATCAACAGACAGAGAATTTTAAATATGTTCTCAAAAAAATATGTTGTCAAGAGAAAACACTTGACAACATATTTTTTTTCATGTAAGATAGCAAAGGTGATAGCAGTGGATGATATTTTAGAACAGGCATTATTATATGATTTTTATGGAGAACTTCTCAATAATCACCAAAAGGAGATTTATGAGCAGTTTATCTTAGAAGACCTGTCCCTGAGTGAGATTGCAGAAAGCGAAGGTATCAGCAGACAAGGGGTACATGACTTGGTAAAGAGATGTCAAAAGACCTTGGAAGGATATGAAGCAAAGCTGCACCTGGTAGGACGTTTCCTTTCCATTAAAAAGAAAGTCCAGGAAATGGAGTCTCTGTTAGACTCCTGCGAATCAGAGAAAGAGAATCAGCAAGAGCTGTTTGAGCAGATCAAGGTACTTTCAAGTTCGATTTTGGAAATATTGTAAAGTCCATCCGGCAGGATGACAAAGGAGTTGGAGAATGGCATTTGACAGTTTAACAGAAAAACTTCAGAATGTATTTAAAAACCTTCGCAGCAAGGGCCGTCTGACAGAGGAAGATGTCAAGGCTGCTTTGAAGGAAGTAAAGATGGCGCTTCTTGAGGCGGACGTCAATTTTAAGGTAGTCAAAGGATTTATCAAGGATGTCCAGGAGCGGGCGATCGGACAGGATGTCATGAACGGGCTGAATCCGGGGCAGATGGTCATCAAGATTGTAAATGAAGAAATGGTTTCTTTGATGGGTTCCGAGACGACAGAGATCCAGCTTCAGCCCGGCAGCGCCACTACGGTTATTATGATGGCCGGCCTGCAGGGTGCTGGTAAGACCACCACTACGGCAAAGCTCGCCGGGAAGTTTAAGCAGAAAGGGAAAAGGCCCCTTCTTGTGGCGTGTGACGTATACAGGCCTGCCGCAATCAAGCAGTTACAGATCAACGGAGAGAAGCAGGGTGTGGAAGTCTTTTCCATGGGCGATAAAGTGAAGCCTGCGGATATTGCAAAAGCCGCGTTGGAACATGCGGCCAAGAACAATAAAAATATCGTGATTCTGGATACTGCCGGGCGGCTTCATATTGATGAAGACATGATGGCGGAGCTTCAAGAGATCAAAGATGCGGTTATTGTACACCAGACCATCCTTGTTGTAGATGCCATGACCGGGCAGGATGCGGTCAATGTAGCCGGCAGCTTCAACGATAAGATCGGGATTGACGGCGTGATCGTGACCAAATTGGACGGTGATACAAGAGGCGGTGCGGCGTTGTCTATCAAAGCAGTGACCGGACGTCCGATCTTGTATGTAGGTATGGGAGAAAAGCTCTCGGATCTGGAACAATTTTATCCGGACCGTATGGCATCCCGTATCCTGGGGATGGGAGATGTACTGACACTGATAGAAAAGGCCGGGGCAGAGCTGGACGAAGAAAAAGCCCGGAAGATGACGGAAAAGATGAAGAAAGCCCAGTTCGACTATGAGGACTATCTGGAGAGTATGAGCCAGATGAAAAAAATGGGCGGCTTTTCTGGTATTATGAGCATGATGCCAGGTTTAGGCGCATTGGGCGGCGGCAAAAAAATGCCGGATCTGGATTCTGAGGAGAATGAAAAGCGGATGGCAAGGATGGAGGCTATGATTCTCTCCATGACACCGGAGGAACGGCAGAATCCTGATCTACTGAATCTGCCGCGAAAGCAGAGGATTGCAAGGGGCGCCGGTGTGGATATGGCAGAAGTCAACCGAATGGTGAAACAATTTAATGAAACCCGGAAAATGATGAAAAAGCTCCCGGGGCTTATGGGCGGTGGTAAGAAAGGAAAGTTTCGGCTTCCTTTTTAACACAATATAGGAATATTTAACAAAGAGAAAGAACGAGGTGTAGAAAAATGGCAGTAAAAATCAGATTAAAAAGAATGGGAAAGAAGAAAGCTCCTTTTTATAGAATCGTTGTAGCTGATTCTAGATCCCCAAGAGACGGTAAATTTATTGAAGAGATCGGAACATACGATCCGAACCAGGATCCAAGTGTGTTCAAAGTAAACGAAGAAGCGGCTAAGAAATGGTTAAACAACGGTGCACAGCCTACAGAAGTGGTTGGCAAGATCTTTAAGATGGCAGGCATTGAAAAATAGGCTGTTTTGCGCGGAGGTGCACGTAAATGAAAGAGTTAGTAGAGGTAATCGTAAAAGCATTAGTAGATAATCCGGACGGCGTTACCCTTACGGAGAAGCAGGATGGAAGGACGACGGTCCTCGAAGTACGTGTTGCAGACGGTGATATGGGTAAGGTAATCGGCAAGCAGGGGCGTATTGCCAAGGCGATCCGTTCTGTTGTAAAGGCAGCCGCTGCCAAAGAGGATAAAAGAGTCGTTGTGGATATTGTTCAATAGAATGATTATAAAAGAGTAAAAAACAGGGGCAGTTTTGCCCCTGTTTCAATATGACCGTATGCAGAAGGAACGTTTAACATAGGAGAGTATCAATGGAGCAGTTTTTTCAAGTAGGAATGATTTCTTCCACCCATGGCCTCCGGGGGGAGGTCAATGTCTTCCCGACAACAGACGATGCCGGAAGATTTCAGGAATTAAAGCATGTGATTCTAAATTCAGGAAAAGAACAGATCCCTTTGGAGATACAAAGTGTGAAATTTTTTAAAAAGTTCGTCATTGTGAAGTTCAAAGGAATCGATCATATAAATGCTATCGAAAAATACAAAGGCGCGAAGCTCTTCGTTAGCCGGGAGGATGCAGTCGATTTAGAAAAAGATGAGTATTATATTGCAGATCTGCTTGGTATGGAAGTTCTGACCGACGACGGTGAGTGCGGTACGTTAAAAGACGTGATAGAAACCGGGGCAAACGAAGTGTATGTGGTAGAATTTGAAACATTAGGGGAAGTACTTATCCCTGCGATCCATGACTGCATTCTGGATGTGGACGTGCAGGCCGGAAGTATGAAGGTACATTTGCTGGAAGGGCTGGTATGATGAATTTTTATATATTGACATTGTTTCCTGAAATGGTATCGGATGGGCTGAATACAAGTATCATCGGCCGTGCCGTAAATCGGGGCCTGTTATCAATCGAGGCAATGAATATCCGGGATTATGCATTTAATAAGCATCAGAGCGTGGACGATTATCCATACGGAGGCGGCGCCGGGATGCTCATGCAGGCAGAGCCGGTGTATCTGGCATACGAAGCGGCAGTTCAAAGGATCCAAAGAAAAAGACAAGAGGAACCGTTGGAGAAGATGGCCGAAATGACTGCAGCAGAGGAGATGCCGGTAAAAAAGCCCAGGGTGATCTATCTTTCGCCCCAGGGAAAAGTATTCAGCCAGAAAATGGCGGAGGAACTGGCACAGGAAAAAGAACTGATCCTTCTGTGCGGACATTATGAGGGGATTGATGAAAGGGTACTGGAGGAGATCGTGACAGATTATGTGTCCATCGGGGATTATGTATTAACCGGCGGTGAGCTTCCGGCGATGGTGATGGTGGATACGATCTCCAGGCTGATCCCAGGAGTACTCCATAATGATATCTCTGCAGAACTGGAATCCTTTCAAGGGAATCTTCTGGAATATCCACAGTATTCCCGTCCGGAATCGTGGCATGGCAAGAAGGTTCCGGAGGTGCTTTTATCCGGTCATCATGCAAACATCCAGAAGTGGAAAAGACAACAGTCGATTCTGCGCACAAAACAATGGAGGCCGGATCTGCTGGAGGATTGTGAATTGACAGAGGAAGAACACGCCTGGATAAACCAGGACAGTATGCAAAATGAAAATATAGAATAAGAAATTGTATTCGGAAAAATAGAAGCTTTTGAGACCTGTAAATGGAGGAGAGATCAAAAATGGGATTTTGTGTAACAGGAGGGGCCGTGATGACCTGCACTTTCGGCATGTCTCCGTCTACGCTGACCGTACTTCCGTCGGCAAAGGTGATGTCAGCAATGCCTCTGGCAACCATTATGGACAATGCGCCAATGATAAATATCCTTCCTTTTGGAATGTGTACAAGTATGTCTAACCCGGCAGTAGCCTCCGCGACTGCGGCAGCTATGGGGGTATTGACCCCAATGCCCTGCGTTCCGGTTCCGGCCGGGCCATGGACCCCTGGTGTTTCGAAGGTTCTGGTGGGCGGAAAACCTGCATTAAATGACCAGTGCAGGCTGAACTGTTCATATGGAGGGATGATACAGTTTACGAATCCCGGCTGCATGACCATCCAATTATGAATACCATACAGGTAATCTGAAGGAAGAAAACGGGATTACTTATTTGCCGCTATATATGACTCCTTTCCTCTGACAGAATAAAAATCGTAAAATAAAAATAGCGGAAATGCTTGCAAGTTCAAAAAAAATATGATACGATACTACCGTTGTGAAAAAGGCGATGGTCCTCTGGCACAGAGGGATAGTGGATATTCCCTCATATCAGAAGTGTTAAGAACGTCAAAGAAATAGGAGGTCACACAATGAACGATATCATTAAAAGTATTGAGGCAGAACAGTTAAAAGAGAATGCCCCGGAATTCCATGTAGGCGATACAGTGAGAGTATATGCCAAGATCAAGGAAGGTAACCGCGAAAGGATTCAGGTATTTGAAGGAACCGTGCTGAAAAGACAGGGCGGCGGAGTGAGAGAGACTTTTACAGTCAGGAAGAATTCCAATGGCGTAGGCGTTGAAAAGACGTGGCCGATTCATTCTCCTCATGTTGAGAAGGTAGAGGTTGTCCGCAGAGGTAAAGTAAGAAGAGCAAAACTGAACTATCTGAGAGACCGTGTCGGCAAGCGGGCGAAAGTAAAAGAATTAGTAAAATAGTAATCATGGGAGAGGGACAATTACAGAGTTTGTAGTTTGTCCCTTTTCTGATATATTTTTGTATATGCAGAGGAAATCCAGCTTTTCTGACAGCAGGATTTTCTTGATGATTGGATATACAGCCCCGGAGGAAATATGGATGAAAGAAGAGAGCATCCGTAAAAGAAGCAAAAAAAAGAACAAGAACATATCAACCCAGACATCCCGGAATTTGAGATTACCGGATGAAAAACCTGTTTCTTCGAAACATCAGGGAAAGAAGAGGCGGAAAACACGCCGAAAGAAAAGAGAGAGTATTCCAAAACTATCGAAGTTAAGACTGCATTTTTCGAATAGGAGATTAAATTTTGATAAACAGCGTATCGCAAAGTTTTTGTTTCTGTCCGCAGAGATCGGCCTGGTTGGGATGCTGGCGTATGCCCTGGTGCTGTTTTATGGGCAGAGGGTCAGCAATGCAGGAGATTCCATGAGTCCTCTTTTAAAAAACGGGGATGTTGTTCTGGTGGACCGTTTGATCTATAATGCAGTCAAGCCGAGGCGCGGAGATGTGATTGTTTTTAAGCCAGGCGGTAATGAGAATGCCCACTATCTGATTAAGCGGGTGGCAGGGCTTCCGGGCGAGACCGTCCAGATTGCGGACGGCAAGATCTATATTAATGAAAAAGAGTGTACAGAAGGAATTTATGTATCAGATGTTCAATCAGCCGGAATTGCTGCAGAGCCTGTAGAGCTTGGAGAGGGTGAGTATTTTGTGATCGGGGATAACCATGCCGGGAGTGACGACAGCCGTACCCCAGATGTTGGAAATGTAAGACGCCGGGATATTTATGGAAAGGCATGGTTTGTCGTCAGCTTTGGAGACAATTTTGGAAGAATAAAGGATTAGGAGGAATGCAAATGCACTTTCAGTGGTATCCGGGCCACATGACCAAGGCCAAACGGATGATGCAGGAAAATATCAAGCTGATCGATCTGATCATCGAACTGGTAGATGCCAGGATTCCTTTGAGCAGCCGGAATCCAGATATTGATGAGCTTGGAAAGAATAAAGCAAGGCTGATCCTGCTGAACAAATCAGATTTGGCAGAGGAACGATGGAATGACACATGGATTGAATATTTTGAACAAAAAGGTTATTGTGCGGTAAAAATCAATTCCAGAAAAAGCGGAGGGATGAAATTTATACAGGATGTCATCCAGAAGGCATGTAAGGAGAAGACCGAAAGAGACAGAAAAAAAGGGATTTTAAACCGCCCGGTCCGTGCGATGGTCGTAGGGATCCCCAATGTCGGGAAGTCCACCTTTATTAATACTCTGGCAGGGAAGGCCTGTACAAAGACAGGGAACAAGCCAGGGGTGACAAAGGGAAAACAATGGATTCGTTTGAATAAAAATGTGGAGCTTTTGGATACTCCTGGAATCCTCTGGCCCAAATTTGAGGATCAGGCAGTGGGACTTAAGCTTGGATTTATCGGATCTATTAAAGATGAAATCCTGCAGACAGAAGAACTGTCCGCAGAGCTGAGCAGGTTTTTAACAAAAAATTATCCGGGGATCCTTGCAGAAAAATATGCAATAGAGGAATCCTTGGATGGGTTTGAAAATCTACAGGGGATTGCGAAAAGCAGGCATTGTCTGCTCCGTGGAAATGAATTAGATCTGGAGAAAGCATCCAGGATGATGCTGGACGATTTCAGAAATGGACGGATTGGAAGGATTACACTGGAATATCCCGGAGATTTTGCATAAAATGATAGAGGGTGTTTTTAGAAGATCCGTGATATAAACATATTCTGAGAGTATCCGAATACGTGAGAGAGGAAATGTAAGACATGAGTGACGTGAAAGAGGAAAGAAGTATTTTACGGGAATTGGGAAGCTGGCTTTTATATTTATTGTTTGTAGTTGTGTTTTCTTTTATCATCATTACCTATGTAGGGCAGCGCACCCGTGTAGACGGGCAGTCCATGGAGACAACTTTACAAAATAATGATAACCTGATCGTGGATAAAATTTCTTACCGCTTTCGGGAGCCGAAGCGGTTTGAGATCATCGTATTTCCTTACCAGTACAGAGAGAATACTTATTATATTAAAAGGATCATCGGCCTGCCTGGTGAGACGGTGCAGGTGATCGACGGTTATGTCTATATTGATGGGGAACAGCTGGATGAGCATTATGGAAATGAGCTGATGGAATCACCTGGAATCGCGGAAGATCCGATCACTCTGGGAGAGGATGAGTATTTTGTCCTTGGGGACAACCGGAATCATAGTTCAGACAGCCGGGATGCGACCGTAGGAGTGCTCCACCGGAAAGATCTGCTGGGAAGAGCCTGGATCCGGATCTGGCCTTTAAATAAGTTTGGGGCGATCAAACATGAATAAGAGTATCCGTGAAATCAGGGAAGAAATGGTATCAGCCAGTCAGGATGAGCTTACGGGCCTGCTTGAAAAATATGCGTCTGATACGAGGGCTGGAGTGCAATCCCTGCTCCGTAAGTATCAGATGCAGGAAGAAAAACTACGTGCAGAGCGTAAACGTCTGGATTCCATGTGGGAATATGAAAGACAGTACGGGGATTGTACATACATCTGCGGTGTGGATGAAGCCGGCAGAGGCCCCTTAGCCGGCCCGGTAGTTGCGGGTGCAGTGATTTTACCAAAGGAATGTGAGATCCTCTATCTGAATGATTCCAAAAAGCTTTCTGCCAAGCGCCGGGATGAGCTGTATGATGAAATTCAGGAAAAGGCTGTGGCAGCAGGCGTGGGAGTCATTTCCCCGGCACGGATTGATGAGATCAATATTCTGCAGGCCACTTACGAAGCGATGCGGATGGCAATCCAGAAATTAGGCATCATTCCGCAGGTGCTTTTAAACGATGCGGTAACGATTCCGGAAATCGGCATTCCTCAGGTTCCGATCATAAAAGGAGATGCCAAAAGTGTCTCTATCGCGGCGGCCAGTATTCTTGCGAAGGTAACCAGGGATCGGTTGATGGTGGAATATGACAGGATTTATCCGCAGTATAGCTTTGCAAAGCATAAAGGGTATGGGGCAAAAGCACATATTGAGGCTATACAAAAGTATGGTCCATCCCCTATCCACCGAAGGACATTTATCAAAAATTTTATTACGCTTTAGAATGAACATGAAAATATGGGTCAGAATAAACGAAAAACAGGAACGGCTTATGAACAGGCGGCAGGCTGCTATTTAGAACAACATGGATATGAAATATTGGAATATAATTACAGGAGCCGTGTCGGAGAAATTGATCTGATAGCCAGGGACGGCACGTATCTTGTGTTCTGTGAAGTGAAATATCGTCGCAATGGCCAGAAAGGAAACCCGCTGGAGGCTGTGGATCATCGGAAGCAGTATAGGATCATCCGGTGCGCACAGTATTATATGATGGCAAACAAAGTGGGAGATATCCCATGTAGATATGATGTGGTTGGCATTGAGGGAAATCACATAACTCTGATCAAAAATGCATTCCAGGATGGATGATGAGAGGGAAAGGAAAGTAGGATGGGTTTAGGTATTAAATATAAAGATCAGGCTCAAATTTTTCGGGAAGTGGAGGGCACAACTCCATTTCTGGAATATCCGTTGTTTGCAGGTACCCATATGGTGCGGCACGGATTTTCCACTCGATTAGGAGGAGTCAGTGATGGTTGCTTTTCGTCATTGAACTTAGGGTTTTGCCGTGGAGATTCAAGGGAGGCTGTACAGGAAAACTTTCGCCGGATTGCATCTGCCATAGGGGTGAGATGTGAGGACATGGTATTTTCACAGCAGACACACACGGCAAACGTCCGTGCCGTAACCGAAAAAGACCGTGGAATGGGAATCATGCGTCCATTGGAATATCAGGATGTGGACGGTTTAGTTACAGATATCCCTGGTATCTGTCTGGTAACTTTTTATGCAGACTGTGTACCTTTGTTTTTCTTGGATCCCGTAAAAAAAGCAATCGGGTTAAGCCACTCTGGATGGAGGGGAACTGTTGCGAAGATCGGCAAAGCAACTGTAGAACAGATGCGGCAGCAGTTTGGCTCAGACCCCGCAGATATCCTGGCGGCAGTAGGGCCTTCCATCTGTCAGGATTGCTATGAAGTCAGTGGAGACGTAATTGAAAAATTTCAAGAGAATTTTAAATCCAGCTATTGGAACGATTTATTTTATCAGAAAAAGAATGGAAAATATCAGTTAGACCTGTGGAAAGCCAATGAGATTGTGTTTGCAGAAGCCGGAATCCGAAAAGAACATATGGCAGTCACAAATGTCTGTACCCATTGTAACAGTGATGTGCTGTATTCGCATCGGGAGGCAGGGAACGATAGGGGAAGCCTGGCTGCCTTTCTCGCATTAAAGTAACAGGAGGAACATTTTATGGATACTACGACAGAGATCATACAGCAGTCGGCCGAAGAATCTGTAGAACAAGTCCAAACACAAGTGAATGAATTTGTGGCATTCTTTCATGAGCATATTCCAGATGTGATTTCCTTTGGGATGAGGGTTCTGATTGCGTTTCTCATCTTTGCTGTAGGACGTATTTTTATCCGGTGGATACAAAATAAAATCAACCGCTCTTTAAAAAAGAACAATGCAGATACCGGGATCATGCAGTTTACGGACTCATTTTTGAAAGCAGCCCTTTATATTATTTTGTTTTTGATTATTGCGGCTAATCTCGGGATTGAAATTTCTTCCATTTCTATGCTTTTTGCGTCGGCAGGTGTCGGGATCTCTCTGTCTCTGCAGCAGACATTATCGAACCTTGCAGGAGGAGTGCTGATCTTGCTGCTAAAACCATTTGTGGTTGGTGATTACATTATTGAAGATACGAATAAGGATGAAGGGACTGTAAAGGAAATCCAGACATTCTATACAAAACTAACTACAGTAGATAACAGGACCATTGTAATTCCAAATGGGATCCTTGCAAATAACAGCCTGACGAATGTAACGGCAAAGGCAGAAAGGCAGTTGGATTTAAGGATTGGGATTTCTTATGACTCAGACTTGAAAAAGGCAAAGCATCTTCTGGAAGATATGTTAAAAAATATTCCCAGTATTATCAAAGATGAAAGCCTGTATGTGTTTGTAGATTCTCTTGGTGAAAGCGCAGTGATACTCGGAATCCGGGGATGGGTCAAGACAGATGAATACTGGACGACCCGGTGGGATCTGCTGGAGAATATTAAGCTGACCTTTGATCAGGAAGGAATCGTGATACCCTATAACCAGCTTACTGTGCATCTTAAGGAAAATCAATCTCAGTAAAAAAAGAAGCACACGCCCCGATCTATAGACTGTAACGAAAAATCCCTGCTCTTGTCAGTATCGGCAGCAGCAGGGATTTTTTATAAGCCGAAAATCGGACTCGAACCGACGACCCCTTCATTACGAGTGAAGTGCTCTACCAACTGAGCTATTTCGGCAAGGCTCTGTAAACGAACCTTTCTTATTATAACCATTCTTTATACAAATTTCAACTGTTTTTTTCAAAAAAACAATCTACTGACCGTTTTTTTCCAAATTGTTGATTTTCAAACGTTTAATCCGCTTAAACAGCAGTGTGGAAAGAGCTGTAGATACGAAATTTTATTGTTTTGTATTGAATCAAACTGTTTTTGAGCACGCATTTTATGTTTATATCATCATTAAAATAGAAGTGCAATGCATATATTTAAAAGAAAAATCCTGAAATGCAATCCGAATAGAAAATATGGTTCTTTATAGTAGATTTTCAAAGAAAGGAAATGTAAAGAGATATTATGAAAAGATGGCTGCAGGGAATATTTCTGGTTTATATGTTGATGCTGATAGGAATCTGTACTCCGAAAACGGCGGCAGGTAATGTACAGAATGATACAGGGGAAGCATTCTACCTTACCATTGAAAATAACGGAATACATGAGACATACAGGCATGGAGACGGGCAGTCCCTGGCAGCTTTGGATGCGGCAGGGGAAATTTCGTCCAAAGAACGTCCTAAGATTGCGTTAACCTTCGATGACGGCCCGAACGCTGTACATACTCCTGTCCTGTTGGATGGGCTGAAAGAGAGGGACGTGAAAGCAACATTTTTTCTGATTGGAAAAAACATAGAAGCGGGAAATAACGCGGAGATTGTAAAAAGGGAATTGGAAGAAGGACATCTGATCGGAAACCATACATATAACCATGTAGAAATTACAAGAGTCAGCAATGACACTGCATATCAGGAAATTAAAAAGACTAATGATATCATCACCGCGATCACTGGAGAGCCTGTGGAATATATGAGGCCTCCGTTTGGACTTTGGCAGAAAGATCTGGAGCAAAGGATTCATGTGCTGCCTGTGCTATGGACAGTAGACCCTTTAGACTGGGCAACAGAAAATGTAGATGAAATTGTAAATAAGGTAGTGACGGATGTGGAAGAAAATGATATTATTTTGTTGCATGACTGTTATAAAAGTTCTGTAAAAGCCGCTTTGCGGATCGTAGACCTTTTAGAGGCAGAAGGGTATCAGTTTGTAACAGTAGATGAACTGCTGCTGGAGTAAAGGAGTGAAAACATATGATCAATGAATTTTCCAGGACAGAGCTCCTGATAGGCCAGGATTCGATGGAACGTCTGAAGTCTACTACAGTTATGGTATTCGGCGTGGGGGGCGTGGGCTCTCATTGTATCGATGCCCTGGCAAGGGGCGGCATCGGGAAATTGATTCTGATCGATCATGACAAAGTTTCCCTTACCAACATCAACCGCCAGTGTGTGGCAAACCACAGCACCGTTGGAGATTACAAGACGCAGGCCATGAGAAGGATGATTGGGGAAATATGTCCGAATATCCAGGTGGATACTTATGAACGCTTTATTCTGGAAGATAATCTGGATGACCTGCTGGAAAAACAACCAGATTACATTGTGGATGCGGTGGATACTGTGACCGCAAAAATTGCAATTGTAAAAGGGGCAAGGCGCTTGGGGATTCCTTTGATCAGCAGCATGGGAACAGGGAACAAACTGCATCCGGAACTTTTTGAGATTGCGGACTTGTCCCAGACCAGTGTCTGCCCTCTTTGCAGAGTGATGCGCAGAGAGTTGAAAGCGAGGGGGATCCTGCATCTAAAAGTACTTTACTCAAAAGAACAGCCTGTGGATATCTCCGGACGGATTTCAGAAGAGGAAAAGGGGAAGAGAAAAGCAATTCCAGGCAGTATTTCTTTTGTTCCTCCTGTGGCGGGTCTTTTAATAGCCGGTGAGGTCATTCGGGCATTGGCTGGAATTGATTAACTCGAAAAAATATTTTATGAAGAAAATACGGGAACTGCCCGCATCTGATATCTGCTTTGCAGATGGCGGGCGGGCAGCCGGTTTGCTGTGCAGATTGGCTGCAAAAAAGAGGAATAGGACATGGATTTATTTGATTATATGAGAGAGACAGAACAGGAAAAGGAGTCGCCGCTGGCATCAAGGATGCGCCCGGCAGCTTTGGAGGAAGTGGTTGGGCAGCGGCATATCATCGGAAAGGACAAGCTGTTGTACCGTGCAATCCGGGCGGACAAGCTGGGGTCCATTATTTTTTATGGCCCACCGGGAACAGGTAAGACTACACTTGCAAAGGTAATTGCCAATACGACCAGTGCAGAATTTAAACAGATCAACGCCACATCGGCCGGGAAAAAGGATATGGAAAACGTGGTAAATGAGGCGAAGGATCTTCTTGGGATGTATCAGAAGAAAACCATCCTTTTTATAGACGAGATCCATCGGTTTAATAAAGGACAGCAGGATTACCTCCTTCCTTTCGTGGAGGACGGCACCATTACTTTAATCGGTGCGACGACGGAGAACCCTTATTTTGAAGTAAATGGAGCGTTGATATCCAGATCCAGTATTTTTGAACTTAAGGCGCTGGATAAAGAAGACATTAAAACTCTTTTACGGAGGGCAGTCTATGATAAAGAGAAGGGAATGGGGACATTTCATGCACAGATTGATGAGGATGCATTGGATTTCCTGGCAGATATCTCAGGCGGAGATGCCAGAAATGCGTTGAATGCAGTAGAACTCGGCATTCTGACGACAGAGCGCAGTGAGGATGGAATCATCCATATTACGTTAGAGGTGGCCTCAGAATGCATCCAAAAGCGGGTGGTACGCTATGATAAGAACGGAGATAACCACTATGACACGATTTCTGCTTTTATTAAGAGTATGCGCGGCTCTGCCCCGGATGCAGCGGTCTACTATCTGGCCAAGATGCTGTATGCCGGGGAGGATATAAAATTTATCGCCCGCCGGATCATGATCTGTGCGGCAGAGGACGTCGGAAATGCAGACCCCCAGGCATTGACCGTTGCAGTTTCTGCGGCCCAGGCGGTAGAGCGTATCGGCATGCCTGAAGCAGAGATTATTTTATCACAGGCCGTTCTCTATGTAGCCTCTGCACCGAAGAGCAATTCTGCCGTCATGGCCATTGCAGCCGCAAAAGAAAGCATAAATCAGATACATACAACGGTGCCTGTCCACCTACAGGATGCACACTACAAAGGAGCAAAAAAGATAGGGCACGGGATTGGATACAAATACGCCCATGACTATCCCGATCATTATGTGGAGCAGCAATACCTGCCTGATGAGATTAAAGATGCCAGGTTTTATGAGCCTGGCGGTTTGGGATATGAAAAGGAGATAAAGGAACATCTGTCGAAGATTCGGAGTAATTCCTGTGGAGACGGCCGTAACTGACTTCTGTTGATATCATAGCGGCAGGTTCTTTACATATATCCGCCGGATATCACAGAAGTTTTGCCAGTAATGCCGCATAGATTTCCTGGCTTTGGCTGGTCCAGTTATTTGCGATTGATTCCGCCTCTTTTTTTGTAGGAACTGTTAATTTCAGATCGACCAGACTTTGTGGACCGTCCAAAAGCTGGCAGCGTACCTCATATTTCTGGTCTGTATTTAGATAGTATTTCGCCCTGACTGCAACGTCTTCACTTAGGTCGTACTCTTTCTCTTTCAAAAAAGCATCTATGTCATTTCGGATTTCCGGGCTGATATTGCTGATGAGAAAATGAATCGTCCTGGCGCCGTCCGGGGTGAGATGATAAAGTGTGCGCCGGTGGTTTTCCTCCACTTCCACCAGATTGGATTCTATGAGTTGTGCCATAGACTCCTGTAATTTAAAATAGGTCGTGTATCCTTTTCCAAGGATGAAGTCCGTGAACTGTGTCATGGCCAGTGGAAAATTGACTCTTTTCAGCATATATAAGATCATTAGTTTATATAAGGTTAATGCTTCAGTCATGATACTCCTTTCCCTGCCAGATATCCTGTGCTTTCAGATGGCGGTGCAGTGTGTTTAATACGGTTCGTTTATTGCTGGTCCAAAGCGGTGTGATCAAGAGTTCCTTTGGTCCGTCCCCGGTCAGCCGGTGGATAGTGATATCCGGCCGCAGCCTTGAAATGCATTGTCCCAGCATCGAGATATACTCTTCCATAGAAGGCACCGGGAACGGATGCGACTCATACAAAACGGCAAGGTCTGTGCCTTTTAAAATATGCAGAAGCTGTAATTTGATTCCTTGGATATCCATGTGGTTGAGATAGTCCAGTGTCTGGAACATCTGCTGTCTGGTTTCACCGGGAAGATATAAAATGGTATGGACAACCACCGTGATCTTTCGGCTTCGCAGTTCCCTGACTGCCTGTTCAAATACAGGCAGTTCATATCCCCTCCGGATAAAAGCAGCGGTGTCAGGGTGAATGGTCTGAAGCCCTAATTCAACCCATATTGGTTTGATACGGTTGATGCGGTCCAGAAGTTCCAGAACGGGTTCTCCCAGGCAGTCCGGCCTGGTGGCAATGGAAAGAATCTTTACATCCGGGTCGCAGACTGCTTCCATATAAATCTGCTCCAGATAACTGACAGGACCGTATGTATTGGTAAATGCTTGAAAATAGGCAATGTATGAATGTACAGGACGCTTCTGGATTAAGGCTGCTTTTCCATGCTGCAGCTGCTCTGTTATAGACAAATCCGCAGAACCGGCAAAGTCACCAGATCCTGCGGCACTACAGAAGATGCATCCGCCATATCCGGCTGTACCGTCCCGGTTAGGGCAAGTCATTTTACCATTTAAAATGATTTTATAAACTTTTTCACCATAAGCCTGCTTTAAATCATAATCTGTGGAATGATAGCGCTTTTCACCCCATCGCCCTGGTGCCGTGGAAGGCCTGCTTTTCATAGACCATATCAACCCTTTCTGTAGATTTTTTCTGGGATTTATCATAGCACGCTTCCCAAAGCAGTGCAAGTGTAAGTACTATAGCCGTTCGGCACACATGCACAGAAAAAGCTTTCTGTAATTCATTTTACAATGATTGATTTGTAATTGATTTCCAAAAAATACTTGCTTTTTTAATTCATTCGTGTATAATACAAACAGGTTTTAGTTCATTTGTGTCAATTCAGACTAAGCTTCCCGAATAGATAGAAAAAGTAAAAAGATATGATATAGATCGATATAGAAAGGAAAGGGATTTTTATGACGAGAGAAAAGTATGAATCGCTCCCTCTGACTACCTTAAAGGAACTTGCAAAGGCAAGGAACATGAGAGGCATTTCCACGATGAAGAAGAGCGATTTGATCGACGCTATGCTTGCCCAGGATGAGAGGGACAGCCAGGAAGCTGCCCAGGAGGAGGCAAAAGAAGAAGTACGCGAAGAGATGAAAGAGAAAAAAGAACCAACAGATATTGAACAGCTTGACAGCGGAAAGACGGCAAACGGAATTCTGGAAGTGCTGCCGGACGGGTTTGGCTTTATCCGGAGTGATAACTATCTTCCAGGTGAAAACGACGTATATGTCTCACCTTCTCAAATCCGCAGATTTGGTTTAAAGACTGGGGATATTCTGATGGGAAATACCCGGATCAAAACCCAGGGTGAAAAGTTCAGCGCGCTTCTTTATGTTTCATCCATCAACGGGATGCGTCCGTCGGATGCATTAAAGCGGCGTAATTTTGAAGATTTGACTCCTATTTTCCCGAACCAGCGTCTTTGTATGGAGACACCGGGCTGCACAACTGCAATGCGGATCGTGGATCTGCTCTCACCGATCGGCAAAGGACAGCGTGGTATGATCGTATCCCCTCCAAAAGCCGGTAAGACAACCCTGCTGAAAGAAATTGCACTTTCCGTGCAAAAAACAGACCCCAACATACATCTTTTAATCCTTTTGATCGACGAACGTCCAGAAGAAGTGACAGACATCCGGGAAGCAATTGCTGGTCCGAATGTGGAAGTAGTATACTCTACATTTGATGAACTTCCAGAACATCATAAGCGAGTGTCAGAAATGGTGATCGAACGTGCGAAGCGTCTCGTGGAACATGGAAAAGACGTTGCAATCCTTCTTGACAGCATCACCCGGCTGGCACGTGCTTACAACGTGCTTGTACCGCCTTCAGGCAGGACTTTGTCAGGAGGCCTTGACCCGACAGCCCTCCATATGCCGAAAAGATTTTTCGGTGCGGCCAGAAACATGCGGGAGGGCGGAAGTCTGACAATCCTGGCAACAGCTCTGGTGGAAACTGGAAGCAAGATGGACGATGTTGTCTATGAGGAGTTTAAAGGAACCGGTAATATGGAGCTGGTATTAGACCGGAAGCTGCAGGAGAGAAGAGTATTTCCGGCAATTGATATCCCGAAATCCAGCACAAGAAGGGAAGACCTTCTGCTGAACAAGGAAGAGCAGGAAGCGGTCTTTATCATCCGAAAAGCATTAAACAATATGAAGTCTGACGAGGCAGTGGACAATCTGTTAAATATGTTTTCACGCACAAAAACTAACGAAGAACTGATAAAGATGGTAAACCGCCAGAAATTTATTTAAAAGTTTATCAAATTTGCGGAGAATCGTTGAAAATAGCTTGCAAAATAAAGGACGGTATGATACAATAACAGCGTTGTTCCGAGATTATAATGAATATTTTAAAATAGAGAGGTGAAAAACATGAGAGAAGGAATCCATCCGGAGTACCATCAGGCAACTGTGACATGCAACTGTGGGAA
This sequence comes from uncultured Lachnospiraceae bacterium, assembly GCA_910589385.1. Classification (GTDB taxonomy): domain Bacteria; phylum Bacillota; class Clostridia; order Lachnospirales; family Lachnospiraceae; genus Schaedlerella. The sequence goes on from CAJUTU010000004.1 coordinate 34,943, forward strand.
TACATTCGTAACAGGCTCTACTAATGAAAGTATCCATGTAGAAATCTGTTCCAAATGCCATCCGTTCTACACAGGCCAGCAGAAAGCTGCACAGGCTCGCGGCCGTGTTGATAAGTTCAATAAAAAGTATGGCATCAAATAAGAAGAACAAGCAGCAGGCTGAGGTAAACATATCTCAGCCTGTTATCGTATCAGGGAAAAGATACTTATGAGACAGGAGCTGAGAAAGTATGAAATCGTCAAACATAGGCGGACAGGCGGTCCTGGAAGGAATTATGATGAAGAATGGAGACCGCTATGCTGTAGCCGTCAGAAAGCCGGACAAGGAGATTGAGGTATGCGTACAAGATTATAACAGTATTGTCCCGAAAGCAGTCCGAAAAATTCCCTTTATCCGAGGGATATTTAATTTCATAGACTCTTTGGTTCTGGGGATGAAAACATTGATGTTTTCCGCAGAATTTTTTGAAGAAGAGGAAGGGGAAGTACGGGAGCTGACAGCGGACGAGGCGGCAAAGGAAGAAAAAAAAGAGTCTTTTGTGATGACACTTGTCCTGATGTTTTCTGTGGTACTGGCGATTGTAATCTTTATGGTCTTTCCTTATTTTTTGAGTGGATTATTAAAGAAGTTTATTACCTCCAGAACAGTGCTCACGGTCTTAGAAGGGATTATCCGTCTCTTGATCTTCCTTGGATATATTTCCTTGGTATCCCGTATGGAAGATATTCAAAGAACGTTTATGTATCATGGAGCAGAGCATAAGTGTATCAACTGCATTGAGCATGGGTTGGATTTGAATATAGAGAATGTCCGGATCAGTTCCCGGCAGCATAAGCGGTGCGGTACGAGTTTCTTGTTTTTTGTGATGATCGTCAGTATTATTTTCTGTTTTTTTATAACTACAGAGTCCCAGGTGCTGCGGGTAGTGCTCCGGATTGCACTGATGCCGTTGATCGCAGGGGTATCTTATGAGATCATCCGTCTGGCTGGAAACAGTGATAATCCATTTGTAAACCTGCTAAGCCAGCCGGGGCTTTGGGTACAGAATATGACTACGAAGGAACCCGACGACAGTATGATTGAAGTGGCAATCCAGGCAGTGGAAGCGGTATTTGACTGGAAAAAGTATAAGAAAGAAAATTTCGGGGCTGATGTGGGCAATATCTGACTGGACAGACGGCCAAAGGAGGCATCATGACACTAAAAGCTGCTTATGAAAAGGGCATAAGACAGTTGGAACAAAGTGGGATTGCCGAGTATGAACTGGATGCATGGTATCTGCTGGAACATGTAACAGGAATCACCTGGGCTTTGTATCTTCTGGACAGCAAAAAAGAACTGGATGCTGCACAGGAGACATCTTACTCTGCACTTTTAGAAAAAAGGACCCACCGGATCCCGCTGCAGCATTTAACCGGTGTCCAGGAGTTTATGGGGCTGGACTTTCAAGTTAATGAACATGTATTGATTCCCAGGCAGGATACGGAAATCCTGGTGGAGACAGCTCTGGAGATTTTGAAAGATATATGGCAGTCATACGAGGAAAAGACCCCTAAAATGAACGTACTTGATATGTGTACCGGTTCCGGCTGTATTGTATTGAGCATTCTGAAACTATTTGGACACCCACTTTCAGGGATAGGAGTTGATATTTCCGGAAATGCATTAGAAACTGCCCGGAAAAATGCAGAAAATCTAAACTTAGAGGCCGTGTTTTTACAGAGTGACCTGTTTGAACGTGTGGAAGGGCAATTTTCAATGCTCATATCTAATCCGCCATATATTCGATCCGCTCAGATCCAGACCCTGCAGAAAGAAGTGAAGGAGTATGAGCCTGTTATGGCATTAGACGGCGGCGAAGACGGACTGCACTTTTATCGGAAGATCATACAAGAGTGCAGGCAGTACTTAATTTCAGGAGGATATCTGCTGTTTGAGATTGGATATGACCAGGCATCAGAAGTGGCAAAGCTCATGTGGAATGCCGGTTTTCGAAGCATTGCTGTAAAAAAGGATTTGGCAGGGCTTGACCGGGTTGTGTCAGGCAGGTATGATGATAGGATAGAAGCAAGATAAATAATAGTTGATTTAGAAGCTGGAATGTTTAGGATAATTTAGAGACAGTTCTTTAGAGAGGAAAAGGGATTATGTTTGATAGATTAGAGGATTTACTGATCCGTTATGAAGAGGTCATGGGGGAGCTTCAGGAGCCGGATGTGGCCAATGACCCGGAACGTTTTAAAAAATTGATGAAGGAACAAAGTGATCTGGCTCCTATCGTAGCGGCATATAAGGAGTATAAACAGTGCCGGCAGAATGTGGAGGACAGCCTGGCAATACTGGAAGAAGAATCGGACGAAGAAATGCGGGAACTGGCAAAGGAAGAGATGAACGATTCCAAAGCGCGGATTGAGGAACTGGAGCGGGAATTGAAAATCCTTCTGCTTCCGAAGGATCCCAATGATGATAAGAACGTCATTGTAGAAATACGCGCAGGTGCAGGCGGTGATGAGGCAGCGTTGTTTGCGGTTGAAATTTACCGGATGTATGCACATTATGCAGAGACACGCCGTTGGAAAACAGAAATGATTTCCTTGAATGAAAACGGAATCGGCGGCTTTAAGGAATGTGTCTTTATGATTTCCGGCCAGGGCGCATTTTCCCGCTTAAAATACGAGAGTGGTGTACACCGCGTACAGCGCGTGCCGGAGACGGAGAGCGGCGGCAGAATCCATACCTCTACCATTACAGTGGCGATCATGCCGGAAGCAGAAGAGGTGGATGTGGCGCTGGATATGAACGACTGTAAATTTGATGTATTCCGTGCCTCTGGAAATGGCGGACAGTGTGTAAATACAACGGATTCAGCAGTACGTTTGACTCATATCCCGACTGGGATCGTGATTTCCTGCCAGGATGAAAAGTCTCAGCTAAAAAATAAAGACAAAGCGTTGAAAGTCCTTCGGGCCAGACTGTATGAATTGGAACTGGCAAAACAGCACGATGCTGAGGCAGAGGCCAGAAAAAGCCAGGTGGGAACAGGAGATCGTTCGGAGAAAATCCGGACTTATAATTTTCCGCAGGGACGTGTCACAGACCACAGGATCAAACTGACGCTCCATAAGCTGGATACTGTGCTTGGCGGCGATCTAGATGAAGTGATCGACAGCCTCATTGCAGCGGATCAAAGCGCAAAGCTGGCGAAAATGAATGAAAACTAATACAATTCTTTTGAAATACAGAAAGCCTGTCACTGACAGCTTTTCTGTATACGATGGTATAGAAACCATGGCAATCGGCAACAACCGGCAGCCATGGTTTTTTGTTTTCAACCATTGTGGGTTTTACAAATATTTGTCTGCAGCCCGCTCTAGAGCCTCATCTGTATTTAAAGGCTGTCCGTTTACTTCTGAAGTTGCTCTCACAATCCCTTGTTTTTGCTGGACCACATGTGCCAGTTCGTGTTTTAGATGCTTTTCTTGTCCAGGCCCAATATACACTTCGTTTCCCTGGGTGTAGGCAAGCGCTTGAAATTGTGCCGGTTTTTCGGAATTATAATGGATCTGGACATCATCAAAGGAATAGCCGCTTTTGGATTCGAACTGATACTTCAAACTGTCAGGGATACCGGTTTGTCTCTGAATGGCCTGCGGTTTATTCTGCACTGATCTTTGGACACGTTCCTTCTGGCTTTGATATTCGTACATAATCTCTCCCTTCTAGTCTTGTCTGCAAAGCTATGTTTCATATTTTATTTTATCTGTTTTTGGATCCAGTGGAAGAAAAAACTATGACAAAAAGCTAAGTAATATGAAATTAATGACATTTGTCTTTGAAAATGTAGTATTTTATACTAACAAATAGTGGCGCTATTTATAAATGAGTACATAACTTATCTTACACTCTTTCTAAAGGAGAAATACAAAGAAGGAGGAAACAACTACGGAAGAAAAAGCATACATTTATATTATGGATGAAGAGAAAATCTGGAATAAAGTATGGCTAACAGATGTTTATTATTTTGAGACGATCAAATCCACGCATTATTGCGAAGTCAGCACAAAGAATGGAACTGGAAAACTACATGCAGATATTATTAATCTGGAAAAGTATCTTCCAAAACACTTCTTCAAAACACGGGCATCTACGATCGTGAATTTAGAATTGATCCAGAGGATTGATATGGAGCGGAGGATGTTATATTTTGCAGAGCAGGTATTTTGTACCTATGCAATGAATAAGACAAAGGAGATAAAGACATTGCTCAGGCTGCATCATTATAGAAATTATAAGGGGGAAAGCCATGGACAAGGCGCAGATATCACCCTTTGAACGAAACCGCTATTATTATGGGAAAATGTTGACGTCAGCAGATTTTCAAGCAGAGCAGCAATATATGAATCAGAAACGGCAATTTCTGAATCAGATGGTGCTGGGAAGCGGAGTGCTGCGCGGCCTGACCGTTTTGAACCTGGACGGCTTGTCCATTCTGGTGGAGAGCGGAGCGGCCATTGATTCCAAGGGGCGCGAGATCATTGTCGGAAGTTCCGTTGTTAAAAAAATATCTGCACTTCCGGGATTCCAGGAACAGGGAGTCGACAGGTTCAGTTTATGCCTTGAATACAGGGAGGATGAAGTACAGCCGATTTATGCGGTAAACCGAAAAGAAGGGCAGAATGAATATGAGAATAACCGGATCCAGGAAAGTTATGAACTCCGGTTGATAGATACTGCGGATTTGGAGCGTGCATTTCGGCTGGATTCTGAATTCTTTGTAGAGACCCGACTGTTCCATACCAGGGATTACATAGGGACGCTGAAAATGCCTGCAGTGGCCTGTAAGGGAAGGAAAGTACGGATGGAATTGGAGGTAGAAAAACTTAGTGACAGGGAGGAAACTCTTAATCTGGCATATGAACTTCAGCTGCCTGCCTTCTCTTTGATGGACGGGGGCCAGGCACTGGAGATTGAAAAAAGAATAGAACTTTGCCTGACAGGTGAAAAACAGAAGCTTGATTATTGGCTGTTCTGCATGCCCTCCGGCCTGGATGAGACCAGCATTCTGATCAAACCGGTAAAAAAATGGAAAGACTATGCTGAAGAATTGGAATTAAAAATCCGCCTTACCCAGGAGGAACCAGAATCCCTGATCCGTTGGGAACTCGGAAAAACAGGGCTGGAAATACGGGAAAGGACAACACATACAGAAGCCGTCCGGCTGGCAGACCTGTATATCAGGCATACAGATATGACATGTATGATTGAACAGGTAGATGAAAGTGTCAGGCAATATATCCCATTGCCATCAGAGGAAGTAAAGAAAAGCGAGTATTTGTCGTTTTACGCCTTAGCCGGCGAGCCCCAGCGCTCAGATTCCAAGGCAGAAGGGTCAGGGCCAGAGGAACATGACTATACGAAACAGGAACCAGATCTACAGCCTCCCGTTTTGATGCCGGCAGAAACAGAAGTTTTTGAAATACCATCAGAGTGGCCGGAAATCAGCTGCGGCACGCTGGAAATTCCGCTGGATGAATTTATGCAGGAGGGCGATGTCTGCTATTCCGGCGAGATCATCCATGGGCTGGGACCAGGTAATGTCTATGTGGCGGTAGGATTGGATGAAACGGAGGAAGGGGTAAAAAGCCTTCGGAAAATCCCGGGGATTATTTATGGAGACGCTACATTATTTACCAGACAGGATCCAACAGCAACTGATGTTACAACGGCAGTCAAGGTATGGACACAGCGGGGGTGCTTCCAAGTAGCAGTCAGGCTGAACGGAAAACAGAACACGGTATTACTGAGCATGCACTGGATTGCATGGAAATATCCGGAATCTTCGGAAAATGAATTTGTCGGGCCGGATAAGCAGCGTTTTATATCCCCAGAAGAAATGACTGTAAACCTAAAACCCGGCGAGAAGCATTTTTTTGCTGTATCCTTCCACAATATGAAGCCGTGCAGCCTGAGATACGAATTAACAGAGGAACACACTGGTATGCTGGACGAAGACGGGACATACAAGGCACCGCAAAAACCGGGTGTTTATGAGATCAAGATCAGCTGTGATGAGTTACCGGAAATTTATACCTATACATATGCGGTGGTGTCAAGATGAAAGCGCAGACAGAAATGAACAGGCAGAGGATTATCGGAATCATACGGAAGGGAGAGGCTGGAGATATCTTTTTATGCCGTGAGGACGAAAGCAGCGGGAAAGACTGGCTGGTCTGGAAAGTATATGACAGGAAAATTGTGCGGTACCTCATATCCTGCCAGAAACGGGTTCCGTGGGAAAGGTGTATTGTACAGGGGACAGAACTATTTCTGTATTTTCCCTATGTAGTGAAAAGGCCGCTTCTGGAATTCCTTTCCGGATGCCAGGATAGAGAAGAATTATGTATGGAATTGCTGGCAATCTGTATGTCAGGCAGGATTCCTACAGCATTGCTTTTGCTGCTTTTGGAATCGGAGGCGTTGAATCTGCGCCAGGACGGAAGCTTGTATATGACCTATGAGCTGGATCTGGAGCAGCTTGATCCAGAAGCAACAGAAGCAGCCTGCGTACAAGAATGCGCACAATGGATCCTTTTTCTTTTAAAGCAGGAGAAAGCGTATGAACAATACCGGTGGAAAACACGGGGGGTCATAAAACAATTCCGGGAAAAAAAACGTAAGAAGAGGCGTCTCCAATTGATTGAAAAAAAGTTGGAGAGAGGATGGTATGAGACATTTCTGGGACTGTATCGTGATTTCCGCTGGAACGAAAACGGAGATGCCGGATGGAGCCCGGCGCTCCCCAAAGATAACAGACTGTTTTATATCCTGTTTACACTGGGGATCCTGCTGGTTTCTCTGGTATTGATCGTGGGTGCCTGGTTTCTGATAACAGGCGAGATCCCGCTATTTCGACTGCTCGACGGCCCCCTGGAAAAAATCGGGACTATCTGGCTGAATGAGGGATACATCAATTAAGCTTTTAGATAAAGGAGGCAGCCGATGAGACAGAATGGGAAACTGACCCCCAGGGGGAAAGAGGACTATATCTCGCTTTTTGGATGGCTGATCGGGAAAAGGTTTGCCTATGTGCTGGCAGTGGGGTTGATCATCTTTGGGACTGTAGGCCTGATATTATTGAGTCCCATACGGCTCACGGACAGAGGAAGCAGATACCGGGTTTTTAACTATGATTCGTGGCTTCTAAAATTTTATAAAGGAAAAGCTGGAATCCGTGCGGCTTCGGGATATACTGCCTATATCGGCGAGATTGCAGGCGGGACAGCAAATGGAGAAGGGACACTATACTATGAAAATGGCACGGCCGCTTATGAAGGAGACTTTTCTGACGGGATGTATCATGGCAGCGGAAAGCTATATGATACAGGGGCAGGCCTGGTTTATGAAGGGAATTTCATCCGGAATCAGGTTCTCTATGAAGAATTGGCAGGAAAAAAAACAAGCGAAGTGGCAGAGAAATATCATGGGGAGCAGCAGCTGTATAATTGGGAGCAGGCCGTGTGTGTATATATGCCGGGAATCAATGCTGCCTATTATGCGCTGACCTTGGAAGAAACGCTGGAAGAAGAGTGGGCCACACAAGGGATTTATGTTCTCAGGCAGGATTTTCCGGCAGGGGACGAAGTGCTGCATACAAGGACAGAACTGGAATCCTATTTTGGCCAGCCGGAATATAGTGGGACAACTGTGGCAGAATTTCAGGATACGGTTGTGGCCTGGATATGGAAAAACATTCAAAAGGAAAGCAGTTATCCAAAGCTTACAATGGAAGAGCCGTTGAAAAATGTCTATCATGTCACAGAATATGAGCAAAAGTATGAACTGCTCATCTCTACTTTTGTAAAGGATGGATACTTGTATACATTTTTTATTGATGAAGACGGCGAACATTTTGGGTTTTATCTGATTGAAGAGGAGACATAATATCATGCCTTTAAAAACAAAAAAATCATTCCTGGCATGCCGTCGGGCGTTTTGTATGATTCTTTGTTTTGCAATCATATGTTTAAAGTTCCCTGTTCCTTCCCGGGCGGCAGAGACCGCTCTCACATTAGAGCAGGCGCGTGCCCTTGCCTTGGCCGGAAGCAAAGAATACCAGAAGATAAAGACTAAGCTGAGCCTGGAACAGGCAAAATACACGGATGCGGTAAAATCCATCTGGATGAAACAAAAAGATATGATGACATTCCGCTGGACACCGCTTCTGACTTTTAAGTTTCCAGAATGGCCGGATCTGGCTGATTCTTATGAGTGGCAGTATAAACCGGTACAGATACAGAGCGAGATCAATGCTATGATGCATGAGCTCAATGATACGAAATACGGGATAATAGAAGAAACTTCCCTCCTTTTTACAGATGCTTATGTCATCCAGGAAAAGCTGGCCTTTACAGAGGAACGGCTGGAAAAGCTGGAGGATACGATACAAAAAACGGAATGGAAGTTAAAGCTGGGGGAAGCTTCGTCCTCAGATTTGGATACCTTATATAAATCCAGAGAAAAAATAACAGGAGAGTTAAGCATGCTAAAACATAATGCAGATACCGCATGGGACAAGCTGGCCGGACGCACCGGGCTGGATGCTGCCGGAACCAACGGGCTGTCCGGATACCATCTGGAGAACCCACTGGCCTGGGCCAAAGCTGACAGGAATATCCTGGCTGGACTGACAGATTATACACTGAAAAATAACCAGGCATATTACGAGGCACAGCTTGACAGCAAACTAGGAAAATTAAGCCTGGAACTGAATGAGAGACTGATGAAAAAGCAGTATGGGAGAAAGATGGATGGAATCCAAGTCTTTCTCAATCAGGCTAAACAGGGGCAGGAAATAGAGGAAGATGTATTTATGGATGCGTATGGCCGATTTCTGGAAACTGTGGACAAGCCATGGAGCGGGAGCTTGAAAATTTTGTTCCTGAGAATTCCAAAAGAATGGTTTAAGGGATCCCTGGATGGCGTACGTTATATTGAGGATGAACCTTATGCTTTGTATACGGCGGCTTTAGAATATGCGGATCTGCTTAAAGAAGAAGAAAATGTGCGCAGCGAGCTGGCCGGGCAGGTTGCGGAAAGCTTTGAAGCTATGATCAGCGCCGGAAAAGCATACCGCAGCCTGGAAGAGTCGGCTGAGGAGGAAGCTGGGCTTCTGGAAAAGAACCAAGCCCTCAATCAGTTGGGAAAGTTAACACTGGAAGAACTTAAGCTGGAGCAGGAAAGCTATGATGAGCTGCAGATACAGGTTATGGACGCGCTGGCAGAATACAGCCGTCTTCTCTATTCCTTTGACCGTTTGACATGCGGCGGATTTACCAGATATCTGAATGGAGAGGACTTGGATATGACAGCTTCATCCGGCGGGGAAAGCTATCTGGAAAGAGAGCCGCAGGAGGCATCCTATTATATCAGGACTATCATCGAAGAGCAGATGTTTGAACTGGGTATCTCGCTTCCTGATGGATTTACACCGGAAATTACAGATTTTGAATTGTGGGTGAATGGGGTACAGATCGGAGAACGTACTCCTGCAGCAGAATCGATACGCCATCTGACCCTGGCCCTTGACGGCATTGATACCGCTTTTATCCGATTATACAATAGCGATGAGCTGGTTTCGGAATGTGAGATCGAGACTATGGTGAGTACAGCGCCGCTCTTTGGGGCAGGATAGTCCGGGTGGGGAGGACAAGGGAAATGAAGAGAATCAAAAAAACAGCAGTGTGGATATCGGCCCTATTACTTTTAACAGGAACCAGACACGGAATTTTTTCCGCAGAGGCAGCTTTTGATGAAACAGAAGCCGTACATATCAATGTGGGAGAAATCGAGGATGCTACGCTTGCAATCGGCACCCATTTGATTTCCCTGCATGCGATGAATGATACGTTGTATGGGCTTGCCATACAGTCGGCAGAGGAATCCGGACAGCAAAACGTCTATTATAAATCAGAGTTGGGAAACAGCGGCTGGTATGATGTAGGCGGAGCCTCATCGCTGGATGCGGTTCGTCTGGAAGGAAATGCGGTGGAAGATACAGCCATACAGGAACTTTTTTTTACACACCATACCAGATCCGATGGGATCACCTATGACTTACGGACCGGCCAGGCAGTCAATTTATTTGACATAGTCTCTCCCTATGATGTGGATGGGCTGCCCGAACTGGACTCCTTCTGGAATCAATATCAGACATTGGAGAAACGTAAGACTGATACCGGGCTTCTGGATGATTTTTTGGAGAATGAGAGAAACAGGACATTGGATGAAAGTATGAAGCTCTGTGATGCGCAGCTCGCCAGCCTGCAATCCTTTTGCCAATTACTTGCAGGCTCAGGCCTGCCGCAGTCCGAGCTGGCGCCCGTGATCCAGATAATGGAAAAAATAGATGCCCAGAGACGGTCTGCATCCTATACGCGGATCAAGTCCGGGCTGGAAGAATTGATGGACCAGATTTCAGAAGACAAAGAACTGGGCGAAAATGCAGATTTACAGGAAGCACTTGGGGATTGCCTTATGAAATTACAGAGCCGCCTCGATGAGATGGAAGGGAAGCAGAGGGAGGAAGGCGAAAACGCATTGGCCCGGGCGGAATATCAATTGGAAGAGGAACTTCTGGAAGCTGTAGAGAACGGGGCTGGAAATTCCATATTGGAAGAACTGTCTGCCTTGCATCATATAAGGGAGGGAATCCATACAGATATTGAACAGGAAAAAGCATTTCTGGAGGAAAGGCTGCTTCCTATTGCAGAGCAGTTATATGAGGCAGCCGGCGACAGGATTGCAGAGAATGAGTGGAAGTATTTTGAAACACTCAGGGAACAGCTGGATACAGAAGAACCGGAGGATCCGGAAGTACTCCGGCTCTGCCAGGAACTGGAGCGTCTAAAGGTGGAGAAAGGGAATGCACTGGATGAAAATGACCTGGCAAAAGCCGTTGCACTAGAACAGCAATTTCTGGATACGTCGGCCAGTCTGCAAAGCCTGGAGCAGGAAGGGATCTATAGAGAGGGAAGCATGACGGCGAAGATCCAGAAACAGAAAGAAGAAGCCATGGAGCTGATCCATGCGCCGGGCGGCAGTGTGGAAGAGCTTCAGGACTATGTAGAAGGGCTGCAGGCCTTGTGTGCGATCTATCCCGAGACGGCCTTTGCTGCCCTGGAGGAGGTATCTGAAGAAATGTATATCGTCCAGTCTGCCAGGGAAGGCTCTGACATTTATGACACATTGATTGATCAATGTAATGAAGTTTTAGAATCTTACGCAGATACCGGATGGGATCTGGAAGACTTTCTAGAAATCCTGATGCAGGAAACCGGGTGCGAGATCACAGAAGACAGGATCGATGGGGATCTGGCAGAACAAAATCTTGTCCTTTGTGCACTTGCCGAATATTGTGTACAGTCGCAGGAAGCAGGAGCATATATATTGCTGGAACAATTATCATCAGCCCTTGCAGCGCGGGATGAGGGCAGCGTTTTTTGTGTGCTGTCCCTTCCGGGAGAGGATGGCGGTGATACCGGCCAGGAACAATATGTCCCGGCAGACCAGGTGGCTGCATGGTGTTCTTTGCGCTATGTATGGAATGCAGGGCGCAGAGAGGCCGTCCTTGCAGATGGAAGCCGTTATTACAGATTTACTGCATTTGACGACGTGGTCGTACGGGAGAAAGGGCAGACAGAAACTTTGCCCGCCCCCACGCCTTTTCAAGGAACAGTCTGTCTTCCAGAAAGCTATGTGGAAGAAAAATTTTCATGCAGGATACTGAAACTTGCAGAGACGGGATATGGGATTCTCGTGGATCAGCCTGTGCAGGAGAAGGCTTTGGAAATCTGTGGGATGCTCTTGTAAAAAACTGATTTATGTAAAAATTCAAAGCAACAGAAAGGAGAAAACATGGCAGAATATTTATCGCCTGGAGTATACGTGGAGGAATATGATAATGCTCCTCGTGGGATGGAAGGTGTTGGGACAAGCACTGCAGGATTTGTAGGGCTTGCAGAAAAAGGCAGTACAAAGGGGGCTCCGGTACTGATTACAAATTATGCGGAGTTCCTGCGCAGGTTCGGAGGATATCTGAGTGAATTTGCGTTTGGAGGATACCGGTATCTTGCGGGGGCTGTAGAACAGTTCTTCCTAAATGGAGGAACCCGGTGTTATGTGGCGCGTGTCATCCCTGGGAATGCAAAAGCAGCTGTGTTCCAAAATGAGAATTTGAAAATATCGGCAGCCAATGAAGGAATCTGGGGAAACCGGATCGTATTGGAATTTACGGAAAGCACAAAGAAAAAAATGCAGCTTCTGGAGAAAAAGTCTGATCGGGTGTATGTAGCAAAGTCAACGGCAGGTTTTGAGGAAGGCAGCCTTGTAAAAGCGGGAGACGAATATAACCGGATCATAACGATATTTGACCAAGAAATTACTTTTGAGCAGGAGTTTGTACAGGATGTGGCCGATCCGGGCCTTGTACCAGAAAAAGTGCTATATCTGGCGGAACTGGAAGTACAGGCCAGATACCAGGACGAAGTGGAAGTATTTCCAGAACTGAGCCTGTACCCTGCGTCTAGAAACGAAATCTCTGTACGGATGAAATCCAGCGAGATGGTCAGGCTGGAAATTGCCCCGGGATGGCAGACCGAATTGAAAAACCCGGTAACGCAGCTTCTAGGGGAGGACGGGCCTGTGGTCGTATTGTCGGGAGGCCGGGACGGCACCATGGAACAGGTCAATGCAGGCACTTTTATCGGTGAAGACCTGGGACCAGGGGCACGTACTGGGATACAGGCGTTTCTGGAAAATAACATCGTAAGCATCATGGCTGTACCGGGCATTACGATGCCGGATGTGATGGTTTCTCTTGTCGCACACTGCGAGAACACAGGAAGCCGTTTTGCTGTACTGGACATGCCCCAGGATCTTTCCGACCCGAAGCCACTTCTGGAATACCGGGAACTGATCGACAGTACTTATGCCGCCATGTACCACCCGTGGATCCAGTGTTTCGACCGTACGACCCAGAAGGCAGGGTATTTTCCGCCGTCCGGCGCTGTACTTGGCGTATACTCCAGGACAGACATTGACCGGGGAGTCCATAAGGCTCCTGCCAATGAAACAGTATCCTGCAGCGGATTGCAGATTCATTATACAAAAGGAGAGCAGGATATCCTAAATCCGGAAGGTGTGAATCTGATCCGCGCACTGCCGGGACAGGGGATCCGCATCTGGGGAGCCCGTACGGCAAGCAGCAATGCGTCTTTCCGCTATGTGAATATCCGCCGTCTGTTTATTTTTGTGGAGGAAAGCATTAAGGCAAACACAAACTGGGTAGTATTTGAGCCAAATGATACGGCTTTATGGAACCGGGTAAGACAGTCCGTATCAGGATTCCTCAATACCATGTGGAGAAACGGGATGTTTGCCGGTGCAACACCGGAAGAAAGCTATTTTGTGGACATCGGGCCGTCTACGATGACCGAAGATGATATCCGGAATGGGCGTCTCATCTGCAATATCGGGATTGCGCCCTCCAGACCTGCAGAATTTGTAATCTTCCGTGTCACACAGCATACCGCTGACGCAGAAGCTTAAGATGGGGGATAGGCATAACGTATTTTGGGGATGGTTCCCCAAAGTTTAGAGGATAGGAGAGATTGAAGATATGGCAAGAGTAAACAGCGGACTGGACATTCCGCTTACTAAAATGAATTTTATCGTAACAGCGGATACTGCGATTGCCGCATTTACCGAAGTGAGCGGTGTGGAGGCCAGTGTGGATGTGATCGAGTTCCGCCAGGGAAATTCCAACAGCCTGGCGCCCATTAAGCTGCCGGGGCTCGTAAAGCACGGAAATGTAACATTAAGGTTTGGATGTACCTTGAACAACGACTTCATGAAATGGGCCACGGCTTGTGTCAGCGAGACGCGTAAGGATGATAACCTCAGGGAAGTGAAGATTGAATTGGTTGATATTTCGGCGGCAGCGCCTACAGAGGTGAAAAAAACAACATCCGGGTCCTGTGTATGGACTTTGAAAAACGCATGGGTGACGAAATATTCCGCACCTGACTTGAATTCAACGGCAAATGAAGTTGCGATCGAATCAGTAGAACTGGCCTATGAAGAGCTGACCATTCCTGGGGCAGCCGGAACAGGCCAATGAGAATGCTTAAAAGTATTTTAGGGAAAGCCCCATATAAGAATGGGGACAAAAGGAGAAATAAGACATGACAACAGTATATGAATTTGAACTGCCCAGAGGCTATCAGGATCCTTCCGGGGCTGTCCATAAAAAAGGAAAAATGCGTCTGGCAACTGCCGGGGATGAGCTTACTGCGGCAAGAGACCCACGGGTCTTAAATAATCCGTCCTATCTCACGATTGTCCTGCTTTCCAAAGTTATTATCGAATTGGAAGGCATAGACACTATAAGCGGAAATATGATGGAGCAGCTATATACGGCAGACCTGACATTTTTACAGGATATGTATGAAAAGATCAATGCTGTAGACCTGCCAGCTATGCATGTCGTATGTCCGCACTGCGGAGAGGAACATGAGGTTTTGCTAATTTTTACGAGGGAGGGCTGAGCCTTTACCCGGAGGATAAGCTGTACCGGGAATTGTCTTTCATTTCCTATTATTATCACTGGAGTATGGAAGAAGTTTTAAGTCTGGACCATAGAAGCAGACGGCGCTGGTGCAGGGAGATTTCTGAAATCCACCGGGAGATCAACCCTTCGGAAGGAAAGGAGAAAAGTTTGTTTGAACTCAAGAGGATTTAGGAGTATGAATTTTGTGCTCCGTATAGGTACAAAAGATTTCTCCTGTAAAACGATACATGATTTTAAACAGGAAATAGAGTATGAAAGCATCCAGGAAGGCGGCAGAAATGATTCGGTACATATTCGTCCCAAGCCGGTCACAAAACCTTTTACTTTCCAGGTAGAACGCTATGTAGGGAGCGGATTCGAAGATCCTCTCCCCACAGGGCGGGTACTGACAGATGAGATCATTGTCCTTGTGGGTGAAAATCCCGGGGATTTCGGTGACCCCCAGGCCGAGTTTACATTCCGGGGCTGTATTGTGTCAGGAAAAAGTTACAGCGGCCTGGATTCTGAAAAGTCGGGCCTGATCATAGAGACCACTACGGTCGCTTATGAACAGATGGAAGTCCGGTGGAAAGATGGGAAAACAGCAACATGAAACAGTTATTGCAGAAACTGCGGGGGCTTTTAGGGCCTGGGCATCAGGAAAATGTCCAGGCCGAGCAGACGGAGCAGTTTTCACAATCGGTATTGGATCGGTATCGGATAAAAATCCGAAGGCTTCCATTCCAGGATTTTCTGCATATCAAAACACTCTCTTTGCAGACAGAAAGAGAGCCGGCCGCCATAACTAATATTACAAACTGGAATGTGCACCAGATACGGGAAAAAGAAACCATTACAAAGCTGTTTCCAAAAATCCAAAACATGGATGTACAGTGGAAGCAGCTCCAGAAGAAGATAAGGCTGGACAGCACCCGTCTGGAAAGGCTGGAGAGGCAGATAAAAGAATCTGTGGGCATGGAGCAGAAGATCTTGAAAAAAATCCATTCCCATACGGAACGGGAAATCCGTTCTGTCCGGGAAGAGACTTTATTTTATACAAGAAAATTTCACCGGAATGTACAGCAGTTGGAACTGGAAAACAGAAAACAGGTGCAGGAAACCATTCAAGATGGATTTAGGAAAGAACTCAGGATCCTGCGCCGGATCCAAGAGGAAAGGCAGGAGGTCTTATTGGTCTATCCCGATATTCGATGGTATCTCCGCCAAGGCGGGCTTGGAACAGAGGATGCAGCCGGCAGCAAATTTTTTTTGCCGGAGCATCAGGCGCAAAAGAAAAATCCTGTTCTTTTCCGCCAGCCCCATGCCATTCAGGAGGCACAAGATGCGCCTGTAGAACATGAAATCCGGGAAATGGTAAAGGAGCAGGTCCAGGATCAGGCCGGCTGGCTGGCTGATAAAATATACCGACGTCTAGAAAGGCAGCTTTTTGATGAAAAAAAGCGGCGTGGCTTTTAATGCCGCCGTTTGTAGAATGGGTTTCTAATAGCAGGTTTTCTGTATATTCAAATGACAAGGAAAGGAAATAACTTTATGGCAGACGCATATTTGTGCTTGAGAAAGGGACAGGAGGAAACGATTTATCCAATCCAGTTTGCCCCGGAAAAATTGCAGTTGTCTACCGTAGGAAAAAAGAAGCACATCAAAAAAGATTTTGTAGAAAAGAAAGGCAGCCCATCTAAAAACAGGTGGGAAAGGCAGACCTTTTCCGGCATCAGTCTGGGCATGCATCTTCTCTTTGACAGAAGCAAAGAGGAAGGCGGCTCTGTTCGAAGCGATATAGAAGGGCTTCAGGAAGCCTTGGAAAAATGTACGGAAGATACAAAAATTGCTTTCTGCTGGAATGAAATAGAATTTTCAGGAAGTTTAAAAGATCTGTCTGCGGAGTATCTGATGTTTGACAGCCAGGGGAGCCCGGTGCGTGCCAGCGCAGACCTGACCATCTACTGTCAGGATAAGGACGGGATCCGGGAACTGTTAGAACAGGACTTCCAGGGCCTGTTTCTATGACCAAGCGAGGATGGAAGAGGAGAAAAATGTTTGATAAAGCAGTACTTGCTGTTGTGATGGACGCAGAAAAAGACGATGCCCTCAGCATTCTGGACCGGGCGGCACAGAAGCTGTCTGGAAGGCCTGATAAGGATCAGGGTTCTAAAGCAAGGGTAAAAAGCCAGGGGAACGGGCTAAAGATATTTGAAGTACAATACAATCCGGCATCTCTTAGACTTCAGGGATACGGAGGCGCGGAAATTTCTGCCGGGAATATTTCTGCCGGGAATGATTCTTCACAGACGGAGCAGCATGTGTCTCCGTCTTCTGTATCGATTTCTCTGGAGCTGGACTGTGAAGGCCTGGATACGAAGAAGCAGGTCAACGGGTTGGTGGGGATCAGGCAGGCTGCCAGAAATCCATGCGTGTTGTTTTGCTGGGGAGAAAATGTCTTCGCCGGCAGTGTGTCGGAAGTAAGAGGGGAATATACCATGTTTGACAGGGATGGGCAGCCTGTCCGTGGAAAAGTAAATCTTACCATCAGCCGGACAGAACAGCCTTGAACAAAAGGAAGGCTGATCAGAATGAAATATCAATATCAACAGCTAAAGAAAAAATATAACAATTTTTCAGTCCCGGTAGTACATATATCTGTAGAAGGAAAGGGATTTGAAGCAAACCAGACGAATATGGTGGTCAGCGAGGTAAAGGTGCGCCAGACCTGTGGGTTTAAGGCTGGAGACGCGGTATTTTCCATCTACGGATGTACAGATCCCAAGACAGAGGAATTTTTGTTTGATGATCTGAAACCTTATATTGCACTTGGGTCCTGTGTGGTGCTGGAACTTGGATATCTGGGGGAAAGTGAGGAAGTCTTCTGCGGCTACATCGCAAGGGTAGAATTCATCTATGAGGAGATCCCCAGCGTGGAAGTGACCTTGATGGATATAAAAGGCGTTATGATGGCAGGAGCCTGTGCAGGGCAGTTACGGGCATCCAGCTACGGGGAAGCAGTGCGGGAAATTTTTTCGGGTAATATCTACAAGGACTTAAAGCAAAAAGGCATCATCCGGAAACTGGATATATCAGATACCCCAGATAAACAAGAGAACTCCGAAGAGGGCATTCATACCATTGAATTATATTCCGAAAGT
This sequence comes from uncultured Lachnospiraceae bacterium, assembly GCA_910589385.1. Taxonomy (GTDB): domain Bacteria; phylum Bacillota; class Clostridia; order Lachnospirales; family Lachnospiraceae; genus Schaedlerella. Next base: position 52,710 of record CAJUTU010000004.1, read on the forward strand.
GCGTATGAATTTGTAGTGAAAGCAGCCAAAAAATTTTACTATGAATTTTTTGTGGACTGCGGCGACGTTTATTTTCGGAAAGCAAAATCTGACGAATCGGAGCTGATATTGCTGTGTATGGATGAGTTAGTCTTGTCCATGCGTGTAAATTATGATATACGGGGGATTTTTCGGGAAGCGGAAGTCCGGAGCGTGGATGATGCCAAAGGGGTCACTGTGAAGGCGGTAAAAAAACAAATGAATAAATTATCCTGCGGCAATAAGGTGAACGCACTGCTAAAGGGAACCAGAAAGGTCTATGTGGACTCTTCCGCAGGCTCTAAGAACGAAGCGGAATCCCGGGCGGAATCTCTGCTGGAAGCATCGGCTTTTGGTTTTGGGACGCTGGAATGTGAGTGTATAGGTGTCCCTGTCTTGCGTCCAGGGCATTTTATCCGGCTGGGCGGGTATGGTACTCCGGCAGATAACCGTTTTTATGTGACAGACGTGGAACATATCTTATCAGAGGAGGGATATGTCACCAGGCTGACAGCGCAGGCAGCGTCCCTGGATGATACCTGATGCCGCAGGATTGTGGAAACATAACGAGGTTGGATATGGCAATATTAGATTTATTAGACGAAGTCTCCGGCAGGCAGTTCCAAAAGACAGAGATGGGGGAGGAACGGGTTACAGGGGTTGTGGTTGGAATCGTGACAGAAAATTACCATAAGGATTTTCCGGGGAAAGTCCGGGTCAGCATCCCTGTCCGGGATGATAATGCGAATGTGCTGAAATGGGCGAAGGTTGCCAGAGCATACAGTGGGAAGGAATGGGCACATTATTTCCTTCCAGAGAAAGATGACCAGGTACTCGTGGCATTTGAGCACGGAAATATAGAGAAACCTTATGTGATCGCATCCTTGCCGCGGGATGGGGATCGGGTGATATCGGAAACGGCGGATGCCGATAACCAGTTAAAAAAAATTGTAACCCGCCATGGGAGCAGCCTGCTCTTTTTCGACCATAAAGACGGGGACGGGGAGAAAGACCATATTGAGCTGCATACGGCTGGGGCCGGCCTGCAGATTGCATTAGATAATGAAAAGCAGAGCATCCGCGTCTGCGATAAGGAAAGACATTGTGAATTTGAAATGGAAACAGATAAAGGCAGTATCCAGATCATGGCGGATAAGAAAATTACAATCAGTGCTGGCGATAAGATCAAAATATATTTAAACGGAGAGAACGGAACCGTCCAGGTGAAAGCAGACAAAATCGTTATGCAGTCCAGCCGGGGAATGGAGCTTAAGACGGATGGAACGGCAAAATTCAGCGGACAGCAGACCATACTGGAGGCTATTGCATCCTTAAAGCAATCCAGTAACGGTATGGTAACTATCTCAGGAAATCCCATTAAGCTGGGATAGAGTACAGGATAAAACCAGAAATATCCAGGAGGTACAGATATGGCAGGTGGAATGAAATTTCCAATCCAGATAAATCCCATGACCGGAAGATTCATGGAATCAGACGGGGCAGCAAATATCAAAGAATCCGTATATTTGATCTTAATGACACAAAAAGGTGAGCGATTGGCAAGGCCAGGATTTGGAAGCCGGATCCAGGGATACCCGTTCCAGGATTTTTCTTCTACCAGGCGTCATATGATGGAAAGAGAAATCAGGAATACAATTTTGTCGCAGGAACCCCGGGTAGAGGATGTCCATGCGAAAATTGAATGGGATCAGGACAAGGCCCAGGTTCTGGTCTATGTAGATTATACGGTCCGTGATACCGGGCAGACAGGACATATAGATCTTGCAGTATAAAGGAGATTCGTAAGCGATGGTTTGGGAAGAATTAGAAAGACTTGCAAAAGACTATCTGCCAGAGTGGAGGATCTCACGGGAATCTCCCGATGTGGGCGGGGTGATTGCGCTGATCTATGCAGACCTGGTGGAAAAAACATTGGAGAAATACCAGGAGATGCCTGCACGTGCCATACAGAAAATCCTACAGATGTCAGGAATACGCCCTGCCCCAGCCTCTCCTGCCAGGACAATCCTGGTCATGGAGATCGACAGGGCGGCAAAGGAGGGGATTTTAATTCGGAAAGGAAGCCGGTTCCTTGCAGATTTGGATAATAGGGATGCGCCGATAGTATTTTGTACGGAACAGGAACTTTTGGCTATACAGGCAGAATTGACGGACATTTTACAGATTTCACAGAAAAACCGGACGATCTATGCCGGAAAATGTCAGGATGCTTTGTTTCCTCTCTCTCTTTTTCATATGGAGAAGGAGATGCCTCTTAGGTCAGACGGCGCGCTTTCTAAAACATGTGCCTGTGAAAGTATTTATCAGGAGGAACTGGTCATTTCCCATCCCGGAATCTTAAAAGAACCCGTCCGGATTCCGCGTGCTGTATTTGACGGGACTGCTCCGCGGTATCTGGGCGCCAGGATACAGGCATATGGTATGGAAATCCGTCCACAAGTACTTTATGACGGCAATCAGGAACTGGGATTGGAGCGGGCTGCGGTTTTTGGACGGGAACTACAGGAATATAAAGAATGTTATATTGGACATGACTCTGTGTTCCAGCAGGGCGGCGCCAGGATTGATATCCATTTTACCCTGCAATTTGAAACCTATCGTATGCAGCCGGACGAAACTGAGGACGAATGGAAAGTGATCAAACGGAAGCCCAAAGAAATAAAATCTTCTGTTCCTGTCTACATGGATGAGGTGGCATACTCTTATTATAATGGGGTGGGCTGGAAACGGCTGGAACTTCTGGATGGCATGGCAGATGTTTTTTCAAGAGCAAAGGATATAAGCCCAGGAACAAAAGACTGCCATCTGGTTTTTGTGTGCCCTTATGACTGGCGGCCGGTTATTATAGGCGGCCAGGAACTGCGCTGCCTTCGGATACAGGCTATACATGCTGGCTGTAGCTGGCGGATGGACGCAGAATACCATTACCCGGTTCTGGCGGACCTGCGGCTGTCGTATTCCCATGACCCATCGGGGATCCTGCCTCAAAAAACAGTTTCCATACAGGGGACTGTGGAGACAGAACTGACGCATAAAGAGCAGTTTGGATACTACCAGCCAGGGGTTCCTATGTTCCAGCCATTCCCTTATGACGGTGAAAGTATGCTGTTTGGTTTTGACCGGGTATTTCCTTCCGGCAATATCAGCCTGTACCTGATGCTTGGGGAGCAGAAAAAAAATACAGGTGTAAAGATACAATATGAATACTCTGCCCAAAACGGCTTTGAACCTCTAGAGGTGGTGGATACGACCGAGTGTCTGTCACGTTCCGGAACAGTGATGTTCTGGCTCCCAGAAAACAGTGGGATGCTGGAGGTGGAGGGCAGGAAACGTTTCTGGATCCGCATGAAGCTGTCCGGCAGCGGGGCAGACGGAACCCGGGATTTTGCGCCCTGTCTTCATATGATATATCTGAATGGGGCAGAAGCTTTCAATTATGAATGGTCTGAGTCCAAAGATTATTATCTGGATGAACCAGTTCCGTTTCTGGAATGCATGCTGGAAGGAGAACAGATTCTGGAGGCAGAAGTTATGGTAAATGAGAAAGAGGTGCTGTCAGAGAAAGAAATGCTGCAACTGTTGGACGGCCCCTGGGGCAAAGAGGGCAGGGTGCATATGGAAAAGGACTACCGTGGAAAGATCAGCGAATTTTATGTGAAATGGCCAGAAGTCGAGAACTTTGAATGTGAACAAGAATCACCCCGGGGGTATGTGCTGGACAGGCAGAATAAAAAAATAAAATTTGGGGATGGGAGGGTTTGGAAGATTCCGGAGTGTTCAAGCGGCACGGCATTTTGTGTCCGGGTTAAGACTTGTGACGGAAGGGCAGGAAACCTAAGTCCCATGCAAAGCTTCCATCCTGCCGTTTCACAAACCTTTCTCAAAAGGGCCTATCAGCCGGGGCATGCGTCAGGCGGATGTGATGCCGGGATGCAGTCCAAAATAGAGCAGAGAGGGACATTCCTTAGGAACAGCATGAACAGGCTGGTATCCGCAAAAGACTATGTATCCGAAATCCGGACATTTTCGGAGCAGATTGCAGAAGTAAAGCTGATAAAAACTGTATCCGGCAGGGAAAAACTGGTTGTATTAATGAAAGACTATAAAGACGGACCAGCCTCCTATTGGCAGATTAAGCCCATCCTGCATGGACTGATCCAAGAAAAAAGGGCATTGGCAGACGGAGAAGAAATCAGCATAGAAAAGCCGATATTTGTGCAGGTGTCTATAGAGGTGTGGGGCGCCTGTCCGCCTTATAAGGTGATAGAAGCAAAGCAGCGTCTTAAAAACAAGATCCAGCGTTTTTTTGAACCGGAAGATTTCTGGAGGATCGGAAAACTCCCGGAACGGATAGAACTGGAGACTATGCTGAGGGCAGGAGATGTGGATATTTCTATCCAATATTTTAATGCGGTATTCCAATATGAGGATTCCAAAGGCATACATAAGTGGAATCTGGACCATAAAATATCAATACCTGAGGGTGTCTGCATGAATGGAAAGCACACAATACATTTGGGAGGGAAAGAACTTGTATACAGAAGACAGGCAATTTGAGCAGAAAATGCGAGAAGCAGCGGCAAGGATCCCTTTCTATTCAAGAGACTGGACAAACCGTTTTGAATCTGATCCTGGTATGACGATCCTGGAAAACCTGATCATTCTTTTGATGCTGCTGGACCGGCAGATGGAGGAAGTACCAGAAGCAATACAGAAGAAACTGCTGGAACTGCTGGATATCCGGAAGCAGGAAGGAAAAAGCGCAAAAGTCTATCTTCTCCCTAAAACACGCATAGAAGGGCGGAAAATACCGGCACATCAGAAATTTCATACCGGCCGGCTGTGTTTTGAGACTCTGCAGGAAGAAATCCTTATGCCGGGAAAGCTAATGAAAATCTTCCAGGAGCAGAATGGAAAATTTATAGAACTGGAAGAACTGTCACCTGGAAATCCTTTGTCGGCAAAACTATTTGGAAAGAATCCCCAAAAAGGGGATGCGCTCTGCCTGCTATTTGACTTCCTGCCTTCCGATTTCCCGAAGCCGTTATACCTGTATGCAACAGTAAAATCTCGTTTTCCAAGGAATCCTCCGGATGGTGCTGTAGATTTGGAATTTGCAAAAGCAAGATGGTCCTATTCTACAAGGGCAGGGTTCCAAGAAATGACCAGCGAAGACAGTACAGGCGTATTTTTAAGATCTGGAGAAATCAAGCTCCGTCTGGGCAGGGAAGCGCCAGAGAGGATATCTATTGGTTCAGATTCCGGCTATATCATACGCTGCGAACTGACCAGCGCACAGTATGATATCAGCCCGGAAGCTGTGGCAATTGACGGGCCGCTTCTGGAAGTGTATGAAATGGATTCCAAAGCTTTGTCCTATACGGCACGGGTGGGTGAAAAGCTGAATATCCCTCCAATTCTGGGGGAAGAGGTGTATACATGGATCTATGAAAAGGATGCAGACGGGTATCACCTGTGCAAGACACGGGACATTGAAAAGGAGCAAAAGGTGGTATGCATCCAAAAGGAACTGATGCCGTACCGGGACTTAGGACTTTTATATGGGTATGACCAGGAGGAATTTGATGTTGGGATGCTGGGGCGCCTTCTCCCGGAAAGCCTGGAATTGATGGCTGTACAAAAGCACGGCATCCAGCAGGCGGAAAGGGCTGCATTTTTTCGGCTGGGCAGGGAAGATCCAAAAGAGGATAATCCTCTTGTCTTTCAATATAATGAAGAAAAAGGGAGCATTCAAATTGTAGACCCTGGAGATTATACAGGGTGGAGACTCTTAATTTCGGCCTGTGCCATTTATCATGGAAAGGAAGGGAACATTCTGGCCCATAACACATTTACCTGTACTGGAGATGGGATGCAGGAGGCTTATGAAAATCCAAACCCAGGCACAGGTGGGAAAAACCCAGAAGGATTTACAGAACTTAAACAGATGCTGTTAAGGCTGCTGAAAACACCGGAAGCGGCCGTCACCGCAGAAGATTATGAAGTTCTTGTGCGGCAGGTGCCGAACCTTTGTATCCATAAAGTACATGCCTATGCAGGAAAGAAGGAACGAGAAGTAGAGATTGCTGTAAAACCGTACAGTGAAGACGAGCGGCCGGCCCTTTCTAAATATTATCGGCAATGTATCGAAAGGTATCTGGAGGAACGGAGGCTTATCTATACCAGTTTTCGGATACAAAGCCCTGCCTATATCCCTGTTGATGTATGGATGATTGTTTTTGTGAAAATGCAGTATCATAACTGTAGTGAACAGATTGAAAGGCTGCTTCGGCAAGAACTGGACTATATCAATGGGACGGGCGATTTTGGAGCAAGGATTGAATTAGTAAAGTTGTTAAAAAAAATAGAAGACCTGCCATGTGTAGAATATGTCCGGGATTTCTGCCTGAACGGGGAGCGTGAGGATCTTATAATACCAGACCATGGGCTTGCCTGCGCAGGGACTATAAAGCTGGAAGTGAAGAGCAATGAGATTGTATGACAGCATGAGGACATATACCTACGGATATACCAGATTAAAGAAAGCAGAAGGAGAGGGGTTTCATGCAGAACGGGATGGAAGCCTTCACTTAGAGGGCAATGACTGTCGGATTTTCCTTAAATCTTTGGACGGTGTGGATGAGTCCTGTCTATGGGGACGGCTCCATATGGATGTGGGGCTTGCCAGGAACAGTATCCTGACCGTTTATGCAGCGGCAGGCAGACATGGAAAAGAGACCTGCATCGGACCGTTTATAAATCAGACAGATATCTTGCTGTGCGATCTGTCAGGAAGATACCTTTGGATCTGGATGGAGATTAAAAATGCCGGGAACGGAATCATCCGCAATATCCAGGTGTACAGCCCAGGCATGGAGTTTTTACAGATGATGCCGGAAGTATATCAGGAAAGAGGAAGTGTTCTGCATCGGTATCTGTCCATATTTTCCACGGTTTATTGGGAGGTACAAAAAAAGATAGATCATATGGCGGGCCTTGCAGATGTCCATGAGGCTTCTGTCCATCAGCTTTCTCTCTTGGAAGAATGGCTTGGCATCCGGTGTGGGGACGGACTTCTTTCGGAAGCTATGACAAGAAAGCTTTTGGCGCAGACAGCCCATTTCGTCAGGATACGCGGAACGCGTAAGGTGGTGGAGGAACTGACAATACTGCTTTCCGGAGAAAAGCCGAAAATCTTTGAAAAGAAATCTGGTACATTAGTGCTGCTTCTTTGTCAGAATATCACGGAAGAACTGGAACGAAAACTTGTATATTTTCTTTTGCAGTTCCTGCCAAAAGAATGCAGGCTCCACATTATATCTGAACAGGATCCGATGGGGATGGATGAATATTGTTATATGGATGTAAATGCAATGTTAGCGCTCCTTCCAATAGGTGGTTTGGATTTGGGGGATGGATTGGAACAATGCGTGATGGAATAAGGAGAAAAAGATGGAGATTACAGAAAAAATACAGAAAGAGGAAATCATTTTAGAAATCACAGGGCGGATTGACACAAATACGAGCAGGCTCCTGCAGGAGAAACTTCTAAGTACATTCCAGAAAAGCAGAAATGTCTGGATGGATCTGAAACATGTAGACTATGTGTCAAGTGCCGGCCTGCGGGTATTTCTGATCGGTGTAAAAACAGCCCAGGCAAACATGGGAACCTTAAAGTTTTCCGGCGTGCAGGAGCAGGTAATGGAAGTGCTGCAGATCACAGGATTTGATAAGGTGTTAGATTTATGGGGAGATATACAGTAATTGCAAATGTAAGCGAAGAGATGGTGCATGTCCTGCAAAAAGAGTTAGTGCCGGATCTAATCTCAGATGAGAGTTCGGTCGGGCTGTGCAGCCCGGAAGAACCAGAAGATATGGAATTGGGCATCTTTTTATATGATATCCAGGAAAATGATGAGGTCCGGAGGCTGGGGATGATCGATGACGGGCCTACAAGGCAGCAGTATCCACCTGCATTCTTATCTCTGTATTATATGCTGACAGCCTATTCCCAGAGTGACCGAAAATTCCGTATGGCGCAGGAACAGAGGATACTTGGAAGGGTTGTTCGGAAATTTCATGATCATCCGTATCTGGAAGTGGAAGATGAGCAGTATCCTCTGCAGCTTATGAAACTATCCACAGAGGATAAATTGAAGCTTTGGAACTTTAATGGTAAGCCCTATAAGCCCTCATTATTTTATAAGGCAGCTCCTATAATCCTGGATTCCGCAAGGTATCGGGAGGTTTCGAGAGTTCAGAGTACAGACTTTGGAGTGTCAAGGCTGTGAGACGTTATTGTATTGCATGATAAACTGCCGCAAACGATTTCGGCATGATCATTAAGCAGGGCCGTTAAGGAGGGGAGGATACATGGAACAGTCAGTGGAAGAGAAGATGGAACATCTGCTGCTTGGAATTTCCCAATGGTATGACGGGATGCAAAAGCTTCCAAAGCTGCTTTTATATGAAAAAGAACTTCAGGAACTGCTCCGCCTTGGGCCAGGCGGAAAAAAACATGGACGGCTGACCGTCATATCCGGTAGACGCGGATGTGGCAGAAAACTGCTCTTGATGACAGCGGCACATAAATTCCAAAAAGGGCTGCTTCTCATAAATGGCAGTGCTTTTTGGAATTTATATGTACAATATGGCAGCCATATTACTTTTTTTCTGACATGGGCAGCAGCGCAGAGAGACTGCCTTTTCTGCTTCACAGACTGCCAGGTTCCAGAAGAATCTGAAAGTGAATGGACACAGATGCTTATGCATCTGCTCCTGCAAAAAGTTTCCTTTTGGATGGTACTGGAGAATGCCATCCCCCTGCCAGTAAGTGGAGATTATGAATACACAGTCATTGAGCTCAGGGAACCGGATGCAAGGAGCCGCGCCGTACTGTGGAGTTATTTTTTGGATGAGGAAAAAGAAACAAAAGTTTTGGATACAGACAGGCTTGGAAGCTGCTATCATTTTCATAGCGGGGAAATCAGGCAGGTACTCCGTTCTGCCATACTCGGACGAATCCGTGACGGCAGAAATACTTTGTGTGAGGATGATATCCGAAAGGCAGCAGAGTTGTGGGGCAATGGGAAACTAAGCCCCCTGGCAGTAAAGATCCCCTGTGTGTTCTCCTGGGAGGATCTGGTCTTGGATGAAGGGACTATGGGCCGCCTTCATGAATTATGCAATTTGCTCTATCATCAGGGGATCGTAGGCAGCCAGTGGGGATTCTATGAAAAACGTCCTTATGGAAACGGCCTGTGTGCTCTGTTCTATGGCCCTCCCGGGACCGGAAAGACCATGGCGGCCCAAGTTGTGGCCCGTGACCTGGGAATGGAGCTTTACCGTGTAGATTTATCCCAGATGAACAGCAAGTATATTGGGGAGACCCAGAAAAATCTACACAGATTGTTTGAAAATGCAAAAGAAATGAATGTAATTTTGTTTTTCGATGAGGCAGACGCTTTGTTTTCCAGGCGGATCAATGTCAAAGATGCCAATGACCGCCACGCTAATGGAGAGGTAGCCTACCTTTTACAGAAGCTGGAGGCCTATGACGGGATCACGATTCTTGCTACAAACCTGAAAAATCAACTGGATGATGCGTTCAGGCGCAGGATCCGGCGGATGATCCATTTTCAGCTTCCAGACTATGATACCAGAAAACAGATGTGGGAGAGTGCATTTCCTGAGCAGGCACCGTTGGAGCCTAAAGTAGATTTCTCTGTCTACGCCAGACGTTTTGAGCTTTCAGCGGGAGAAATCAAAGATGCTGCCATGGACGCCGCATTTCTGGCAGCAGCCGAAGGCGTCAGTATCGGAGACCGGCAGATCCGTAATGCATTGAAGCTATGCTATGAAAAATATGGACGGATATTGACAGAAGAGGACTTTTGAAATCCTCTGGAAAGCTGTACAAAAATCTATTAGAGAAAAATCCCACAGCCAGGCATGTGCGGCAATGTAAGCCTTACAGCCTGCTGTGGGATTTTTTACTTTTTATCTGGTCTTATTTTCTTATTCGATTGTAGCAATATCGATCAAGGTCAATTTTTGAATATCTGTATTTTCTAAACTGGTAATGAGAGCCTGTGCCGTATCCATGGCAGTCAGCACATTGACCCCTGTCTCGATTGCATTCCTGCGGATGATAAATCCATCTCTGGAATGCTCCGCGCCCTGTGCCGGGGTATCAATGACCAGATCAATCTCATGTCCAAGGATCAAGTCCAAAAGGTTCGGTGATTCCTGTTCAATCTTACGCACTGTGATCGCCTTTACACCGCCGGCCTTTAGAGCCTCAGCAGTTCCTCTGGTTGCAAAGATCCGGTAGCCGATCTTTTCAAACCTGCGTCCGATCTCCACTGCTTCTTCTTTATCTTCATCCCTTACGGTCATGATCATATTTTTAAACCGTGGAAGACGGATTCCGGCACCGATGAACGCTTTATACAGCGCTTCGTCAAAAGTTGAAGCAATCCCAAGGCACTCTCCGGTAGATTTCATCTCCGGTCCAAGGCTGATATCTGCCCCTCTAATCTTCTCAAAAGAGAATACCGGCATTTTGACCGCGAAATAGTCCGCCTCCTTTTGAAGCCCCGGTGTGTAGCCAAGTTCCCGGATCTTATTTCCCATGATCACCTGTGCGGCAAGGGGCACGATCGGAATACCGGTTACCTTGCTGATATAAGGCACAGTACGGCTGGAACGTGGGTTCACTTCTATGACATATACATCCGCCTCACCGCATACGATGAACTGAATGTTGATCAGGCCGACCACATGCAGGGACTTTGCAAGTCTCTTGGTATACTCTGCAATTTTTTCTTTAGCAGCCTTGGTAAGGCTCTGAGCCGGATACACGGAAATACTGTCCCCGGAATGGATTCCTGCCCGTTCAATATGCTCCATGATCCCTGGAATCAGGATATCTTCCCCATCGCAGACCGCATCTACCTCAATTTCCTTTCCGTTCAGATATTTATCTACCAGAATGGGGTGGTCCTGGGCAATCCGGTTGATGATGCCGATAAACTCATCAATATCATGGTCATTGATGGCAATCTGCATCCCCTGGCCTCCCAGCACATAGGAAGGACGCACCAGGACCGGATAGCCAAGCCGTGCGGCAACTTCCTTTGCCTCATCTGCGGTAAATACAGTGCCGCCCAAAGGGCGCGGAATCTGGCATTCCTCCAGGATTTCGTCAAAAAGTTCCCGGTCTTCGGCCTTATCCACATTTTCTGCCGAGGTTCCCCAGATTGGAACGCCCATTTTCATCAGGCTTTCCGTCAGTTTGATGGCAGTCTGTCCGCCGAACTGTACCACAGCGCCGTCCGGTTTTTCCAAATCTACAATACTTTCTACATCCTCTGGTGTGAGCGGTTCAAAATACAGTTTGTCTGCTATATCAAAGTCTGTGCTGACAGTCTCCGGGTTATTATTGACAATGATCGTCTCATAGCCTTCTTTTGCAAATGCCCAGGTACAATGTACGGAGCAGAAGTCAAATTCAATCCCCTGGCCAATCCGAATGGGGCCGGAGCCCAGGACAAGCACTTTTTTTCGATTCGTAGTTTTTACGGCTTCATTTTCGCTTCCGAATACGGAATAGTAGTAGGGCGTTTCCGCAGCAAACTCTGCCGCACAGGTATCCACCATCTTATAGGCGGCTGTGATTCCGTTTGCATGCCTCATGTCGTGAATTTCACGTTCTCCCCGTCCGGTCAGCCTGGCAATCACATCATCCGGGAATTCCATCCTTTTTGCCTCTTTTAAAAGCTCTGGAGTAAGTTCCTCTGTCTGAAGAGCATGTTCCATTTCTACAAGGATGGCAAGTTTATCAATAAACCATGGGTCAATCTTTGTCTTTTCATGGATCAGTCCATAACTGATTTTTCTGCGCAAGGCCTCCGCAATACGCCAGATCCGCATGTCATCTACAATCTCAAGCTGTTCTGTCAGCTCATCCTCGGTAAGTTTTGAGAAATCGTAGGATAACAGGCAGTCCACATGCTGTTCCAGAGAGCGGATGGCCTTCATCAGGGCACCTTCAAAATTATCGCAGATGCTCATTACTTCCCCGGTCGCTTTCATCTGGGTTGTCAGCGTCCTCTTGGCGCTGATAAATTTATCAAAGGGCAGCCGTGGGATTTTTACCACACAGTAGTCCAGCATAGGCTCAAAGCTGGCATAGGTCTTGTGGGTAATGGCATTCTTGATTTCATCCAATGTATAACCCAGGGCAATCTTAGCCGCCACCTTCGCGATTGGATACCCGGTGGCTTTGGAAGCCAGGGCTGAAGAGCGGCTGACTCTGGGATTGACCTCGATCACACAATATTCAAAAGATTCCGGGTGCAGCGCATACTGGACATTACATCCGCCCGTAATCTTGAGCTCATCAATAATTTTCAAGGCAGAAGTACGCAGCATCTGGTATTCTTTGTCGCCCAGAGTCTGGGAAGGGGCAACTACAATACTGTCTCCGGTGTGAACACCTACCGGGTCAATATTTTCCATATTACAAACCGTGATGCAGTTGCCGTTTCCGTCCCGCATCACTTCATATTCAATTTCTTTCCATCCTGCAATACAGCGTTCCACAAGAACCTGGCCTACACGGGAGAGCCGCAGCCCGTTTTCCAGGATTTCCATAAGCTGGCGGGAATCATGGGCAATACCGCCGCCGCTTCCACCCAGGGTATAAGCCGGGCGGAGCACCACAGGATAACCAATCTTATTTGCAAAGGCAAGGCCGTCTTCCACGGATTCTACCACCAGGGATGCCGCCACAGGCTCCCCGATCTTTTCCATGGCTGCCTTGAATTCCAGACGGTCCTCCGCTTTCTTGATCGTCTCAGAGGTTGTTCCGATGAGACGCACATGATGTTCCTTCAAAAATCCAGATTCTTCCAGCTCCATAGCCAGGTTTAATCCGGCCTGGCCTCCCAGGGTGGGAAGGATGCTGTCTGGCTGTTCTTTTTGGATTAACTGTTCTACCACTTCCAATGTCAGCGGTTCGATATAAACCCGGTCTGCAATGTCCTTATCTGTCATGATCGTAGCAGGGTTGGAATTCAACAGTACCACTTCCAGATTCTCTTCCTTCAGAGAACGGCATGCCTGGGTTCCAGCGTAATCAAATTCCGCAGCCTGCCCGATGACGATCGGTCCGGAGCCGATGACCAGTACTTTTTTGATGCTTATATCTCTAGGCATTGTTTGATCCCTCCATCATATTCATGAATCTGTCAAATAAGTATCCGGAATCCTGGGGGCCAGGGCACGCCTCGGGATGGAACTGGACTGTAAAAATATTTTTACCCACATATTCCAGGCCTTCATTAGTTCCGTCATTGACATTTACAAAGGCTGGAACTGCCACGCTTGCATCCATACGCCTGCCATCCACCACATAGCCGTGATTCTGGGAAGAAATATAGACACGTCCGGTCTTTAAATCTTTGACCGGATGATTACCGCCCCGGTGGCCGTATTTTAATTTATGCGTAGACGCACCTGTAGCAAGAGCCATGAGCTGATGTCCAAGACAAATTGCAAATATGGGAATATTCGTCTGATATAATTTTCTGATCTCTTCGATAATGGAAACACATTCCGCCGGGTCGCCTGGCCCATTGGATAGCATAATACCGTCTGGATTTGTGGAAATGATTTCATCGGCGGTCGTGTGTGCCGGATAAATGGTCACTTCACAGCCACGTTCATTTAAAGATTTGGCAATGTTCCTCTTTGCCCCTAAATCAAGAAGGGCTACCTTTTTTCCGTCTCCCGGCAAAACCTCTTTTTCCCGGCAGGTCACTTTGGAAACAACATCTCCTACACGATAGGTCTTTAAGAGAGGAAGAATTTCCTCAAGGTTAAATGCCTGATTTGTGGTGATCATACCATTCATCGTTCCTTTTTCGCGCAGGATCCTGGTAAGGGCACGGGTGTCAATTCCCGCAATTCCTGGGATATCCTGCTCTTTAAGGAAATCCTGAATCGTGCCTTCACAACGGAAATTGCTGGGGATACGGGATAATTCGCGGACAATATAGCCATCCGGCCAGGCCTTATGTGATTCCATATCCGGTGTGATTCCATAATTACCGATTAAAGGATAGGTCATCACAACGGCCTGTCCCGCATAGGAAGGGTCTGTCAACACCTCTAAATAGCCTGTCATAGACGTATTAAATACGATTTCACTAATCATGTCTCTTGCGGAACCAATACTTGTACCTGTAAATACAGTCCCGTCTTCTAAAATGAGAAACGCTTTCATCCATTCACCTTTCCCTTCATTTGTATTCATAATTCCCAAATTGTAAAGATTATACTACAAGTGCTATGAGAATTCAACTTGTTTTTCGGGCGGCAGATGGGAAAAGTTTAGATAAGTTTAGTGGTTTATCATGTATGCTGTTTTGGCGGTTTTAAAACTCCTTCTTTTTCATGACACGAAGTGATATGAGAAAAGAAATCCCTATCACTGCGGCCATAGCGGCAAAAAAGCAGCCGGCAGCAACTATCAGGCCGGACGCTGAGATCCGGCGGATGATCCCGGGAACATCCATATTGAATTTCTTGATCAGAAAGAAGCTTCCAAATCCGATCAGGTATCCGGCTCCTAGAATGACGGCGAGTGCGATCCGGCTTTTTTCAGCGCCAAACTTCAATAAAACAGGAATCATAACAGACTGCATCATTACAGAGGTTACGAACGCTGCCAGAAGTGCAGCGGTTAATTCTTCACTCTGGAAAGCCGCATGTTTTACGAACGCTCCTGCCACCGTGGCGAAGGCTGCGATCATGACCGATAGAAGAGTCACCAGAATATAAAGGAGATATTTTTCTCTGACATAACTGCTCCGGCTGATTGGCAGAGTCATCAAGTATCCCATCCCATTGGCATACTGATCCAAATTAATCGTGCTATATGCGACCGTAGAAAAAATAATCGCCAGGTATGTGGCCGCAAAGGTAACATTATTGTTAAAAAATATAAAAACAATCCCAATGATCAAGCCTGGAATATACGAATATTTCTGGCTTTTTAATAATTGAAGGTCTTTAATGAGTAATCCTTTCATTTTTCTGATCCTTTCTATTTTGTTTGTAGAATTCTTTATAAGTCTGCTGCAGGACACAGTTGGTTTTATCTGTTTTGTGCCAATTTAAACAATATCAGAGCGCTCTGCCACGTACCATCATCAAGATCAGTTCATCAATACTGCCTTTTTCAATGGCAATCTCTGGATAATTCTCCAGATAGAACTGCTTCTGGTCCGTCAGGCAGCTATATCCAAAATTCTCTTCTTTGAAGCGCAGGATATATTCCTTGTCAAGAGTCTCATATTGCTTTTCCGTTACCTTAAGGAGCGCATAGTTACTGAGGAGGATATCCGTCTCTTCATGAAGTATGATCTTGCCTTCGTCTATCATATAGAGGTCGTCACAGAATCCTTCCAGATCTGCAGAAATATGGGAACTGATCAGGACCGATCTTTCTTCATGCTCCATATAGTCCCTGAGCAGTTCCAGGATTTCGTCCCTTGCCACTACATCCAGCCCGCTCGTAGGTTCATCTAAGATGAGCAGCCTAGAATCATGGGAAATGGCTGTCAGTACTTGAAACTTCCGCTTCATTCCAGTAGAAAAATCGTTGATTTTTTTTGTAAGGGGAAGTGAAAACTCCTTGCATCTTTTAAAAAATTCTTCCTGCTGGAATGAGGGATACATACTGCGTAATACCGGGATCAGATCTTGTATAGTCAGATGTCCGCTAAACCCTGAATCCGATAAAACAACCCCTATCTGTTCTTTATCCTGTACTCCAAGCTGTCCCGCCGGTTTATCAAATATTTTTATACTTCCTCCGTCACAATGGATCAATCCCAGTATTGCCTTAAAGGTCGTACTTTTCCCGGCTCCATTCTTTCCGATCAGGCCAGTCACGCAGCCTGGCAGTACCTCCATAGAGCATTCCAGGTCAAATCCCTTATAGTGCTTTGTTACATTCTCTAATTTTAACATCTTGCTAATCCTCCAATATAATCTGAAATAAATCCGTAATATCCTGATTGCTCATACCGCAGCTTCTGCCTTTTCGGATGGCCATTTCCAGATCCGCCTCCACTTCCTTTTTTTTCTCTTCCAGCATCAGTTCCTGATTAGCCAGTGTGACAAAGCTGCCTTTTCCATGTACAGTCACTACAAAACCTTCCGCATCCAGAGCATCATAGGCTTTTTTTACTGTCAGTGCGCTGATTTTCAGTTCTTTTGCCAGAGTACGGACGGAAGGAAGCATCTCTCCCTCCTGCAATTCTCCCTGCATGATTTCCTTTTTCACCTGAGAGACAATCTGCTCATAGATGGGCTGCATGGAAGAATTGTTGATTATCAAATTCACTGTCATCCCTCCTTTTATGTAAACAGTATATAACAGTATTGAACTGTTGTCAACTGTTTTATGCTGTTTATTCAAAAAAATAGAGTTAGAGACATGAAAGAGTTGACAAAATCAAAATGTGGTATTAAATTCTAATAAGTAAAGAGTACATGTGGGGATAAAAAAGGAGTATGTATGATTAAAGGCGCGATATTTGATGTGGATGGGACACTTTTAAATTCCATGCCTGTCTGGGAGAATTTAGGAGAGCTGTATCTGCGTTCACTTGGAATTGAAGCGGAACCAGGGCTGGGCGAAGAGTTGTCTGCCATGAGCCTGCCGCAGGGAGCGGATTATCTGATCTCTCATTATCATCTGGCAAAGACACGCAGCAGAGTACTGGAAGGGATCAACCAGGAAGTGCGTGATTTTTATGCAAAGAAAGTACCTTTGAAAGCAGGAGTGCGTGATTTTCTGGAGGGGCTCCGGGAGCATAAGATTCCCATGGTGATCGTTACGACCAGTGACCGCAAGAATATAGAAGCGGCGCTGAAAAGGCTTGGTATCTTGAATTATTTTGACAGGGTACTGACCTGCACAGAGATGGGAACAGATAAAAACCGGCCGGATATCTATCTGGCGGCATCCCTGCAGCTTGACACAGAACCCTCGGAGACCCTCGTTTTTGAAGATGCGTATCATGCGGTCGTGACAGCGAAAAAAGCAGGTTTCCGAGTGGCAGCTGTATATGATAAAGCCAATGACAGTAATCTTGGAAAAATCTGGAATACAGCAGATATCTATCTGTCAGAGTTTTCCGATTTTGATATGTTCTGGAGGAGGGTATCAAAGGGGTAAGTGAATACGCCTTCGTTCATTGGCTATAATGATTTAAGGAGAAACTTATGAGCAAAGAAAAAGAGCGGGATCTTGCCGCGATGAAAAAGGCAGCAGCAGAGAGGCTCAGGAAGCCAGAACAAGTCTATGTTCTTTTTTCACAATGTACCAGAATGCCCTATGTGGTGTGTGACGGCAATACCTATGATGATGAGATACTTTTGTATTTTCAGGAGGAAACCGCAAAGAGCGCGGTAAAAAAGCTTTTGGAAGAGAAGGAGCCTGTGCAGGCATTAAAAATAGAAAAAAAAGACTTGCTTTCATTTTTTGTCAGCCTGATGCCCTTGGGGGTGAACTGTATCCTTGTAAACCAGGAGCCTCTGCCAGACAAGACGTACAATGGGAAGGAAACGGAAGATGAAATGTCTTCTGAGCCAGCTTTGATGGAAATCCCAATTCAATTAGATGAGATCATCCGCCGAAAGGAACCTGAGGATAAGGGGAAAGTCTTGATCGAAAATCCGCAGTTTCATCTGACTGCGCTTTATTTTATGCAGAAAGTACGAAAAAGCAGACAGGCAGGGCTTACAGATGAGCTGAAAGAACTCCATGAAGAAATGATGGCGCACTATCAGAGAGGAAAGTATATCATACCTGTCAAAGAAAATGCAGGAACTTTAGTAATGAAGCAGAAAGACGGGCAGATATTCCAGCCTGTTTTTACAGATGTCCAGGAATACAAAAAATTTCTAAGTATGAATCGGGAAGAACATATAAAGACTGCCGTACTGCCGGCGGAAAAGATCCCTGGCATTCTTGCGCCTGAGACAGCAGGCGTGGCGGTCAACCCTTTTGGAGTGAATCTCCAGCTTCAGATAAAACGAGGAAAATAGGCATGTGCCTTAGAAGATGCTGCTGTGTTGCATGAAAGTTTCTGCTCCCGGCATATATTTTAAAACCATGATAAAAGGAGCCGGATATGAAACAAAATGAAACTATGACAATGGAACAGACCGCAATGCGTGTATCAAAAACCAGCATTCTTGTGAATACACTTCTTTCTCTTTTGAAGCTTGCAGCAGGGATCCTCGCTTCTTCGGAGGCAATGGTTTCTGATGCTGTGCATTCGGCATCGGACGTATTTAGTACGTTTGTAGTCATCATCGGAATCAGGATGGCCGGGAAAAAAGCGGATAAGGAACATCCTTATGGCCATGAACGGATGGAATGTGTGGCAGCAATCCTTCTGTCGGCTGTTCTGACCGTGACGGGGGCAGGAATCGGATTTTCCGGCCTGCGCAAGATCGTGAGCGGTTCTGTAGAAGAGATTGCTGTGCCGGGAGTTTTGGCTATGGCAGCAGCAGTCCTTTCGGTCATCGTAAAAGAATGGATGTTCTGGTATACCCGCAGAAATGCGAAAAAAGTGAACTCCGGTGCACTGATGGCTGATGCATGGCATCATCGTTCGGATTCCTTATCCTCTGTAGGCGCATTCATCGGTATCATTGGCGCACGGCTTGGCTTTCCTATGATGGATCCTTTAGCAAGCGTGATCATCTGCCTGTTCATATTTCAGGCAGCTTATGAGATTTTTAAAGATGCCATAGATAAAATGGTGGATAAATCCTGCGACGATGAGACCGAGCAGAAGATCCGTGCTTTAACGCTCCGCCAGCAAGGTGTTATGCGGGTGGATGCCCTGCATACAAGGGAATTTGGAAATAAAATCTATGTGGATCTGGAAATTGCGGCAGATGGGCATTTGTCGTTAAATGAGTCTCATGAAATTGCAGAGAATGTACACGATGAGATTGAAAAGGCCTTTCCACTGATCAAGCATATCATGATCCACGTGAATCCTTATATGAACCGCAAAATGGTCTACAATCTGCTTGGAGAGGTCGATAAAGCGGATTTGGAAGAAGTGTATGAAATGATCCAGCAGTTTATTGAAAATAAGAAGCGTGGGAAGTAATAGCAGATGGATATACCGTTTATTTAGCAAGGTCTCAAATATAAAGGAGGAGACATATGGAGAGCCGGAAGCAGCCGATCGGATTTCTTGTGAAGCAGATTAATAATGTATTTGAAAAAGATTTAAACGGAAGGTTGAAGGCGATCGGAGTAACCTCTTCCCAGTGCGCGGTTTTGGATTATCTGTTTCATACAAATAAAGAAGAAGTCAGCCAGCGGGATGTGGAGCAGAACCTGAATTTAAAAAACCCAACTGTAACCGGACTCTTGAAGCGGCTGGATGAAAAAGGTTATATCCTTTGCGTCCCCAATGCAGAGGATAAGCGCAGAAAGAATATTTACCTGACAGAAAAGGCTTATGATATCCAGAGGAGAATGGACACAGACCGTAAAAAGCTGGATAAAAGGCTGACAAGGGGCATGACAAAGAAGGAGGTCGCAGCAGTAACCCGTGCATTAGAAAAGATGCTGTATAATATTGCAGACCCATAGAAAGCGCGAAAATTTTTCCTATGTAACCCAGACAAATTTTTAGAGGAGAACAACAATGAGTTACGCAGATCATGTTTTTATAGATATGTGCCGGGATATTATTGACAATGGAACAAGCACGGAAGGAGAGAAAGTCCGTCCGGTATGGGAGGACGGAACTTCTGCATATACAATCAAGAAATTCGGTATTGTGAACCGATATGATCTGTCAAAGGAATTTCCGGCGCTGACGCTTAGGCGTACGGGGATTAAGAGCTGTACGGACGAAATGCTGTGGATCTGGCAGAAGAAGTCCAATAATATCCATGACTTGAACAGCCATATCTGGGACAGCTGGGCTGATGAAGAGGGTTCTATCGGAAAGGCTTACGGATATCAGATGCAGGTCAGGCATCAATACAAGGAAGGCATGATGGATCAGGTGGACAGAGTAATCTATGACTTGAAGCATAATCCATACAGCCGGAGGATCATGACGAATATTTATGTGCATCAGGATCTTCATGAGATGAACCTGTATCCTTGTGCCTACAGTATGACATTTAATGTGACAAAGGAAAAGGGGAGCGGCCGGCTGACGTTAAATGGGATTTTAAACCAGCGTTCTCAGGATGTGCTGACGGCAAATAACTGGAATGTATGCCAGTATGCCGTGCTGATGCATATGCTGGCGCAAGTTTGTGAGATGCAGGCTGGAGAGTTTGTGCATGTAATCGCAGACGCGCATATATATGACAGGCATATCCCTCTGGTCGAGGAGCTGATCTCTAGAGAACCGCTGCCTGCACCTACATTCTGGCTGAATCCGGAAATCAAGGATTTTTATCTGTTTACGCCGGAGGATGTGCGGCTGGATCATTATGAGACCCACACACAGATTAAAAATATACCTGTCGCAATTTAGGGAGGCTTTGTATATGAATATCATTGTTGCAGTAGATAAAAACTGGGCCATTGGAAAAAATAATAAAATGATGTGGAGCATCCCGGCAGATATGCGCTTTTTCCGGGAAAAGACAACAGGGCATGTAGTCGTGATGGGAAGGAAAACATTAGAAAGCTTTCCCAATGGGTTACCCTTGAAAAACCGGACAAATATCGTATTGACTGGAAATTTAGGGTATCATGCGGCAGGTACAGTCATCGTGCATACTATAGATGAACTTCTGGAAAGGCTCAAAGAATATGATGAAGAAGAACTTTTTGTCATTGGCGGTGAAAGTGTATACCGTCAGCTTTTGCCTTATTGTGATACCGCTTATGTTACAAAGATCGACCATGCATATGAGGCGGACACTTATTTTCCGAATTTGGATGAAATGGCGGAATGGGAGATGACAGAGGTCAGTGATGAGCAGACGAGTTTTGATCTGGAATATGTTTATTCAAAATATGAGAAAAAGAAATAGGGAGGGTTCTGCGGGAAGCGGCCTCTTTGCACTTGTCTTTTTTGCTATACTGTCCGTATGGGTGCTCTCTGGATGTACGTCCAAAGAAGGTGGAAGACTGATAGACGAGAGTATACAAAAATCAGACGTTTTTGAAGCCGGAACCAGAGAAGACGAAAAGCTGCATGTGGTGACGACCATATTTCCGCAGTATGATTTTGTACGTGAGCTTGGCCAGGATCATGTTTCACTGCAGATGCTCTTAAAACCAGGTGAAGAGACCCATTCCTATGAGCCAACCCCTCAGGATATCCTGGCGGTTCAAAAAGCTGATCTGTTTATCTATGTAGGCGGGGAGAATGACGCATGGGTGGAGGATATCCTGGAGTCCCCGGAAATGAAGCAGATACGGACACTACGTCTGGTGGACTGTGTAGATACGCTGGAAGAGGAACATGTGGAGGGTATGAAGGAAGAGCGGAGCTTAGGGCATGGGGCAGAGGAAGCAGAAGAAGATGAGCATGTCTGGACATCTCCACAAAATGTCATTCAAATCATAACGAAGATTACGGAAGAGCTCATCTCGCTGGACAACAGCCATCAAATGGAATATCAAACCAATTTGAAAACTTATACAGAACAATTGTCTCAATTGGACATGCAGTTTCGTGAGACAGCGGAAAAAGCTGCACAGCAGGGGAGCAATATCCTGCTGTTTGGAGACCGTTTCCCGTTCCGCTATTTTGCACAGGAATATGGCCTGGAATATTATGCGGCGTTTCCGGGATGTGCATCGGATACGGAGCCCAGCGCGGCAACGATGGCCTTTTTGATTCGTAAAGTTAAAGAAGAAAAACTACCTGTTGTTTTAAAAATGGAGCTTAGCAGCGACCAGATCGCAAATGCGGTCGCAGAGGCTGCCGGCGTACAGGTACGGGTGTTTTACAGCTGCCATAATCTGACGGCTGAGCAATTTGAAAATGGCAGCGGGTATCTCAGTATGATGCAGGAAAATGTAGAAACCTTAAAAGCCGCGCTGGGGATAGATATCTCTTGAAAACACAATGGGCAGCAGGACCTGCCGCAAATATGTATACGATCAGTCTGTGTAGATCATCTTCTGGGAGGCGCTGGGATCAATGGCTTTAGTATGGTGTGACAACATTACAATTGCATATGAAGGGCAGATCGTAGTCCGAGACCTGACATTTCAGATTGGGCAGGGAAACTATCTGTGCATTGTCGGAGAAAACGGTTCCGGCAAGAGCACATTAGTGAAAAGCCTTCTGGGATTGAAAGCGCCGATGAAAGGCCGGATCGTGCTGGGCGACGGGCTGAAACAGAAGGAAATCGGCTACCTTCCCCAACAGACAGACGTACAGAAGGACTTTCCAGCCAGTGTACAGGAGGTGGTACTGTCCGGCCGCCTGAACAGCCGTGGGCTCCGTCCTTTCTATTGCGCCGCAGACAGGGCGCAGGCAGAAGCCATGATGCGTCTTCTGGGGATTGAAAGCCTGAAAAAAAGCTGTTTCCGTGATCTGTCCGGTGGACAAAAGCAGCGGGTACTGCTTGCGCGGGCTCTATGTGCAACGAAAAAAATGCTGCTCCTGGACGAGCCTGTAACTGGCTTAGACCCAATCGTCACGTCAGACTTTTACCAGCTTATAAAGGAAGTAAATGAAAAATCCGGGATTGCTGTGGTAATGGTGTCCCATGATATCGAAAGCACCCTTCGGGACGCATCCCATATACTGCATCTGCAGGAAACCGCACTGTTTTATGGAACAGCAGAAGAATACAAGAAGAGCAAAGCAGGGCGGATGTTTCTGGAAGGTATCAGTCATCCGGCAGAGAGAGGTGGATCATTTGTTCAATACAATCATTGAAATGCTTTCTTATCCATTCATGGTGCGTGCGTTTATCGTAGGGATCCTGGTTTCTTTGTGCAGTGCCCTGCTTGGGGTAAGCCTGGTCCTAAAAAGGTATTCCATGATCGGAGACGGCCTTTCCCATGTGGGCTTCGGTGCACTGGCAGCCGCGGCGGCATTAAACGCCGCACCCTTGACAGTGGCGATCCCGGTTGTGATCCTGGCAGCCGTCTTACTCCTGAGAGTCAGTGGGAACAGCAAGATCAAAGGCGATGCCGCCATTGCGCTGATCTCCACCAGTGCTCTGGCAATCGGGATCATGGTGATCTCTATGACCACCGGAATGAATACGGATGTGTATAATTATATGTTCGGGAGCATTCTGGCAATGAGCAGCCAGGATGTAGAAATGAGTGTGCTGCTCTCACTGGTAGTTCTGGTTTTATATGTATTCTTTTACAATAAAATATTTGCCATTACCTTTGACGAAACCTTTGCCTTGGCTACAGGTGTCCGGGCAAATCTTTACAATACATTGATCGCGGTGCTGACAGCGGTGACCATTGTACTGGGAATGCGGATGATGGGAACCCTTCTGATCTCCAGCCTGATTATTTTCCCCGCACTGACCTCCATGCGGGTATGCAGGACTTTTTGCTCTGTCACGATCAATTCTGCCGTTATATCCGTGGTCTGCTTTTGTCTTGGAATTGTGGTATCCTATTTTTTCGCGACCCCGGCAGGAGCCAGCGTAGTCGTGGTCAATCTGCTGATGCTTGGTGTATATACGGCGGCAGGAGAGATCCGCAACCGAACGTTCTCAAGACATGAATGAAAAGAATCTGCCCAATCTGGCAGATTCTTTTCATTCATCCCTTTACATTGACTGCGTATCGCTGCTGTCTTTGGTTTCCTTGTTTTCTTCTGCTTTTCTATGAGATCTCCTATGGAATCTTCCCTTTGCTTTTTTTCCGGTGAAAACTACAATCCCTGCAATGACGATAAGGAGTAATATAACAGGCAGGTTCGATACCAGAAAAACAAAGGCATTGACAAAGAAGTCTCTGACAGAAAATAAACTGTTCCGAAACCCGTTGCTGATCCGGCTGCCAACTGTATCAGAAGTTTCCTGTTCATATTCCACCTCAGAAATATAGATATGTACGGTACCGTAGTCAATCCGGTTATCATAAGTACGCAGCTGGGACTCGTAGCTGTTAATTTCATAGCGCAGTTCGGAAAGCTTTGATTCCAGCGCAAGGATCTGATCCAGATCTTCCGCCTGTTCCAGCAATTTTGTCACCCGTTCATACTCCGTCTGCAGAGATTCTTTGTAGGCCGTCTTATCTACATAGTCTAAAGTCACGTCTTCCACACTTTCTGACTTGTTGGTGATCGTCCCCATCTCCCCTGCTTTACCTACAAATGTATCCAGTTGATCGGCCGGTATACGCACACAGAGATAATAATAGCGGTATTGCTGTCCGCCCTGGGGAGCATCATAACTGGAATTTTCGATATATCCCCCAAAAGAAGAAACCGATTCTTCCATCTGCTTTTTTAAAGCGTCAAACGTTTTCGTCTCCATAGATAGTGATACGGTCTTGATCAGTTTCCGTTTGGATAAATCTTTTTCTGAAACTTCCTGTGCGATAGCGCCGGCTTCCTCTGCCGTATCTTCAGATGTTTCCATATCCATCTCTACATCCACGGCAGAGGCTTCTTTGCTTTCTTCCATATAGCCATTGTATCCCCCTGAATCGTTAGTAGTGACCGTCTGTCCAGCGGCCGTGTCCTCAGCCATATCCAAACTTTTTGAACTGCATCCGGCCAGGATAAAGGCAGACAAAATCAGAACAGCTGATGCTTTATAGATTTTTCTTTTCATGATGGTTCCTCCTTCTTAAGCTATCAATTTGATAGGATATCAGATTATCCTTTCATAAATGTTCTTTTCACATTCTATCCAATTAGAGTATTGGGTTCCGTTTTTTGTTGCATAGGATCTCTAAAAAAATAAAATTGTCCAAAATAACCAGAAATTTTCATGTTTTATCCATATATCCCAGCAAAATTCATTGAAAATCCACAAAAACCCTTTTCTTATATGGCAAATTATATCATATTGTGATAAGATGTACTATAGAATGACTTAATTTAAGAAATGGAGGTAAAGTAATGCCTGAAAAGAAACAGACGGTTCCGTTCTCAGGAACGAAGGAACAGGAAGAAGCTTTATTACAAGTAATCACCGGGCTGAAAGACGAACCGGGGGCATTGATGCCGATCCTGCAGAAAGCACAGGATATCTATGGTTATCTTCCAATGGAAGTACAGAAGATGATTTCAGACGAGACAGGGATTCCTTTGGAGAAGATTTACGGGGTAGTGACATTTTACTCGCAGTTTAGTCTGAGCCCGAAGGGGAAATACAGAATTTCTGTCTGCCTTGGAACAGCCTGTTATGTAAAAGGTTCAGGAGACATTTACAATGCACTCATGGAAAAACTGGGAATCGTAGGCGGAGAGTGTACACCGGACGGAAAGTTTTCCCTGGATGCATGCCGCTGCGTAGGCGCCTGCGGGCTGGCACCGGTCATGATGGTGAATGATGAGGTATATGGACGTTTAACGGTAGATGATATTGACGATATTCTGGCGAAATATGAATAATCTGCATATGCAGAGCCAGTAGAATTTGAGAAAATGGAGGACATATATGAAATCTCTTGAAGAATTACGTGAAATCAGGGAAAAAGCGAAGAAGCATGTCTGTCGTTACCGTGTCCATGTGTGCGGAGGTACAGGCTGTACTTCTTCGGGAAGCCTGAGGATCATTGAAAAACTGGAACAGGAAATCAAGGCTAACGGCCTGGAAGAAGACGTGGAGATCGTAAAGACCGGATGCTTCGGGCTGTGTGCGTTAGGGCCGATCATGATCGTACACCCGGAAGGTTCTTTTTATTCCATGGTAAAAGAAGAAGATATCCCGGAGATTGTTTCCGAACATCTGAAAAACGGAAATGTAGTAAAACGGCTTTTATATGAAGAGACTACAAAGACCGAACATATCCTGCCTTTGGAAGAGACGAACTTTTATAAGAAGCAGCACAGGGTAGCACTTCGTAACTGCGGAGAGATCAGCCCTGAGCATATTGAAGAATACATAGGCGTCGGCGGATACGAGGCGCTGGGAAAAGTGCTGACAGAGATGACACCGGAACAGGTCATCCAGGTGATCACAGACAGCGGCCTTAGAGGACGAGGCGGCGCCGGATTCCCTACCGGGTTAAAGTGGAAATTTGCGGCAGCTAATGAAGCAGACCAAAAGTATGTCTGCTGTAACGCAGACGAAGGTGACCCGGGAGCGTTCATGGACCGTTCCGTACTGGAGGGCGACCCTCATGCCGTTCTTGAAGCCATGACGATCGCCGGGTATGCCATCGGCGCATCCCAGGGATATATTTATGTACGTGCAGAATACCCGATCGCGGTGCAGCGTCTGGAGATCGCGATCAACCAGTCCAGGGAAATGGGACTTTTGGGAGACGATATTTTTGGAACCGGATTTCAGTTTGATATCGGCCTGCGTTTAGGAGCCGGCGCCTTTGTCTGCGGTGAGGAGACGGCGCTTATGACTTCTATCGAAGGAAACCGCGGAGAGCCAAGACCACGCCCGCCGTTCCCGGCATTGAAAGGATTGTTCCAGAAGCCGACAATCTTGAACAACGTGGAGACTTATGCAAATATTCCACAGATCATTATCAACGGCCCGGAATGGTTTGCTTCTATGGGAACCGAAAAATCCAAAGGAACCAAGGTATTTGCCCTGGGCGGTAAGATCCATAATACGGGACTGGTTGAGATTCCTATGGGAACGACGCTGCGTGAGATCGTGGAAGAGATCGGCGGCGGCGTGCCAAACGGCAAGAAATTCAAAGCAGCCCAGACAGGCGGCCCCTCCGGCGGATGTATCCCGGCAGAACATCTGGATGTTCCGATCGACTATGACAACCTGATCGCCATTGGTTCCATGATGGGTTCCGGCGGACTGATCGTTATGGATGAAGACACCTGTATGGTAGATATTGCCAAATTCTTCCTGGAATTCACGGTAGATGAGTCCTGCGGAAAATGTACCCCATGCCGGATCGGGACACGGCGTATGCTGGAAATCCTGGATAAGATCACAAAGGGGAAGGCAACCATGGAGGATCTGGATAAGCTGGAAGAGCTGTGCTACCATCTGAAGTCCAATTCTCTGTGCGCACTGGGCCAGACCGCACCGAATCCGGTTATTTCCACGCTGCGGTATTTCCGGGATGAATATATCGCGCATATTGTAGATAAGAAATGTCCTGCCGGTGTCTGTAAAGACCTGCTGCAGTACAAGATTGACGCAGATAAATGTAAGGGCTGTACATTGTGCTCCAGAGTCTGTCCGGCCGGAGCCATCGTGGGCAGCGTGAAAGAACCGCATATGATCAATTCCGAGAAGTGCCTGAAGTGCGGCGCTTGTATGGAAAAATGCCGCTTCGGCGCAATTTATAAAGAATAAGGGAGGAGTGAGAGAATGGAAAATGTGAATATAAAAATCAATGGCCTTGATGTGAGTGCACCGGCGGGTTCAACGATCCTTGAGGCTGCACATATTGCCGGGATCAAGATTCCTACCCTTTGCTTTTTGAAGGAGATCAATGAGATCGGCGCATGCCGGATGTGTATCGTAGAAGTAAAAGGCGCCAGAAACCTTGTGGCTGCCTGTGTACATCCGATCAATGAAGGAATGGAAGTCCGGACCAATACACCACAGCTTCTGGAGGCAAGGAAACGCACTCTGGAACTGATCTTGTCAGACCATGATAAGAAGTGCCTTTCCTGCGTAAGGAGCGGAAACTGCGAACTGCAGGCGCTCTGCCAGGAACTGGGGGTTGCAGATGAGAATTATTTTGCAGGGGAATCCAATCATTATGAACTGGACACCAGTGCAGCCCATATGGTACGTGACAATAATAAATGTATCCTGTGCAGAAGATGCTCCGCAGTATGCGAGAAATCCCAGGCAGTCGGGGTCATCGGCCCGAACCAGCGCGGCTTTGCGACCTTTATCGGTTCTCCGTTCGAGATGGGATTAGGAGAGACAAGCTGTGTTTCCTGCGGGCAATGTATCGCGGCCTGTCCGACCGGAGCATTGTATGAGAAAGACTTTATTGATGATGTCTTAAAGGCAATCGAAGATCCTGAAAAGCATGTAGTCGTACAGCCGGCTCCGTCTGTTCGTGCGGCATTAGGTGAAGAATTTGGCTACCCGATGGGAACCGACGTGGAAGGAAAGATGGCGGCAGCGCTTCGGAGGATTGGATTTGACAGAGTGTTTGATACAGACTACAGCGCAGATCTGACGATCATGGAAGAAGCACATGAATTCCTTGACAGGGTGAAAAACGGCGGAGTACTGCCGATGATGACCTCTTGTTCTCCGGGATGGGTGAAATACTGTGAGCATTACTTCCCGGATCTTCTGGATAACCTGTCAAGCTGTAAATCGCCGCAGCAGATGTTCGGGGCGGTGACAAAGACCTACTATGCAGAGAAGATGGGCATTGACCCGAAAAATATCGTTTGTGTCAGTGTGATGCCATGTACAGCGAAAAAATTCGAGATCGGAAGAGACGATCAGGATGCGGCAGGAGTACCGGATGTGGATATTTCCATTACAACCAGGGAACTTGCAAGGCTGATCCGTAAAGTCGGAATTGATTTCCAGAGTCTGCCGGATGAAGGATTTGACGATCCGTTGGGAGAGTCTACCGGAGCAGGCGTCATCTTTGGCGCAACCGGCGGCGTTATGGAAGCGGCTCTTCGGACGGCAGTGGAGACGTTGACCGGAGAAGAACTGAAAAGCGTAGATTTTACGGAAGTGCGAGGAACCGACGGAATCAAAGAGGTAACCTACCATGTGGCAGATATGGATGTGAAGGTTGCGGTAGCTTCCGGGCTGTCCAATGCAAAGCAGATTCTGGAGAAGGTAAGGGCAGGAGAGGCGGATTATCACTTTATCGAGATCATGTGCTGCCCGGGCGGATGTGTCAATGGAGGCGGACAGCCCCAGGTACACGCGGACGTGCGGAACTTCGAGGATGTCCGTGCCATCCGTGCAAAAGTATTGTATGATAATGATGCGGCAAAGCCACTTCGTAAATCTCACGAAAACCCTTCCATCAAGAAGCTGTATGAAGAGTATCTTGGGGAACCAGGGAGCGAAAAGGCGCATCATGTTCTGCATACCAGCTATGTAAAGAGGAGTATCAACTAAAAAGATTTTCCCGACAATTTTAGGATAGAATGCTTGTGTAGAAAAAGGAATGGCATTGCTAAAATTGAAAAAGTGAATAGATGCTGATAAAAGAATCGGGAGCAAAACTGTATGGATTGGTATTGCAGGTTTGCTTCCGATTTTTCAAACATATTGTAACAATTCAAAGGAAGGAAGATTTCATGAAAGTAATCGATTTTAAGGATGCGAAATGCCGCCATTGTTATAAATGTGTGCGCCACTGCCAGGTGAAGGCGATCACAGTCCAGAATGAGCAGGCACGTATCCTGACAGACCATTGCATCAACTGTGGACGCTGCATGGAGATCTGCCCACAGAACGCCAAAACCTTTGCCAGTGATATGGACCGGGTGAAGGGCTATCTGCGGCAGGGATGCAAGACTATCATATCCATTGCTCCATCTTATATCGGTGTGCTCGACTTCGACCGCCCCGGGCAGGTAGTAGATGCACTGCAGAAATTAGGATTTGCAGAAGTCCGTGAGACAGCGGAAGGCGCTGCTATGGTAACCAATGAATACCAGCGTCTGATCAAGGAAAATAAAATGCCAAACATTATTACCACCTGTTGTCCCAGTGTAAACGACCTCATTGAAAAATATTATCCGGAATGTACGCCCATGATGGCCCCGGTCGTATCTCCTATGGCGGCTCATGGACGGTATATCAAAAAGCTGTATGGAAAGGATGTAAAAGTCGTATTCTTAGGCCCCTGTATTGCAAAAAAGCAGGAGGCAATGGGAGACGAGCGGGTAACGGGCGCGATCGATGCAATCTTAACCTTTGAAGAGCTGGCGATCTGGCTGGATGAGGCAAAGATCAATATTCATGACTGCGAGGATAAGCCAATGGGAAATCCGGATCCTGAAATTAACCGGATGTACCCAATCAGCGGCGGAGTCATCCAGTCGGTCATTGCAGAGGAAGAAGCGGATACTTATCACAAGGTTTTTGTGGACGGGCTTGCAAACTGCATGGAAATGCTGGACTGCCTGAAACGCGGGGAGCTGGAGCATTGCTTTATTGAAGCAAATGTCTGTGAGGGCGGATGTACCAAGGGGCCTGCCTCTGCAAGATGGAATACTTCGTATGTGAAAGCAAAGATTAAGATTGAAAAAGAGGTTTCCCATAAAGCGGCCAGAGATCTGCCGGAAATGACAGCAGAGGAATTATACAAGGAGTTTGGAGACCACAGCATCCAGGAGTCATACCCAACAGAAGAGGAAATCCAGGAAATCCTGCGTTCTGTAGGGAAATATACAGCAGCGGATGAGCTGAACTGCGGAGCATGCGGTTACTCCACCTGCCGTGAAAAAGCAGTTGCCGTATTCCAGAATAAAGCGGAGCTTTCCATGTGTATGCCTTATGCACTGACACAGGCAGAGTCTATGTCCAATGTGGTCATGGATGTAACGCCTAATATGATCTTCATTGTAGATAATGAACTGAGGATCCGTGAGTGTAACAAAAAAGGGCAGGAACTTTTGGGGGTCGGCAAAGAGGAGGCGCTGCAGCGTTACATATTCGAATTTATGGAAGCAGCAGATATCGAAGAAACTTTGCAGACGAAAGAACCTGTATTCCACAAGAAAGTCCAATTAGAGCATGGACGGATGACAGTGGAAGAGACCATTGTTTATATTGAAAATCTGGAATCTGTCCTGGTCACTTTCCAGGATGTAACCCGTGAAGAGAAGATGAAGGAGCAGCATTATAACCTGAAAGTAGAGACCATGGAAATGGCGCAGAAGGTCATTGATAAACAGATGATGGTTGCCCAGGAAATTGCAGGACTTTTAGGAGAGACCACGGCAGAGACAAAAGTGACGCTGACAAAGCTTCGGGACTCCATCCTCAATGAAGATGAGGAATGACAGGAGGCGGATATGAGCGTAAGTATAGATGTGGCTTGGAAAAGCCTGAATAAACATGGGGAAGAGCTTTGCGGAGATAAAGTAGAAATTGTAAAGACAGAGGATTCAGACATCTTGATCCTGGCTGACGGCATGGGAAGCGGGGTAAAAGCCAATATCCTGTCCACCCTGACTTCGAAGATCCTGGCGACAATGCTGTATGAAGGGGCTGTGATCGAATCCTGCGTCGAGACGATCGCCAAAACCCTTCCCATCTGCCAGGAGAGGAAAGTGGCCTATGCCACATTCAGCATCCTTCAGATTTTCCATAACGGGGATGCATATCTGGTGGAATACGATAATCCGGACTGTGTTTTTATCAGGAACAAAAAAATCATAAAATATCCTTACAAGATCCGGGAGATTGAAGGGAAAAAAATACACGAATACCGTTTTCAAGTACAGAAAAATGACTGTTTTGTGCTGATGAGCGACGGGGTCATCTATGCAGGGGCAGGAGAGATCCTGGATCTGCAGGGATGGACCTGGGAAAATATGTCGGAATACACTTTGAAATGTACCAAAGAAACGCTTTCTGCGTCCCGTCTGGCAGCCATGCTGAGCCAGGCCTGCGACGACCTCTATGTCCAAAAGCCTGGTGACGATACGACAGTGGCCGTAGCCAGAGTGATCGAGCGCAGGGGTGTGAATCTGTTCACCGGACCTCCGAAAAACAAAGATGATGATGAAAAACTAATGTATGAATTCATGCATGCAGAAGGAAAAAAGGTGGTGTCCGGCGGAACCAGCGCCAATATTGCATCTCGTATCCTGCATAAGGAGATCGTCACAAAGGTAGACCGCAGCAATCCCGATGTACCGCCTATGGCGACGATTGAAGGGCTGGATCTGGTGACGGAAGGGGTGCTCACCATGGGAAAATCTCTGAAGCTGTTAAAGCAGTATGAGAATGACGAATTTGACGCAGAATTCTTTGACGAACTGGATGCCAACAACGGCGCGTCAAAGCTTGCCAAGCTGATCATTGAAGAATGTACAGAGTTAAATCTTTTTGTAGGAACCGCGATCAATGAAGCACATCAAGAATCTGACCTGACATTTGACCTGAGTTTACGGATGAATCTGGTGGAGCAGTTGAAGAGCGTGGTCGAAAAGATGGGAAAAAAAGTACAAGTAAAGTATTATTGAGCGTTTTCCAAAAAGTCTTCTCCCAGAAGAAAAGGTTACGTTCCCAAATTTTCTTGGGCCGTAACCTTTTCTGATTTTTATTCATTCTGATAAAACTGGTTGGATTTCAAAAGCTTTTCTTTTTGAATATCTGTAATACTGTTGGTGATATCCTTTATAAACACATAGAACAGACGGTTTTCTTCCCCCCATTCGGAATTTTCCAGATGTCCGCAGTCGTCCACCCAGCGGATCTGCCCGTCTTTGCGGATGATCCGGTACTGAACATAATCCATATTCGCTCTGGAAGTTAAAAGCTGATTTTGGATTTCCCATTCTACCCGGCCCAGGTCGTCCGGATGCACCAGGCCTCTGAAAGAATTCCGTACCAATGCCATGAATTCTTCCATGGTATTGCAGCCGAAAATTTCCATGACAGCCGGATTTGCATACAGGATCTTTTCATCTTCCATTGCACGATAGATAAAGAAACCGTCAGACATACTGGCAAGAGATTCTGCCATGCGTGACTGTCTTCTTTCTTCCTCTTCCTTCATGATGGCGTCAATACTTCGTATCGTGATGACCGCGGTCTTAGGTATCCCGTTTTTTCGTTCGCTGACAGACACGCTGGTCAGGCACCATTCATCGTCCACGCCCCTGGCGCTTCTTCGATAGCGGTATTCCACCGAATTCTGAGTCAGAAGGGCTGTCCTGAGATTTTCCAGTGACAGAAATTTCCGGACATTTTCTTCGTCATATTTTAAGATCCTGCCTGTTCCAAAATGTCGGTCCACCACGGCTTCATAGTTTCCACGTTCCATCATGTGGTTTTCATCCGGATAGATCATCCGGCAGTAATTATCCTTCAAATGCAGGAAATAGACCTCACGGTAGGAGAGTACCATACTGTTCAGCGCCCCTTCATGGATATGCATATGGGTCACATCCCGTACCAGACAAGCCACATAGCCGTATTCGTATTGATAAAGCGTAAGCTGCAGGTAGTGGCTGGACACGGAACTGTATGCATAATGGTTCACGGTCTCCCCTGAAAATGCCGCCTGATAAGCTTTGGACAGCAATTCCTCCCAGTTGTCGCCAAATATTTTCAAGATCAGATGCCGCAGACGGTTCGTATCACCATTGCATAATTGGGACATCTCATGGTTTGCATATATGATCTCATAATCAATGGGATTACCGGAATCGTCCAGCAGGATTTTTGACAGGCCATAGCCGCAGGGGATATTTCCATAATACATTTCCAGCCGCTCTTGTTCTTGTTTTGTAAATTCTGTTACTTCCTGTTCTGTCACTCTCTTTTTCTCTTTTTTCTCACGTTCACGCATGTAAGTCATATCCATCAGAGAGCCGTAAAATACTTTATGCCCCTCCTTCTCATGCAGGAAAAAGATTTTGATATATACCCAAAGCACTTTTCCGTCTCCACGCAGATAATGGATATGTCCTTCCGCGCTGCCCGGATGGTTTTCATATGCCCGTTCAAATAAGGAGAACAGAAGCGGCCTGTCGTCATCTCTTACATGGTTCCATAGTTTTTTGTCATAACTTGTTTCGTTTCCAGAGCTGATTCCTGACATTTGATAATACTGCTCATTGACACGGGTGATCTCAATCTGGTTTTCATAGACGTCATAAAAAACAGATGGGCCAAGGATATTGTTCAGCATAGTATCCGTGAAAAGATTGCCGTCCAGAAATTCCCTTACATGAAGCGATTCCACCTGTTTACACCGGAGACCTTCAAAGTCTAGTCTGCGCTCGTCAGCCAGAAGTGTTTCAAACTGGTCGAGCGGCATCGGTCTGTAATAGTAATAGCCCTGTGTATACCTGCATCCCATATTCCGCAGGAAATTCTCATGCTGCTGGGTTTCCACACCTTCCACGATGATCGGGATATCTAATAATCTTGCCATATTGACGACAGATTCCAGAATACTGATTCCTTTTTGCTCTTCATCCGCGTCCATTTCTAGAAAACACATATCAATTTTTAATACATCTACCGGAATACTTTTCAACATATTTAATGAGGAATAGCCGCTGCCAAAATCGTCCATCATGACCAGAAAACCTTCTTCCCGAAGCCGCTTTACCGTCTCACTGACTTTGTTATCCTCTTCTGCATAAGCGCTTTCCGTAATTTCCGCCTTGATGTATTTAGATGGCAGATCATATGTATGCAGCAGTCCAAGCAGATATTCCGGTACGTCCATAGATAAAATATCAATCCGGGAGATATTGATGGAAATAGGAACCGGCTGATATCCTCTGTCAATCCAGCTCCGCAGCCACTGACAGACCTTTTTCCATACAATCCGGTCCAGATTGGGGACAAAACCGGTCTTTTCAAGCACGGGAATAAACACACCGGGTGAGACAAGCCCCTTGGTATTGTGGTTCCAACGCACCAAAGACTCTGCTCCCACGATCTTGCCTGTGGTAATGTCACACTGGGGCTGTGCAAAAAAAGTAAATTCATCGTTCAAGAGAGCATTACGGATCTCTAAAAGAAGTTTCCAGTCTTCTTCCATCTTGCGTTCGATCTTTGGGTCATACTTATAAATCCGCTGCGTATGGATTCCGGATACTTTAGAAAGCGCCATTGTCGCCCGGTCATACATGATTTCCGGTGAAACGGTAAGATCGTTCATCTGATAGACGCCGATCATCGGAAGAAAGCCTGACATGTCATTCCATTGATCGACTCTTTTTACGATCTCATCCCGAAGCTGTTCCACCAGTTCCATACGTGCAGGCATGATGATACAGAAATCATCTGCGTTGAAATGTCCGGCAATACCGCCATATTGTTCCTGGACTGACCGAATGCAGTCTGCTATTTGGATTAAAAGCTTGTCGCCTACATCCCGGCCATAGAACTTGTTAAATAACCGAAAATATTCCATGTCTATGGCAGCCATATAATAAGCGCCCGGCTGTATTTCTTTTATAAATTTCTTTGCAGTGCGCATGAAGCTTCGGATAAAATGCAGTCCTGTTAAAGGGTGCATTGTCACTTCCGCTGGATGAACCGATTGCTCTTCTCCGGAAATCACATCTTTTTCCATAGTATCACCTCCTGATATTTGGCTTGCTATGAAAATATTGTACTATTTTCCACATATAAAAGCAAGCAAAGATTCCGGAGGCATATAGTTAGTCACAGTCCGCGGCCTAACCGGCCGTGAACTGTGACTAAAGTTAAGGAAGAGGGTAGTAATATGAATCCATATTTTCTTTCATTGTAATTTCTAAGGAACGCGGCGTTAATGACTGCCCCAGAAGCCGTGCAGAAGAATACCGAACCTGTGACAGGAATTCTTTTATTTCTTCGGGATCTGTAACCACACGTTCCTGTCCCTCCATCGGCGTAAAGCCACTGGACGCAGCATGGGCATCCGCGGTGTCTGCTTCAATTGGATAGATATATTTCATCAAAGTTACATCCTCAAAATTAATTTCCCTGCGGACCGTATATCCATATTCCTCAAGCAGGGCAAGGGTGTTTTCATAGCTTTCATACAGGTACAGATTGGGAACGGTAATGCTATAGTTATAAATACCGGATTCATTATTTTCCGGGAGCTCTACGAGAAGCTCTGCGATCGGAACCCCCTTTTGCAGCTCGGAAATATCCACTTTCAGAACATCCTTTTTATAAGCATCCAGCAGCGCCTCTTTCTGTCCTTCTGAAAGCTGCAGTAAAACAGAATCTTGATAAATATCCATAAGCCGGATTGCTGTGATCTCATCCACATCTATATGAAAAACCGGAAAGAGGGTCCTGCGGTAACTTTCCTCCTGACAAAGCCGCTCCAATGTGTCCAACGCAGATTCCTTGCTGACCGCATAATTCCGATAAGAGGGGCTTCCGCTTTTTTTATTATAGCGGACAGTAAGATTCACGTATTCGTCTGAAGCATCCAACCTGTACATGTTTTTCAGGCTGATCCCGCTATTTACATTCTCAACCCCTTCCCGGGCCAGTTCATATATCGGCATGAAATCATAAAAAGTTCCTTCTTCTCCGTCTAGCAGATCAGGGTCTTTTAACAGCTCGCTAGATACGCTTATACTGTATGGATAACAGAAATAACTGTACAGTTCGTTGATCTCAAACGACATACTTTCAAGACTGCTTTCTTTGGGCAGCCACGTATCATACCCAAACAGATCAAACTGGAAAATACACAGGATCCCGGCCACCCCCAGAATGGATATTAAGGAGGAATATTTTCCGGCAGACAAGCGGCGCAGATCCATATGATAAATGAATTCGATCAGGCCGCACAGCAGGACAGCCGATAAAAGGCTGATCATAATGATCCATTTCGTACTTCCGCTGTAGGTAGATCCTATCAGTATCCCGATGTACAGCGCAGTTGGAATGGCGACAAGTACTTTAATCACAGGAGCGGTCTTTGGATATGCAAGCGCATTCCCCGCTGCTTCTGACGGACGCCGTTTATATAGGAGCAGGGATACGCTCCAGAGCACGGCCAGAAAAATCACGGTACAGATCAGGCACATGATGAGGTCATCCGTCCCTGACGACCTGAGTAATCTGCTTATATAGATAAGGCTTCCTGACGGAAGATTATCGTATCCGGACGTGTCCGCGATGAGCTGTGAAGATAATACAAATGGAGACAGGAAACCAGAGATCTTCTCATAGAATCCATCCCCCTGTCTGGAGTAAGTATCAAAAAAGTAAGATGCCATCTCATATCCCACTCCGCCTGCAATGTTTCCATAGACAGACAGCGCCAGTGCAGCCAGTACGCCTGTGACCACCTTCCCGGTCAGCACCATAGCGAAAATGGCCACATGGTAGATCAGCAGGAACGCTAGTATGCCTCCCGACACTGCCAAAAGAGATCTGCAAAGGACGGCTGAAGTTATGATCTCATAGTGAATGCCCGCCAGCACAGTCAGCAGGCTGGAGATCAGGTAAGGGACCAGGAAGATCAAAAGTCCGCCTACATACGAAATACAAAACCACTGCGTTCTGGACAAAGGAAAACTATGGTAGAAATCTGTCCTTTCCGTGGAATGCAGATAGGCAAATCCGGTTGCCGCACACAAGACTGCCATAGAAAACAGTACTGCTTCCAGGGCGACACTACAGTTTCCGTTCAGAAGGCCGGGAAATACGTTCCGGACTTCGTCCAGCTGCAGCGTCATACTGGAAAATTCATCATGGGAAAGAGACGCATCCAGTATCAGCATCGCAAAAATGGTTTCACTTAAAAGCAGGAGAACAAAAGATAAAACGGCCAGCCAGCCCCGATGCCGGATGTCCTCTTTTACAAATTTACTGAATGAGATTTTTGATGTCATAGCCTGCTACCTCCGTTTCGCTGATAAAAATTTCCTCCAGTGACAATGGCAGTACCTCTGCAAACAACGGCTCCTTTTCCCGGGCACATCTCAGGACTTCTTCCCTGGACCCCCGGGCAGTGACCGTGAGAAGGGAACCGCTTTTTTCATATTGTAATACACAAAGCTGTGACAATAGCTGTTCTTCCTTCGCTGGGTCCGGAATGACGCACTGCATCTTGCAAAGGCTGTATTTCATGGAATCCAGATCCCTTGCAAAGATCAGGCGGCCGTCGTGCAGAAGGCCGATGCTGTCACAGATGTCTTCCAACTCCCGCAGGCTGTGAGATGCGATGATGGGCGTAAAATCCCGTTTCAAAAGTTCTGAAGCAAACAGGCTTTTGACCGCCTGCCGCGCTACCGGATCCAGGCCGTCAAAGGTCTCGTCGCAGAGCAGGTATCTGGTTCCTGTACAGAATCCCAATAAAATAGATACCTGCTTTTTCTGGCCTTTGGAAAAGGTCTGCATCTTCTTTTTCTCCGGTATATTGAATTTTTTCAACAGGCTGTAGTAATTCTCCTGGTCAAATCCAGGGTAGGCAAGGGCATAATATCTGCCCATGGAGCCGGGAGTGGCATTGGGGAAATAATAAGCGCTGTCGGACAGAAAACATATCTGCTTCTTTACATCGCACTGCTCAAAGACAGGGCGGCCGTCCAACATGATTTCCCCTTCTTCGGGTTTTAAGATACCGCTGACCAGACGCAGAAGGGTGCTTTTTCCTGCGCCGTTGCTCCCTACAAGCCCGAAGATCAGTCCGTTCTGGATCTCTGCTGTGACCTGTGTGAGAGCCTTTGTATCCTGAAACGATTTGGTTACATTTTTTAATTCAATCATTTAAGATACCTCCTCATAAACCTTTGTAAGAATCTCTGTACAATCTCTCTTTGGGATTCCAAGCTCTGCCGCATAGGATAGGAGTTTTTTGATTTCACCCAGACAGGATTCCTTCTTTTTCTGTAAAAGCGACGCGCTCTCCGATACAAAATTCCCCCGTCCTTTTACCGGAAAAATATATCCTTCCTGCTCCAGGACGGCAAATGCTTTCTGGATGGTATTGGGATTGATGGATAGTTCCACGGCGAGAGAGCGGACCGAAGGCATTCGGCTGCCGGGGGGTAAAACACCCTTAAGAATCAACATCTGGAATTTCTCCACAATCTGTTCATAAATAGGAGCACGGCTCTGATAGTCAATCGTGATCAATGGATCTGACACCTCCTTTGTTTGATTGTTCCCTCTGATCCGGAAACAGATGCATTTTGTGATCAACTGTTTCAGTGTATCGAGTGTATTATATGTATTAATACACTTAGATTATCATGAATATTGAGAAATGTCAATTATATACTAATGAAAAAGTTTTGCTAAAAAATCTTTAATAGCAACTTGTAATTAGCTGAATTTAATGCTTTAAATTGCTACAGTCCTGTGTTATAATGAATGACATGTTATGCGAAAAAGGCCTTTTTTCTACTGTCTGTACGCCATAGAAAAAAGACAGATATTAAAGGAGGATTTTACAGATGATTTGGGCAAAAGAAGAGACACTGCCCAGAGCTGAGATTGAAAAAATCCAGCTTGAAAAATTGAGGCAGACTGTGGCATACATATATGAAAGAGTGGCGCCATACAGGAAGAAGATGGATTCTGTCGGTGTAAAACCAGAGGATATCCGGACATTGGCTGATTTAAGAAAACTTCCCTTTACTTACAAGTCAGAGTTTAAGGACAATTATCCTTTCGGTTTATTCGCGGTGGATCAAAAGGAATTAGTACGTTACCATGCAAGCTCCGGTACTACTGGCAAGCCGACAGTAGTAGGATATACAAGGCATGACCTGGATGTATGGCTGAACAACGTAGCACGGATCGCCTGTATGGGCGGAGCTACCGCAGAGGATGTGGCACAGATCTCTTTCGGATACGGCACATTTACAGGGGCTTTGGGGCTCCACGGCGGACTGGAAAAGATCGGGGCGTCCGTAATCCCCATGTCTTCCGGAAACACAAACAAACAGATCATGTTCATCCAGGATCTGGGCGTGACCCTTCTGGTGGCAACCCCGTCCTACGCACTGCACCTTGGCGAGCAGATCCGGGAGCGGGGCATTGATCCGGCAAAAGATCTGAAGATGCACATCGGCCTGTTTGGCGGGGAAGGCATGACAGAACCTATGCGTGACGAGATGCACAAGGTATGGGGCGATCAGTTTATCTGCACCCAGAATTATGGGATGAGCGAACTGTGCGGACCGGGAGTATCCGGGGAATGTACCGAATTATGCGGCATGCATATTAATGAGGACTGGTTTATCCCTGAAATTATTGATCCTGAGACAGAAGAGGTGCTTCCGCCAGGGGAACATGGCGAGCTGGTAGTGACCTGCCTTGGAAAAGAAGCGCTGCCGCTTGTACGCTACCGCACCGGTGATTTGACAAAACTGATGTATGAGCCTTGTAAATGTGGGCGGACGACCTGCCGGATGGAAAATCTGTCCGGACGTGCGGATGATATGCTTGTGATCCGCGGCGTCAATGTATTCCCGACCCAGATTGAAGAAGTCTTGTTCAAGATTGAAGAAATCGGACCTCACTATGAGATCCTTGTAGAGCGGAAGAACCGCCTGGATGTCATGACGATCAGCGTGGAATTGATCGATGACCGTCTGCTGGACAGTTACGCATCTTTAAGCCAGCTGGAACAGCGGATCAAGTCGGCACTCAAGGCACAGCTTGGACTGGCTACCCAGATCAAACTGGTGGCGCCCAATTCCCTGCAGCGGTTTGAGGGCAAGGCAAAACGTGTGACAGATTTACGAAAGGATGGATTATAAAATATGGCAGATAAAGTACTGATGCTGGGAAATGAGGCCATTGCCCGCGGGGCTTATGAAGCGGGTGTCAAGGTATCCTCTGCGTATCCCGGAACTCCAAGTACAGAGATCAGCGAATTTCTGGTACAGTATAAAAATGACGTATATGAAGAATGGGCGCCCAACGAAAAGGTTGCGGCAGAGGTCGCGGTCGGTGCAAGCATAGCAGGAGTGCGTGCCATGGCCTGTATGAAGCATGTGGGACTGAATGTAGCGGCAGACCCTTTATATTCCGTGTCCTATATGGGTGTCAATGGCGGGCTGGTGCTTGTAGTGGCGGACGACCCCGGTCTTTACAGCTCCCAGAATGAGCAGGATACCCGAATGGTGGCAAGGGCAGCACAGATTCCGGTTATCGAACCTTCGGACAGCGCGGAGGCAAAGGATTTCTTTAAAGCTGCATTTGAGTTAAGTGAGCGCTTCGACCGACCCTTTATTTTCCGGACAACAACCCGATTGGCCCATTCCCAGGGGCTGGTAGAGTTATGTGACCGTGTGGAACCGGAAGATAAACCCTATGAAAAAAATATCCGTAAACATGTAATGATGCCTGGGAATGCGAAATTCCGCCACATCGAAATTGAGAAAAGAAATCTGGAGCTTGCCGAGGCGGCAAATACCTTACCAATCAATATGGTAGAGATGCATGACACAAAGATCGGAGTCATTACCAGCGGGATTCCTTATCAGTATGTAAAGGAAGCACTGCCGGATGCGTCTGTCCTAAAACTGGGTATGGTCAATCCTCTTCCTAGAAAGCTGATTGAAGATTTCGCATCTAAAGTGGAAAAACTATACATCATAGAAGAACTGGATCCGATGATCGAAGAACAGGTAAAATCCTGGGGGATTCCGGCTGTGGGCAAGGAAATCTTGACCGTACAGGGAGAGTACAGCGCCAACATGCTGCGCCGGGCAATACTGAAAGAGGAACCGAAGCTCAAAGCTCCTGCAGAGGCGCCTCAGCGTCCTCCGATCCTTTGTCCGGGATGTCCCCACCGCAGTGTCTATCATGTGCTGAACAAGCTGAAAATGCATGCGGCAGGCGACATTGGCTGCTATACATTAGGCGCAGTGGCACCTTTAGGTGTTGTAGACACCACCATGTGCATGGGTTCCAGTATCTCCACCCTCCATGGGATGGAAAAGGCAAAGGGAAAAGAGTATATTAAAAATTGGGTTGCAGTGATTGGAGATTCCACCTTTTTACATACAGGCATCAATTCCCTGATGAACATGGTATACAACCATGCAGCCGGAACGGTTATGATCCTGGATAATTCTACAACAGGCATGACCGGGCATCAGGATCATGCGGCAACCGGAAAAACGCT
This sequence comes from uncultured Lachnospiraceae bacterium, assembly GCA_910589385.1. Classification (GTDB taxonomy): domain Bacteria; phylum Bacillota; class Clostridia; order Lachnospirales; family Lachnospiraceae; genus Schaedlerella. Next base: position 94,699 of record CAJUTU010000004.1, read on the forward strand.
CCAGGGTGACCCAGCTTATGCCATAGACCTTGTGCAGCTCTGCCATGCCATGGGGGTCCAAAACGTAACCGTGGTCAATGCATTTGATACAGCGCTTCTGGAAAAGACGGTGAAGGAAGAAACTGCAAGGGATGAAGTATCTGTCATTATTGCACAATCCCCCTGCGTGCTTCTGGATAAATCGAAAAAGCCGTTATATAAGGTTCATGAAGAACAATGTAAGAAATGCGGGGCATGTATGAAGCCAGGATGTCCGGCCATGACAAAGCAGGAGAATGGAACAATCCGAATCGACGATACGATGTGCACCGGATGTGGACTGTGTGCGGATTTGTGTAAATTTGGCTGCATAGAACTAGTAAAGGCAGGTGAATAGAACATGGCGACAAAAAATATTATGATCGTAGGTGTAGGAGGACAAGGAACACTGCTTACCAGCCGGATCCTTGGAAACCTTACGATCGCAGGCGGTTATGATGTGAAGCTGTCAGAAGTGCATGGAATGGCACAGCGAGGCGGCAGTGTGGTCACATTTGTGCGTTATGGAGAAAAGGTGGCAGAACCCATTGTAGAAGAAGGGCAGGCAGATGTGATCATCGCTTTTGAACGCCTGGAAGCCCTGCGGTACGCGCATTTTCTGAAAAAAGACGGAGTCCTGATCGTCAACGACTGGCGGATCGACCCTATGCCGGTGGTCATTGGCGCGGCCAAGTATCCTGAAAATATCCTGGAACAATTGGAACAGGAGCATAAAGTTTATAAGGTAAATGCAACAGAAGAGTCTAAAAAACTAGGAAATCCCAGGGTATTTAACCTGATCGTACTGGGGATTGCTGCACAGCATATGGATTTTACAAGAGAGCAGTGGTATGATGTGATCGAAAAAACTGTGCCGCCAAAGACCGTTGAGCTGAATAAAAAAGCATTTGATGTAGGATATACACTTTAAGAAAAAGGCAGGTGAGAAAAGTATGAAACAGATATCGGTTTTTGTGGAAAACCAGCCCGGAAGCCTGATGCGGATCACTTCCGCACTCAGTGAGGCGAAAATCAATATCCGTGCGGTTGCGTCCTTTGACACACCCGAATTCGGGATCCTGCGCCTGGTTGTTGACCAGCCTGTCCAGGCGAAGGAATATCTGACTTCAAAAGGGTTTGTAGTCCGGGTGCAGGATGTGATCGGGGCAGAACTGAAAGATGAAAAAGGCAATCTGAACCAGATGCTAAAGATTCTTGCAGAAGGTGAAATCAGTATCGGCTATATCTATTCCTTTGTAATCCGTGAGAACAAGTCGCCGGTCATGGTGTTCCATTCGGACAACAACGAAAAGGCAAGGGCTGTACTGAAGGAAGCAGGGATCCTGCTTGTAGATGATGAGGGATTATGACAGATCATCATTTTATCATGTAAAAAAGGAGAGAAAAAGGAGATGTCTGGAATATCGTTAGAAAACTGGGTGGAGAGGATCAGAGACCCGAAGATGGAATGCATGAGCAGGGATGAGATGGCTGCCGTGCAGAGTGAACGTCTGGTAAAGGTCGTAAAGAAGGTATATGAAAACGTTGATTTTTACCACAACAAAATGAAAGAACTTGGCGTGGAACCGGGAGATATCAAGGGGATTGAAGATATCGGAAAACTCCCGTTCACTACAAAAGAGGATCTGCGGGACAATTATCCGTTCGGCCTGCTCGCAGTTCCAAAGCGTGAGGTAGCGCGTGTCCAGGGAACCTCCGGGACAACCGGAAAACTGACCGTGGTGCCTTATACGCAAAATGACGCAGATTTATGGGGGGAATGTGTGGCAAGATGCCTGACTATGGCAGGACTGACCGCAGACGATATCATCCATGTATGCTATGGGTATGGCTTGTTCACCGGCGGCCTGGGGCTGGATTTCGGGGCCAAGGCTCTTGGCGCAATGGCAATCCCCATGTCCGCAGGTAACACGAAGCGGCAGATGATGTGTATGGAAGACTTTGGGGCAACTGCATTTGCCTGTACTCCGTCTTATGCATTATATCTGGCGGAATCACTACAGGAAGCAGGCGTGGTAGACCGCCTGAAGCTGAAAGCCGGGATCCACGGGGCAGAGCCTTGGACCAATGAGATGCGCAAAAAGATTGAAGGAATCTTAAATATCAACTGTTTTGATATCTATGGATTATGCGAGATTCTTGGACCAGGGGTAGCGCAGGATTGTATCCACCATAAGGGGCTTCATATCCATCATGACTATTTCTATCCGGAAGTACTCAATCCGGCGACTCATGAGCCGTGTGCAGATGGGGAAACAGGAGAGCTTGTATTTACCACTCTGACGAAAGAAGCAATGCCTTTGCTCCGTTACCGGACGAAGGATTTAACCAGCATTACCTATGACACCTGTGAATGCGGCAGAACTTCTCCGAGGATTTCCAAGTTCACAGGACGTACAGATGATATGAAGGTCATCCGTGGTGTCAATGTATTCCCGACACAGGTAGAGACTGCATTATTGAGCCTGGGTGGAGCAGTGGCAAATCACTACATGCTCATCGTAGACAGAGAGAACAATCTGGATGTGCTGACAGTCATGGTCGAAGTGGATGAGAGCATGTTCTCTGATGAGATCAAGAAACTGGATGCGCTTAGAAATAAGATTGCCGCAGTGTTGAAGCAGGCATTGGGCGTGGCTGTACGCGTGAAGCTGGTTGAGCCTAAGACAATCCAGAGAAGTGAAGGAAAAGCAGTCCGTGTCATTGACAACCGGACACTGTAAAAAGGAGGGAAGCGTGATGGGAATTACGATTCAACAGTTATCAGTCTTTTTGGAGAACAGAGAAGGACGCTTGGATGAAGTGCTTGCGGTCCTTGGAAATAATGATGTCAATATCGTGGCGCTCAGCCTGGCGGATACATCGGATTATGGGATGCTCCGCATGATCGTATCTGATCCTAATAAGGGCAGGGCCGTGCTGAAAGAGAACGGAATTACTGCTATGCTGACAGACGTTGTGGCGCTGCGTGTGCCCCACGAGACAGGCTCTCTTTCAAAAGCAATGCACCAGATCGTAGAAGGGGAAGTCAATGTGGAATACATGTACGCTTTCGCAAATGGTGCGGATGCATCTGCTGTCCTGAAATGTGACGACCCGGCAAGGGTAGTGGATATCCTGCGTGGAAGCGGCTTTGATGTGTGGGAGGCGACAGAAGCGTATGCCTTAAATCTGGACAATTGACCGGATTTTCTAAAACGGGGCTGTCGGGAAATGCAATTTGCACACAGCATATAGATTTAGCGATTTGTGAATTCTGCTATATGTTGTATGAATGCTGCTATTTCCCGACAGCCCCGTTTTCGGCTTTGGTATTTTCATCAAAAAAAGAAACCGGATTTGACTCCGGTTCCCTTTCTTAATCACATTTTCTGTATTGCTTTTAAAATATTAATTCCAGGCTAATTTATATATTAAAAGGTACATCCAAAATTCTGATTAAAGTTTTACTACATTCGTTGCCTGCGGTCCTTTAGCTCCCTCTGTAACTTCGAACTCAACAGACTGGCCTTCTTCTAAGGATTTGAATCCATCTGTAACAATCCCTGAATAATGTACAAATACATCGTTCCCCTCAGAGTCAGAGATGAATCCATAACCTTTTTGGTTGTTAAACCACTTTACTGTACCTGTCATTGTGTTGCCCTCCATAAATTGAAAAATAATATTGTGTCTATACCATCGACAGGAATCAATGATACTTATATAACATAACATATTTCACAATGAAAGTCAATGGATTTATTCCAGCAATTGCAGGACAATCTGTATGATCCAGAATAAGCTAAAGAGAATCACACCCACATTCAATAACGCTGCAGACCTGAGCATTCCCTTTGATACAGGTATCTCTGTGGGACGCAGTTTCATTTTTTTTGCATTCACTGCCAGGCATACAATCCCTGCAATCAAAATCCCTATGATCATAAGGCCATATAGGCTAAGAAGCAGGATTCCCGGAAGGTTCTCCGATAAAATCGCCATAAAGGCTTCCGGGTCTCCGGTAGAGTTCATGAGCTTATCATAAGCAGAGTATTCCAGCAGGAACATACTTGCCACTGAGCCAAAGAAATTAATTACCATATGCATAGTAACCGTATAGACCAGTTTTCCTGTCTTTACATAAATAAATCCGAAAAACACCCCAAGCAAAAATGCATATACAAACTGATTCAGATTGCCGTGAAATAATCCGAAGAAAAGGCCGGAAAAAAGGATTGCTGTTTTCTCTCCATATTTTACGGTCCGGTCTATGAGAAGCTTACGGAAGATGAATTCCTCCGCAACAGGTGCACATAAGACCATGATAAAAAATGCAGTCCACGGGCTGATTTCCGTAACGATATCCAGCAAAGCATTATGTACCTGCGACCCTTTAAGCAGGCCGATCACGAAGGTAGACGCAACACCAGCCAGATTGCCCAGATACATGACAGTATAGCACATGACAAAAGCAGCCAGCCATTGTGGAAATGTCATCTTATGCTTTTCAATGGGAGCGGCCGGCACGGTTTTTATCAGCAGGGACATGAGCGGCATCCCAATCAGATACATCGGCAGCGTTGAGATCCACAGACTGAGATCCATGCTGTAAAAATGAATAAAAGGCAGCCTGACTGCCAGGAAGCCAACGGCTAACTGAACACCAAAAATAATCAATGTTCCCAAAAAATACATAAGGCCCAGCCTGGAAAAATGGCGCCGGATAGATTGAATATCATATTCCATAACCTTTGTCCTCTTTTCTACAATATTTTTTACATAAATCCAGTATAGCATACAATCACGGGAAAGGAAACGTATATCTATGTTGATTGCGTTTCCGTAACAGAATCTGTCAGTTCTGCCTCTTCCCTGTTTAGCTCTGTCATCACCAGCCGATAAATAATCAATGACAGGATCATGGTAAATACATCTGCTGCGGCCTGTGCCGCTTGAATTCCTGTCAGTCCGAAGATACGGGGCAGGATCAGAAGGATCGGAATAAAGAACAGTCCCTGCCTGGCAGATGCAAGGAGCGATGCATAGAGTGTCTTTCCCATCGTCTGTGTCATCATATTATTCATGATGATCCAGCCATTGAGAACTAATGTTGCACACTGAAACCGAAGTGCAGCCGTACCAATCCGGATCACTTCTGCATCATCACGGAAAATCCCAATCAGATGTCCTGAAAAAAGGAATCCGAGAATTGCAGTTCCCAGCAGAAAAACCGTAGAAACTTTGACACAAAACCAGAAAGCCTCCCGCACCCGGCCATATTTTTTTGCACCATAGTTAAATCCGCAGACAGGCTGGAAACCCTGCCCAAATCCGATCAGGGCGGAAATTGCAAACATGGAGATCCTGCTGACAACAGACATTGCGGCAATCGCAGCGTCCCCATATGGATTCGCTGCAATATTCAGCGTCATAGTTGCAACACTTCCGAGTCCCTGCCGGAACAAGGAAGGAAGCCCTCCCCCGGCAATCTCGAGAAGACGCTCTTTGTGAAAACGTACATTTTTCAGCCGGATCGGGATACAATCGGAGATATGTATGCCTGCAAGCAGCAAAAGAAAGCTTACAAACTGACTGATGACAGTCGCAAGCGCGGCACCGGAAATCCCCAAATGAAAACCAAAGATAAAAATCGGGTCAAGAATGATGTTCAAAACAGCACCCGTTCCTACGCCGACCATCGCGTAGAATGCATTCCCCTGGAACCGGATCTGGTTATTCAAGACAAGCTGAGAGGACATACAAGGCGCGCCGATAAGGATAATCCTAAGGTAGTCCTTTGTGTAGGGTAAAATGGTATCTGTTGATCCAAGGATACGCGACAGAGGCGTTAAAAAAATATATCCTCCGATAAAAACAAAACATCCAAGCAGAAGGCCACCGAAGAAGCCTGTGGCTGCGAGTTCTTTTGCCGCGTCATTTTCCTGGGCTCCTAATTTTCTTGAAATAGAATTGCCGGAACCATGCCCGCAGAAAAAGCCAAGTGCCTGAATGATTGCCATAACAGGAAATGCTACACCCACGGCGGCTGTCGCACTGGTTCCGATCTTACCCACGAAGAAGGTGTCTGCCATATTATAGAATGAGGTCACTAACATACTGATGATCGTTGGGACCGCCAGTTTTCCGATTAATCCTGGGATCGGCGTTTCTATCATCATTTGATATTTTTCTTCCTGAGACATTGTGTGCTGCAATGAAAATACACCCTTTCTTAATTGAATTTTATCACATTATAAGAACCTATTTTTATTTTACCAAAATTTAAAATTTATGGCAACAATTTCAGTTTTTACAAAAACTCTTACGAAATTAGATAAAATGCTTGACGCAAGTCTGAAATCAGACTATACTAACATGGTATGATTTCGGATCATAGGTAAAAAAATGAGCTATAGGTAAATTCATTTGACTTTAGACACAAAGAAATTGGGGGCATGAGAATGAAATTAAGATTAGGACAAGTATTACAGGATTATAACTATTTATGGCGTGAGATTGAGATGCTGTGGCATGAAATCGCTTTAAGCGCAGGAATGTCTGACAGTGCATTTACGATTCTCTATACGATTCTGGAACTGGGGGAAGGATGTCTCCAAAAAGACATCTGTAATCTAAACGCAGTCAGTAAACAGACTGTCCATTCCTCTGTCAAAAATCTGGAACGGGACGGTATTATTGAATTTAGGAATGAAGGCGGAAAAGAGAAACGGGTATATTTGACATCTTATGGAAAAGCGTTTACAAAAGAAAAAATATTTCCGATTGCAAATATGGAAAATGAGGTATTTGCAGAAATGCATGAGGAGGAAAGCCAGGAGTTGATACGGCTGACCCGGAAATATCTGACTCAATTTCAGGAGAAGCTGAAAAACAAGGAAATCATATAAAGATTTTTTGATTTAGAAATTTATTTTTGAGAAAACTGCTGCTGGATAAATATATGGCAGCTATTTAGAAAGTTTGGTGAAAATTATGAGAATACAATTATCAGATCATTTTAACTATCAAAGACTGCTTCGTTTTACCATACCATCTATTATTATGATGATCTGTACATCTGTTTACAGCATTATAGACGGACTGTTTGTTTCAAACTTTGTGGGAACAACCCCATTTGCGGCATTAAATCTGATGTTTCCGCTGCTTATGGGGATCAGTACCGTAGGCTTCATGATCGGAGCAGGAGGAAGCGCATTGGTCGCGATCAAGCTGGGGGAAGGCGACCATGAAAAAGCAAATGAATATTTTTCCATGCTGGTCTATACGATCATCGTAATCGGAATCATAATAGCCGTTACCGCCATTATTTTTATGAGGCCGATCGCGTATGCCATAGGCGCCACCGAGGATATGATCGGATATTGTGTAATATACGGAAGGATTTTATCTGTCTCCTTAACCGGATTCATGCTGCAGATTGCGTTTCAGAACTTTTTTATTGTGGCGGAAAAACCGGAACTCAGCCTGCGGATGTCGCTGATCTCTGGTATTGCAAATGTAATATTTGATTATTTATTTATCGTTATTTTTCACTGGGGACTGGCAGGAGCCGGAATTGCAACGGCAATCGGAGAAATCTTAGGCGGAGTGCTGCCCATAATCTATTTCTCCCGAAAAAGCCCGGATGCTGATATTCCTGCGGCCAGCCTTCCAGGTGGGAGAACGCATGCAAAACAGCGATATAGTGTCATTGGCTGGATCCTAAATAATGACAGCCTGCTCCACCTGACAAAAACCCGGTTTTATGGAAGTGTGCTGATCAAAACATGTACCAATGGATCGTCAGAATTAATGACAAATATTTCTTCTTCCATTGTAAATATCCTGTACAACTACCAGCTCATGAGACTGGCAGGAGAGAATGGAGTCGCGGCATATGGAGTGATCATGTATGTGACATTTATTTTTGTCGCTGTAAATATTGGATATTCGATTGGAAGTGCACCGGTAGTGAGTTATCATTATGGTGCAGGCAGCCATGCAGAATTAAAAAATCTTTTTCGCAAAAGTCTTATCATCATCGGAAGCGCAGGGGTGATTCTGACAGGTCTGGCAGAACTTTTATCTTATCCAATGATAAAAGTATTTGTGGGATATGATGCAGAACTTTTTGCAATGACCTGCCGTGGGTTCCGCATCTATGCATTATCCTTTCTGCTGAGTGGATTTAATATATGGGGCTCTGGATTTTTTACTGCATTGGGAGACGGAGTGGTTTCGGCCGCTATTTCTTTCTTACGGACTCTGGTATTTCAGGTTTCTGTAGTTTTGATCCTTCCTGTTTTTCTAAAGCTGGATGGAATCTGGATGGCAATAGTTGTGGCCGAAATCCTTGCACTGTCTGTAACTTCTACATTTCTTGTGAAAAAACGGAAGAAATACCATTATGCAGGATGACAGGCTGGAAAATCCTGGAAAACATTCTCAAATAAGTAAATTTTTCTGAATCGGATGCATAGGTACGTGCATCCGTTTTGCATGTGTGTTGAGAAAACCCACAAGCACATGCAGACTTCCAGTTTTTTCAAAAAGATATATTCAGAAAGGTATAACCTGATACAAATAGCAGAGAATACATGATATATAGGGAAAGTTTTCTATATCTCGAGAAATCTTTTTGGAAACAATGACATATATTTGGATGTAATACATGTATACAATCTCATTCATAAAGAAAGGAACAAGATATGAGCAACCATCTAAAGGGGCAGACCAGCCCTTACCTGCTACAGCATGCCGAAAACCCTGTATACTGGTATCCATGGGGAGAAGAAGCCTTTGAAAAGGCGCTCCGGGAGGACAAGCCCATCTTTTTAAGTATTGGCTACAGTACATGCCATTGGTGCCATGTGATGGCGCGAGAAAGTTTTGAGGATCCAAGGACAGCGGAAATCCTCAATCAAAATTTTATATCAATCAAAGTTGACCGCGAAGAGAGGCCGGATATCGATAGTGTATACATGAATACATGTCAGGCTTTGACCGGAAGCGGCGGCTGGCCAATGAGTATTTTCATGACCGCAGAGCAAAAACCTTTTTTTGCCGGAACCTATTTTCCGCCAGAGTCACGTTATGGAACAGTAGGATTTCCGGATCTGCTGCTCGCCATTGCAAAAAAATGGAAAGACAGCAGAACAGAATTATTAGACTCCGCCGAAAAAATACTTGCATACATCAGCCGTCAGGACAAAGAATCGCCTGGTAAGAGCAGCCAAGATCTGCCAGAACTGGCTGCAGATATTTTTTCAAAGAGCTTTGATGAAAGAAATGGAGGATTTGGAGCTGCGCCAAAATTTCCGACCCCACATAATCTGATTTTTCTGATCTTGTATTCAAAAATCAGAAATAACAGGACCGCATTCAGACAGGCAGAAATCACTCTGGAGAAAATGCGCAGGGGTGGGATTTTTGACCATATCGGCTTTGGGTTTTCACGGTATTCTACTGACAAATATTATCTGGTGCCTCATTTTGAAAAAATGCTGTATGATAATGCGCTGCTGATCTTGGCATATTGTTCCGCATACAAAGCGTCCGGCAATACAGGCTTATTAGATACGGCGGAAAAGACCGCAGAATATATTTTTCGGGAAATGACAGGGGAACTTGGTGAGTTTTATTCTGCCCAAGATGCAGACAGCGAAGGAGAAGAAGGGAAATATTATGTCTGGAGCAAGAAAGAAATCTACAAGGTACTTGGAACAGAGAAAGGTGTCCGATTCTGTGAGTATTTCGGAATTACTGAGGAAGGAAACTTTGAAGGCAGGAACATCCCGAATCTTTTAAATGGAAGGGAGATTTCCGATGAATTTGAGGTACAAAAAAAGCTGCTGTACAATTATCGGAAATCCCGTGCCAGGCTCCACTTGGATGATAAAGTGCTCACTTCATGGAATTCTTTGATGATATGTGCTATGTCCATGCTGTACCGGGTTACAGGAAACAGAAGTTACCTGTCTGCCGCCGAAAGAGCGTATCAGTTTATTGAACAGTATCTGTCCGAGGGAAACCTTCTTTATGTAAGCTGCCGTAATCATGTGCGGTCTGTGAGGGGATTTCTGGATGAATATGCTTATTATACCATGGCATTGCTCAGCCTGTACGAAACCACTTCTAAATCCGGTTACCTGGCACGTGCAGAACAGATCTGCGGTGAGACCAAGAAGCAGTTTGAAGACCCACACGGTGGGTTCTTCCTATATGGGACACAGAACAGCACCCTGATCACAAGACCTAAAGAAACCTATGACGGGGCGCTGCCAAGCGGAAATTCCGTGATGGCATACTGCCTGGTCCGGCTTTCACAGATTACGTCGGATGCACAGGTCGATAAGCTTTTTGAGCCAGGAAGTCAGGCTGGACAGGCTGGCACAGAAGAACATTATCGAAAAGCGGCAGAGCAGCAGCTTGCATTCATGGCAGGCGAGTCGGGGCACTATCCGGCCGGATACAGTATGTTCCTGATTGCAAAGCTTTTTTATGATGATCCGCCTCAGAAAATTACTGTGGTCATTTTAAAAGACGAGAAGCCTGAAAACATCTTTTCCCAATTGCCTCTCTATGCAGATGTGAGCCTGAAAACAGAGGATGAAACGCACGCTCTGCTAAATGGAAAGACAACCTACTATGTGTGTAAAAATCATATGTGCCTTCCACCGGCAAATGAAATTTAAGGTACTTTTGTCAATATGTAATGTAGAAAGCAAAGATTTAATTTAGCCGGGATAAAAATCCTCTTAATAGATGAACGATATCTGCTTGAAGTTCTTCTATAAAATGTATATAATATTGACAATTGAGTTCTGATAAATACCTTCTGTTTTCTTACAGCAATGAAGGATCGTATTGTATAACACTGAATAATGATACAGAACTTACAAAAGTTGAAAGGACAACCATGAGAAAACTAGCCTTACCTGATGAATTACTACTTAATATCGAAAAACCTGCCCGCTATATCGGCGGCGAAGTCAACAGTGTGATGAAGGATCTTGAGGAAGTGGATATCCGCTTTGCCATGTGCTTTCCCGACGTATATGAGATCGGCATGTCCCACTTAGGTCTCCAAATTCTTTATGATATGTTCAACCGCAGAAAGGACGTGTGGTGTGAACGTGTCTTTTCTCCCTGGGTGGATATGGACAAAGTCATGCGTGAGCGGAAGATTCCATTATTTGCACTGGAATCCCAGGAGCCTGTCAGGGATTTTGATTTCCTTGGAATTACAATCCAGTATGAGATGTGCTACACAAATATCCTGCAGATTTTAGACCTGAGCCAGATTCCCCTGCACAGTAAAGAACGGACAGACAATGACCCAATCGTCATCGGCGGCGGTCCCTGTGCATATAATCCGGAACCTCTGGCAGATTTCTTTGACTTGTTCTATATCGGGGACGGGGAGACGGTCTACGATGAACTGCTGGATGCCTATAAACAGTGCAGACAGGACGGAAAAAGCCGCCTGGAGTTTCTGGAATGCGCTGCAGAAGTAGAGGGAATCTATGTGCCTCAGTTTTATGAGTCGGAATATCATGAGGACGGAACTCTTTCTTCTTTTCCTGCCGCCAATCCCCATGCCCCTGCAAAGATTAAGAAGCAGGTTGTCGTAGATATGGATAATACCGTATATCCATTGTCTCCGGTCGTTCCCTATATCAAAGCTGCGCAGGACCGTGTGGTACTGGAGATCCAGCGAGGATGTATCCGCGGCTGCAGGTTCTGTCAGGCAGGGATGCTTTACCGGCCTACTAGAGAACGGGATGTAGCGATTTTAAAGGAATACGCAAAAGCTATGCTGGAGAATACCGGACATGAGGAAATCTGTTTAAGTTCTCTGAGTTCCAGCGATTACTCAAAGCTACAGGAACTGATTACATTTTTGATCGAAGAATTTCAAGGGAAAGGCATCAATATTTCTCTGCCGTCTCTTCGGATCGACGCGTTTTCTATGGAGGCAATGCAGAAGGTGCAGGATATCCGCAAAAGCAGCCTGACATTTGCCCCGGAAGCAGGCTCCCAGAGGATGCGTGATGTGATCAATAAAGGGCTGACAGAAGAGGATATCCTAAGTGGGGCCGGACAGGCGTTTGAAGGCGGCTGGTCAAAGGTCAAGCTGTATTTCATGCTGGGCCTGCCCACAGAGGAAGAGGAAGATATGAGGGAGATTGCCGCACTGTCTGACAGGGTGGCCCGTAGATATTATGAGATTCCTAAGGAATGCCGTCATGGAAAATGTCAGATTACGGCCAGTACCTCTTTCTTTGTACCGAAACCGTTTACACCGTTTCAATGGGCGCCCATGTGTACAGCAGAAGAATATGTACGGCGTGCCTCTGTTGTAAAGCATGCATTTTCAGAACAGCTCAACCGGAAGAGCCTGAAATATAACTGGCATGATGCTGAGGTAACCGTACTGGAAGGAGTATTTGCCCGAGGAGACAGAAGACTAGGAGTCGTTTTAGAAGAAGCTTATCGTTTAGGATGCCTGTTTGACTCCTGGACCGAAACCTTCCACAACGAACCTTGGATGAAAGCATTTGAAAATACAGGGATAGATCCGGACTTCTATACTTTACGCCAGCGTGGATCTGATGAGTTATTCCCCTGGGATTTTATTGAGATCGGTGTCAAAAAAGACTTTCTTTACAGAGAATGGAACCGTGCTATGGAAGGGACTGTGACTCCAAATTGCAGACAGCAGTGTTCCGGCTGCGGTGCGGCAGTATTTGGAGGTGGGGTGTGTTATGAAAGTAAGAATTAAATTCAGAAAATATGGTGCTCTTCGTTTTATCGGTCATTTGGATGTCATGCGTTTTTTCCAGAAGGTTATGCGCAGGGCACAGATTCCCATTGCATTTACATCCGGGTACAGCCCCCACATGATCATGTCATTTGCCAGCCCTCTTGGAATCGGCCTTACAAGTGACGGAGAGTATTTTGATATTGAACTGACGGAAAGTATCTCCAGCGAAGAAGCTGTCCGCAGGATGAACGCGGTCACTGCCGAAGGGATTGAAGTGGTCAGTTTCCGGCAGATTGCAGAAGAAAAAAAGATGACTGGAATGGCAATCCTGGCTGCAGCCGATTATCTGGTGGGAATGAGCATCGAAGAAGAACCTGGCTTTTTTAAAAAGTATAAGGCAGATTTCAAAGCCTTTTTGGAGCAGCCTCAGATTATCGTTATGAAAAAGACAAAACGCAGTGAACAGGAAGTAAATATCCGTCCAATGATCTATCAGATGGATTTACAGGAAAATGGTGTATATCTGAAGCTTGCGGCAGGCAGTGTGAAAAATTTAAAGCCAGAACTCGTGATGTCCGCATTCTGCCAGTTTGCCGGAATTGATGAAAAAAAGATTTCCTATACCTGGCATCGTCTGGAAATGTATGCCCAAAGGGCATCTGATGAGTGGAAAGAACCTGAAAAAAGAAAACTGGTATCTCTGGAATCTTTAGGAAAGATCATAGAAAGCCGTGAAATCCATGATTAGAAAAATCCTGCTTTTGAAAGAAGAGGGCTGTATTTGGACCTACCTTATAGAAAACGGTGATATCGTGGAAATCCATCCGAGTCCTCTGCTGGAATCAAAGGACCCGCAAATCATGCTGGGCAATATTTATATTGGAAAGGTACAGAACATTGCTGCCAATATCGGCGCTGCTTTTGTAGATATCGGCGGTGTCAACTGCTATTATGATGTAAGCCAGGCTGCCCATGCCATATTTACAAACAAAGCAGGAAAAAAGCCTCTTTGCATTGGAGATGAGCTGTTAGTGCAGATCAGCCGGGAAGCTGTAAAAACAAAGGCTCCGACAGTCAGCAGCAACATCAGCCTTACCGGGCGCTATGCCGTTTTGACTTCCGGCAATACAAGAATCGGCGTCTCGTCAAAGCTGACAAAGGCCCTGCGCGAAAGCTATAAAGAAAAATTACAGGATTGGAAAAGTGAAGACTATGGAATCATCGTGCGCACCAATGCAAAGGAAGTTCCCTTGGACACTGTACTCCATGAGATCACTCAGTTAAAAGAACATTTTTATCAGCTAAAGAAAACGGCATCTTCACGGACATGCTATTCCTGCCTGTATGCTGCTGCCAAGCCTTATCTGTTAGATTTAAAAAATGTATATGCAGAAGGACTTTCAGAAATTTTAGTAGAAGACCATGCATTATATGAAGAAATTTTAGGATATTCACAGCGAGAACAGCCTGAATTTGCAGAAAAGCTGCAGCTTTATGAAAATCCTTCTTTTTCGCTTTCAAAGCTTTACAGTACCGAAACGGTCTTAGAGCATGCTTTGCGTGAACATGTCTGGTTAAAGCATGGGGGATATCTCATCATACAGCCTACGGAAGCGCTCACTGTCATAGATGTAAACTCCGGGAAATGTGTTTCCAAAAAACAGAAAGCAGATGGCTTCCTGCAAATGAATTTGGAAGCAGCAAAAGAAATTGCCAAACAGATCCGGCTCCGCAATCTGTCTGGAATCATTATCGTCGATTTCATAAACATGGAAAGGCCGGAAGAGACTCAGAAATTACTGGCAGAGTTTCGAAAAGCGCTTTCCATGGATCCGATCCAGACCACGCTTGTAGATGTAACAGGACTGCAGCTCGTAGAAATTACAAGGAAAAAACTGCGCAAGCCATTACATGAATATTGGAAGAACCGAGGAAATGGACATGAGTAAAAAAGAATTAAAGACCAATGCGATGAGGATTCTGGACAAGCAGAAGATCCCGTACGATCATCTCACCTATGAGTGTGACGGATTTATCAATGGCATCTCCACGGCGGATAAGACAGGTCTGCCTCATGAACTGGTATACAAAACTCTTGTAACAATCGGTAAAAGTAAAGGATATTATGTATTTGTGATACCGATCGAGGCAGAATTGGATCTGAAGAAAGCGGCTAAGGCAGTGGGAGAGAAGTCTGTGGAAATGATTCCTGTCAAGGAGATTACGAATGTCACCGGATATGTACGAGGCGGCTGTACGGCGATTGGGATGAAGAAAAAATTCCCGACTGTTATTGATGAAAGCGCAAAGGGCTTGGAGAAGATCTATGTCAGCGGCGGAAAGATTGGAATGCAGCTTTGCCTAAAACCGGATGATTTAAAGAGGGTATCCGGTGCAGAATATGGCGAAATTACTTTCCAATCTTAAAAAATTGATTTACAACCTCTTGTGGAAGCGTTATAATAAAGCCGATTGTGTCATGATAAAATAATAAGTTGACATATACATACATGGAGGAAACCAGGAAATGAAGAAAGTAGTGAAATTTGGCGGAAGTTCTCTGGCCAGCGCAGGGCAGTTTAAAAAAGCCGCAAGGATCATCCGGGCGGATAAAACCAGGATTTATGTAGTGCCCTCTGCACCGGGAAAGCGTTTTTCAAGTGATACAAAGGTGACGGATATGCTTTATAGCTGTTATGGAGCAGCAATCCGTGAGAAGAATTTTACAGAACAGATGGATGCGATCAAAGCACGCTATCAGGAAATCATCGACGGATTGAAGCTTTCCATTTCACTGGAAAAAGAATTTCAGATTATTGGGGAAAATTTTGGAAAGAAGATCGGCCGGGATTATGCTGCGTCAAGAGGAGAGTATTTAAACGGAAAGATCATGGCCGCATATCTTGGTTTTGAGTTTATTGATGCGGCTGAGGTCATTCGTTTCCATGAGGATAGATCTTTCGATGATGAGACGACAAATGAGCTCATTGCCGCAAGGCTTACAGAATCTTCTGGAGCAGTAATTCCTGGATTTTATGGAGCAATGGAGGATGGCACAATTGTTACATTTTCCAGAGGCGGTTCTGATATCACCGGCTCTCTTGTAGCATTGGCGGTTCATGCTGATCTGTATGAAAACTGGACAGATGTATCTGGATTTTTGATAGCAGATCCTCGTATTGTCCAGAATCCAAAAGCGATTGAGACTATCACTTATAAAGAACTCCGGGAACTCTCTTATATGGGTGCAGGCGTGCTCCATGAGGATGCGATCTTCCCGGTAAGGAAGGCAGGTATCCCGATCAATATCCGTAATACCAACCAGCCGGAGGATAAAGGGACATTGATCGTAGAAGGGACCTGCCGCCAGCCAAAGTATACGGTTACCGGGATTGCCGGGACAGATGGATTTGTGTCCATCACCATTGAAAAATCAATGATGAATTCCGAGGTGGGATTCTGCCGGAAAGTCCTGCAGGTCTTTGAAGAAAATGAGATTTCTATTGAACATATGCCTTCTGGTATTGACACGATGACGATATTTGTCCACAAAGATGTATTTGAAGAAAAGGAACAGCAGGTGATCGCAGGAATCCATAAAGCTGTACATCCTGACCACATAGAACTGGAGTCTGACCTGGCATTGATCGCCGTCGTGGGCAGAGGCATGAAAGCGACCAGAGGAACTGCCGGACGTATTTTTTCTTCCCTGGCCCATGCCCACATTAACGTCAAAATGATCGATCAGGGATCCAGCGAGCTGAATATTATTGTCGGAGTCCGCCATGATGATTTCAAAAATGCAATCCGTGCATTATATGAGATTTTTGTGGAGACGCGGATTTAAGAAAGGGTTAGAAGAGACTGATGATTGACTTTCACACACATATGTTTCCAGACAAGATCGCTGCAAAAACACTTGATTTTTTAAGCGGGCGGTGTAAAACGATCCCTTTCACGGATGGTACTCCAAAGGGATTGGCCCAATCTGCCGATGAGGCAGGGCTGGAATTTTCGGTTGCTCTTCCTGTGGTGACAAATCCTGCTCAGTTCGAGAGCATCAACCGTTTTGCGGAGCAGTACCGGGAAGGAAAAATCCTTTCTTTCGGCGGCATACATCCTCAAAATGAAAATTATAAAGAGAAACTTCTGGATTTGAAAAACAGAGGATTTTCCGGCATAAAACTTCATCCGGATTATCAGGAAACCTTTTTTAACGATATCCAATATAAGAGGATCCTTTCATTTGCTAGTGAGCTGGGACTGATTATTTCTGTACATGCAGGATTCGATCCTGGTTATCCTGACTGTGTACATTGTACGCCTTCCATGGCGAGAGAAGTGATCAATGAAGTAAAGCCGCAAAAGTTAGTTCTTGCACACATGGGCGGTTTCATGCGCTGGGACGAAGTGGAGCGGGAGCTGGTTGGACAAGATGTCTGGTTTGATACGGCGGTCGTATTCGGAAAGATCCCGGATGAACAATTTATCCGTATCTGCAGGCAGCATGGTACAGACAAAATCCTGTTTGCTACAGACTCCCCATGGTCTGGCCAAAAAGAATCGGTAGACTATTTTAGGAAGATGGCTTTAACAGAGTCAGAGAAACAACTGATTTTAACGGAAAATGCGAAGAAACTCTTGACTTTGTAAAAAGTGCATGGTATATTTTAGAAGTATGCCGCACAGCGAGGTTTTCTAAGTTCTGTAAGTACAGACACCATAGCTGGCGAGTAATGATAATAGGAGGTGCTATATGTACGCGATCATAGCAACAGGTGGCAAACAGTACAAAGTAGCCGAAGGTGATATCATTAGGGTGGAAAAGCTTGGCGTAGAGGCTGGAGAGACTTATACCTTTGACCAGGTGCTTGCAGTGAATAATGAGAGCCTTGTTGTTGGGAATCCGACTGTAGACGGTGCAACCGTAACCGCATCTGTGATCGGTGACGGTAAGGGTAAGAAAGTTATTGTCTACAAGTATAAAAGAAAGACCGGATATCATAACAAGAACGGCCACAGACAGCAGTATACTGCAGTCAAGATTGAAAAGATCAATGCATAATTACAATGATTAAGGTAACGATTTATGTAAACGAGCATCATATTTATACAGGTTTTGACGTCGAAGGGCATGCCGGATTGTCAGAAGCCGGGACAGACATCATATGTTCAGCGGCTTCTATACTTGTACTCAATACGTTGAATGCATTAGAAGCATTTACGCAGGATGAGACAAGCTGTGTCAGCGACGAGGAAGAAGGAACTATTCAGTTCCGTTTTCGGAAAAGGCCTTCTCATGATGCAGAACTGTTGATGAAAACCATGATCCTCGGTTTCGAGAGCATGGAAGATAACAGTGAATATGAACCATATGTAGATATCATTTTCAAGGAGGTGTAATTACAATGATGAATATAAACCTTCAGTTTTTTGCTCATAAAAAGGGAGTTGGTTCCACCAGGAACGGACGTGACTCTGAAGCAAAGAGATTAGGTGCCAAGAGGGCTGACGGACAGTTTGTCAAAGCAGGCAACATCCTTTACAGACAGCGTGGAACGAAGATCCATCCGGGTGTGAATGTTGGACGCGGCGGTGACGATACGTTATTCGCATTGGTTGACGGAGTTGTACGTTTTGAGAGAAAAGGAAGAGATAAGAAGCAGGTTTCTATCTATCCAAAGGCAGAATAGTCATGCGTACTTACAAAAAAGGCAGGAAGAATTTCCTGCCTTTTTTGTAAGACAGACAGTCATATAATGACAGGGAGAAGGAATTTATGTTTGCAGATAGGGCAAAAATATTTATCCGGTCCGGAAAAGGCGGCGATGGGCATTGCAGTTTCCGCCGGGAATTGTATGTGGCCAATGGAGGCCCTGACGGCGGTGATGGCGGCAGGGGAGGGAATTTGATCTTTGAAGTAGACGAGGGCTTGAATACGCTGGCAGATTACCGTCACAAGAGAAAATTCGCGGCTGAAGACGGACAGGAAGGCGGAAAAAGGCGCTGTCACGGAAAGAGCGGTAAAGACCTTGTATTAAAGGTTCCAGAAGGAACGGTAGTCAAGGAAGCTGCCAGTGGAAAAGTAATTGCAGACATGTCCGGAGAGAATCGACGGCAAATCGTACTGAAAGGCGGCAGAGGAGGCCTGGGAAACCAACATTTTGCTACAGCGACCATGCAGGTGCCTAAGTATGCACAGCCCGGCCGGCCGGCAATGGAACTGGAAGTATTGTTAGAATTAAAGGTCATTGCGGACGTGGGACTGGTAGGTTTTCCAAATGTTGGAAAATCAACCCTGCTGTCCAGAGTGACCAATGCGGATCCAAAGATTGCCAATTATCATTTTACTACGCTGAATCCCAATCTTGGGGTTGTGGATTTAGAGGATGGAAAAGGGTTTGTGATGGCTGATATCCCTGGGCTGATCGAGGGTGCCTCAGAAGGTGTCGGACTGGGACATGAATTCCTGAGGCACATTGAGCGTACAAAGCTGATGATCCATGTCGTAGATGCTGCCGGAACAGAAGGCCGTGATCCGGTAGAAGACATTTACAAGATCAATGAAGAATTAAGGGCCTATAATCCTGAGATTGCAGAACGTCCACAGGTCATTGCGGCAAATAAAACTGATCTGATCTATTCTGAGGATGAAAGCCCTGTAGAACGCCTGAATAGAGAATTTGAGCCAAAGGGAATCCGTGTATTTCCGATTTCCGGCGTTACCGGGCAGGGGATCAGAGAATTACTTTACTATGTAGCGGATGAACTCCAGAAGCTGGACCAATCCCCAGTGATATTCAAGCAGGAATATTTTCCAGAAGATGAATTGATGTATGATGAGCTGCCATATACTGTAGAGATTGTAGATGGAATCTATGTGGTAGAAGGGCCCAAAATCGAAAAAATGCTAGGATATACGAATCTGGATGCAGAAAAAGGATTTGCTTTTTTCCAACGCTTTTTGGAAAACACCGGAATTTTAGAAGATTTGGAAAAAGCAGGAATTCAAGATGGCGATACTGTAAAAATGTATGGTCTCCAGTTCGAATATCTGAAACATAGTTCATAGGAGAGGAATCGGTATGACAACGAAACAACGGGCATATTTAAAAAGCCTTGCAATGACAATGGATCCCATTTTTCAGATTGGGAAATCCAGTATTACCCCAGGGCTGACCCAGGCCATTTCTGAAGCGCTGGAAGCAAGGGAACTTATCAAGATCAGTGTGCTTCAGAATTGTACAGATGATCCGGGAGAACTTGCACAGATGATAGCAGAACGTACAAAATCTCAGGTTGTGCAGGTCATTGGCAAGAAAATTGTATTGTACAAAGAAGGTAAGGCTGAGAAGAAGAAAATCATACTTCCTTCCTTATCTACGCGTACATCATCGGACAAGTCCAGGTGATATCCATGAAGATTGGTATTATGGGAGGAACATTTGATCCCATCCATATTGGCCATCTGTTGTTAGGAGAATTTGCATATGAAGAGTTCGGATTAGATGAAATCTGGTATCTTCCTAATGGAAATCCCCCGCACAAACAGCAGTACGAGGAAAAGGATGCCTTAAAACATCGTGTGGAGATGATACGCAGGGCGATCAAGGATGTCCCTTATTTCAAGTTATGTCTGCATGAAGCAAAGGAAAATTCACATTCATATACCTATAAAACCATGCAGGAATTGAATGCGCTTTATCCTGATAATGATTTTTATTTCATACTGGGAGCAGATTCTTTATTTTCCATTGAGGATTGGAAGTATTTTCGTGAAATCTTTCCTACTTGTACCATCCTTGCGGCCATGAGGGATGATAAGGACATGACCGATATGAAAGAAAAAATGCAGGAGTTAGAACAGAAATATCATGCGAAAATCAGGCTTCTTCAGGTGCCTTTGCTTGATATTTCTTCTACCATGCTCCGCAGGCGGGCATCCAATGGACAAAGCATCTGCTATATGGTGCCGGATGCGGTGGCAGAGTATATAAAAAAACATTATCTGTATCAAAAGAGGAAACAAGATGACAGCAGATTTGGAGAACATTCAAAAGAAACTTGAGAAAAAATTAAAAAAAGAACGTTTTCAGCATACATTGGGCGTCATGTATACGGCAGGTGCTCTTGCTATGCGGTACAACGAAAATCTGGAGGAAGCCTTAACAGCCGGGCTTCTGCATGACTGTGGAAAATACTGTCCTGCGAAAGAACAGATCAAGCTGTGCCAGAAGCATCATATCAAATTGACATCAGCGGAATTGGAAGCACCGGCTTTAATTCATGCCAAACTGGGGGCCTATCTGGCTGAAAAGAAATATGGGGTAGATAATCCAAGGATTCTTGATGCTATCCGATACCATACAACAGGACGGCCCCATATGTCCATGATGGATAAGATCATTTATCTGGCAGATTATATTGAGCCGGGACGGAAAATGATTCCAGGGCTTACAGAAATCCGCGAATTATCTTTTACAGATATTGAACAGGCTGTATGCCAATGCGCCGGATCCACATTAAACTATCTGGAGAAGTCAAAGCATTTTATTGATCCAATGACAAAACAGACTTATGAATATTATAAATCATAAGGATTTAAAGTATGAATAGGAAGCGAGAGGAGAGTGGAGTAGATGGAACAGCCAAAGGAAATGGCCCGGATTGCTTATCATGCCCTGGCCGATAAAAAGGGAGAAGATATTAAAATTATTGACATTGCTGGAATCTCTGTACTTGCAGATTATTTTTTGATTGCAAGCGGTTCCAATGAAAGCCAGATCCGCGCAATGGTGGATAATGTAGAAGATGAGTTGTTAAAGGCCGGATATTCTGTAAAGCAGAGAGAAGGCTATGGAACCGGAAGCTGGGTATTGATGGACTTCGGAGATATCATTGTACATGTCTTTGACAAAGAAAACCGCCTGTTTTATGATTTGGAACGTATTTGGCGAGATGGTAAGACCATTGATATTGAGAGTCTTTCATAAAATGCCGGAGTCAATTCTGTGCATAATATAAACATGTCAAGAATCTGTCGGGAAATACTTTTTACACATAACATATAGATTTAGAAGCACGCAAATCGCACTATATGTTATACGAGTTCTGTCATTTCCCGACAGTCCCTTTGATGATGTTGTATAAAATTCTTAATTAAAAAAGCGGAATACACCAATTACTTTACCTAATATCACCACATCTTTCACAATGATTGGATCCATAAAGTCATTCTCTGGCTGTAGACGGATATGACCATCTTCTTTATAGAATGTCTTAACCGTTGCGCCATCGTCGACCAATGCCGCAACCATATCCCCATTAGAGGCTGTATGTTCTTCCTGTATGAGAACATAATCCCCATTGAGAATACCTGCATTGATCATACTTTCTCCCTGGACTACCAGAAGATAGGTCTGCTTATTCGGAAGCATCTCAACCGGAACAGGGAAGTAGTTCTCAATATTCTCCTGGGCGAGAAGGGGTTCTCCAGCCGCAATATGACCGATGATCGGCACATTCACGACTTCACGGCGGGTCAGATTGAAGGTATCGTCTAAAATCTCAATTGCACGCGGCTTCGTCGGGTCACGATGGATATAGCCGTTTTTCTCCAATGTTTCAAGATGTGAGTGGACAGAAGAGGTGGACTTCAAATTCACAGCCTCACAGATCTCTCTTACAGAAGGAGGAAATCCGCGGCTTAAGATCTGTGATTTGATATATGTTAAGATTTCTTCCTGCTTTTTTGTGATTTTTCCTTGTGCCATAAGCAAACCTCCTGATTGTCGTTCTGAACAGATTTTATTTATATTATTTTACCATACCCAGAGCAAAAAAGCAAACACTTGTTACGAAAATATGTTCGTGTATTTAAAAAGTTTCTATTGACAAACAGGTATCCATCATATATACTAATAGCATGATACAGAACAGTAGTTCGCAGATATATTTATTTATATATGTGGATTTTTATTTAGAATTGTATACAATAGTACAATTTTAAAAAGTGTTTTAGTGTTTGATTTCTTTATAATATTTTTTACAGCATTGCTATTTTACATATATACAATTCTTTGATATCAGTATACGTCCCCACGTAATTGATATAGATGTATCATTCGAAAAGGTTATGCGTACACCTTTTTGTACATCTCAGGATACGGAATTGAGAGGAAATTTATTATCATAATTTCTTTTCAATTCCTGATTATTCCTTTCGATTCTTTTCCTTTAGGTTCTCAATTTTCTATATAATTTCTGTATGTGAGTTCTTTAAAATTTGTCTTCCTTTAATTTTTTCCACTATCAGTTATAATATATTTATTTGTATCCGCCAGTACTCATATGGATTCATACAGTTTTATATCCGTAAAAGCAGCAGAGATACCAAAATAGATCTATACGACAAATACCGATTTTTCCAAAAGATATAGACAAAAAATGGGATTTATGATATAATATATTGGCTGAGGCTAATTTGATGAACTTACACGAGTTTCCGAAAGCCTCATCTGTAATACAATGCAAATCATAATTTTTCATTTTTAAGGGGAGTTTCTTTATGGCTGATACAAATACCAAAACATATCATGAACAGCTTTACATTGATGACACTTTACGTTTACGTGAAATCTTAAAGACATTGCCGCCTTTTGCAAAGGATTATTTTCGGGCTGTGGAACCACAGACTTCAGCAAGGACCAGGATTTCTTATGCCTATGATATCCGGGTATTTTTTCATTTTCTTATTGAGAATAATCCAGTGTATAAAAACTATTCTGTGGAGCAATTTACGGTACAGGACTTAGAGCGCATTGAGCCGGTTGATATTGAGGAATATCAGGAATACTTAAAAGTCTATAAAAACCCAGAAGAAAAACAAATTACAAATGCGGAAAAAGGATTATCCCGGAAAATGTCCGCTTTACGGAGTTTTTATGGCTATTTTTTCAAGCACCAGGTCATCGCTAAGAATCCTACGTTACTCGTAGATATGCCCAAGCTGCATGATAAGGCTATTATCCGCCTGGATACCGATGAAGTCGCAATGCTTCTGGATTATATTGAGCATGGCTGCAGTGAACTCACCGGGCAGCGTAAGGTATATTATGAAAAAACCAAAAACCGGGATTTTGCGATCATTATCTTATTGTTAGGTACTGGAATCCGTGTGTCAGAATGTGTAGGCCTGGATATTCAAGATGTAGACTTTAAAAATAATGGGATTAAAGTTGTCCGAAAAGGCGGTAACGAAATGGTTGTATATTTTGGTGAAGAGGTGGAAAATGCGTTAAAAATGTATCTTTACACAACTAGAAAGGCTGTTACTCCGCTTCCAGGCCATGAAAATGCCCTCTTTTTATCTACTCAGCGGCGCAGGATCGGCGTACAGGCAGTGGAAAATATGGTTAAAAAATATGCCAGGGAGGTCACCCCTAACAAGAAAATTACGCCGCATAAGCTGCGAAGTACCTATGGTACTGCTTTATATAAGGAAACCGGCGATATTTATCTGGTTGCAGATGTTTTGGGGCACAAAGATGTGAATACCACAAAGAAGCATTATGCGGCTATTGATGAGAACCGCCGCCGACAGGCTGCCGGTGCGGTCAAACTTCGGGAACCATAAGAAAGGATGATAGACAATCATGGAATTACAGCGTTTATTAAGCTATACAAGAAAAGCCGTTGACGAATATATGATGATACAAGAGGGGGACCATATTGCCGTCGGAATCTCTGGTGGGAAAGACAGCCTTACACTGCTCTATGCCCTGCATGGACTGAAGCGTTTTTATCCTAAAAAATTTGACTTAAGCGCCATAACCGTAAACTTAGGTTTTCCGGATTTTGACTTATCTCCCATCCATGATTTGTGCAGCAAACTACAGATTCCTTACCAGGTTGTAGATTCTGATATATATCATATTCTTTTTGATGTGCGTAAGGAAGCGAATCCCTGCTCGCTGTGCGCGAAAATGCGTAAAGGCGCTTTAAATCAGGCTGTAAAAGAAATGGGATGCAATAAAGTGGCTTATGCCCATCATATGGATGATATCATTGAAACAATGCTGCTCTCTCTGATCTTTGAAGGCAGGTTTCACTCTTTTTCTCCAAAAACCTACTTAGACCGTATGGATTTAACAGTCATCCGCCCCATCATGTTTGTAAATGAGGCGGATGTAATCGGTTTTCAAAATAAACATCAGATTCCTGTTGTAAAAAGCAGATGTCCGGTGGATGGCTATACCAAGCGCCAATACGCAAAGGAATTGCTCCAAAAGCTTAATCAAGACCATCCCGGTACAAAAGAGAGGATGTTCTGTGCAATCTTAAATGGAAATATCAAAGGATGGCCAGAACGTATTCCTCATAAAAGATAAAGCTTAAAGCCTTACCTGCTGTGCAGAAGTGCTTTCTTTTAATGCAATATACTGCTCGATCATCTGAGCAGTTCCTTCAATTCCAAGCTGGGAACTGCTCAGACACAGTTCATAGCTTTCTACATCGGACCATCTCTTATTTGTATAATAATTATAATAGCTTGCACGCTTCTTATCTGTTTTCAATATCTTATCCTTGGCTTTGTTATCCGGTAAATCATAAATCCGTGCAATCCGGCGTATCCGCGCATCTAAATCTGCGTGGATGAACACACTCACAACATTATCATATGATTCCAATGCATAATCCGCACATCTTCCAACCAAGATACAGGGGCCTTCATCTGCAATCTATTTAATCGCATCAAACTGGGCAAGAAATACCTTGTGGTTGATCGGCATATCTGTATAAGTATTTCCCGTGTAGCCCATAGAATAGGTGTCCATCACAAGAGAGTATAGAAAACTGTTCGTCGGTTTCTCATCATGGTTTTCAAAAATCTCTTCACATATACCGCTCTCTTTTGCTGCCCTTGCAAGCATCTCTTTATCGTAAAGCTTGATTCCCAAATCTTCTGCCAGCTTATATCCGATTTCCCTTCCTGCACTCCCATATTGTCTGCCGATAGTGATAATTGCGTTTGTCTTCATAAATTACATCTCTCCTTTTGCGTTGAAAATAACGGTCTATTTTTTATTATTATATCGAATCTAAACAGATTGTTCAAGAAGTTGTTGAAAGTATCGGGGAAGGGGCGCGTCAAATTCTATATATTTTCCGGTGCCAGGATGAACAAATCCCAATGTTTTCGCATGCAATGTCTGTCCTTCAAGAGGCAGAGGACATCTGGAAGGACCGTACACAGTATCACCCAATATCGGATGCCCAATATGGGACATATGCACACGGATCTGATGGGTGCGCCCGGTTTCTAACTGGCATTCAATATAGGTATATTCCTCCCTGCTTTTCCTATTTGAATTTCCCGCAGTACGGTATCTCTTATCCAGTGTATCGCCATTTTCTCTAGATTCTTGTATCATTCCCAAATTCCAAAGAGCAGCTTTTTCATATGGAATTCTCCTTAACACAGTATAATGGGTTACTGCCGGCTTTCCATGCCTGCTCTTTACGCTCATTTTTTTTCTTTCAACTGGATGACGCCCAATCGGGGCGCAGATACTCCCACTCTCATCTTCCAGGTCCCCATGCACAATTGCCTGATACTTACGTGTGATCGAATGCGCTTTTAACTGTTCTGCCAATGATTGATGCGCCTGATCGTTTTTGCAGACAACAAGAGAGCCTGTCGTATCCCGGTCGATCCGGTGTACGATTCCAGGACGTGCTACCCCATTGATTCCCGACAAATTGCCCTGGCAATGATACATAACAGCATTTACAAGAGTTCCGCTGTAATGTCCGGGAGCCGGATGTACTACCATCCCTTTAGGCTTATTTACAACAAGGATATCTGCATCCTCATACAGGATATCTAATGGAATATCCTCTGGGAGGATTTCAGGCAGTTCCGGCTCAGGAATGGATACAATAATAGTATCTAGAGGATTTACTTTATGATTCGGTTTTACAGGCTTTTGATTCACAAGAACATAATCCTCTTTTACCAGTTTCTGCAGGTAAGAACGCGAAAAATCCGGAAATCTTACAGACAAAAGTTTGTCTATCCTTTCCGGGTCCGCATCTTCCATTATAAATTCAAAATTCTCTGCAAAATCTGAATCCCTCATGACTTAATACTGCTCTCCTCCCTTCTAAGGCTCATGCGAAAATAAGAAAACTCATGATCATCCCTTCCTAAAAAAGGCAGACCATTCCAGTTCTTCCTCTTTATAAAAGAAAAGAATCAGATATGCAAATAGAAAACAAGCTATCACTACATAACAGTCTGCCACATTAAAAATCGGAAAATCAATAAGGCTAAAATATAAAAAATCTACCACATATTGAAAACATATCCGGTCGATCAAATTACCCGCAGCTCCTGCACAAATTAAAACAGCACAGACTCTCATAGGGGAATAACGGCGTCCCTGTGGTATCTTGCCATAGAAAAAGCCAACCAAAAGAAAGATAAACACCGCCCCGGCCATAAAAAAAAGCTGCCGGTTCTGGAACAGGCCGAATGCTGCACCACGATTCTCCAGATAATGCAATTCGAACACTCCTGGTATCAAAACAATCTCCGTTTGGCCTTTTAAATACGCCACAGCCAGATGCTTTGTGCCCTGATCGGCAAGAACTGCCACGATACAGCAGAATATAGCTGTCAAGTAGCTCTTCACTTTAAAAAATCGATCTTTCATTTCTGTTTTCCTCTTTGACGTTTTACATTTAATACATAACAGATTCGATGGCTGTCTTTTCTGCATCATGCTATATTATAACAGAAAATTTATATATATTTATGTAATAATACATAAACCCTGTTTTTCTTTGTAACAGAAAGGCTCTCTACAAACTGAAACTTTCCCATCCCTCTGACGGAAATGAAATCCCTTTCCTTCACATGGATGCCGTTAGAAACAGCCAGACGTCCATTCACAAAGACCTTTCCTGCCCCAATCAGACCTGTCAGTTTGCTTCTGGAGGAAGAAAATGCAAGGGAAAGCAGAGCGTCCAGCCGGAGAGAAGGAACCGTCCCTTTGATTTCTTCGTATTTCGGAACATAATGGAAATTCAGCCACTCCTCTTCTGAAACAGAGACGGATGTATGGCGGATCCTGGTCAATTCCTCTTTGACAAAATCCTTTAGATTGAAAGCAATAAATATGAGAGCACCTTTTCCGTCAACCAAAATATCTCCCATCTTCCCACGCTCCAATCCCAAACTCATCATTGCGCCCAGATAATCCCTGTGTGTCAATTCTTCCGCATATTTTTGATGCAGAGGTGCAATACGCAGCACAGCAATCTCTGACATAAAAAAAACTGCATTCGGATCTATTATACCAGGTTCCTCTGACTCTGGGTAAAAACTCTCTGTATATCTGCCGCACAAAGAAAGAGCATCTTCAGGTAAAAATGCCGCCATCTGACGCTCTGCTGAACCATATCCACCAAAAGTGACATATCCTGTATACAGGGAATCCTTTGGTATGGTATGTAAAATACTTTGTTCATTCAAGTTCAAAAAATCCGTATATGTAATAATCCCTCGATGAAAAGACTGCCGGGATAACTCTAACAGCCGTTTGGTTAATTGTTCTTCATCTTTCATCATCTTAATATCTTGCCCTTAGGCTTGGCTGCTCCATAGAACCGCTTAGAAGATCCTGCAAATCCCCTGAAATATCCACATTAGTCGGTGTCACAAGAAAGATGTAATTGGAGATTTTCTGAAGATTCCCATCAATCGCGAAAGTTGCTCCCGAAATAAAATCAATAATCCTCTGTGCAACCTCCAAGTCCATGCCTTCCAGATTTAAAATAACCGTACGTCCGGAGAGAAGCGTTTCGGTAATCTGCCTGGAATCATCTACCGTAATCGGCTTGACTACACAGACTTCCATTCCTGCGCTGGGATTCCTTCTCTGTGCGGGCTGTCGCATAGGAGTCACTTTACTGCTTGGAGCCGGCGCTCTGCTGCTCTCCTGATGCATATCAAAGTCATTATAGGAATCTTTGTTATTTGATTTTTTATTGAAAAAGGAACGGCGGGGTGTGTCCTCGTAATCTTCCTCGTAAAATTCATCATCATCATAGAATCCATCATCATCGTAATCATCATCGTCATTCAATTTCATAATGTCGAGGAATTTATCAAATATACCCATTACTTACACTCCTATCAAAATTTTTGCTGTCCTCTGCCCTTATTAGGAATCTCCTAAAATAAAACCACCCGCAACAGCCGCCAAATCTACATGCAGACCGTGTCCTCTTAG
Source organism: uncultured Lachnospiraceae bacterium (assembly GCA_910589385.1). Taxonomy (GTDB): domain Bacteria; phylum Bacillota; class Clostridia; order Lachnospirales; family Lachnospiraceae; genus Schaedlerella. The sequence goes on from CAJUTU010000004.1 coordinate 123,784, forward strand.
CTTGCTGCATAGTGGGAATAAGCTAAGTTCAATCAGAAATCATATAATCCCTGGCTCCGAAGATTCCGGTTCCTACCCGGACCATAGTCGCCCCCTCTTCAATCGCGACCTCATAATCATTGGTCATGCCCATCGAAAGCACGTCCATAGTAACATTATCAATGTTTGTGCCGGTTATGTCAACAGATAATTTATGTAAATTTTTAAAGATTAGCCTATTATCTTCGGGATTTTTCACAAAAGGAGCAATTGTCATCAGGCCGCATACATGTATATGAGGATAACTTGCGATCTTCTGGATAAAAGGAAGAACCTCTTCTACTTTGATACCAAACTTACTCTCCTCTTCTGCCACATTAACCTCAACAAGTACCTGTACAACCGTATCTTTTTTAGCGGCTTCCTTTTCAATCGCCTCTGCAAGCTTTAGAGAATCAACGGAATGGATCAATTCCACTTTCCCGACAATATATTTTACCTTATTAGTCTGCAGGTGGCCGATCATATGCCAATGGATGTCCTTAGGCAATGCTTCATATTTTTCCGTCAGCTCCTGCACCTTGTTTTCTCCAAAGATACGGACTCCCAAACCATAGGCTTCCATCAGAACCTCTTTAGGTTTCGTTTTGCTGACTGCAATCAATGTCACATCCTCCCTGCAGCGTCCGGCGCGCGCGCAGGCAGCCTGTATCCGTGATTCAACTTCATTTAGCTGCTCTTTCAACATAGTAATTGCTCCTTTATTGATTCATCATCTCTTTTTCCATTACTGAAATACCACTTCGGATGCTTCCACCATACTTCCATCTAAAACAATGTGGTCATAATTGGACAAACTGTAATCCACACCCTCATCAATGATATAATAGTCTTCGTTTTCACACAAAATAGTAACCTGCTTAAAGACCGTATACCCCTTATTGATACTGTATACTCCTTTTAAAGACTTTTTTTCTTTTAACTGACAGGTTTCCGAAGTTCCTGGCTTTACAAAAGTTGTATTCTGCTCAAAATCCCCTGGATTTAAATAGACTTCTCCATCTTCTGTTATATGGTAAATTTCTTCTGTATGAAAAACGGCTTCTCCTTCTTCTTTGATAAGGAATCCCTGCATAGTACCATTTTCATTGGATGTCATATATTCCACAGGCACCACATAAAACTCTTTTTCTATTACTGAGCTTTTAGGGATTTTCAATCCACTCTCCTGTTCCAAGATCAACTCTATATTTAAGAATCTGTCTTTTGCATAACGGATCATCGAATGATCGAACACCAGCTTTCCAAAATAATGGCCATCCTGCCGTAAAATGGAAAATTCGGCCCAAAGCGCCTCATTGTCCTTATCAATCCGTGTTTTTATAAAAGAAATATCTGACAATTCTTTTACCTGATTTTCATCCAATTCGATATATACACACCACTCTTCACTGGTCACGAGCTTATACACTGCGTCACCTGTATGCAGCTGAGCTTGATCCTCCAACCGTACTGTCCCATAGCTGGTCCTGTCAAAATCGGATGGCTTCAAGGTTTCTTCTGTCAAACCTTCATATCCATCAATGGTTTGGACAAGAACTCCGTCAGATGCGCTTTGATACACATGAACTCCGCTATGGTTCTGGGCAGCCAGTAAATCCAGATGTGCCATCTTTGACTGATTCGACGCATCTCTGAGAATTTCCGTCAGATCACCTTTCAATGTATAGACAGAAGAAAACTTCTGTGGATCAAAATTCTCATTAAAATTTTGTGTTTTCAAGCTTAAATTCTTTTGAACATCTTCTCCTAAAGAGAGATCTTCTGCCTCTGCCGATGCTTCTGTATCCAGCATCTCAGAAGAAATGGCATAAATATTACTGCCGGCCTTTACTTTGCTATTCTCATTCCGAAAATAACTGATATACCCTTCAGCCTCCGCATAGGCAACCTTTTCCTGACGCAAGATCAGACCGGTATAAGAATTATCTTTTACAATGCTGCCTTTTCGGACTTCATATGTAGAAATACGTTTTGAAGTTGCATATGTAACCAGTGTGACTATCAGGTACAGTAAAATAAGTATAAAAATAAGCATACCAATATTGAATTCCTGCTTTGTCTTATATTGGTTAATATTCACTGACTTTTTCTTGCGGAATATCAAATTCATGCTCCTCCGATTTCTCTGGAATCCTTTCAACCATTCATTTTTACCCTCATTGTACAAAAGTATATCATTTTTACATGTATATTTCCACAATAAATTGACAATAATAAAATCATTGATAGTGAAAAGGAGGAAATAGTATGAAGTGGTTTGATAATACAGCCCTGACTCTTGTTATTATCGGTGCAGCAAACTGGCTTTTGGTAGGAATTTTCCGGTTTGACCTGGTTGCGTTTCTTTTTGGGAACCTAAGCTGGTTTTCCAGGATCGTCTATACACTTGTAGGATTGTGCGGACTTTATCTGATCAGCCTTTATGGAAGAGTAGACAGCATGTCTGACAGTACATCTGCCTCTTCTTAAAATGGAAATAACGAGTCCTATCATTTTGACCATATTCCTATAATACAGCAGCAAAGAACCTGTTTAGCAGATTCTTCTGCATACGATGTATCAAAGCGTTACAGTCCGCGCCCAGTTCGGGCGTGAACTGTAACATATAATCCTATGTTCTCCTCAGCTTCCAACGCCTGCCGCGAGAAGCTGTGTCATATCCTGATACAGGATCTCCTTGTCCCCTGCCCCCATAACGATTGAAATGAATGGCTTCCCGGCGCTGTCCAGATTATATAACACAACACAGGAACCTGCTTGATCTGTAGTTCCTGTCTTACCGCCGATCACCTGTACTCCTGGAGGAGATTCAGCCAATCCTGCGGAATAATAATTTGTTGGAGTCCATTCCGCTGTCCGTACACTGCCATCCGCCCCTGTTAAGGTCCCTACATAAGATTTCATGGCAATAATATCCAAAAATCTGGAATCCTTGATACATTCATTAAAGATTAAATACAAATCATATGCTGTGGTATAATGATCCTCCTCATGCAGTCCGTGGGGATTCATAAAATGGCTATGTGTTGCCCCCAAAGCCAATGCTTCCTGATTCATCTTTTCTGCAAACCCTTCAACGCTTCCGCTAAGATGTTCCGCGATCACGACTGCATTGTCATTTCCAGAAGCAAGGACTAAACCGCACAGCAGGTCGTATAACGTAAGCTGGTCTCCTGCCTGAAGCCCGCATAATGTTGCCTCTGGTTCAAAATATGCCACTGCCGTATCAGTGACCGTTACTACCTCTTCCAGATTCCCATACTTTAAAGTGAGATATGCAGTCATCAGCTTCGTCGTGCTTGCAGGATAAAGCTGGGCATACACACGGTCTGCGTATAACACCTGTTTCTGCTCCACATCAAATAGTCCTGCCGCATGGAGGCTTGTATCCCCGCCAAACCCATCCAATGCCACGTTTTCAGAAGCCACACACAAATCCTGGGCAAAGAATGACCCTTGATACAGATTTTGATTATAATGTTCTGTCTCGTACAAAGCAGCATACAAAGGCTGTCTTTTTGCCTGATACTGATAATATAAGAAGCATACGCCTCCCAAAATCAAAACAATCGTCAGGCAGGAAGCCAGTAAGCTGACAGTCTTCATAGGATTTTTCCGCCTGCGTTTTCTTTTTCTTGCAGGGTTGTGGGAACTTCCGTTTTTCTGTCTCTGGCTTTGCAGTTCGCGTTCTCTTAAATTTGGTTTTTTACTATTTTGAGTTCCTGATACCCGCCGCTTTTTTACCCTCACATCTTGTCCCGTCCTCTGACGGGAATGATATTCACTCATGCACCCTTGCCTCTCATCTATATAATTCTCTCCAGTCCAGATCTCCTCTGTCCAGAGCCAGGATCAGTGCCTCTGCCGTAGCAATATTGGTAGCCATAGGAATATTATATTCATCACACAGGCGCACAATATCATTTACATCTGGTTCATGGGATCTGGGACTCAACGGATCTCTGAAAAAAATCATAAGATCCATATCATTCTGTTCAATCTGAGCCCCCAGCATCTGTTTTCCGCCAAGATGGCCTGCCAGATATTTATGGATGTTGAGATTCGTTACACTTTCCACAAGCATCCCCGTTGTCTCTGTAGCATATAGGCTGTGTTTATTTAAAATCCCTCTGTAGGCAATGCAAAAATTCTGCATCAGTTTCTTTTTCGCATCATGTGCAACTAATCCTATATTCATACTCTGCTCTCTCCTCTACTGATATTTATTCGGCTGAAGCCCGACATTCAACACAAATCCGATTCCCATATAAAAGCATACAACCGAAGTCAGACCGTAGCTGATAAATGGCAGGGAAATCCCTGTATTCGGAAACAACATGGTAGCCACACTGATATTAATAAAACTTTGGATTCCGATCAGTGCGGCGACACCGGTGCAGATAATACGGCCTCCGGTATCCTTTGCTTTCATCCCGATCAAAATACAATCTATTACTATTAATAATAACAAAATTATGATCACACAACAACCCACAAATCCTAATTCTTCTCCAATAATTGCAAAAATAAAATCTGTCTGAGGTTCAGAAATAAAATTTCCATTTTTTACAGAGGTGGTTGCCGTACTATTATATCCCTTTCCTGTCAATTGCCCGGAACCAATCGCCATGATCGAATTCAGCTGCTGGTAAGCCTCCTCAGACTCATATTTCTCTGGTTCCAGCCAGGCCAGGATGCGGTTCTGCTGATACTGATGTATCAATGGCTGATTTGGCTGTATAACGATAATGAATAAAATAACAGCCAAAGGAATAAATATAGCACACATTGTTCCTATAAATTTATAGCTTAACCCACCAATATACATCAGTACGCAAAATAACATCGCCAGACAGATTGTAGTAGAGAGGTTTGGCTGTTTATAGATCAGTACCAGAGATGGCAGCATTAACACCACTGCTGCCATAATAAAACGTTTATTGTTAATCGACTGTTCCCATTTCATCAAAAGCTTTGCATAGAACAGGATCGTGATAATCTTTGTTAAGTCAGAAGGCTGAAACTGGATAAACCCAAGGTTCAGCCAGCGGGTCGCCCCGTTTGTATTTACGCCGATCAATAAGACAGCAGCCAGCAGCACAAAATTGACCGCGTACATGACCCAATGGAAACTTAGGACCCATTCATAGTCGATCAGGGAAATAATTACCATAGCGATCACACCAAGGACTACGCCTTGCGCCTGCTTTCCCTGTAGAGAAGCCTGCGCGCTGCCGACAATAAATACTCCAATAATGGAAATTGCCAGCACCAGCGCGACAAGGCTGAATTTATAATCTTTCAAATGATACCGCTGTCTGATAGTTTGGATAAAAGTCTTCAATCATTTTCTCCTGTATATTTTATATGTATATCTGAATGTGTAATCTTCAGTTCAAAATCTTCTGGTTTGATCTCAATATATTTGGAAATAGTACAATACATTTCAGAGGATAGCTTGTCAGCTACATCTGGTGTACATTTCAGCCTGTCTGCATTGAGCAAAACATGGAGCCTGTCTTTCGCAATCTGAACAGATGGTACACGCATCATCTTGATCCTCCTATTTTTTCCCGAACATCTTGCGGATACGCAGGAAAAATCCATCAGGACGGCTGAAATCAGGAATGGGGATCTCTTCTCCCAGGATCCGGCGGCAGATTCGGTCATAGGCCTGTCCTGACATGCTGTCTGTACCGATGATCGGCTCTCCCTGGTTTGTTGCGATGACAATCTGCTCATCATCAGGGATCACCCCGATCAAAGGAATCGCGAGGATTTCTGTCACATCCTCCACAGACATCATATCACCTTTCTGTACCATATCGATCCGCAGACGGTTTATGATCAGAGAATTTTTCTTGATTCCTTTGGTCTCCAGCAGGCCGATAATGCGGTCCGCATCACGGATCGCCGAGACTTCCGGAGTCGTGACGATGATCGCTTGGCCAGCCCCGGCAATGGCATTCTGGAATCCCTGCTCAATTCCCGCCGGACAGTCCAGCAGGATATAGTCAAATTCTGCTTTCAGTTCAGAAACAAGCTTTTGCATCTGCTCCGGGGAAACGGCCGACTTATCCTTTGTCTGGGCGGAAGGAAGCAGATACAGTTCGGGAAAACGCTTGTCTCTGATCAATGCCTGCTTAATACGGCAGCTTCCCTCGATCACATCTACCAGATTATAGACGATCTTGTTTTCCAGTCCCATAACCACATCCAGATTCCGCAGCCCCAGATCCGTATCAATGACAATAATTTTTTTGCCGGCCTGTGCCAGCCCGACACCTATATTTGCCGTAGTGGTCGTTTTTCCGACCCCGCCTTTTCCTGATGTAATGACAATTACTTCTCCCATTCTTGCTATCCTCCTGCAACTTCTGATTCATGTCTGTCACTCACAGTCCTGGCTGAAACTATAGGACTATGGACAATAACAATTACGATTCACTGGACTAATCTACAAGTGGACCCAGACGAATCCGAGTGCCGTCAATGGCAGCGATCTTCGGTCCGCGGATCGTGATACCCTCCTGATATACACTCTGGCGCCTTGCTTCCATATCTCCGATCCGAAGGCTTCTTGGCCGCATGGAGAGTGCCACAATATAGGCATCTCGGTTACCGGCTGCCCCGGCGTGTACATTCCCCCGCAGCCCCCCGACAACAACGATATTCCCCCTTGCGATAACGGAAGCACCTGGTTCTACATTTCCAAGGATTACAATGCTGGAATCGGATTCGATCACTTGTCTTTTTCCTAATGTACCTTTATAGAACTGCCCTTCTCTTTCCGGCAGCTCGGCCACAGCTTTTTCTACAATGTGTTTGTATGCCAGCTCATGTCCACTGTCTTCATCTATGACACATACAATATCAATCCCTGCTGTATCAGAAATCAAACTAAGGATAGTCTGCTCTTGTGTATAGTTCAAAATACGGCCCTGAAACGAAACGGCCATCTGCGCCCCCTGGAAAAATCTGGCGGAATTGCAGAACCTGTCCCGCATATGCTCCAGAAGTACCTCGAAAGGCACTTCTGGATCCATATGGATCTCCATACCGTATTTACAGCTTTTAATTGTAACAAGCCTGTCCAATATTCTCACTTCCTTGTGTATACCTTATCGGACGGAGTCCGCCCGCCCCACAGGGGCATGAATTACGGGATGCTCTTTGGGGATGGCTTTAGTCAGAAATTGACGCTCCCAGTTTTGCTGCCTGTCCGGTGATCAGCTCGCTTTCATCCACCAGTTCAAAGTTTGCCCGGATAACATCTCCTCCAATCTCTGCCGCATATGCAGATGTATATCCGTTGGCGATCCGCACAGCGACTGCCATTTCAGGAGATTCTGCCGGAGCAAATCCAACAAATACTGCGTGGTCCGGATGTATCGCGCTTTGCTGGGCCGTACCTGTCTTTCCAGCCACATCAATCCCAATTCCATAGAAACTGGCAGTGCTTTGGATCATGGCGACCATCCCGGAATGGATCAGGTCCCAGGTATCATCTGAGACATCGTCCATCGTATTTACAACGGCGGGCTCATATTTCTTTATGATTTTTCCATTGGCATCTGTTGTCCTGTCCAGAAGTGTCAGCTTATAGACAGTCCCTCTATTTGCAACGGTAGAAACATATCGGTTTAACTGGCTGACAGTATAGTTATTCGTACCCTGTCCAATGGCCGACAGTACGGAATCTGTGTCAGAGATATTCGGTTCCGTTTCCGGGATCTCAAGTCCTGTAGTTTCTCCCAGGCCAAATTCCTCCGCATATTTACGAAGGATCTCAATCCCTCGATTACTGTCATAGTTCCCGTCTTTATCCTGGCCGAACTGAAATCCTACGTTATAGTAGAAAACATTACAAGAATAATTCAATGCATCCACCACATTGATCCCGCCATGCCCGCTTGGATAAGACCAGCAGCGTGGGCTTGGGGTAACCAAAGGAAAATCACCGCCGCAGGAAAGGTAAGTATCCCCTTCAATCTTCCCTTCGGTCAGTGCGGCGACAGAGGTCAGCATCTTGTATGTGGATCCCGGCGCCGTAGTCTCCTGGGTCGCGTTATTGTAGAATGGACGAGAGAGGCCGGTTACAAGCTGTGTATAATAATCCGAATCCATATTGTTGGCCAGCCTGTTATTATCATATCCCGGATAGGATACACAGGCTAATACTTCGCCTGTATTGGGATCACTTACCACAGCTGAACCCGTACATGGTTCTAACGCGAGCTGCCCGGGAGTGATCGTTAATGTCTGGACCTGGGTATATAGCCAGCCAAAAGAATCCAGACTGCCATCTCTTAGTCCGTTATATGCCCCTTCATCCATGGGCAGTACACCCTGCTCATAGACAATGGCACATATTTGTGCACCGCTGATACTACCTGATTTTATAAGATATTTATAGAGAAGTTTGTCGAAATTCATATCTGAACTCAAATAATCCTGTAAATATCGTAAAATTGCCTGATAAACCTCAGCCGCATCAGAATAATCGGATGAGATATAGTCTGTCAGCCGGGAAGTATCGATCCAGTTTTTGGAAATTGCGTAATTCAAATACTGGTTCATACTGATCGTCTCTTCCTTTGACCATGCCTGATATGTTGCGTCCCCAGGCTCAATGGCATCTGTCAGAAGGATTCCGGACTGAAGGATCCCCTCCATATAATCCATATACCCTTTCATCTCGACAGACAGGCTTTGATAAGGTGTATTTCCATTCAATTCCCGCAGGATTTCATTCATAACGGTATTTTTACGTGCTTCATATATGGCATAAACCTCTTTTTCCGCAGCCCCTGCATCTTCCTTGCCGAAATGCTGCTCATTAATGATCTCATTTGCAATAAATGCATAATAAGCATCATCTGCCGGAATAATGATTTCCATCGTATCTTCAGTCGTACTGGGGTCATAATTCATTACATTGCGCAGCTTCGAAAGAACAATACCAGCTATCTTCTCTTCTATGATCTGGTATACCTGCTTCTGCAGCTTCATATCAACCGTCAGGTACACATCATTGCCTGCTCCTGGCTCCACATAGCTTACCTCATCGGTTACCTTCCCCACGCTGTCCACATAAAAAATCCGCTCTCCCCGGTCTCCCTGGAGAACATTATCCATGGCCTGCTCAATGCCTGATTTTCCAACAATGTCAGATAAAGAATACCGCTCCTTCTGCTCTTCATCCAGCGCGTCATACTCTTCCTGAGAGATTTTTCCGGTATAGCCGATGATCGAAGCGAAATATTGGCTGTCTGTATAGCGGCGCAGAGATTCTTCCTCTATGCCCACGCCTTCCAGCTTGTCCAGATTCTCCATGATCGCGATGCGTGTCTCATCACCGACATCAGATGCAAGCACGGTCGGGATATATTTCTGAAAGCTGTTTAGATTGATCGCATACCGAAGATTTACCATTTTCAAAATATATTCTTTGTCCAGCGTTTTATCATCCAGCTCATAGCCATACATTTCATCAGTGCAAAGGTAGTGGATGATATCTGCTGCTGTAGCCCGTTCTTGTTCCTGGGTCAGTTCCTCAATCGTCCGAAGTCCATATACATCTGCCACAAAACGCAGCCTGAGCATCTCGTTGGTCTGCGTAAATTGATAATTCCCGGCGGAATCTAACACGATTCCAAAGCTGTGGATAACAGAATCCCCATGTGCTTCTACAATCTGTATCACCTGATCCAAGATACTATTCAGCGTTTCATTCCGGTCCTCAGTAGAAGAAAGATCGTCCTCAAATGTTACGGAATAGGCCAGATCGTTGTAAGCCAGAAGATTTCCGTTCCTGTCATAGATGTTTCCACGGGTTCCCTGCAGATCGCGTACTTTGCGGATCTGAAGCTTATAATTATCCAAATAATATTCGCCCTTTACAATCTGCAGGTTAAACAGCTTATTGACCAAAACCGCATACAGAAAACAAAATACCAATATCAATACTAAGAGACGGGACTCTGAAATCTGTATGATTATCCTTTTTGCCCGTTTCCAAATCTTTTTAAACAAATTTACCAGCACTCCTTTTCTCTTCTGCTTCTAACCTGTGGTTTATAAAAAGTAAAAGAGGGTATAGCCCTAATGTCACTACTATAGTATATATGAGCTCAGGTATGATAATATGCCTGAGATAGTGTAAAAAATCAAATTCACTCCGCAGCATAAACATCAAAAGATAGATGACCAGCCCATAAATAAACTCTGTTACACCTGTCAGTGCCAGGGGCAGTTTAATATCCTCAGCATAGTACAATTGCTGGAACAGGCCATTCACATAGCCCACCAGCAGATAGAGTAATGCATAAAACCCCAATATACTTCCAAACTGAATGTCCAGCAAAAGGCCTGAAAAAAGACCAACCAGCATTCCATCTTTTGATCCCCGCATAAACCCATAGGAGGCTGTAAGGATCAGCATCAGGTTCGGTTTTACTGATGCAAGCTCCAGCCAGGGAAACAACGTACATTGAAGCAGATAACAAACACATAGGACGATTGCAGTTACAATCACACGTTTTATTTTTATTCCTTTCAAGAAACCACCTCTTTTTACAGCAAACACATGGCTGGACAGAAATACTCTGCGGTTTATTCCGCAGGTGTATCTGTCCCTGTCATTTGTGCCTTTGTCTTGGTGATGACCAATACTTCCTGCAGCTTTTTAAAGTCTACCACCGGCGTAATATAACCTGACCTGGTCAGATTATTCGCGTCCACCTGTACTTCACTGACATACCCGATCAAAATTCCCTGCACATATTTGTCGCTGATATGGGAAGTCACGATCTGCTCTCCCACTTCCACCTTATTGTCATTGTTTTCCATCTGTTCAAAACGCATCTTTCCTTCATTGATCAGGGAAAGATCCCCACGTACAGTACAAGTATCCGATGTAGACAGTACCATGCCGCCCACATTGCTGGAATCGTCAATGATGGAACGAACCGTGGACCACGTAGGGCCGGTCTGCGTCACGATTCCAACCAGGCCGCTTCCGGCGATGACATTCATATCTTTTTGGATTCCATCCATGCTTCCCTTATCTATCGTAAATGTACTGAACCAGCTTCCAGGATCCTTTCCAATGACATGGGCGCCCACTTTTTCATACTCGGCATAGTTCTGGTCCAGCCTGTATAATTCCCTGAGACGTTCTAGTTCATATTTCTCTTCCTGCAGATAATTGTTTTCAATCATCAGGTCATCGATCTTTTCCTGAAGCTTTTTGTTTTCGTTACGCGCTTCTTCCAATGTCGCAAAGTTATCGCTGAGATCCACAAGCAGGCCTCCCACTTTGTTCATCCCCTGCTGCATTGGAATTACCGTAATATTTGCAAGAATCCGGAACGGCCCGGTTACCCTGCTGTAAAAAAAAGATAACAGCATCAGCAGGATACAGGCCAAAATCAATCCGGCAAACAGATATTTATTAAGATTGGACGTTTGATTCTTTTTTTTCATAATTATGCTCAATCCTTTTACAGTCTTATCTTAGCCACTTATAATCTTCACCCAGCAAAGAATAGGTTAGTTCCTTATAACTCTTTTTGTCCTGGATAATTTTCCTCAGGCCTTCCACCGCACAAAGTTCCGGACGTACACACGTTTTTACCGCAAGCCCTGTGCTCTGTTGAAGATATGTAGAAAGTTCTTTTAGATTTGCAAGCCCTCCTGTCAGGCAGATTCCGTTTTTCTCGACTCCGCTTCGGACAACAGGTGGAATCCGCTCAAACATGGATTTGATTTCTGATGCACATTCCTTCAAAGGCTCTTTGATCGCGGCCCGGACTGTACTGACCGGGACAGACCTGTGCTCTGGAATTCCGGTCTGCAGGTTTCGGCCTGTCACATCAATTTCCGTACAGTCAGCATCCTCAAAGATTCCGAAGTCCTGTCTTAAAGACTCTGCTGTCCTCCTGCCCACCAAAAATTCCATATTGTGCCGGATCAGATTTTGGACTGCCTGATCCAGATGCTCCCCTCCCAGTTTCATCAGCCGGGTCACCACCATGCCGCCATGACACAAAACGGAAATCTCCGTAGAGCCTCCGCCCATATTGACGATAAAAATCCCCTGGGTACGCCCTACATTCACCCCAAAACCAATAGCATCCGCAATCCCACGCTCCACGATCCTTACAGATTTTGCACGGGCCGAGGAATGATATACCAGATCATAAAAGGCACGCTTCTCGACCTCTGTCACATCTGTAGGGACTGCCACGAGATATTCTGCGCCTCCTGAAAACGGCCGTTCCTTTTTCAAGAGATGTTCCAAAAGACACTGCATATCATCAAACCGGGCGATGACCCCACTCTGCATAGGAAACAGCACTTCAATATTGTCCGGTGATTTCTCGAACATGACCCAGGCATCATCTCCCACAGCGCACAAAAATTCTTTGTCCTTTTTTGCGATTATATTTTTTTCTTTCCAGATAAAATCCCTTTTTTTATCAAAAACCTTTATTTCATAAGTTCCCAAATCCAGCCCATAAATGTTTCGGAACATACGCTGACCTTCCTTACTTCAAAATTCCCTGTTCTCTCATACTGCTATAGCAATTATTACCGATAATAATGTGGTCTAAAAGTTCGACTCCTATCATCTTCCCCGCCTCACAGACTTTTTTCGTCACAAGGATATCCTCACGGCTTGGAGTCGGGTCGCCGCTTGGATGGTTATGCAGCAAGATGATGGAGACCGCGTCTTTCTGCAATGCCTCTACGAACAATTCTCTGGGGGAGACCACAGCCGAATTCACCGTCCCTCTGGAAATATCAGTCTCTCCGATAAGCCGGGACTTTGTATTCAAAAGCAGAAGCTTCATAGATTCCTGCTTTTGATATCGAAGGTCTTCCATATAATAGCGCGCAATCGTATCCGGTGCGTTAAACCGAAGCTCCGGCCCGGCGCAGGCCTTAGACAGCCGCCTTGCAAGTTCACAGATGCAAAGAATCTGGATGGCTTTCACCTTGCCGATCCCTTTTACCTGAATGAGCTGTTCAAAAGACCATCGATGGATATTGAGAATCCCGCCGCTGTCAAAATCCGGATACAATATCCGCTTTGCCAGCCCTATGGAATTTTCTCCCCTGGTTCCTGTCCGCAGAAGAATTGCAAGCAGTTCGATATCCGTCAGGTTTTCTGCGCCGAAACGCTCACATTTTTCATAAGGACGTTCTTCTTTGGTAAGTTCTTTTATTTTTTTCATATACATATTCTGATATGAAAATGGCAGACGTGCTCCATGGCCACCCTTGCAGCTTCCCATAAAACAACATCTATGCAGATAACACAATACCGGATTATTTTACCATAATTTAAATTTTGTGTACAGGTCTCGAATCTAAAATTTCTGTGAATACGAAAAACATTACTATTCACGGCCACGTGACCGTAATGAAAAACATGCCTAAATAAGCGGCACAGAAAACCGACGGATCATGGCCTCGGCCACCTTTAATCCATCCATCGCCGCAGACATGATTCCTCCCGCATATCCAGCGCCTTCCCCGCACGGATAGATACCGCGTATCTCACTTTCCATGTTCTCAGATCTTATCAGCCGTACAGGGGATGAAGTCCGGCTCTCTACTCCTGATAAGAGTGCGTCTTCTCTGGCAAAGCCGGAAATTTTCTGCTCCATGGCATAGATTCCTTTTTCTAAAGCATCTGCCAGTTCTTTTGGAAAAATTGCACGGACATTGGAAAGCCGATAGCCGCCCTTTGCCTGTGGATAGATTTCTCCCAGCCTGACCGTTTTCTGATTGCGGCAGAAATCACCGAAACACTGAACTGGAATCTTTCCCTTGCCTTCCAGATACGCAAGAGATTCCAGACGGCGCTGAAAACCGATTCCTGCCAGTGGATGCCGATCTCCATAATCCTCTGGGGTAACAGTGACAATGACGGCACTGTTGGCGTTGTAACCGGAACGGCCGGAATAACTCATACCATTGACAGCCAGATGATGTTCTTCTGAAGAAGCATTGACTACATACCCGCCGGGACACATGCAGAATGTATACACCCCTCTCCCATCCTCCATTTTTTCCGCCAGCTTATAAGACGCTGCCGGGAGACACCCTGCCCAGATATGCCCGTATTGTGCTTCCTGGATCATACGCTGAGGATGTTCGATCCGGACACCTATGGCAAAAGCCTTTGCCTGCATAGGCAGGCCGCTGTCATATAGCATCTGGAAAGTATCTCTGGCACTGTGCCCAATTGCAATGACAAGTGCCTCCGCCGGAAGAGTTTCATCTTCATTGACAGTAATTTTCTGTAGTATCTGCCTGTCCTGAAACCGCAGGCCGATCCCTGACAGACGGCTGTGAAACCTGATTTCTCCGCCGGAAGTAATGATCTCATCCCTCATATTACGGATGATCTTAGCCAGAATATCCGTTCCAATATGCGGTTTTTGTTCATACAGAATCCGCTCCGGAGCGCCAAAGCGCACAAAGGTTTCTAACACAAACCGGCTGCGTCCGCAAGTATCCTTAACCAAGGTGTTCAGCTTCCCGTCGGAAAAGGTGCCTGCCCCTCCTTCACCAAACTGGACATTCGACTCCGTGTTTAGTTTCCCGGTTTCCCAAAAGCTTTGCACATCCTGCATCCGCTCTTCCACTGGAGCACCTCTTTCCAGTATGATGGGACAATACCCCTCTCTGGCCAGAAGCCAGGCGCAGAACAGCCCTGCAGGGCCGGCCCCCACGATAACAGGCTTGTGGGAGAGAATTTCATTTCCATGAACAGGCATCTGATAATCCATTTTTTTCTGTCCTATTTTCTGTATTCTTGAATTTCTCTTACCGACACGCCCCAAAACCGCAGACTCCTGCTGCACCTCCACGTCTATAGTATAGCTGTAATATACATCTGGTTTCTTTCTGGCATCAATAGATTGTTTAAAAATCTGATATTTTATGGATTCTGATTTTTTAAGATGTAATGTTTTCCGAATTTTTTCTTCGAGTTCCTGCTCACTATGTCCGGGCTGAAGCCGGATTTGACTGATCCTAAGCACGGGCTGCCTCCCTTCCTGCCACATGGCCGCTGGACCATGCCCACTGTAGATTATATCCGCCGCACAGCCCGTCTACATCCAATAGTTCTCCTGCAAAGTAAAGCCCTGGAACAAGGTTTGACTCTAATGTCTGTGGATGGATCTCACGGGTATCGACTCCCCCCCGGCAGACTTGCGCCTGCTCAAAAGGATTTGTCTCTGCTACAATCGTCCCAAACTGCTTGATTCGCTGTGCAAGCTCTTTCCATTGGGTCTTCGCAATGGAATCCACACGCTGCCCACGTGTAAATTTGCCAAGCCGAATCCAAAGGTCACACAGCTTTTTAGGAAAGAGGCCGATAAAAAATTCTTCCAGTGTCTTTTCAGGCCGCATCTGCACACGTGTATCCAAAAACTGCAAGAATTCTTCCCATTCCAAATCCGGCATAAAGTCCAACACTGCCGTCACCGTGCTCCCGCGGTATAGAGCCTTTGCTGCGGCGCCGCTCACCTGAAATACCGGAATACCGGAAATCCCGTAATTTGTAAGCTGGATTTCCCCCTTGTCTTTTGCAATGCATTCTCCGTCTGCCAGGATAGAGACCTGGCCATGTACCCGCACCCCGGAAATACTTTTATAAAATGATTCCCTGCACCGAAGCTGTACCAATGCCGGAAGGACTGGTATCAATGTATGACCCAGCTCTTTAGCAAGGGTATAGCCGGTTCCGTCACTTCCTGAAACAGCAGAAGCCTTAGAACCAGCCGCTAGGATGACCTTACGTGCCCGCAGTTTTCCAGAATTTGTTTTTACAAGAAAGCAAGATTTTTCCGGACAGATTTCCATACATTTTCGTTCATTTAATATCTCTACACCAGAACGGGCACATTCCATACGCAGTACATCCAGAACTGAGGATGCCTGGTCTGAGTTTGGATAAAGATATCCGTTCCTGCTTTTCGGATGAATCCCAAGCTGCTGAAAAAAATCTACCGTCTGCCTGACATCAAATTGTTGGAGGATTTTCCATGGAAAGGATACATTTTCGCAATGATAGCATGCCGGATCCTGATATAGATTGGTATAGTTGCATCTGCCATTTCCGGTAGATAAAATTTTCCGTCCCACCCGGTCATTCTGTTCCACAAGCGTTACTTCTGCCCCAGAAGAAGCTGCTGTGACCGCTGCCATCAGCCCGGAGGCACCGCCTCCAACCACAATTACGTCTGTCATTTTAAATCCATCCCTCCGTCATGGTTTCAAGTACTCTATTCCTCTCATAAAGAGAAAAGTTAAAAGGTTGGTTATATTTTCTGAATCTGCTCTTTCGACACGAGTCCTGCATCTGACAGATACTGCAATGATTTCAAGATTCCCAATTTTGCGCTTGGCCAGGTGAGCCCGCCCTGGAAATACACTGCGTAAGGCGGCTTGATGGGGCCGTCCGCACTCAATTCAATGGAAGAACCTTGGACAAATGCCCCTGCTGCCATAATCACATCGCTGTCATACCCAGGCATCGCCCATGGCTCCGGCGTTACGAAGCTGTCAACTGGAGCCGCCGCCTGCACACCTTTACAAAATGCAATCACTCCTTCGGCTGTTTTCAGCTCCACAGCCTGGATAATGTCATGCCTGGATTCAGACCCATTAGGGACAACCCCATACCCCAGACGTTCATAGATATTTGACGCAAACACAGCGCCTTTCAAAGCACTGCTTACCACGACAGGCGCTAAGAAGAACCCTTGATAAAAGGACTGCATCACGCCAAGAGAAGCCCCCACCTCCCTGCCAAGTCCCGGAGAGGTCAGCCGATAGCCGCAGTTTTCAATCAAATCTTCTCTTCCTGCCACATAGCCGCCAATGGGCGCCAGACCGCCGCCCGGATTCTTAATGAGGGAGCCAACCACCATATCTGCCCCTACATCACTTGGTTCAATTGTTTCCACAAATTCTCCATAACAGTTATCTACCATACAGATAATATCTGGTTTGATCCGTTTGACGAATGCAATCAATTCGCCAATCTTTTCTACCGAATAGCTTGGCCGCACCTGATACCCCTTGGAACGCTGGATGGTGACCAGCTTCGTCTTTTCATTCAGGCTTCTTTCAATAGCCGGATAATCAAAATATCCGTCTTCTTTCAGATCTACCTGGCGGTATGTTACTCCGTACTCTGCAAGCGAACCCTTTGACGACCGGATTCCGATGACTTCCTCCAGTGTATCATAGGGCTTTCCTGCCGGGGAAAGCAGTTCATCCCCTGGACGTAAGTTTGCCGAAAGCGCCAGCGACAAGGCATGGGTTCCGCAGGTGATCTGCGGACGGACTAACGCGGACTCTGTATGAAAGGTGTCTGCATAGACCTGTTCCAATGTGTCTCTTCCAGTATCATTATATCCATATCCTGTAGCATACTGAAAACAGCCGTCACTGACCCGGTTTTTCTGCATGGCATGCAGGACTTTAAGCTGGTTAAACTCGGCATTTTTGTCAAATTCTAAAAAACGCGGCATCAACTCCTGTTCCAGCCGCTCTCCTGCCTCATAAACTTCCCTGGAAATTCCCAGATTCTTATAAATCATATACTGCTCCATGTTCATTCTCCTATAAACACAACTTTTTAACTCTGACACTTATCTATCTTTTCGGTATGATTCCTCTTTTGCCCAGTTCCGCCATCATTTTCTCCAATATTTCCTCTTCATTGTGATGAAATTCCTCTTTTTCAATCCAGATCACATCCCGCTCCCTTTTAAACCAGGTGATCTGCCTTTTTGCAAAATGGCGTGTATCTCTCTTGATGATAGAAACAGCCTCTTCCAGAGAGCAGGCGCCATCTAGATGATCCAGCATCTCTTTGTACCCAAGCCCCTGCATGGAAACCATATCACGGGTAAAGCCCTGTTCTTTTAACCTGCGTACCTCGTCTTCCAGCCCTTCTTCCATCATCTGATCCACACGAAGGTTGATCCGTTCATATAGACGCTCTCGTTCCTCATTCAGAACAAAATATGCAAAGCGATAAGGAGATTCCTTCTGCCGTTCGCACAGATTATGCTCTGATATCCGCTGCCCGGTCTGATGGAAATATTCCAGTGCCCGGATGACCCGTTTTACATTGTTTGCATGGATTTCCTGCGCGGACTGGGCATCCACCTTAGCCAGCATTTCATGAAGATGCCCGGCACCTTCTGTTTTGGCTAATTTCTCCAGTTCTCTGCGGTAAGTACTGTCTTCCCCGTTTTCCGTGAAGTCAATATCGTACAGGACAGCCTGGATGTAAAATCCGGTTCCTCCTGTCAATATCGGTATTTTCTCTTTTTGATAGATTTCTGACATTGCCTGTTTTGCCATCTCTTGAAACCTGACTACATGGAAAGGTTCATCAGGGTTCAGCACATCCACCAGATAATGTGGTACACCCTGCATTTCCTCTGGACGGATTTTGGCTGAACCGATATCCATCTGACGGTAAACCTGCATGGAATCTGCGGAAATGATTTCTCCATCAACCGCTTTTGCAAGGGAAATCGAAATTTTTGTCTTCCCCACTGCCGTAGGGCCTGTCAGTACGATCAATGATTTTTTCATATTATCAGCCCTTTCTTATACGATCCGTTTAAACTTTTTTTCCAGCTCTCGTTTGGTCATAGAAATAATGGTGGGGCGGCCATGAGGGCAATGATACGGATTTTCCAAAAGAAGCAGTTCTCCAATCAATGTATCCACTTCCCGTGCAGACAGACGGCTGTTTCCTTTCACCGCAGCCTTACAGGAGAGCGAAGCCACCCTCTCATCGATCAGATCCGGTGTCATAGAGGTATTGGCCCCATCAGAAAGGGAGTCCAGCATCTCCAGCAGTAATTCCTTCTTCGCAATCCCAAACAGATTCGCCGGCACTGCACGCACCGCATACTCTTTTCCGCCAAAATGCTCAATCTCAAATCCAATCCTTAAAAAGCGGTCCATATACTCTTCTAAAAGCTGCGATTCCTGCATGGAAAGGGTTAAGATAATGGGCGGGCTTAAATATTGGGAAGTATAGTCCCGGTTTTTCATCTCTTTTAGAGTACGTTCATACAGCACACGCTCATGTGCTGCATGCTGGTCTATAATATACAGGTTTTCCTGAAACTGTACAAGCCAGTAAGTCTCAAATACCTGGCCGATCAGCTTGTATTCTGCCCGGATATCCCGTTTTAAAAATTTTTCTTCAAACAAATCCAACTGTTCCGCCTGTATTGCTTCTTGTACAGCATAGGCCTGTCCGACGGCCTGTGCGCCGGTATGATAATTTTTATTTTCCCGGATAACCTCTGGAAATGGAAGGCCTGCCGACTCTTCTTTATTCTGTTCTTTACCAGGTGCCTCTTTCAAAGGATTGGCGGCAGGGCCTGCCACTCTCTCTGCCGGCTCTGCTTGACTTCCTGCCTGCTTAGGAAAGCCATGCTCTGCCATCACCCGCTCGCGCATCTTTTGGATAAAATAATCTTCATCCTGTTTTTCCTCTTCCAAAGGCAGCTGTTTCGGTTTCAACAGGAACGGGCTTTCCGAAGTTTTTTCAGCCACTGCCTGCCCTGTCTTTTGCCTGGCCGGTTCCGGCACCGGCACCTGCGGAATCATCTCAGGCTCCAAAAGAGTCCTATGGATTCCCTCGAAAACTGCATTGTAGACATCCTGCTGCTTCTGAAAACGAAGCTCCATCTTAGTAGGATGCACATTCACATCCACTTGTTCCCCGTCTACAGAAAATGACAGTACCGCAAAAGGAAATTTATGCTGCATGGAAAAATCCTTATATGCATCCTCTAACGCCTTGGAGATCATGGCGCTTTTTACATATCTTCCATTCACAAAAAAAGTTTCAAAATTCCGGTTTCCACGTGCGATCATCGGCTTTCCGATATACCCGCATATACGGATCTGTGACTGTTCAAAATCCAGTTTCAACAAATTTGCCGCCACATCTCTACCATAAATCTGATAGATCACTTCCTCCAATTTTCCACTTCCCGAGGATCTTAATTTCTCCTGCCCGTTATTTAAAAATCGGATTCCGACTTCTGGATGGGAAAGAGCCAGGCGCATCAGCAGATCCTGTACATGGCCAGCCTCGGTCATCGGGGTCTTTAAAAATTTCCTGCGTGCCGGCATATTGTAAAACAGCTGCCGCACTGCAAAAATTGTTCCATCCGCAGCCCCGGTGTCCTCAAATGAAATTTCTTTCCCGCCTTCTATTGTATAACGGATTCCGAATGTCTCTTCCCTGGGCTTTGTAATCAGCTCTACCTTGGCTACAGCTGCGATACTGGAAAGAGCCTCTCCCCGAAATCCAAGAGATGCGATGTGAGAAAGATCCTCCACACATTGGATCTTGCTTGTAGAATGCCTCAAAAATGCATTTCGGATGTCCTCCTTGAGGATCCCGCCACCGTCATCCTTAATTCGGATCAAGGAAATCCCACCGTCCTCAATCTCCACTGAGATGGAAGAAGCCCCCGCATCAATGGCATTCTCCACCAGTTCCTTTACGACAGAAGCAGGCCGTTCAATAACCTCCCCTGCCGCAATCTTATCAATGGTTATCTGGTCTAAAACCTGAATATGCGCCATATGCTTTCTCCCTTCTTTACCAACGATTCCGTAGTTTATTCTGCAGTCGGTAAATGGTATTCAGTGCATCGATCGGAGTCAGATTCCCTACGTCGATATTTTTCAGCTCTTCCAGCACATCATCATCTTGAACCGTATCAAACAAAGAAAACTGGGCCAGATCGACCTCATCATATTTCACGGGCTTTCCTTTTTTCTTTGGCTTTTGGGTGCCCTTTGCCGCAATCTCGCTGACCCGCACGGTGATATCGCCGTCTACAAGTTCCTCCACAATCTCCTTTGCACGGCTGATAACAATCTCCGGCACCCCTGCCAGCTTTGCCACCTGGATTCCGTAGCTCTTATCCGCGCCGCCCTTTACAATCTTGCGCAGAAATACAATATCGTCTCCCTTTTCCTTTACAGCAATACAATAGTTATTGACGTTTTCAATCTTCCCTTCCAGCTCTGTCAGCTCATGGTAATGGGTGGCAAACAATGTCTTTGCTCCTAAGATCCTTGCGTCACTGATATATTCCACCACAGCCCAGGCGATGGACAACCCGTCAAAGGTACTGGTTCCTCTCCCGATCTCATCCAGGATCAAAAGACTTTTTGACGTTGCATTGCGCAGGATATTTGCAACCTCTGTCATTTCCACCATAAACGTACTCTGTCCGGAAGCAAGGTCGTCAGAAGCCCCTACCCGGGTAAAGATCCTGTCTACAAGCCCGATATCCGCACTGGATGCAGGCACAAAGGAGCCTGTCTGTGCCATAAGGACAATCAGCGCAGCCTGCCGCATATAAGTGGACTTTCCTGCCATATTCGGCCCTGTGATAATCGAGATACGCTGCTTCTTGTCATCCAGAAATGTATCATTGCAGATAAAAGAGCCGTCCGGTATCATCTGTTCTACCACAGGATGGCGGCCGTCTTTGATATCGATGATGCCTTTTTCATTGATTTTCGGGCGCACATAGTGATTCCGCTCGGCAACCAGCGCAAGGGTCGAAAAAACATCCAGTTCTGCCACTGCCTTTGCAGTCTTCTGGATCCGCGCCACTTCCCCTGCAATGGTATCCCGGACAGTACAGTATAATTCATATTCCAGGGCATACAGCTTGTCCTCAGCCCCAAGGATCGTATCCTCCAGTTCTTTCAGTTCCGGCGTGATATACCGTTCTGCATTAGCAAGGGTCTGTTTGCGCATAAAATAATCCGGCACCATGTTCTTATAGGAATTCGTGACCTCCAGATAATAGCCAAAGACTTTATTATACTTGATCTTCAAATTCTTGATCCCTGTCTTCTCACGCTCTTCCTCCTCCAGCTTTGCAAGCCACCCTTTTCCCTCGGACTTGGCGCTGCGCAGTTTATCCACCTCTTCGTTGTAGCCGTCCCGGATAATATTCCCTTCTTTCATTGCCAAAGGCGGATCTTCCGCGATCGCTGATTTTACCAGTGAGCAGAGGTCTTCCAGTGTGTCCAGATCCTCCCGGATTTTGGCGAGAAGCTCAGAATGCATCTCATCTAGTATGTACCGGATAGGCGGCAGCATATCCAGCGAACCGGAAAATGCAGTCAAGTCACGCGGGGTTGCAGAGCCATAGGTAATCTTTGTGACCAGCCGTTCCAGATCATAGACCGGAGCCAGGTATTCCCGGATCTCCTCCCTGCAGATTGCCTGCTCCTTTAATTCAGACACCGCGTCCAGCCTCTTCTCAATCTCCTGCCGCCCGATCAAAGGCTGTTCCACATATTTACGGAGGGTACGTGCTCCCATGGCTGTACGAGTTTTATCCAGGACCCAGAGAAGAGAACCTCGCTTCTGCTTTTCCCGCAGCGTCTCACATAATTCCAGATTCCGCCGGGTAGAACTGTCCAGCATCATATATTTCCCTGTCGTGTAAGGCGTAATATGTGTCATATGGGAAAGGTTATTTTTCTGCGTCTCCAGCAGATACTGTAATAGCGCTCCTGCACTGATAACGCCGCAGTCATAGTCTGCCAGCCCC
Organism: uncultured Lachnospiraceae bacterium; assembly: GCA_910589385.1. Lineage (GTDB taxonomy): Bacteria > Bacillota > Clostridia > Lachnospirales > Lachnospiraceae > Schaedlerella. Next base: position 146,484 of record CAJUTU010000004.1, read on the forward strand.
AATCCATCCAATGAAGCGACTTGAAAATGTGCTTCCAGCTTTTCCCGGCAGAGTGAATCGTCAAAATACCATGCATCCAGGGAAGAAACGGCAATTTTTAAACGTTCCTTCATATCTTCCAAATCCATCCCGCTCATATAAAAGGATTCGTTACAGATGATCTCCGAGGGCATAAATTTAAAGATCTCATCTTTCAGCCTGCCGCTGTCCGGCAGCTCTGTCACAAAATAATCCCCTGTAGAGATATCTGCCACGGACACTCCATATCGGTCTGCCAGATACACGATACACATAATATAATTGTTCCGGGTCTCATCCATCATCTGGTTATCCAGGACTGTCCCGGGGGTCACGACACGCACAACCTCCCGTTTCACCAGTCCTTTGGCCAGTTTCGGATCCTCAACCTGTTCACAGATTGCCACTTTATAGCCTTTTGCCACCAGCCGGTTCAAGTATGTGTCCACAGCATGATAAGGGACACCACACATGGGTGCCCGTTCATCCAGCCCGCAGCTTTTACCAGTCAAAGTCAGCTCTAATTCCCGGGAGACTGTGACCGCGTCCTCGAAGAACATTTCATAGAAATCTCCCAGCCTGTAAAATAAGATGCAGTTTGGATATTCTTTCTTTGTATCCACGTATTTCTGCATCATCGGTGTTAATTCTGCCACTTCCTGCCTCTCTTTCGTATCTATTCAAAACGGTTTCCTTAATTCTTTCAAATCTTACAATGTCACAGCACATGAAAATGCGGTTTTTTTTCTCTGTAGAGCCAATGGAGCAGATACCCTGACATCAGGATCCCGATTGCACACAAACCTGAAAACAAGATCAAAAAAGGCACGCAGACCTGCCCAAATAACTGCAAAGGCTGCTCCGAATAATCCCACACATTCCACTTCATCCATTTATTCACGATCATACCTGTAATAAACTCGCCGGCACCCACGAATAAGGTGCACCGTAGTACCTGTATCCAAAGAGGATCTGTCCACTGGAGCTGAAGCCCCTGCCATCCAAAAAACAGAAGGCAAAACCCTCCTAAAACAAACATTGACCAATGTGAAAATCCACGGAACGCGGTTTCTATCGAATAATAAAGGATGCCGCCCAGAGTCCACATAAAAAGATATTCGCTTACTCTTTTCACGAAAAACGTCCTCCTCATCTCTTTTTCATAACATGATATTGCTAGATTACCCATTTTCAACAGCTTCCCCAATGTAGTAAAACCCTCTGCACTCTTTTAACCTGACAGGAATAAGCGTTCCGATCAAAGAAGTATCTCCAGGGAAATGCACCAGCAGATTATTGCTCATACGCCCGGTAACCAGCGACGCATCATGTTCATTGACAGATTCCACCAGTACTTCCTGGATAGAACCTGTATGTATTTTGCACGCTTCTGCGGAAATGGACTGCACCTCTGTAAGCAGCCGTTCAAACCGTTCTTTTACAACCTCTGGTGGAACCTGCTCTTCCATTACAGCGGCAGGGGTTCCTGTCCTTTTGGAATACTGGAAAGTAAATGCGGCATCATAGCGTACTTTTCGTACAACATCCAGCGTCTCCTGGAAATCTTCCTCTGTCTCTCCTGGAAATCCCACAATAATATCCGTGGTCAAAGAAATATCCGGCACGGCACGGCGGATACTTTCTACCAAGTCCAGATATTGTTCTTTTGTATACCGGCGGTTCATTTTTTCCAAAATCCTGGTACTTCCTGATTGGATTGGGAGATGCAGATGTCTGCATATTTTTTTGGACTGTCCCATCACAGTGATCAATTCTTTTGACAAGTCCTTTGGATGAGATGTCATAAACCGGATTCTTTGGATCCCGTCAATTTTTTCAATCTCTGTCAAAAGTTTGGCGAAACTTATTGGATGCGCCAGGTTCTTTCCATAGGAATTGACATTTTGTCCAAGGAGCATGATCTCCACCACCCCATCTGCGGCAAGCCTATCAATCTCCCGGATGATATCTGCCGGTTCCCGGCTCCGCTCCCGCCCCCTGACATAGGGGACAATACAATAACTACAGAAATTATTACATCCAAACATGATATTTACACCAGATTTGAAAGGATATTTACGCTCACTGGGAATCTCCTCCACAATTTTATCAGTATCTTTCCAGATGTCAATCACCATTCTTCCAGATTCCTGGCTGGTAGAAAGCAATTCCGCAAATTTATATAGATTGTGCGTCCCAAAAATCAAATCTACAAAAGGATAACTTTTCTTAAGTTTTTCTACTACCTCTAGTTCCTGCATCATACAGCCGCATAACGCAATTTTCATATCCGGATTCTGCCTTTTGGCGCGGCCAAGCTGCCCTAACCTCCCATATAATCGTTGATTCGCGTTCTCCCGTACAGTACAGGTATTAAAGATGACAAAATCAGCTTTTTTTTCATCTGGTTCCTCGATATAGCCGACCTCACTCAGAATCCCCGCCAACTTTTCCGAATCCCTTGCGTTCATCTGGCAGCCAAAGGTTGTTACATGTGCAGATAACGGCCTCCCGGCCTGTTTTTCCTGCTGTTCCACATATTGACGGGCTTTTTTTATAAAATAATACTGCCGCATGGGTTCTTGTTCCGGCACAGGCCCATTTTCGTCTATTACATATAGAATCTCTTCAAGTCCTCTATTTTTTTTCGTATCACACATGGATGTTTTTCCCTTTCATTGATCTGCTATACGAATTGATTTTTATCTTCCATATACTCATATCCAACCCGCCCAAGTGTTTCCGTCAGTTCCTTTTTTGAAACCTCTAAATCTTCACAAAGCCCATCTAGTGTAGGATAAAAGTCCCGAAGCTTTGTATTAATGACACTCAGTAAGATCATCGGATCCTTCGGTAGTTCCATTTTCATATCATATAATTTCCTTTCTCTGTAATCACTGCCTCAACGCTGATATCAAGGGGTTCTTCCGGGATTTCCTCCACACATTGGATGGAATATGCAAGCCCGATCTTGTGGCACTTTGGATATTTATATAGATATCTGTCATAGAATCCCTTCCCGTATCCGATCCGGCCTCCCTTTTTATCGAATGCGGCTCCTGGCAAAAGCACCAGCACATGGCTTTCGCCGCGGGCCGGCCCCGGATGTATCCCAGTCTCAGAAATGGATTCCGGCAGCGCAATTTTTTCTGCATCCCATCTTGGTTCAGGAATCCCTTGATATCCAGACGACAGCTCTGTCAGGCTTTCTATGTAGAAAAACTCCATCTTTCCCTCATCCGTCACACGGGGAACCGCAACTCTTTTCCCAGAATTCCATGCTTCCTCCATAATGCCGGCAGTCTGTACCTCTTCCCGAAAGGAAGCATAACAATAAATCTCCCGCGCACTCTGAAAAAGCGGGTGCATAACTGTCAGAGAACGGATTTTCTGGCTGTATCTATCCCTTGCCTCTGCGGTCAAAGCCCTGCGCTCTTTCAATACACGGGTTCTAATTTGCTTCTTTGTTTCCAAATTTTTCACCAAGATTTATGATCGTCCCATCCTTTTCCTTGATATCGATCCTGTCGAGCTGGCTTTTCAGGTTTCCCCTGATCGCCCCTAAATACTCTGCCCTGAGCAATTTCTGCTCTTTTTTTTCATCATCGCTGAGTCCCTCTTCTTTTGACTTCCTGTACAGCTCATTAATCCTTTTTATCTTCTGTTCATCCATAGACTTGCACCTTTCCTCGAAAATAACTTAACTCGAATAATTCTCTAAAAATCCATAAAGTTCCCTTGCTGTCTCCACGAATTTTCCGTCTTTCACTTCTTCTTGTACTGTTTCTGGGAGTGCGTCAAGAGGAATTTCCGTCATTTCATAGATTGTCTCATGGTCTCCAAGATAAACGACCACATATCCCTCCAGTTCGCAAAGATAATACCCTTCATTCTTTTCCGCCGTACCCTTTGTCGTGACGCTCTCTTCCTTTTCCGGGACAGGCTCTTCTTCCTGCACCACAGTAAGACGCTTGTCCATAGCATAGCGGTAACTCATCTGATACCCTATGCCGATCATGGATACAAACACAAAAACAGCTACAAAAAAACCAATATAATATTTCTGCTTCATAAGGAATCTCTCCTTTTTTACACAGTATTGGTTTTTTTGCTATATTTTATACTTAAAATCAGAAAATCCTCTGCCTGGGAAGCAGCCGGTATTTTTTGCAGATCCTGTATATCTTCTGTCCCTGTGGAAGTTCTTTTAAATCCTTATTGGAAAGCACACCAAGCTTCAAAACCGAGACTGCATATACGATGACAGCAATCAAGATTGATACAATTGTTGCGATAAAACGCCCGCCGACCGTCAGATCCAGGAGTAAATGTACCATGTAAGTACAGATTCCCATAATAACAGCGGCTGTCAGCGGCTTAATAAATGTCCTGTCGAACTCCTGGTGATATCCACAAGTGCTTCGGATTGCCCTGGCATTTAAGATACACATACAAAATGAAAATACAATATTGCTTCCTACCAATGCATAGATGTTCCATTGGAATACTACAAGCATAATAAATAACGCGGCCAAATGTACCACTAAAGAGATTCCCGCATTTTTTGCAGGCGTCCCCATCTCGTCCAATCCCTGGAGAATGGAATTAGAAATGGTAGAATAGCTGTATAATACGACGGTAATAGCGCCTACTGCCAGCAAAACCGCCGGTGTTGTGCTCTCGTCATTAAATAAAAGCACCATCAGCGGAGAGGACAACACAATAAAACCTACAAAACAAGGGATTGCAATAATCATCGTAAACCGGATGGTCTGGGCAATTTTCTCATGAACCAGCTTTCTGTCCCTTTTTGCTACCGCTGCTGTCAGGCTGGGAATCACAGATGCTGCCAGTCCATTTGCCATAGCAAGCGGGACGTTGATCAGAGTATTATATTTTCCGGTATAGATCCCCTGCATCGCCATATACTCTTTTTCCGTAAATTCCTGTGCAGACATAATACTGTTGAAGATTGTCAGATCCATAATCTGATTGATATTGTAAATGGCTGTGCTGAAAATAACAGGCGCTATCGTCAAAAGCAGGATTTTCAGTATCCTTCCGTAACTCTCCCGCTTTCGGATATGGTCCATCCGGATCTGCCTGTATATGACAGGACGGTATATCAAAAATGAAAACCCAAGGAATAGCAGAGCAAACAAAGCCCCGGCTACGGTTCCGACCGTGCCTCCCGCCGCACCATATGCCGGGCCAAGCAATTCTTCCCCAGATGCCTGTCCTGCCTCCATCCCGATATTGAACAGGATGCTTGCTCCTACAATACTGACAACTGCATTGACAATCTGCTCTATAATCTGGGATACCGCTGTTGGGAGCATAGTCCCCAGACCTTGAAAATAGCCTCTTAGGACTCCCAAAATGGCTACAATAAACAATCCGGTTGCCAAAACCCGCAATGCATAGGCGCTTAAAGGAGATTTCATCATATTTGCAGAAATCATGTCTGCGCCAAAGAAAATCAAAAGCGCAGCCATAGTGCCAACAACCGCCGAAAATATAAATGCACACAGGAATACTCTGAATGCGTTGCGCCTCTGCCTCATTGCCACCCTTGCAGCCACCAGTTTGGAAACTGCCGTTGGAATACTTAAGGAGGACAGCATCAACGTCATAGCATAAACCTCATAAGCATAGCCGTAAAATCCATTTCCCTCATCTCCAAGGATATTTGTCAACGGCACACGGTAAACAACGCCAATGACTTTGGTCAGGACCATGGCGATTGCGAGAATCATGCCCTGCATCAGAAAATCATCTTTTTTTTCTTTTCGTCTTCTTCCCTGTATCTCAGACATTGACATCCTCCGTAAACATATCTGTTTCTTACGCAACACAAACAGCCAGTACACTCAAAACAGCAATTTGAGTGTACATGTATACATCGTACACGGCAAATACTGCCAGAGCAGAAAATCTGCTCCTTACCGCAAAATTCCTACACGCTCCAGAATCTCACGCTGCTTTTGCTCCATGATCAGCCGTTCATCCTCTTCTATATGGTCATACCCGAATAAGTGTAACATACTATGGGCAATCAGAAAAGCAAATTCTCTTTTTGGGGAATGTCCATAATCCTCTGCCTGCTTCAAAACTTTGTCTTTCGAAATCACGATATCTCCCAGCATCAGTTCTCCCGATTCTGGGTCGAACACCGTCTCCACACATTCTTCCACTCTTGAAAAATCCCCTGGTGTCTCATATTCCAGCAGTGGAAATGACAGTACATCTGTAGGGGCATTAATCTGACGGAAAGACTGATTCATGGTTTGGATCTTTGCGTCCGTAGTCAGGAGAAGGCTCACTTCCACCTCATAGGGACATCCTTCATATTCTAAAGCTTCTTCAATGACCAGATCAGCAGTCTCTTCTGTATCAAACGGCAGACTGATACCGCCTTCCTCTTCTATATATAAACTCACCGGCTTCTCCTTTTCTTAACACCTTTTTTTTCATATTCTTCATAAGCCTTGACGATTCTCTGCACCAGCGGATGGCGCACCACATCTTTGCTGGTCAGAGAACAGATACTGATATCTTCAATATTCTTTACGACATTCACTGCCACTTCCAGCCCGGATATACTTCCTGCGGGTAAGTCTTTTTGTGTAGAATCTCCGGTGATCACGACTTTGGAGCCAAACCCGATCCGGGTCAGGAACATCTTCATCTGTGCCGGGGTAGTATTCTGTGCCTCATCTAATATAATAAATGCATTATCTAAGGTCCTGCCCCGCATATAGGCCAAAGGAGCCACCTCAATAAGCCCTCTTTCTGAATTTTTCAAAAAACTCTCCGCTCCCATAATCTGATAAAGTGCGTCATATAAAGGACGGAGATAGGGATCAATCTTACTCTGCAGATCGCCTGGCAGAAAACCCAGCTTTTCCCCAGCCTCGATCGCCGGGCGGGTAAGGATGATCCGCGCCACTTCGTTATTTTTAAAGGCAGTGACCGCCATAGCCATAGCAAGATAGGTCTTCCCAGTCCCGGCAGGCCCCAGGCCAAATGTGATCATGCCGTTTTTTATAGCATCCACATACTTCTTCTGCCCCAGAGTCTTGGGTTTGACAGGCTTCCCTTGAAGTGTATAACAGATCAGATCCTTGTCGATCTCTACAAGTTCCTCTTCCTGGTCTTCATACACTAAGGAAATTGCATAATCCACATTCTGTTCCGTGACCGTATTGCCGCGCTTAGACAGTTCCGTAAGCTGGTTCATTACTCGCTTTGCCTTATCTGCCGCAGTATGTTCTCCCAAAATTTTTACCACACCGTCTCTTGCGATCAAAGTCACCTGGAAAGTACGTTCTATTTTTTTTGCAAAAATATCAAACTGGCCGAAAACATTATTTTCATGTTCCGCCGGTATGTCAACCATCAGTTCCGATAGGCTCATCCTGTTCTTCCCTCTCAATCACTACAATTTCTGTATCTGCCGTTTCTGTAATCTGCTGATTCAGGTACAATGTACCTTGAGCAATGGCAGAATTTTCATACACATGTATTTTAACACTATTTTCACAAATTTGAATACCCTTTTCGTTCATTTCTTTAGAAAAATGTGTAAAATTTTGTGTCAGCATCTCCTGGATCCTTTGTTCTGAATATTTTTTTTCTTCCGTACTGTAGGATTTGACGGAAATCCTGCCATAAACGATAGGAAGATAAAAATTTTCCCCCAGCTTAAGCTGATGCTCCCAAGAACGTGTTTCCCATTGCTTGAAACCATGCTGTAAAGTCCCAAGAGATATTTGATAATCCTTTAGCCTGAAATACCAAAGCAGACGCTGCTCGTTCTGAATATATTTTTTCTCCTGATAGGTTATCGGCACTTCATCATGGTACTCCATCTGTGTATCCGCATAGATATCTGCATCTGATTCTTGATATTGATAGCCGATCACTTCTGCGGCATCGTTGAGTACTTCTACCCGGCCGGACACCAGGATGTCTCCTTTTTTTACAGTATCCCCCACATGAACCATCGGGGTTCCGCTTCGAGTGATAATACTGGTAATGACTCCATCCTCTGATGCAACCAGATCCGTAGGATGTATTGCAGCAGACTCTTCTGGAGCTTCCTGATTTGTATCTTCCTTTGGCTCTTCTTGAAATGTATCCTCGTTTTCCTTGATCTGTATACGAAGGCGGCTTCCGTCTATGGATGCAGAAACCCAGACAATATCATCATACTGCGCACGGATATCCTTTACAATTTGAGCACAGTCTACCTTGTCTTTCGACATTGCCGGCGAAACTTCCTTTGTATCCAGAAATTCCAGCAGTGTCTGGTCGGTCCATTTTTCATTCCCTTCAAAATGGATATCCCAGATATAGCAGGAATAGAAATACAACAGCCCCATACAAAGCAGAACACCTGCCAAAAATGCCTTCCTCTTTCTGTGCTGGTGTATAAAAAAAGGAAGGCCATACCGTCTCAACAAACGGACCTTTGTGTGGGTTTTTCGGATGATCGGCTTCAATTTTCGAAACCCATCCAATGTCAGATACATTTCATAGGCATTGCCTACCGGCATCAGCCCCCAGATCAATATTCCATGATACCGGCATAGATTCAAAAAACGTTCCGGTGAATAGCCCTGCACCCGGATTTTTACATATCCGCGCATATAACGAATGATTGCTTGTATCAAAATAATTCCCCCGCCTGCATTTTAATCACGTATCTCTTTGTATTGCTGCATCGCCTGTTACAAAATTTTTCATTTACAGTATTCCAAAGAGCAGATATGGCCTGTAATTTTCATCTCATCATTAGTATAATATTCGATTTGAAGGTTTCTCCCATGTAAACGGAGCTGCTTCCCCTTCGTCTGCACCCGGATCAAACATTCTGTGTATTCAACAATCCCACGGTAGTTCTCAATACAAACCTCGGAATCTCCAAGAATGGTAACGACAGACGCCCCCAGAACAACATCCTTCGGCATATTGGCAGCAGATGCCAGGCGGCTTTTCAGCCCGCCATTTTCCTGTTCATAATTCATAAAAGAATCGCCGCAAAGACTCCTTTTGTAAAAGTATATGTATTGCTTTGATTTACTATGTTATCTATTCATCTGAAAATTCTTTCCCATATCATTACATGATTCTTCATGCAATAATCTGTTGCTTTTTTCTAAATTCTGTTGCAAAAAATTGCAGGATTTATTTTTCACGCTGTACACTTTCGATATCATGTGGAGCTTCGAAAAACATAATGAAACCGAGGGCTGTATACAGACTAACACGTTATACTCGTCTGCCCTAAAATTTTAAGAAAGGTACAGGTGGTCCATAATGGAAGAATTTAATATTTTGGAAGCCGGAGCGCCGGAAAGAGCGCTTCCGTTCTATACGATTGTTAAAATTTTTTGTGTCTTATTATTAATGGTGCTGCTCTTGGATCCGGGGGCGGCACGTTCTGCTGAAAATTTCTTTGATCTGCTCCTTGTTCCGATCGCTGAAACAGGAAACGCTGTCTATGGAAAATATGACAGAAATATGCTTGAAATGCAGGGAACTACTAAAAGTATATTAAAAGAATTGGATTTAAAACATCCGGCCATCCCATACCCTGACGAGCCCTGCCTTCTTACAGAAGTTGCTACAACGGGCCAGAGCCTTATGCTGGAAAACAGTTTCAATCAAAATGACGGCTATACAGAAGATGCCGGGAGTTTTCCAGTCCTTGCAATGGTGGATGGAAGCAGCGTAAAGGATACTGTATCTGATTCAATACTACAGGATCCAATCGTATCAGAGCATCCAGCGGAGCTAAATACACAAATAAGTCCAGAACAGACATTGGACTCAGAGGATCAGCCGGTTTCCAGGCTCCCCTCTGACATACAGGATGCTTCAGAGGCTGCGGCATCAAATATCGAACAGGATTCTACACAAGTTTCTATAGCTGATCCTACAATACAGGAACCGCTCGTACAAGAACCTCTGCCTGATGGGCCTCAGACATCAAGTGGGAATATCGCAGACTCTGTCGTATCCGAAGAGCCTCCGAATCCTTTTACACCAGAACTGACGGAACCTGATCCAACGATTTCGGATGTAACTGACCCGTCAGAGATAGAAACTGGAACAGATGATGATACTACAGAAGAAACAACTTCTTGTTTCCTGATAGATGAGGCAGGTATGCTCTTTGGTTTTCTGCCGGAGTATGCAGGGATGCAAGATGGCTATTTGATGCTTCCCGAAGAATGTACCGGGATCCGCAGCGGGGCATTTTCAGGCACAGGAGCCCAAATTGCAGAATTATATATCCCGGCCGGGGTAATGATGATTGAAGAAGGCGCTTTTATTGGCCTGGACTCTCTCACATATATTGATGTAGACAGCGCAAATCCTGTGTATACCAACATAAGCGGAGTCCTATTTGACAGCACAGCAACCGTACTGCTGTCCTTTCCGGCCGGAAGGATCGGCACTTACTTACTTCCGGCGCAAGTGACGCAGATTGGAAACGGGGCATTTACAAATACATCCTTAAGCCATTTGGATTTCCGGAGATGTTCTTCTCTCTTTTTCGGCGAAAATATTTTTGGCCCTTCATCCGGAAATGGCATCGTCATTGCTGTACCTGCCGAAAGCCTTCCTGTATACGAAGAGCTGCTATGCACATATGCAGTCACTCTTACAATATAAAACCATCAGAACCAATTGGTAAAGGCCTGCGGCACAGTAAAAAAAGAGCCCGTCCTCTAAACAGTGAGGACCGGCTCTTTCGCTATATCATGACTTTCCGCTGGAATCAGGGTTCTCGGAAATCTTTGCCCCCAGAAAGCCTGACAGCACAGACTGTACATCGACACCTGTAGATTCTTTCAGCCCGTCAGATACCTGTGTAAACGTACCCACGATGTCTTTCACAAGCTTTGAAGTATTGCCGTCTCCATACATGGTAATCTTATCCACCTTAGCAAGCGGCTCTGCAATATTTCTGGCAATCTCCGGCATGGCCTTGAAATACATCTCCAAAATGGCAGCTTCGCCCATCTGCTTCATGGCTTCTGCTTTTTTCTCAATACCTTCCGCCTCTGCGAGAGCCTTTGCCTTGATCGCCTCCGCTTCTGCAAGACCTTTGCTGCGGATACCATCGGCCTCCTGCTCCATTGCATACTTCTGGGCCTCAGCAGTTGCTTTTAATGCTTCCGCCTCTTTCTCCTTTTCAAATTTTTCCGCTTCTGCATTCTTCTGGCGTTCAAATAGCTGGGCTTCGGAATTTCTCTGCACTTCATATAACTTCGCATCGGATTCCTGCTGCTTTGCATACCGTTCCGCATCAGCCTGCTTTTTCACGTTCGCTTCCAGATTACGCTCTGTCAGTTCTACTTCCTTTTCCTGTAGGGCGATTGCCTTTTCCTGACGTGCCAGATTGGCATCGGCAGTCGCAATCTCAACCGTCTTACGCTCCGTCTCCTTCTGGATCTGATAAGCAGAATCCGCAATCGCTTTCTTTGTATCCGCATCTTTCTGCAGCTCTGCTTTCTTGATCTCCAGAGCATTTTCCTTCTGTGCGATCAAGGTTGCTGCGCTGATCTCCGCTTCTTTTGCCTGCTGGTCTGCTTCTGCCTGTACGACTGCTTTTTCCTTCTGCGCCCTTGCACGGGCATTCGCAATCTCTAATTCAGAGCTGACCTGTGCGTCATTGGCTTCCTTCCTTGCCTTTGCCTGTGCTTTCGCAATTTCCTTCTCGCTTTCCGCTCTGGAAATCGCTGCATTTTTCTGGATCTTTACGATATTGTCTACACCGAGGTTTTCAATGACTCCGTTCCCGTCCACAAAGTTCTGGACATTAAAGCTGACGATATCCAAGCCCATTGCCGCAAGGTCCGGCTCCGCATTTTCTTTCACCAGTGTGGCAAATTTCTGACGGTCAGATACCATCTCTTCCAGATTCATCTTCCCCACGATCTCACGCATATTTCCTTCCAGCACTTCTCTGGATACCTGCGCAATATAATCCGTAGGCCTGTTCAAAAAGTTCTGTGCCGCCAGAGAAAGGCGTTCCGGCTGGTCGCTGATCTTCACATTGACCGCCGCATCCACACGGATATTAATATAATCCGCCGTAGGCACTGCGCTGGATGTCTTCACATCAATGGGAATCAACTGCAGGTTCAACTCGTCTTTCTTTTCCAAAAACGGAATCTTAATGCCTGCTTTCCCGATCAGGACTTTTGGCTGCTTTCTCAAACCTGAGATTATGTAGGCCGTGTCCGGGGATGCCTTGACATATCCGGAAAGTAGTATGATCAGTACGATCAGCACCACCAGAACGATTGGAATAATTGTCAATGCACTTTCTAAAAATTCGCTAAACATGTTCCTCATCTCCTTTGTTGAATCATTCCAAGTTATAACTCATATTTTACCACTTTCCCGGCTCTGGCGCAATGTTTTCTAACAAATTGTCAAAGAATGAATTAAATAATATTCAAAAACCGATATATTCTCTTATCTTCTGATAATCTCCGCTGAATACTTCTCCCTGCATTCCAGCATCTCTGGCTCCTTGTACATTGTATTCCATGTCATCAATGAAAAAACATTCCTTTGGCTGCAGACTGTATTTATCTAGGAGATACTGATAAATACGGATATCCGGTTTGACCATGTGGATATCGCAGGACACCACCACCCCATCAAAATAATCTATCGGCGCAAACCTCGGAAAATATTCATAAAACGAATTGCTTGCATTGGACAAAATATATAGCTGAAAGCCCTTCTCTCTGGCCTGTCCGCAAAATTCCTTTGCCCCGGGAATTGGCTGCATACACATATGCCACTGCTCTGCACATTGTTTCAATTCCTTATGAAGCCGCTCTGGAACCCTCTTACTCACACCCCAAAAACGCTCTTCATCCGTAATATGGCCTAAATCTCCTTCTCTCCATTCCAGTCCTTCAAAAAGCTCCCGTCTTATGAGAGCTTTATCTTCTTCATTCTCCAAAAAATAATTCAGGCATATCTCCGGATTATAATCCAATAATACATTTCCCATATCAAGTATGATATTTTTGATCATGGCTCTTTCTATATTCATATCATTTCCCCAGTAAAATCATAGAAAGCATTCCAGGGCCTGTATGCGCCCCGATGATCGGCGACAGCATCATCCTTCTTACTATAATTCCGGGAACAGCTTCCTGTACCTTGGTCGCCAGACTCTCTGCAAGATCCGGCGTATCCCCATCGCAGATATAAATGGTATTCCCCAGTTCCGGATTATAATTTTCTTTAAAATAGGCGAACAACGCCGACATGGCGGCTTTATTTCCACGTTTTTTATCTATAGTCGTTAATTTTCCATTTTCATCTATTTTCAAGATAGGTTTAATGTTGAGCGCTGAGCCTACAATGGCTGTCGCCGCACTGACACGCCCTCCTCTTTTCAAATACATCAAATCCTGTACCATAAAGAAATGGCGCAGATATGGGACCAACGCTTTAACAGATTCAAAGTTTTCATGGATATCCATACCTGATGTCCTGTTCTCAATAGCTTTTTCTACGAGAAGTCCGATTCCGCCGGTAGCTGCTAAAGTATCCACAGGAAGTACTTCCACGTCCGGGTACTCCTCCTTCAGATTTTCAGCAGCAAGAATTGAACTTTGATATGTGGATGAAAGTCCGCTTGACAGGCAGAAATAAAGTATAGATTTTCCATTTTTCAAGAATTGCCTGAAATATTCCTCATACATATACGGAGAAATCTGGGAAGTCTTTGTCATATCCCCATTTCGTTGGCCGTCATAGAATTTCTTTAGCAATTCCTCGCTCTCGCATCCTCGCGAAGTACGCATCTCATCACCAAGTGAATATTCCATTGGTACAAACTCGATTCCATTTTTACTTGCGGCCTCTTTGATAATATCTCCAGAAGCATCCATACAAATAATATAATCGTACATCATAACCTCCAATACTCAGAAAAATAATTTATCCAATATTTTTACCTGACAATTATATCATCTTATTGGATGATGTACAATCTACTTTTGCACATCCAGACTGATCATCCAGATTTTTTTCCGAAACAGTATAAATGTAATCAGAAATCGTACACACTCTTCCAACGACAGGATGAAATATACATATGGAATCGTAAGTTTCCACACAAATGCACTCAGCAGACCTAATGGTACGCCAAAAAGCCAGGTACCCATAAAATCAATACACATCATATACTTCGTCTTTCCGCCGCTTCGGATAATTCCGCCTCCCAGGATCATATTCTGGATTTTTACCGGCACGATAACGGAAAATGCGATCAAAATTTGATAAGCGGTCATTTGTATAGACGGCTCTACCTGATAAAAATCAACATAATACTTTCCTGATGCAGCCAATAAAACGGAAAGAAATAAAGAACCACAAAATCCGTAAAACATCAGTCTCTTAGATTCTTTGTATGCTTTCTCATACTCCATGCGTCCCAGTGACTTCCCGACCAAAATCCCCGCTGCCTGTGAAAGCCCACTGAGCGCCCCGATCAGTAAGGTCTGTATGGGTACTGTAAGAGTCATGGCAGAAACGGCCTCTGTTCCCATATTACCATAAATAGCTGTGTATACATTTTCTCCCAGGCTCCAGAAAAACTCACAGACAATAATCGGAAATAATATGCTCAGATATTGTCTCTTACCTTTCCCTTGAAACTGGAAAAGAAATGTGATCTTCATATCCTGTCTCCGGTAATGCCAGAGGAAAAATAAAAGGATTAGAATACTCAAAACAGCCTGTGAGATCACCGTAGCATATGCCGCCCCTTCTGCATTCATCGGAGGCAGTCCGGCCTTCCCAAAAATCAGGAGATAATTTAAGC
>CAJUTU010000005.1 GCA_910589385.1 uncultured Lachnospiraceae bacterium
AACAGAAATATCTATAAACGTAAACTATTATTTCTAACCGGATACAGTACTAGGAATATTATATATATTTCACCTTTTTCTCATATGGAAGGAAACATTTTTTGGGGGCAGATTTTAGACAATCCAGAATTGTACGAAGAGATATTAAATATTTTAAAAGAATATGATGAAAGCGTTATCAGCCTAAATTATGACAATGATGATAGTATAGGCGGAGGAAAAGGTGTATATAAAATTCTATCAAAATCCCATCAAAAGGCGTTGCCGCTGAATGTATATGGAGACGGGATGAAAAAGGCAGCTTTATTAATCAGCGCTGTAATCAAAGCGCAAAATGGTATTTTGCTGTTGGATGAGTTTGAAACGGCGATCCATACATCTGCAATGGACAAAACTTTTAAATGGATATTAGAAACTTGTAAAAAATTAAATGTACAGTTTTTTTTGACATCTCACAGTAAAGAGGCAATCGATAAAGTATTGAAATGTGCGCCTGATATGATGGATGATATAACGGTATATACCATGTATAAAGAGGATGACGAGATATCGGTGAGAAGATTAAATGCGAAAAAGGCAGTTGAGGTTCAGGATGAGATGGGATTGGAGCTAAGATAAATGAGAAATGTAATTTTGTGCGAGGGTTCAACAGATTATATTTTGCTGTAGTATTTTATGAGAAAAGTTCATGGATGGGCAGGCCAGGGGAGGACAAAAGAAACATCCGATAATCAATATTTTAAACATGTTCGTACAATGGTAAAGTCAGATGTATACTAAGTATTAGAGGATGCGGAGGTTCTGCAAATATTTTGCCTGGATTTAGGAATATTGTGGAGTATAACAATTTATCAGAAAAGCAGGAGGCATTTGAACGGGTTATTATTATTACGGACCATGATGAAATAGGGACTGAAAGTGAGATTTCAAAAAAGGTAGAAAATATTTTAGCAGAGGGTAATGTGATAATTACTGACAAAGTGTCCAATGATAAATGGATAGAGTGTACCTATAAAAATGGCCATGGCAAAGAACTACAATCTCAGTTTTTATTGTTAGTGATTCCTTTTGAAAAAACTGGCGCAATGGAGACGTTTTTATTGGATGCTGTTTCTAAAAAGGATGAATATGATTCAGAAATTATAAGAAAGGGAAATGACTTCATAGATCGTACTGATCCAGAAAAGAGATATTTATCCAAGAGACGTTACATAACAAAAGCCAAATTTGACGTTTATTTTTTAGTACGGACAGCAGCAACTCAGTTTGTAGAAAGACAAGATATTCTAAAAAATGTAGAATGGGAAGATTATGCGGCATTGCAGACAGGATTTGAGAAATTAGGAGAGTTGTAGAGATGTAACCATATGGGGATGGAATCGGAAGTTTTAGAATTATCGATATCACATTTTATCAGAATCCCCTCCCAGATAAACACCTGGCTGGAATAAATGATCAGATACCCCAGTCCGCTTCTTGCCGCCAGGAATTCCCCGATCACAACGCCTACCAGGCAAAGGCCGATATTGACCTTCATATTGCTGATGATTGCGGGGATGGAACTTGGCAGTACCACTTTGGTGAGGGCATGCCATTTATTTCCCTGCATGGTATAGATCAGCTTTATTTTTTCAGGATCCACACCGATAAAACTGGTATATAAGCTCAATATGCTTCCGAAAATAGCAACAGACATTCCTGCTACAATGATGGTAGTCTGGGTGGCGCCCAGCCATACGATCAGGAGAGGAGCCAGCGCTGACTTTGGAAGGCTGTTCAGAACGACCAGATAGGGATCCAGGATTTCTGAAAGTTTGCTGCTGCACCAGAGCAGTACGGCGGCCAGGATGCTGACGGCAGTGGTCAGGAGAAAGCTGACGATCGTTTCATAAAGCGTGCTCCCAAGATGCAGGAAGATACTTTTGTCCTTTACCATTTCCCAAAAGCATAAGGCGATGCGGGAGGGGCTGCTGAAAATGAAGGAATCTATGATCCCTGTATTGGCAGTAAACTCCCATAAAAAAAGAAAAGCCAACAGAATCGCGGCACGTGAGGCGCGGACGATACGCCGGTGTTTTTTTCTGCCGTGCAGATAGCGCTGCTGTCCGGCAGAAATTTCGGATACGCGTTCATGGCTTCCGGGAAGTCCGGGAGCCTGATGCTGTCCGGTATAGATATCATGCATTGGTATTCAGCTCCTTCCAGATAAGATTGAAATAGTGTTTGAACTCCGGCGCGTTACGCCGGCACATGGGGGTATCCTCTTCCAGTTCGAATGTGACCTTGATTTCCTTTGCAATTGCGGCAGGCCGTGCGGTCAGGACTATGACCCGGTCAGCCAGACTGACTGCTTCGGACAGGTCATGGGTTACGAGGATCGCGGTTTTGTGGGCATCCCGCAGAATCTGGCCGATATCGTTGCCGACGGAGAGACGGGTCTGGTAATCCAGGGCAGAAAAGGGTTCGTCTAGCAGTAAAATGTCCGGATCCAGCACCAATGTCCGGATCAGCGCTGCCCTCTGGCGCATCCCGCCGGAAAGTTCAGAGGGCTTTGCGTGTTCAAATTGTTTTAGCCCGTATAGTTCCAGCAGTTCGTGGGCGTGCCCGCGGGATCTGGCGGAAAGCATATGCTGGATTTCCAGGCCCAGGAGTACATTGTGGTAGACGGTGCGCCATTCAAAAAGGTGGTCGTGCTGCAGCATATAGCCGATGTTGGTGGTGCTGTCCCGGAGATATTTTCCGCTCAGTTTGATCAGTCCTTTTTCCGGTTCAATGAGGCCGCAGATGATGGACAGCAGTGTGGATTTTCCGCACCCGGAGGGTCCGACGATGGAGACAAACTCTCCGGGAAATACAGAAAATGAGATATCTGTCAGTGCTTTGGTTTCTCCTTCCAGATTGTGGTACGCATAATTGATATTTTTAAGTTCCAGTATTGGTTCCATGCAGACACTCCATTCATTAGATATATATTACTTTATGACAAAAAAATGGATAGGTGCATGAGAAAAGGAGAGCCGGATGGCCCTCCTCTTTTTCGCATATTTAATGTGTAGAAACGTATCTTGTACAGCCTGTTTCGGTTACTCTGCCTGTAGTTTCTGGATTTGATGGTTTTCCAGGTATTCCTCTGCCGCTTCTTGGGCGCGTGCATGGGCAAAATTCCATTTTCTAAGAGAGGGTTTCCCACGGCCTGCGATTTCTTCCATATAAGATTGAAACAGGGGTTCCAGATAGTCTCCCACAGTTTCGAACTGCTCTAAATCCTCCGGCGTCGAATATTCATAAGGGGCGTATCTATAATAATAGTGGTCTTCCTCTGCCAACAGATATTTTTCAATCTCTATTTCTGAAAGTTCCTCTATATAGGGGGCGGCATCTTCTGACAGCACATCCAGAAAATAGGAAACATCCCGCCAGGTGATCTGTGATGCGTGCCGGATATTGTAGGAGGCAATAAGGCCGTCTACTCTGGCGAAAGAAAACAGGATATAACAGCATGTCACCACGGCTGCAATATACTGGAACAGAGGGAATCTCTCATGGAAAATACTGGCCATGATCCCAAACATCATCAATGTCAGCACACCCAGGAACCACAGAACCAGGATCCGCAGGAATGTGAGATGGTATATGCTGATATAAAGGAGCATCCGGTATGCCGCCGACACGGTCATGACACACGTACAAATGGAGATCACCAAAAGGAGGGCTTTCAAAGCCGGGTGCTTCTCAAAAATCTGTATGCAGACCAGGACCGTTACGATGTTGATCAGGCTTACGGTTAAAAGCTGCCAGAATCCCTGGTGGGCGTACTGGGCATAGCTCATCCCGTCGGGAAGGCCCTGGCGCAGGAACAGGAATATGATCTGGATGCCGGAAAAAAGGACATAGATGAAAGCAAGGATCGCTGTAAATGTAATCCCGGTCAGGGCATTGGCAGGGTGTTCCTCTTTTTTTACGGGTTCTTTCAGGTTCTGCTGGAACAATGCGGCAAAAAATACATAGAGCAAAAGGAATCCTGCCCAAAAGCAGAAAAACAGTCCGATGCCGGTGCCGATGTCCGGAATAGAAAAGAATTTAACAAGGTATCTTGCAAAAACCTGATCCGATGTGATCAAAAGCGGCATTACGCATAGAAGGAAGAGCCCTGCAATGCCAATACCGGCGAGTATTGAAGAAGTCTGCTTTTTCTCATCTGGCTTTCTGGCTGTTTTCTTTTGTGATAAATAGTACAGCATATGCTCAAAAGGCTTGAACAGGGAGATGATACATGTCCCTATAAAAAGTAACATCTGTTTCATATATACCGAAAAATTCCAGTTGCGGTCTTCATACATCTGGTGCAGCATAGCGGCACAGAACAAAAGCAGGATACCTGTCGTATTGAAGAGATGGATCTGGCGCTTTGCCGTCATGCAGGTGGAAATTCCCAGAAGGAGCATTGCCGCAAAATAGAAAAAGGAGCCTCGTTTGACCATGATGCCTGCCTTGCCAAGCCATAGTACGGAAAACAGGATTGTCACAGCCACAGCCGCCGGATAGGTGATCCCGGCAGGATTGTCATAGAGACAGAACGTATAGAGGAATGCATACAGACAGGCAGTTCCTCCAAACCATAAAAAGTGGGTTTTCATGAATAGAAGTAAAGGACTTTCTTCTTTTTTTTCTTCGTTTATGTTATCCATGGTAGTCTCCTTTCTAAGCATTTTCTTCCTCATCTTCCACATATTCCAGAATATCTCCGGGCTGGCAGCGGAGCGCCTTGCAAATAGATTCCAGAGTAGTAAAGCGCACGGCCTTAGCCTTGTTATTTTTCAGGATCGAGAGATTGGCCATGGTAATGTCAACCTCCCTGGCCAGTTCTGTGACGCCAATCTTCCGTTTGGCCATCATCACGTCCAAATTTACAATGATTCCCATATTTTTGCCTCCTGTATTTGTTTGATAGTGGGGGAGTCCCATTTACGGCAGTTCCTTAGATCGTCAGGTCATTTTCCTCTTTATAACGGATGGCCTCGCCAAATACAAAGGACAGCACCTCACTGAACAGTCCGGCTATAAAAAAGGTGAGGACAATGATAAAGGTAGCCGGAGTGGGCAGGAAAAAGCACTTGATAAAGAATAAAAGTACGATCACCGCGCTGGCAATCCCCATCACTTTCAGGCTTTTTACATTCTCATAAACAAAACAGTTCTTCTGCGCTACAGTACGCATCATCTTCCGAAGCTGTCCGACGATGATGATCCCGCATATGCCTGCCAGGGCAAAAATGATCAGCATCAGTATATAATACTCTTGAAATGCCGCGGAATAATGGGTTCCTGCATATTTTAATGTCAGTGGGAGGGTCACAATGACCAAGATCCCGCTATAGAACATGATATCTAACAGAATTTTTGTGATTTGGATTAACTTTTCTTTATGAATCATGCTGCCTGCCTCCTGATTGGTTTATAATTTGAAAAGCCTACTGAGTACGTCGGCCTGAATGCTTGGTCATAAACTTCCGCTTCACTCCGGTTGGTGACATTTATTATAGCATTGTATGGTTTGAAAATCAATATAAATTTATCGAAAATCAATAAATTTATATTGATTTGCATTTCCGAATGTATAAAATAATCTTTCCAGGAATGCGATCTCTACTTGAAGCGGCGTAATTTTTGGCGTAATTTTTGGATTGTAAAAAGAAACGTTGTATTGTATATTTAGAGAATAATTATTTCTGAGGAGAAAAGGATGCAGGCACAAAAAGTAAATTATCAAAAGGAACTGGATAAAGTATTGGAAAAGCTGGAACAAAAGGGGCAGGCGCCCCGGCTTTTGCTCCATAGCTGCTGCGCGCCCTGCAGCAGCTATGTTCTGGAATATCTGTCGCGATATTTTGAGGTCACCGTGTTCTATTATAATCCGAATATTTATCCGGAAAGCGAGTACTATAAGCGTGTGGCGGAGCAGCAGATGCTGATTGAAAAATTAAAGACCGTTCATCCTGTTTCGTTTATAGAAGGGGTTTATGAGAAGGAAAAATTTTACCGGATGGCAAAAGGACTGGAGCAGGTGAAAGAAGGCGGTGAGAGGTGTTTCCGGTGTTATGCCCTGCGTCTTGGGGAGGCTGCAAAAACGGCAAGGGAAGGCGGATTTGATTATTTTACTACGACTCTGAGTATCAGTCCTTTGAAGAATGCGCAGAAGCTCAATGAGATCGGCATAGCGCTGGGGAAAGAGACAGGCGTCTCTTATCTGGTTTCGGACTTCAAAAAGAAGAACGGATATAAGCGTTCCGTGGAACTCTCAGAGGAGTATGGATTATACCGTCAGGATTACTGCGGCTGTCAGTTTTCACTGGAAAACCGCAGACAATGAAAGGGAGGAGCAGCATTGAACGGATTTAACTGGGAATTTGATTTTGACCCGACATTTCCGATTTATGTATATCACATGACCGTAGACGGAAACCGGGATCCAATGCATTGGCATCAATATTTTGAAATCGGCCTGTGTATTGAAGGTAGTGGGAAATTTATTTTTATGAATAAAGAGTATTCTGTAAAAAAAGGAGATGTTTTTTTAGCGAATAATTTCGAAAATCACGTTGCTATTTCTGAAAATGGCGAAAAAACAGAGTATATCTTTGTATTTTTTATGCCATCTCTGATTGCAGATCCCAATGGAAAACAATTAGATCTTCAATTTCTGCTGCCCTTTCAGTACCATCCGCTTGATTTTGCAAATAAGGTTTCCAGAGATACGCCTGCGGCGAAAAAGATTTATTTTCTGATCCAGGAAATTTATGATTTTTATAGAAAAGAAAATGCAGGACCATTTGACCGATTGGAAATAGATATCAGGCTGCGGCAGGTGCTTCTGGAATTATTAAACCATTACTGGGGGAACGGTGATTTTAAAACCGGTGATTCTATTATGAATTTAAGCGTACAAAAGGCAATCAAATATATGAATCTGCATTTCGGCGAGAATATTACCATTGCACAGGTGGCAGACCACATAGGGATCAACTCTTCTTATTTCAGACATTTGTTCAAAGAACATACACAGATCACATTTAAAACCTATCTCACTTATCTGCGGATCTCACAGGCTAAAAAACTGCTGCTTGCCACAGATAAAAGTATCAATGATATTATACTGGAGGTTGGATATAATAATGCATATCAGTTTTATAAAGTGTTTAAAAACCTGGTAAAAATGTCTCCGGCCGAATACCGCAGACAGTATCGGAACAAGATTGACCATGAGGGGAATTGGCAGGCTGTAATCTGAAAGTGGCGGCTTCTATGGGAGTCAGGGTGAAGAAAACCAGCATATTGACTTATGTTACCGCCAGTCTCTGTGCAGGAGTGACGGGACTCCTTCTGGCCTCACGCATGCGTATCGGCGACCCGGTTATCGGAACCTCGTTTGGATTAGATTCAATTACAGCGGCAGCGATTGGCGGAACGTCTTTGAGCGGAGGGGAGGGACTGATATCGGGAACCATTGCCGGGGCGCTGCTTATCGGAATGCTTTCGAATATGATGAATATTCTCGGTGTGAATCATTTTTATCAGTATGTTCTAAAAGGGCTGCTGCTGGTGACAGCAATGATCATTTATTCTATTTCTAATATTTTGGAGGTGAAGCGTCATGCAGAAAACTCATATTCGGAGTGAACGAACCTCAGGGAAAGCCAGACAATGTCTGATCTTGCTGTTCAGCATTACGGCATTATTTGTTTTGCAGGGGATCCTGCGTCCTGGTTCGGTGACGATCGCTCAGGGGATGAATATCTCGCGTCAGGCATCTACACTTGGAATTGTAGTCCTGGGACAGGCATTGGTCATTCTGGCGGGAGGTATTGATCTGTCAGTCGGGTCTGTGGTTACGGTCACGAATGTTTTTGCCGTTTCGTTTATGAAGGGGCAGGATGAAAATTTTCTGAAAGCAGTGGCAGTATGCATGGGAATTGGCTTGGCAGCCGGAATGATCAATGGAATCGGGGTACTGAAATTAAAGATTGCCCCTTTTATCATGACGCTCTGCACATCAACAATCCTGCAAGGGGTGTATCTGGTATATACGGGAGGCGCTCCAAGCGGAAATGTATCGCCGTCTCTGAAAGGGATTGGGAATGGATTGTGGGGAGGTGTGGTTCCATATCCTACATTGTTTTGGGTGGCATTGACAGTTTTGGTTTGGGCAGCGCTTATGTTTACTCCATATGGGCGGAGTATTTATGCCGTGGGAGAAAATGCGGATGCTGCCAGGCTGTGTGGGATTTCTGTCGGCAGGATTAAAATATCGACCTATGTGCTGTCCGCTTTGCTGGCAGTTGTGGCCGGACTGCTTGCATCGGGTTACATTGGCACGACGTCCATGTCACTTGGGAATGATTATATTAACAATTCCCTGGCGGCGGTGCTGATTGGCGGTAATTCGATTGAAGGAGGAAAAGGCGGCGTCTGGGGCGGTTTCATGGGTGCATTCTTTATGATGCTTTTGTTTGCGCTGCTGACAATGATCAATGTAGGACAGGCTGGCAAACTCGTAATCCAGGGAATTATCATTTTCGGTGTAGCAGCCAGTCAGGGGGTGTTGGAGAATCGATGAAGATAGGAATTAATCAGTTTTGTTTTCCTTCCGGTACAGAAGTGGAAGAAGCACTTGGGCGTGCAAAGAAAATGGGCTATGATACGTTTGAAGTCTGTCTGACAGCCGGAAACCGTATAACGGGATTTTCTTCCGGTGTGACGGATGCGCTGGACATAAGCGGATATTATAATCCTTTCTGTAATACAGAATCCACAGAGCAAGATTTTATGATCCTGAAGAAAAAAGCACAGGATACTGGAATCAGGATTGGCAGCGTGGGCGGGATTGTGAGCTTCTCAATCTATCCACTGTCAGCGGTGGAAGAAAAAACGGCTGTGAAGAGCATGGATGCTGTGAAAAAGATGGTGGACGCGGCCCGGATTGTCGGCGCGGATACTGTACTGGTGATCCCTGGAATGCTGACGGAGGATATGGAATACAGGGAAACATATGAACGTGTGCAGCAGCGTGTGGCAGCGCTTGCCGAATATGCGGGAGACATCAATATAGCGATTGAAAATGTGTGGAATAACTTTCTGTATAGTCCTTTGGAACTTTGCCGGTTTGTAGATGAAATCGGAAGAAACAACGTGGGTGTGTATTTTGATATTGCGAATGCCAGACGTTTTGGGTATCCGGAACAATGGATCCGGACGCTTTCCTTTCGGATCAAGGGAATTCATGTAAAGGATTACCGGGTGGCTGTAGACAACATCCACGGATTTACAAATATTCTAGACGGAGACGTGAACTACCGGAAGGTTATGGAAGCTTTGGGGATGATTGGTTATGACGGCCAGTTTACGGTGGAACTGATTCCGCCGGCACATCATCTTGTAGACCAGACGCTTGCATATGCCCGTCGTGTGTGTACGGATCTTATAAATTTGCGAATGGAGGTATAAAATTCATGAAACAGTATGGAGTTCTTATTGTAGGAACCGGATGGGTGTCCAAAGAACATATCAGGGCATTTGAAATGAACCCATATTCCAGAGTCGTGGCGATCGTGTCGCGCAGTGAGGAAAAGGGACGTGCCAAAGCCGCTGAGTCAGGAATTCCTGATGCTAAAATCTATACAGATTATGAAGAAGCATTGCAGGATAAGGATGTAGATATTGTATGTATCTGCACTCCAAATCATATGCATGCAGAACAGACTATCAAGGCGGCAGAGGCGCATAAACATATTTTGATCGAAAAGCCGATTGCTTTGAACTGGGAGGATGCAAAAAGAATGCAGGCGGCAGTGGAGAAAGCGGGAGTGAAGACATTAGTTGGATATGTTCTGCATTGGAATCCTCTGTTTTTAAATGCGAAAGAGATGCAGGAGGAATACATAGGAAAGCTTTATTATGTGGAAACGGACTATTTCCACAGGGTGACAGGAAGCTATCCGTGCTATGAGTGGACTTGCAGGAAAGAAATCGGAGGAAGTTCACTGCTGGCCGGCGGCTGCCACGCAGTGGATGCGATGCGGTTTTTTATGCAGGAGGAAGTAGAAGAGGTTACCGCATATTCTTGCGGCTGCCGTACAGATTTGGAATTTGACGGTACTCTGTGTGCTCTGCTAAAGTTTAAAAACGGGGCGGTAGGAAAGATCGGTTCCAGTTATGATACGGTTTCGCCGTATATATTTAATGTGCATTTGTTTGGGGATAAGGGCTCGCTTTTGAATCATAAACTGTATTCCCCAGAGAAGATCCATGGGCAGAAGGACTATATGGAGCTGCCGGTTGAAACACCGGATAGTGGAGATGTGGCACATCATCCGTTCCCACAGGAAATTAATCATTTTATGGACTGTATCGTGAATGCCCGGGAAACATCTATCAGCTTAAAGGATGCGATGAAGACGCAGGAAATTGTATTTGCAGCGGATCTTTCCGCAGCGGAAGGACGGCCTGTCAGACTTCCGCTTCCGTAAAGTTTTCTAACCGCACAGATGGAAAGCTTTCCAAGCAGACAAAAGAATCGTTTTTAATCTGTTTGATATTGAAAAGCCGTTTAAAAAGATGAATGCCAGAATTCCTTGTAGATTCAAGGGTTCTGGCATTTTTTTGAACTTGGTTTTCTGCCTGTTTTTCTAAAAATGTCGGAAAATAGAAGGATAGAAAGATGAAAATGTAAGAAGTTCCTTATGGACAGGGCACATTTCCTGTGATAATATGTTTTTAAATTTGGTATAAATAGTAGTTAGATTATGGAGAAAAGAGGAAACAAAAATGGCACAGTTATGGGGCGGTCGTTTTACGAAGGAGACGGACAAACTGGTATATGATTTTAACGCGTCCATCTCATTTGACAAAAGGTTTTATGCACAGGATATCCGGGGCAGCATCGCCCATGTAAAGATGCTGGCAAAGCAGGGGATCCTGACCGAAGAGGAAGAAGAGAAGATCATAGAAGGGCTGAACGGTATTCTGGCGGATGTGGAGAACAAAACCCTTTCTATTACGGAGGAATATGAAGATATCCACAGTTTTGTGGAGGCCAATCTGACCGAACGGATCGGGGATGTGGGGAAGAAGCTTCACACCGGGCGCAGCCGGAACGACCAGGTGGCCCTGGATATGAAATTATATACAAGGGACGAGATTTTGGAGATGGATGGACTGCTGAAGAGTCTTTTGGAGGTTCTTTTGAAGTTGATGAAGGAGCATACGGAGACTTACATGCCTGGATTTACCCATCTGCAGAAAGCCCAGCCGGTGACTCTGGCACATCATCTGGGCGCTTATTTTGAGATGTTCCGGCGGGATCGTTCACGGATGAAGGATATATACCGCCGGATGAATACCTGCCCTCTGGGGGCGGGGGCGCTGGCGGGCACCACCTATCCGCTGGATCGGGAGTATACGGCGCAGCTTCTGGAATTTGACGGGCCGACGCTGAACAGTATGGATTCGGTGTCGGACAGAGATTATCTGATCGAACTGCTTTCGGCAATGTCTACGGTGATGATGCATCTGAGCCGGTTTTCCGAGGAAGTCATCATCTGGAATTCGAATGAATATCAGTTTGTGGAGCTGGACGATGCTTACAGTACCGGGAGCAGTATCATGCCTCAGAAAAAGAATCCGGATATCGCAGAACTGGTCCGTGGGAAGACCGGCCGGGTGTATGGGGCGCTGATGTCCCTGCTGACTACGATGAAAGGGCTGCCGCTGGCATATAATAAGGATATGCAGGAAGACAAGGAACTGGTGTTTGACGCAATGGACACCACAAAAGGATGTCTTGCGTTATTTACGGGAATGCTGGATACCATGAAATTCCGTAAAGGAAAAATGGCAGACAGTGCGAAGCATGGGTTCACCAACGCTACGGATGCCGCGGATTATCTGGTCAATCACGGAGTGCCTTTTAGGGACGCGCACGGGATTGTCGGGCAGCTGGTGCTTTACTGTATTGAGAAGAATAAGCCGTTGGATGATCTGACGATGGAAGAATACAAGGCAATCTCACCGGTGTTTGAAAATGATATCTACGAGGCGGTCAGCATGAAAACCTGTGTGGAGATGCGTAATACGATCGGAGCCCCGGGAAAGGCTGCGATGGAGAAGGTCATTGCGTTGGAAGAGGCGTATCTTGCGGCAGAGTAAGCGGTGTGGCAGGCGGACAGCTTCGCTGTCTGATAATGTATAAAATTGTAGATTGATGATAAATGCAGATGAAGGAGTAGGGATTATGGAGAAGAAATTAAAAGTTGGAATTTTAGGAGCAACAGGGATGGTTGGCCAGAGATTTATCTCTCTTTTGGAGGGCCATCCGTGGTTTGAAGTAGTGACCGTGGCGGCCAGCCCGCGTTCCGCAGGGAAAACTTATGAAGAGGCAGTGGGCGGCAGGTGGAAGATGAGTACTCCGATGCCGGAAGCGGTAAAAAAACTGGTGGTACTGAATGTCAATGAGGTGGAAAAAGTGGCTGCAACCGTGGACTTCGTGTTCAGCGCTGTGGATATGTCAAAGGACGAGATCCGCTCGATTGAGGAAGCTTATGCGAAGACAGAGACGCCTGTGGTATCTAACAACAGCGCACACCGCTGGACGCCGGATGTGCCGATGGTAGTGCCGGAAATCAACGTGGAACATTTTGAAGTGATCGCAGATCAGAAAAAGCGTCTTGGGACAAAGCGTGGATTTATCGCTGTCAAGCCAAATTGTTCCATCCAGAGTTACGCGCCCTGCCTTGCCGCATGGAAGGAGTACGGGCCAAAAGAGGTTGTGGCAACCACATATCAGGCGATTTCCGGTGCGGGAAAGACTTTCAAGGACTGGCCGGAGATGGTGGAAAATGTAATCCCTTATATCGGCGGGGAAGAGGAAAAGAGCGAGCAGGAGCCCTTGCGGATACTTGGCAATGTGGAAAACGGCCAGATTGTGAAAGCGGAGTTTCCGAAGATTACCTGCCAGTGCATCCGTGTGCCGGTTTTGGACGGACATACGGCGGCAGTCTTTGTAAATTTTGAGAAGAAGCCGACCAAAGAACAGTTGATTGAAAAACTGGTGAATTATAAAGGGTATCCTCAGGAGGCCCAACTTCCAAGCGCGCCGAAGCAGTTCATTCAATATCTGGAAGAGGATAATAGGCCTCAGGTGAAGCTGGATGTAGATTATGAGAACGGCATGGGCGTATCCATCGGACGGTTGAGAGAAGACAGCCTGTTTGATTATAAATTTGTTGGATTGTCTCATAATACGGTCCGGGGGGCAGCAGGCGGCGCAGTGCTGTGTGCGGAAGCTTTGACGGCGAAAGGGTATATTGAAAAGAAAGCGTGAGAGCAGGCTTTGGAGCCGCTTCATTGTGTGAAAGGGTAAAAGGGATTTGTCTGACTACAAAAAATGTGGTTGACAAATCCCTTTTCATAGTTTATCATCAAGTTACTCGTCTTAGGACATATCTTTTTTTCATTGGGAACATCATCCCATTATCCAAAAACGAGGACATAGCTATGTTATTTATCTCAGGGTTGTGATTTACGGGATCCGCAGACATATGGAAATATACGCGCGTAAGAATATGTGTGCAGACAGGCGTCCAGGAACATTTTACTCGGCTGGCAAAATGATGCAGACGTAAGTCACAACATAACCAGGAAGGAGGGAGTCTTTTTGCTTTTGGATAGCAACGGGCCAGGTGTATATGCCCGCATGTACATTTGACTTCTAAAATTTATTCACGTGGCGTTTCCAGATGCAGCGCATGACAGGAGGCTGCTGTAAGCAGAAACAGGCGGAGAAAAAGAAACCGGCCGTTTCATTTTACAATAGCTTCTGATGTGGGTCATATACGCAGTGAATCCGGATAAACTGCGGCGCTGCCCCGGTACAGGTACGAAAATATGTATTTGTATGGAGGAGAAAGAATATGGAGCGGATTTTTAACAACATGGCAGAGGCGTTCCGGACGGCGGTTGCTTTCCTGCTGATCTTCAGTTGTATGGTTACGGCAAGCGCCGTTTCCGTGCGTGCGGAGGAACAGATGGAGAACCGGGCGGCAGAAAATACGGAGGTGACAGGTGAAATCATACAGGAAATAACGGAAACAGCAGGAGGAGACTCCGGCGAAGACTTAAATACACCGAAAGAACAGCAGCAAAGTGGAACAATGCAAAATATCATGCAGCAAGATGGGGCGGCAGCGGATGGGGCATGGCAGCAGGAAACGCCTCAGAAACAGTCGGGGAAGGAGGAAAACAACGAGAACAGTATTTCTTTTTACACGGAGGATACAAAAGTGGATGAGGTTTCCGGGCATGATGCGGAGGAAGAAGAGGAAGACTCTGCGCAGGATCGCCCGCCGATTGGCAGGAGATATGCTGTCGG
This sequence comes from uncultured Lachnospiraceae bacterium, assembly GCA_910589385.1. Taxonomy (GTDB): domain Bacteria; phylum Bacillota; class Clostridia; order Lachnospirales; family Lachnospiraceae; genus Schaedlerella. The sequence goes on from CAJUTU010000005.1 coordinate 14,423, forward strand.
AGATTACGGAACCGCATATGTGATGGGCGAAGATGGGATCATGCTTTTCTCAACAGTAGGCTCGGACTGTACGATCACACCGGGGACGCAGCACAGTTATGGGAGCTGGGTGACCAATGAGTTCTATGTACTGACAGAAAAAGGAAATTACATGGGATATTGTGCACAGCCGAACAAGCCGACCCCTTCGGGACATTATCAGGTTTCGCAGTTGGATAACGACCGGATCAAGATGGCGCTGATGTTTGGCGCGGACGGGCCCTGGGCAAAGGAAGCCAACGCACTGTTTGGAGGGACAGACAATCCGTACCCTTATGTACATGCCATGATCGGGATTGAATACACAGGAGAGACGAATGGGCTTACAAACAGCCAGATTACGGCGATGAGGAATGCTTTGGCGGAACAAATGAACAGCGGAAAGGCCCAGATGGCGATTTTTCAGGAGTATACGGTCTATGTGGCCTATAATGACAGACAGGATATTGTCTGGCTGGAATATTCCGGGCCAATCAATGGAACTGCAAAGCTATATAAAAGTTCTTCGGATTCGTCTGTTACGGACGGGAATGCCTGTTATTCTTTAAGCGGCGCGGAATACGGAATTTATGTAGATGTCTCCTGCACGCAGCAGGCGGGAACATTTACTACCAGCGAAGCGGGGGAAAGTGATACAGTGGAATTGACAGCAGGAGATTACTGGGTGAAGGAAATCCGTGCTCCGGAGGGGTATCGTAAAAACCCGGTGGTTTATCCTGTACATGTGAATGCAGGTGAAACGACAGAGGTGCGCGTCAGTGACGTCCCGGAATATATGTCTGCGCAGATAGAGCTGACGAAGATGGATTTGGAAACAGGAGAGGCAGTGTCTCAGGGAAATGCAGGATTCGCGGGCACACAGTTTACCATAAAATATTACAGCGGATACTATGAAAAGGACAGTCTGCCACCGGAACCTGCAAAAACCTGGGTGTTGGAAACAAAGGAAATGGCGGATCCTGACGGAGGCCCGGCCAGATATCGGGCACTATTGGATGAACGGCATAAAATATCGGGAGACGATTTTTATGTGTCAGACGGAAACGTGGTGCTGCCTTTGGGAACGGTTACGATTGAAGAAACAAAAGCACCTGTGGGATATTTGCTGGAAGGGGCGTATTTGCAGGCTGATGGGAATGGAGAGAAGATTGATGGCCTGTACATTTCCCAGATTCGGGAGTCCGGGCATGAGATTTCTCTGGCCGGAGGCAGCAAATATGCCATATATGACCAGATTATCCGCGGAGGCGTGAAGATTCGGAAACGGGATTTTGAGACAAAGGGAGCAACGCCCCAAGGGGGAGCTGATTTCAAAAATGCAGCATTTACGATCGTAAATTTGAATGAGAATGCGGTGCTTGTGGATGGGAAATCCTATGGCAGGAATGAAGAGGTCGCAATGATACGGACGGATGAAGAGGGCATAGCACAGACGGGAAATGACCTGCTGCCTTATGGAAAATACCGCATCATTGAGACCGGCGCTCCGGAAGGATATCTGGAAGAGGGCGTATTGTGCCGGGAATTCTCGATTATAGAGGATGGAGAGATGATAGATCTGACGGGTCCAGAACATTCCATCCAGAATCAGGTAAAACGGGGAGATTTTGAACTCCGTAAGATTGACGCAGAGACTCAGGACGTGATGAAGGACGTTTCATTTAAAGTGACAAGCGTGAATACAGGGGAATCTCATCTGATTACCACAGATGGAAATGGCTATTATTGCTCTGCTGCGGATTGGAATCAGCATACTCACAATACCAATCAGGGAGGAACGGAAGATGGATTGTGGTTCGGAACAGACCAGGAAGGGAACAAAGCGCCGGTCAATGATAAGCTGGGGGCGCTTCCTTATGACACGTATATCCTGGAAGAAATTCCTTCCGAGGCAAACGAAGGCAAGATTATGCTGAAAACGACTTTCGTGGTCTATAAGGACCGGGTTACCGTGAACCTTGGAAATCTGGAAAATAAGGGGCCGGAGGAAGGGACTCCTGCAATCTCTACGAGCGCGAGAAACGAGGCTACAGGAGATCACTATGGAGCTGCCGGAAATGTGACGGTCGTGGATTCTGTAATCTACAGCGGGTTAAAAGAAAAGGAAGAATACCTGTTGAAATGTATGCCGGTGAGCCGGTCTACCGGAGAACAGATCATGGACAAAGAAGGAAATAAGGTGGCAGCGGAAAAGACATTTACCGCGTCTGCGTCAGCCGGCATTGTAGAAATAGAATGTACCTTTGACGCATCCGGGCTTGGTGGCTCTGATATTGTGATTTATGAAGAATTGTACTGTAAGGATAAAAAAATTGCAGAGCATAAGGATCTCGAGGATGAAGGCCAGACCATTCATTTCCCGAAGATCGGGACAAAGGCGGCGGATGCAGAATCCGGGACGAATATGATCGCCGCAGGAGAAAAGATTTCTATAATAGACACCGTATCTTATGAAAATCTGAAAGCCGGACAGGAATATACATTGATCGGGAAATTGATGGATAAGGACACAGAACAGATTGTAAAAGACGCTTGCGGAAAAGATGTGACAGCAGAGGTCCGCTTTATTCCGAAAGAAAAAAATGGAAAAGCGGAGGTGATATTTACATTTGACGGTTCGCTTTTAGAAGGAAAGACTCTGGTTGCTTATGAAAGATTAGAGAAGAACGGGAAGGTATATGCTGTCCATGCGGATATCCATGATGAGGAACAGACCGTGTATTTTCCAAAGGTACGGACCACGGCAAAGGACGTTAAGACAAACAGCCGTAATGCGGAGGCAGCCGAAGAAACGGTCATAGTGGATTCCGTGTTTTATACAAATCTGACTTCCGGCCTGGATTATACGGTGGAAGGCATTTTGATGGATAAGGACACTCAGGAACCGCTTTTGCAGAATGGAAAAGAAATTACGGCAAAGACGGAGTTTACGCCTAAGGAAGAGTCGGGGAGCGTGGATGTGACATTTGAGTTTGACGCATCTGCTCTGGCAGGAAAAACGGCCGTAGCTTATGAAAGTGTGACACATGACGGAAAAGAAGTGGCGGCACATAAAGACATCGATTATGAAGAACAGACGGTCACATTTCATGCTCCTGAAAAGGAAGTTCCGGAGAAGGACGTGCCAGAGAAAGAAGAGCCTGCTGTCAATACAGGAAAAACCGTGAAGACAGGGGATTCCCTGGAGATTCTTCCGGCAGTGCTCTTGCTGCTGCTGTCGTTTGGAGTATTGGCTGCAGCGGCCAGAAGGAAGATTGGATGAAAACATAGTTTCTATATTTTAGAAAGGATTCCTTCACTTTCTGCTTTTCTTTCAGAGAATTGTGTGATAGAATAGCAGACAGAAAAAGGGTGCTCACCAAGATAAAGGAGGATGTCATAATGGGAATGACGATGACGCAGAAAATACTGGCAGCCCATGCAGGACTGGATTCTGTATCAGCGGGCCAACTGATAGAAGCGAAGTTAGACGTGGTGATGGCAAACGATATTACCGGGCCGATGGCACTGCCTATTTTCCGGGAGATGGCTGAAAAAGTATATGATAAAGACAAAGTGGTCCTTGTACCGGATCATTTTACACCGAATAAGGATATCAAATCAGCGGAGAATTCAAAGGCAATCCGGGAGTTCGCAAAGGATCAGGGGCTGAGCTGGTTTTTTGAACAGGGAAAATCCGGTGTGGAGCATGCGATCCTGCCAGAGGCAGGGGTTGTCACAGCAGGAGAATGTATTATCGGCGCGGATTCTCATACTTGTACATACGGTGCGCTGGGCGCATTTTCTACCGGGGTGGGTACAACGGATATTGCGACGGGAATGGCGACTGGGGAGTTGTGGTTTAAAGTTCCAAGCGCGGTCAAGTTTGTGTTGACCGGGAAGCCGGGGCCGTATGTGAGTGGAAAGGATATTATCATCCACATTATCGGGAAGATCGGTGTGGACGGGGCGCTTTATAAATCTATGGAATTTACCGGAGACGGAATTGCGAGCCTGTCTATGGACGATCGGTTCACGATGGCGAACATGGCAATCGAGGCAGGCGCGAAAAACGGGATTTTCCCGGTGGATGAGCAGGCGGAAGGCTATATTAAGGAACATTCTAAAAAGGAATACCATATCTATACGGCAGATGCGGACGCAGAGTATGATGAGGTTGTGGAAATCCATCTTGATGAAGTACGTCCAACCATTGCATTTCCGCATCTACCAGGCAATGCAAAGACCATCGACGAGGTGGAGGCGATGGAGCCGATCCGGATCGATCAGGTCGTGATAGGTTCCTGTACCAATGGACGTATGGAAGATATGAGGAAAGCTGCGGCAATCTTGAAAGGCCATACAGTTCATCCAGATGTCAGGGTGATGGTGATACCTGCCACACAGAAGATTTACAAGCAGTGTATCGCGGAAGGACTGGTTGACATTTTTATTGATGCAGGCTGTGCGGTGAATACGCCGAGCTGCGGTCCATGTATGGGCGGTCATATGGGCGTTATGGCAGCAGGAGAAAGATGTGTGTCTACGACGAACCGGAATTTTGTAGGACGGATGGGACATGTGGATTCTCTGATCTATCTGGCTTCCCCGGAAGTGGCGGCAGCCAGCGCGATCGCAGGCTGTATTGCAAATCCGGAGAAAGTAGGTGACAGGGTATGAAAGCATTAGGACACGTTTTTAAATATGGAGATAATGTAGATACAGACGTTATCATTCCGGCAAGATATCTGAATTCCTTTGACGCGCAGGAACTGGCAAGCCATGCTATGGTGGATATTGACCCGGATTTTGTGAAAAAGGTGCAGCCTGGCGATTTGATCGTGGCGAATAAAAATTTTGGCTGCGGGTCTTCCCGGGAACATGCGCCGCTGTGTTTAAAAACGGCAGGAGTAAGCTGCGTGATCGCAGAGACTTTTGCACGGATTTTCTATAGGAATGCCATTAATATCGGTCTTCCGATCATTGAATGCCCGGAGGCGGCAAAAGGGATCGAAGCCGGGGACGAAGTGGAAGTGGATTTTGACAACGGAAGGATTTATAACCGGACAAAGGGCACAGAGTTCCAGGGGCAGGCATTTCCAGAGTTTATGCAAAAGCTGATTGCCGCAGGCGGGCTGGTGAAATATACCAACAGTAAAAAAGCGGAAGAGGCATAGGATAAAAGAGCAAATGAGAGGACAGTGGAGACAGAAATGTTGTACGCTGTCCTATTTCTAGTATATGAGAAAGAGAAGAGGGCTGATGATATGAATCTACTATATAAAAGTACGCGGGATGCACAGCATACAGTGACAGCTTCGGAGGCGATCCTGAAGGGGCTTGCTCCAGACGGCGGTTTGTTTGTGCCGGTGTCTGTACCAAAGCTGGATGTGGCAATGGAAGAGTTAAAAGGGATGTCTTATCAGGAGACGGCATATGCAGTGATGAAGCAGTTCCTGACAGATTTCACTGAGGAAGAGTTAAGGCATTGTATTGACAGCGCTTATGATTCAAAATTTGATACGGAAGTGATCGCGCCATTGGTAAAAGTGGGTGACACTTATCATTTGGAGCTGTTCCATGGGGCAACCATCGCATTCAAGGATATGGCGCTCTCCATTTTGCCCCATCTTCTGACTACGTCAGCCAGAAAGAACCATGTGGAGAATGAGATCGTCATATTGACAGCCACTTCCGGCGATACCGGGAAAGCGGCTCTGGCCGGGTTTGCAGATGTACCCGGAACGAGGATTATTGTCTTTTATCCGAAAAACGGGGTCAGCCGCGTGCAGGAACTACAGATGGTTACGCAGAAAGGGAGCAACACGGCGGTTGTGGCAATCCATGGGAATTTTGACAATGCACAGAGCGGTGTGAAAGCCCTGTTTGAAGATAAAGAACTAGAACAGGAAATGACGGAGAAGGGATATCAGTTTTCTTCTGCAAATTCCATCAATATCGGGCGTCTGGTTCCACAGGTGGTATATTATGTCTATGCCTACGCAAAGCTTCTGGATAATGGTGAGATCGTGCAGGGAGAAGAGATCAATGTGACTGTGCCTACCGGGAACTTTGGAAACATTCTGGCTGCTTACTATGCAAAGCAGATGGGTGTGCCTATTGCAAAGCTTATCTGTGCTTCTAATGAAAATAAAGTATTGTTTGATTTCTTCCAGACAGGGACTTATGATAAAAACCGGGAGTTTGTGCTGACCTCTTCTCCGTCTATGGATATACTGATCTCCAGTAATCTGGAAAGGCTGATCTATGCAATTGCCGGGCAGGATGACGGGAAAGACAGGGAACTGATGGAGGCGCTGAAGTCAGAAGGCAGATATGAGATCACGCCGGAGATGCGGGGGCGGCTTTCCGATTTTGCGGGAGGATATGCTACAGAAGAGGAGACCATGGCGGCAATCCGTAATACTTACAATTCTACCGGATATGTGATGGATACACATACGGCTGTGGCATCCCACGTGTGCAGGGCGTACAGAGAAGACAGCGGCGACCATAAAAAGGCTGTGGTCGCGTCTACGGCAAGCCCATATAAATTTGTGAAAAGCGTGATGAGTGCGATTGATGGGAAATATGAGGCTATGGATGAGTTTGATCTGATAGACGAGCTGGAAAAGGTTTCACGGACTGCGGTGCCGAATGCGATCAAAGAAATCAGGAATGCACAGATTCTGCATACCAGAGAATGTGACGCAGATAAGATGAAAGAGACGGTAAAGGAAATTTTGGATATATAGCGGCGGATGTGATAAATTTACCGGTATATATTTATGCAGCCATACATTTTATATAGAAGGGACGGTATAGTAGTATATGAAAACAGTCAGTGTTTTTTTGGCAGACGGATTTGAAGAAATTGAAGGACTTACCGTAGTGGATATCCTGCGGAGGGCAGGCGTTCAGGTAGATACGGTGTCCGTCACCGGAGATAAAACAATCCATGGGGCGCATCAGATTGATGTGCAGGCGGATTTTTTGTTTGAGGAAATGGATTTCACACAGGCGGATATGCTTGTGCTTCCAGGAGGGATGCCAGGAACCAAAAATCTTATGGAGCATAAGGGGCTTCGTGGGCTTCTTGAGGCACATCATGAACAAGGGCAGTATATTGGAGCTATTTGTGCGGCGCCGAGTATTCTCGGCAGGCTTGGATTTTTAAAAGGGCGGAAAGCCTGCTGTTATCCTTCCTTTGAAGAGAAGTTAGAAGGCGCGGATGTGGTACAAGATGCGGTTTGTGTGGATGGGCATCTGATCACGGGCCGCGGGATGGGGACGGCAATCCCGTTTGCGCTGAAATTAACGGAAGTGCTGTGCGGAGAAGAGAAAGCCGGGGAAATCGGACGGTCGATCATCTATTTATAAGAAGAATGAAAAAGTGCTGGAAATCAAAAGTCTCTTGTGCTATACTTGTGTAATGATTGTGGGCGTATGCCCGTGCATGCACGAGAGGCAATTGATTTGCCGTGCAGATTGAGCAGGAACAGCAGGAGAAGATTTTGTTATCTGCATACAGTTCCCTACAAATGTCAAGGAGGAAATTAAGAAATGAGTCTACAGGTAGAAAAGTTAGAGCATAATATGGCAAAGCTTACGATCGAGGTTGCAGCAGAGGATGTGGAGAAAGCGCTTCAGGCTGCATATCTGAAAGAGCGTAAAAGGATTTCTATACCAGGTTTCAGAAAGGGAAAAGTACCGCGCCAGATGGTAGAGAAGATGTATGGTCCGGAAGTATTCTATGATGAAGCTGTGAACCGTATGATTCCTGAGTATTATGGAAAGGCTTATGACGAGTGTGATCTGGATATCGTATCCCAGCCTGAGATTGACGTGGTCCAGATGGAGAAAGGACAGCCGTTTATCTTCACTGCAGAAGTCGCTGTAAAGCCAGAAGTAACATTGGGTGAATATAAAGGGCTGAAAGTGGATAAGATTTCAGTGGAAGTGACAGCGGAAGATGTAGAAGCAGAGATTCAGAGAGAACGTGAACGCAACGGACGTACTGTGGAGGTCACAGGCCGCGCTGTTCAGGATAAGGACATGGTTACGCTGGATTTTGAGGGCTTTGTGGACGGAGAGGCTTTTGAAGGCGGAAAAGGTACGGATTATTCGCTGACTATCGGCTCCGGTTCCTTTATTCCGGGATTTGAAGAACAGCTGATCGGGGCAGAGATTGACAAAGAGATGGAAGTGAATGTAACTTTCCCGGAAGAATACCATGCAAAAGAACTGGCAGGGAAACCGGCTGTATTTAAATGTACGATAAAGACGATCAAGGAAAGAGAACTGCCGGAGCTGGATGATGAGTTTGCTTCCGAGGTATCCGAATGTGAGACTTTAGAGGAATACAGAGCAGAAGTAGAGAAAAAACTTGTAGACAGAAAGAATGCAGCGGCACGGGAGCAAGTGGAGGATCAGTCTGTTGAGCAGGCCGCAGAGAATGCAGAGATGGATATTCCGCAGCCTATGGTGGATCTGCAGGTGCGGAATATGCAGGACGACATGTCCTACCGTCTGCAGATGCAGGGAATGACAAAGGAAATGTATTACCAGATGACAGGACTTTCGGAGGAACGGCTGAAACAGGATATGGAAAAACAGGCTATGAAGAATATCCGGACAAGACTGACTCTGGAAGCAGTTGCCAAGGCAGAGAACATCCAGGTGTCTGAAGAACGTCTGGAAGAGGAACTGCAGAAGATGGCAGACACTTATCAGATGGAAGTAGAGAAGCTGAAAGAAAATATGGGTGAAGAACGGATAGAAGAATTGAAGGAGAGCATTGTTGTTCAGGATGCAATCACATTGATTGCGGATGCAGCGGTGGAAGAATAAAGAAAAGCCGCAGCCTATATCCTGTCAGGATGTAAATTGTGAGTAAGAATAAAGATCCTTAAGCCTGCTCGTTTTACGAGCAGGCTGGAAGCATGATTTCAGAAGGGAGATTTTTAGATGAGTTTAGTACCTTATGTCATTGAACAGACGAGCCGCGGAGAACGTTCTTATGATATTTATTCCAGATTGTTGAAAGACAGGATCATTTTTCTGGGAGAAGAAGTGACAGATGTTTCTGCAAATATTGTTGTGGCTCAGCTTCTGTTTCTGGAGGCAGATGACCCGAATAAGGACATCCAGCTCTATATCAACAGCCCAGGCGGTTCTGTGACTGCGGGCCTGGCAATCTATGATACGATGCAGTATATTAAATGTGATGTATCTACGGTATGTATCGGTATGGCAGCCAGCATGGGGTCTTTCCTGCTTTCCGGCGGAACAAAGGGCAAGCGTTTCGCCCTGCCGAATGCGGAGATTATGATTCATCAGCCTTCCGGCGGAGCCAGGGGGCAGGCAACGGAAATCCAGATTGCCGCAGAGCATATCCTGCGGACCAGAAAGCGGTTAAATGAGATTCTGGCAGCCAATACCGGCCAGCCTTTGGAGACCATACAGGTAGATACGGAAAGAGATAATTTCATGTCTGCTGAGGAAGCAAAGGAATATGGACTGGTTGATGAAGTCATTGCCAAACATTAAGGGATTATATGAGGTGAAAACAGATGGCAGGAAAAATGATGGAAGATATTGTAAGATGTTCTTTCTGTAACAAGCCGCAGACACAGGTCCGCAAATTGATCTCAGGGCCCAACGGGGCATTTATCTGTGATGAATGTGTGGAGGTGTGTTCTGAAATTATTGAAGAAGAATTGGAATATGATGAGAGAAATCCTTTTGCGGATATCAATCTGCTCACACCGGAGGAGATGAAAGCATTTCTGGATGACTATGTGATCGGACAGGAAGAAGCGAAGAAAGTACTTTCGGTTGCGGTGTATAATCATTATAAACGGATTCTGGCGGAGCAGGATTTGGGGGTAGAGCTGCAGAAGAGCAATATTCTGATGCTGGGGCCTACAGGATGTGGGAAGACTCTTCTTGCTCAGACACTTGCAAAAGTTCTGAACGTTCCCTTTGCAATCGCGGATGCTACGGCTTTGACAGAAGCAGGGTATGTGGGGGAAGATGTGGAGAATATTCTTCTGAAAGTGATCCAGGCGGCTGATGGAGACATCGAACGCGCAGAACACGGCATTATCTACATCGATGAGATTGATAAGATTACAAGAAAATCTGAAAATCCATCTATTACCCGTGATGTATCCGGAGAAGGTGTACAGCAGGCTCTTTTGAAGATCATAGAAGGAACAGTGGCATCTGTTCCGCCCCAGGGCGGAAGAAAACATCCTCATCAGGAACTCATCCAGATTGATACTACGAATATTTTGTTTATCTGCGGCGGGGCATTTGAGGGACTTGACAAGATCATTGAGACACGTTTGGACAGAAAGTCTATTGGTTTTAACGCGGAGATCACGGCGCAGCATGAGTATAATGTAGATGTGCTGTTAAAGGAAGCGCTTCCCCAGGATTTGGTGAAATTTGGCCTGATTCCTGAGCTGGTAGGACGTCTTCCGGTAACAGTGTCTCTGGAGATGTTGGATAAGAAAGCGTTGATCCGGATTTTGACAGAGCCAAAGAGCGCAATTGTCAAACAGTATCAAAAGCTTCTGGAGCTGGATGGTGTCCGGCTGGTATTTGACCGTGATGCATTGACTGCCATTGCAGAGACGACATTGGCACGAAAGACGGGAGCCAGAGGACTGAGGGCCATCATGGAGGGAATCATGATGGATACGATGTTCCGTGTGCCCTCAGATTCAACCATCAAAGAGTGCAGGATTACGAAGGACACTGTGAAGGGTACGGGGCAGCCTTTATATGAATGTGACGGGGAAGAACGCAGGTCGTTTTTAACACCGCGCAGCGCTTAGGTAATATAAGAAACAGGGGCGGGTATTATGGGAAGACCAGATACCTGCCTTTTCATATAGGACGCAGGTTGAGTAAGATGTAAGAAGGTTTGTGGGAATAATAGAAACCTATGAGTGACTTTTTGCATAGAATAGTTGCGGATTTGGAGGACAAATATACATGAAGAGTGAGATAAAAAGCCTTCCGATGGTTGCCTTGCGGGGTATGACGATCATGCCGGAGATGGTGGTGCATTTTGACATCAGCCGGGAACGTTCGATTGCGGCAGTGCAGGAGGCCATGTTGGAAGATCAGCAGATTTTTCTTGCAACGCAGCGAGAGCAGGAGACAGAAGGATCGAGCCAGAGAGAAGTATACGAAGTGGGGACAGTTGCTTCTGTGAAACAGATCATTAAACTGCCGAAAAAACTTTTAAGGGTTTTGGTATCCGGAGAGACAAGGGGGATTTTAAAAAAGATTGAATATGATACTCCTTATCTGCGTGCGGAAGTGGAGGTGATCGATGAGTCAGATATCCAGCCGCCGGAGGATTTGAACAAACAGGCAATGATACGGAGCTTGAAGGATATCTTCATAGATTATGCGGCAAAAAATGGAAAAATGTCTAAGGAAGGGGTCAGCCGCATCTTAGAGATCCAGGATCTGAAAGAACTGGTTGATGAGATTTCTGCGAATATTCCGTTATATTATCTGGAACTACAGGAAATCTTGAATCAGACAGATTTCGAAAAACGGTATGAGATGCTGTCTTTTCAGATGGTTAACGAAGTCCAGATCATGGATATAAAGGAGGATATCCGGTCCAAGGTGAAGGAACGGGTGGACAAGCATCAGAGGGAATATATCCTGCGAGAGCAGTTAAAGCTTATCCGGGAGGAACTGGGTGATGATACCACGCTATCGGATGCGGAAGAATTTGAGCAGGCTGCAAAAAAATTGAAAGCGCCAAAGGAAGTCAAGGAAAAGCTGTCAAAGGAGATCAGCCGTTTTAAAAGTTCCTTGAACAGCCCGGCGGAAAGCGGTGTGCTTCGGACTTATATCGAGACGCTTCTGGAAATGCCATGGAATAAGGCGGTTAAAGACAGTGGAGATATGGCTTTTGCCGAAGAAGTGCTGGAGGAGGATCACTATGGGCTGGAACAGGTAAAGGAACGGGTCCTGGAATTTCTGGCGGTACGCTCTCTCACGAAAAAGGGAGAAAGCCCGATACTTTGTCTGGTGGGGCCGCCGGGAACCGGAAAGACATCTATTGCAAAATCGCTGGCGCGCGCGCTGAAAAAGCCTTACGTCCGTATTTCGCTCGGAGGAGTTCGGGATGAAGCGGAAATCCGCGGGCACCGGAAAACCTATGTGGGCGCCATGCCGGGAAGGATTGCCAATGGGATCCGGATGGCGGGTGTGAAAAATCCTTTATTGCTTTTGGATGAAATTGACAAAGTCAGTACAGACTATAAGGGAGATACTTTTTCCGCACTTTTGGAGGTTTTAGACAGCGAGCAGAACAAAAAGTTCCGTGACCATTATCTGGAGGTGCCTCTGGATTTATCAGAAGTATTATTTGTAACCACGGCTAATACGACACAGACGATTCCGCGTCCTCTCCTGGATCGGATGGAGGTCATTGAGGTCAATAGTTATACGGAAAATGAGAAGCTGCATATTGCAGTGGAGCATTTGATCCCAAAACAGTTGGCGAAGCATGGGCTGGATCCTGCTATGTTGTCATTCAGCAAGCAGGCTATTGGGAAAATGATCAGAAATTATACGAAAGAGGCCGGAGTACGGCAATTGGAGAGGGAGATTGGCAATATCTGCCGGAAATCGGCAAAAGAAATCCTGACAGAGAATAAGAAAAAGGTCGCGGTCACAGAGAAGAATATCCAAAAATATCTTGGAAAAGAGAAATTTTCCTATCAGATGGCGAATGACTCTGATGAGGTTGGAATTGTCCGGGGGCTGGCATGGACCAGTGTGGGCGGCGACACCTTGCAGATCGAGGTTAATATCATGCCGGGAAAGGGGGATATCCTGCTGACCGGGCAGCTTGGCGATGTGATGAAGGAATCCGCCCAGACCGGGATCAGCTATATTCGTTCCATCAGCGGTAATTATGAGATTGCAGAGGACTTTTTTGAAAAGCATGATATCCATGTACATATTCCGGAAGGCGCGGTTCCCAAAGACGGGCCCTCAGCCGGGATTACCATGGCGACAGCGATGTTTTCTGCAATCACAGGACGGAAGGTGCGCGCGGACCTTGCAATGACAGGTGAAGTAACACTGCGCGGAAGAGTGCTTCCTATCGGCGGCCTGAAGGAAAAGCTTTTGGCAGCAAAAAATGCGGGGATCAAGACGGTTCTGATTCCAAAGAAAAATAAGGCCGATGTGGATGCATTGTCTTCGGAGATCACGAAAGGCCTGGAAATTGTTCCGGTGGAGCAGATGGATGATGTGCTGGGGCTGGCGTTAGCATAAAAGGAGATATATATGGTAATCAAAAGTGTAAATCTGGAAACAGTATGTGGGATCACCAGTACGCTGCCGGAGAATGGGAAGCCGGAAATTGCGTTTGCAGGGAAATCCAATGTGGGGAAATCTTCGCTGATCAATGCCTTGATGAACCGAAAATCTTATGCACGGATCTCCGCCACTCCTGGAAAGACACAGACGATCAATTATTATAACATAAATGAGGAAATCTATCTGGTAGATTTGCCAGGTTACGGGTATGCAAAAGTATCTGAGAAAGAGAAGGAACAGTGGGGAAAGCTGGTGGAGCGTTATCTGCACAGTTCCTCCCGGCTGGGAGCCGTGTTCCTTCTGATCGATATCCGGCACGCGCCCTCTGCAAATGACAGGTTGATGTATCAGTGGATTTTGGAACAGGGATTCCAGCCTGTGATCATTGCGACAAAATTGGACAAGCTGAAACGGAGCCAGGTGCAAAAGCAGATCAAGGTATTGAAGGAAGGGCTGAAACTGGTTCCGGGAACAAAGCTGATTCCCTTCTCATCTGTGACAAAGCAAGGTCGGGAGGAAATCTGGGAGTATGTAGAAACACAATGTCTGGAATCGCCGGCGCAAGTATAGGGTATATGAGAGTATTTTAGAGAATGAGAATAAAAGAATAGGAAGAATAAGAAACGTGAAAAAGCAGAGGTGTTAGTTTCATGGAAAGTAGAAGGCCATATTGGCAGGTGGCGGTGAGCCTGATCTTCAGTATTTTGGCAACTGCCGCATTTATCATCATAGGAGTAAAGGCGATCATTTTCTTTATGCCGTTTGTCATTGGATGGTGTATTTCGGCCATTGCCGCGCCAGTGGTAAATTGGCTGGAAAAACATTTCAAGATTGTAAAGAAGCTTGGTTCCGCGCTGATTGTCATTTTGGTGATCGGGCTGATTGTTCTTTTATTTTATCTTGCGGTCAGCAGGCTTGTGACAGAGGCCGGCGATCTGACCAAGAATATACCAGAACTTTACAGCCAGTTGGAGAGCGGGCTATGGGAAATCGGAGGTTCCTTGTCAGGATTGTTCGAAAAACTGCCGGAGGAAGTCCGTACCGGTTTTCAGTCAATGATGGAAAATCTCAACCAATATATGGGGGATTTGATTTCCAAAATTGGAGAGCCAACAGTGACGGCGGCAGGAAATCTGGCTATGCGTCTCCCGTTTTATCTGGTCTCTGTGCTGGTGGCAGTGATTTCTGCATATTTTTTTACTGTGGAGCGGGAGGAGGTCCTGAACTGGGCAAAGAAGGTGATGCCACAGTCGATCGTAAAACGGATGACGCTGGTGATGGATAATATGCGTTATGCAGTAGGAGGATATTTCCGGGCCCAGTTTAAGATTATGGGGATTGTATTTTTGATCCTGCTGATAGGGTTTGCACTGCTGAAGATCAAATATTTCGCATTGATTGCTTTTTTGATTGCGTTTCTGGATTTTCTGCCGTTTTTTGGCACTGGGACTGCCATGCTCCCCTGGGCGCTGTATAAGCTCCTGGTGGGGAATTATAAGACGGCGCTGCTGCTGATCGTTATTTATGCCATTACACAGGTCAGCAGACAGATCCTGCAGCCAAAGCTGGTAGCGGACAGCATGGGGATGAACCCCTTGGTGACTTTGTTCCTATTATATGTGGGATACCGGGTCAGCAGTGTGCTGGGGCTGATCCTCTCTGTGCCGATTGGGATGGTGGTGATCAATATGTGCCAGGCAGGGGCATTTGATTATATTTTTGACGATGCCAGGATTCTGATTGACGGGATCCTCAGATTGAGGAAGGAGCCGGAGGGGCCTAAGAAGAATCCGGTCGATTTACAGGAAAGAAAAAAGTAACGATTTGTAAACAAAATGTAAAAAAAATATTAATTTGTAATAATTCCACATGAGAGAATGTGTCGGCTTTTGCTGTGGAAAATTTGGAGGAAATCCTTGCGTAACAACATAGAGAATGGCGTAAAAATGCGTGTTTCCATATGTTGTGGTGTGAGGATTTTTCTGTCTTATCCAATGAAAAAAAGGCTGTTTACAAAGTCGTTTTGTGTCGGTTTGGCAGAAAATTGTAACTTGAAAGTAAAGTAAGATTGATGTATAATGAAATCCATGCTTGTACAAATAAATTAATATGAGGTGGAATTATGATGAAAGGGAGAAAGAAGAAACTCGTAGTATGGCTTCTTGCGCTCACTATGCTGGTGAGTTCAGGCCCTGGCCTTGATGTGGCTGCGGTAGGACCGGGAACAGTTACCACTGTAGACGACGCAGGCGGGGATACGGATCTGGATTCGGCAGATGCGGACCAAACCGATGCAGACCAGACTGCGGGGCAGGAGCCGGCTGCCAAAGATGCAGATTCGGCAGAAGGCACAGATGCGGATCCAGCGGATTCTGACCAACAGCAGGGAACAGATGTGACGCAGGATTCCGATGGGGCGAACGCCCAGGATGAGGCTGAGGATTCCGATAAGTCCGCAGAGGATGAAGAATCAGAAGAACCAGAAGAAGAGAAAGAAGAGGAAGACGAAGAAGTTCAGGAAAGCCTGATCAATTACTTAGTCGTCGGACAAGCAGAGATGCAGGCACCAGGGGAGCAGAGCGTGATTGTATCTTATGGAGACGGGACGGAGGAGATTTCATCCGTCAAACTGGTACTCACAGGGGAAGATGGCAAGCAGATAGA
Organism: uncultured Lachnospiraceae bacterium; assembly: GCA_910589385.1. Lineage (GTDB taxonomy): Bacteria > Bacillota > Clostridia > Lachnospirales > Lachnospiraceae > Schaedlerella. The sequence continues at coordinate 30,470 of CAJUTU010000005.1, forward strand.
AATTCCGTTGACGGAGAAACAGGAAGCCAGTTACCGTTTTGCCAAGGCATTTGAAGAGAGTGAGGCAGGTGTCTATAAGCTTGCTCGATTTGCCTATGAAGAAGATGGACATAAAAAGTATATTGAATTAGAGAAGATTGGCATATCGGCAGAGTTTACCGTGCAGGCAGGCTCTGTGCAGAGCAGGAGCGGAGAAAATATAGAAGAGCCGGAAATCTCTGTCATGACATTGACATCAGATGATATTTCGGACGATATGACAAGCGATATTGAAACTGCGATCCAGGAGGCGGCAGACCAGGCCGTTGAAGATGTGATCGAGGGCGCGGTGGAGCTGGGGGCATCCAGTACAGAGAAGTCTTACAGCAAGGCTGGCGTGAGCGCTACAGCGACGGCGGCAGTAGATGATGCTATCAAGCTGGGATCTTACAGCGCGCCGAAAGCTTATACCGGAACCGTATCATCGGTTGTGGTGGTCCTGGATCCGGGGCATGGCGGAAGTGATGAAGGTGCAACAGCATCGTCTAATGGCTTGAAAGAAAAGGATATTAACTTAAAGATTGCGCAGTATTGTAAGGCAGAGCTGGAACGGCATGACGGCGTTACTGTTTACATGACCCGTACCACAGATAAATATGTAGGGCTGGAAGAGAGAGTTCAGGCAGCCAAGCTCATGGGCGCTACGCTTTTTGTAAGTATACATATGAATTCGGCTCAGAGTGAAGATGCGAAAGGTGCAGAAGTATATTATCCGAATGCGAACTATAATCCGACAGTTGGAAGTGATGGAAAGGCAGCAGCCCAGAGTATTTTGAATGAACTGGTGGAATTGGGGCTGGCTAACCGTGGTGTCAAGTTCTTAAACGCAACGAATAATGACGACGGCCAGGGTGTCTACGCTGATGGTTCTACCGCTGATTATTATAGCGTTATCAGGAACAGTAAGAAAAACGGATTCCCGGGAATTATCGTGGAACATGCATTCCTATCTAATGAAGATGACGCAAAGCAATTGGAAAGCGAGGCATTCCTTAAGCAGTTAGGACAGGCCGATGCCCAGGGTATTTTGAAATATTGCGAGACAAAGACAGATTATTCATCTGTATATGATTATACTTATTATGTCACCCGTTATTCGGATGTACGGCGGGCTTATGGCGGCAATCCGGTCGGGGCCTTGCAGCATTTTGTTAACTACGGGATGAAAGAAGGGCGGCAGGCGAGCCAGGAATTTAGCCCAGATGCATATAGGAACCGTTATTCAGATCTTCGGACAGCCTTTGGGCAAAATTACCCGTTGTATTATATGCATTATATTAATTTCGGCAAAAAAGAAGGCAGGATTGCTACAACAGACGGCTCGAATGTAAACTCGGGTTCAAACGCCGGCTCTAATGTGCCGAGCAATACGGCAACCAACACGGTATATGCCGGAATGGATTATGGCGATGTCTATGATTATGAGTACTATATCAACAGATACAGCGATCTAGCTGCCGTATTTTCCGGAGACTATGCCGGGGCATTGAAGCATTTCGTGACGAACGGCATGCGGGAGGGCAGGCAGGCAAAAGGAACATTTAATGTGGTTGCCTATCGGAATAACTATAGGACTGATTTTAAAAAGCATTTTGCGAATAATATGGCTGCCTATGACAACTGGGAATGGTACTTTATGCACTACATAGAGTACGGGAAAGCCGAGGGAAGGTCAGGGCTGCCGCTGAGCGGGATAGATGATCCGGATGACGAAGATGTAAAAGGTACTACCCAATATGGACTGATCGATTATAAGGATGTCTATGATTTTGAGTACTATATCTCCAAATATTCTGATATAAGGAAAGCATATGGGAATAATCCGGACAAGGCTCTGCAGCATTTCATAAGACATGGGATGGATGAAGGACGCCAGGGCAATCAGGAATTCAATGTGCATGGATACCGCAGCAGATACAGCGACCTCCGGTCAGCGTTCGGCAATAATATGAAGCAATATTACCTTCACTATATCAATCATGGAAAGAAGGAAGGAAGGAAGACGAATCTGGTCGCTGTCACAACCTATCAGGGTACGGATTACAGCAAAGTGTATAACTTTGACTATTATACCAAGAGATACAGTGATCTGAGCCAGGCATTTTCTAACGATCCGGCAGGCGCTATCCAGCACTTTATCCAGCATGGAGTCAGCGAAGGAAGGCAGGCGTGTGAAGAATTCAGCATTACTGCATATAAGAACAATAATTCGGATCTGAGAAGAGCGTTCGGCGACAATGATATGGCGTACGTCCGGCACTATATTACATTAGGATATAAGGAAGAGAACCGTAATCCAAGTTCACCGATCCTTCATGCGATCAAAGGTACTACAACGACTACTGTAAACCAGATGGTTATGTATTTCCTTGCAAACGCGCCATACCCGTCCTATTACGCGAATAATACGGATGTAAAAACGATTAATGAATTTTGTGAGTTATATTATAATATTTGTAAGCAGTATGGCATTAAAGCTGAGGTTGCTTTCTGCCAGGCGATGAAAGAGACCAACTTCTTAAGGTTTGGAGGAGATGTAAAGCAGACACAGTTTAACTTTGCAGGTCTGGGAGCTACAGGAAACAGCGTATCAGGGGCATCCTTTAACAGTGTTGAAGAAGGGATCCGCGCTCATATCCAGCATTTGTATGCTTACGCAGATAAGAACGCAAGCGAAGCTTCCGTTAAAGCGATTGAAGGGAAAGGCGACAAATCTCTTGTAGATCCAAGGTTCCAGTTTGTGACAAAGGGAAGCGCCATCAATGTTGAGCATTTGGGGCAGAAAGAGAACCCAATCCCCGGTCTGGGCTGGGCTACAGCGGAAAGATATGGTTACAGTATTGTAGAGGACTATATGAATAAGCTGGAAATGTATTAAAGAAATAATGGAAGGAATCCGTTAAGATTTCCTTTGCCTAAGGGCAGAAAACAGTATCATTTGAAGACAATTCAAATGATACTGTTTTTTTATCCCGCATAGAACGACAGATGCTACAAATTCACTACGAAATTATTACAAAACCATGAATTAAAATGTGTAAAATGTATGTTAGGACTTGTCCTTTTTTGGAAAATATTATATGATATTACACGTACTGGCAAAATAATGTCATAATGGAGAAGGAAGTAAGCAGTGATTAAAGAGAATCAAAAACTTTTAAATAGATTACAGGTGCTCCTGGACGGAGTAATGATTGTTGCGTCCTACATGCTGGCGTGGTATATCCGGTTTCGGACTGGGATTTTTGAGCAGGATCCGTGGACCCTGTCTTTGGGAGCCTATATGAGGCTTCTGGTGCCGATCGTGCCGGGGTTCTTAGTTTTATATTATGCGTTCAGATTGTATGAGCCGAAGCGGGTATTGGGAAGGAGGCTGGAAGCCTGGAGGGTGATCCAGGCCAATGTACTTGGGGTTATGATCCTGACCCTGCTTTTGTATCTGGTGAGGCAGTTTGATATTTCCAGGACCATGCTGTTTGTATTTGCCTGTGTGGATATTTTCATGGGGGTGCTGGAACGTAACATTGTCCGGTATGTCCTGCGCAGGATGCGCAAGAACGGGCATAATCTGAAGCATATTATCCTGGTCGGATACAGCCGTGCGGCAGAGCAGTATATTGACAGGATCATGGTGAATCCGGAATGGGGATATTATGTGAGGGGCATCTTGGATGATACCATGCCCCATGGCATGGAATACAGAGGGATCAAGGTACTTGGCAGTATCGACAATCTGAATATCATCCTGCCTCAAAACAGGCTGGATGAAATTGTAATTACCCTGGGACTGAGTGAATATCACAAGCTGGAGCGGATTGTAGGTATGTGCGAAAAGTCCGGCGTGCATACGAAATTTATTCCCGATTACAATAATATTATCCCAACGAAACCATATACAGAAGATATCCAGGGGATTCCTGTTATTAATATCCGGCATGTGCCGCTGAATAATACATTGAACTGGATTGTGAAAAGGATGATGGATATTTTTGGGGCACTGTTTGCCATTCTCTTATTTTCGCCGATAATGCTGGCGGTCGCCCTTACCATTAAAATTACAGATCCAGGTCCTCTCATTTTTAAACAGGAACGGATCGGATTGAAAAATAAGCCATTTTATATGTATAAATTCCGTTCCATGATCATGCAGAAAGAGTCAGATGAGGAAAAAGGATGGACAAGAAAGGACGATCCGCGTGTTACTCCGATCGGGCATTTTATACGCAGGACGAGTATTGATGAACTGCCGCAGTTATTCAATATCTTGAAAGGGGATATGAGCCTGGTAGGCCCAAGGCCTGAGAGGCCGCAGTTTGTGGAGAAATTTAAGGAGGAGATCCCCAGATATATGATCAAACATCAGGTCAGGCCGGGACTGACCGGATGGGCCCAGGTCAATGGATACCGTGGGGATACTTCCATACGTGGAAGGATTGAATGTGATCTGTATTATATTGAAAACTGGACATTGGGACTTGACCTAAAGATTATTATTCTGACGTTCTTTAAAGGATTTGTGAATAAAAATGCTTATTAGATGTTGGACGAATGAGATTATAGCCTGGAAAGGGAATGATATGGTTCAAGCAGAGAAAAGAGTGGAGTATATTTCTTATAGTATCAGTTATGTGCTGGCATTTACAGCATCAAGACAGGGACTTGCCTATCTGGCCGGAATTGTCCTGATGCTGGAGGCGTTGTTTTTGTATCTTATAAATCTTAGGAGAACCGGGAGCCTGGTGGATCTGAAAGGGCTTTTTTCCTTATCCTGGATTGGCGGAGAAGGAATTGCCTGTCTACAGTTGAGCAGGCTTCAAAGAGATTGGGAACTGATTACGTGGATCTGTTTTTTCCTGGCATACTTTTTCTTCTTATTGGGATATGATCTTTCTGCCAGAAGATGCAGCGCAAAGGCAGAAAACCACAGAAATGCAAAGGTACAAGGGGCTTCCCGGGCGCGCCGGGTGATGATCTGTATTCTTCTTTTAAGCATTGGGTCGGTTTCCTGTTTTTTGCTGGAGGCTCTGGTGCTTGGATTTATCCCGCTGTTTTCACCGGAACCACATGCATATTCGTATTTCCATATCTCAGGAGTGCATTATTTTACGGTGAGTTGTATCCTGATTCCGGCATTGTCTGTGCTGTATGTGAAACTGACAGAGAAATGGAATGTCTTTCGTATTGCAGCGCTGGCGGTGGGGAATCTGCTGGCAGTCGGCATTCCGATTCTTTGTGTGTCCAGATTCCAGCTCCTTTTTGCGGTTGGATTTGCCGCAGTTGTGTATCTCATGCTGTATCGGCACGTGACCTGGAAAATGATTGCAGCAGCAGTCGTGATCCTTATTCCTGTATATGTGCTCCTGACAGTTGCGCGGCGGCATAATATTACTTATTTAAATGGTATTTTCGAGATGAAATATAGTAAAATGCCGATTTTTATTACACAGCCATATATTTATGTGGCAAATAATTATGAGAATTTTAACTGCATGGTGCGCCAGCTCCCTGAATTTGCTATGGGACTCCGTATGCTGTTTCCTGTATTTGCGCTGACGGGGCTGAAATTTGTGTTTCCACAGGTGGCGGCATTTCCTTTATATACGACAAAAGAAGAATTGACGACAGTCACCTTGTTTTATGATGCGTATTATGATTTCGGGATTGCAGGAATTATCCTGCTGGCTTCTTTACTGGGAGTCGGAGCGGCATGGTTATCCAGCCGGGCAGAAAAAAGCAGTAATCCTGTTGTGTATTTATTCTATGGGCAGATTGCGATTTATTTGGGGCTGTCTTTTTTTACAACATGGTTCAGCAATCCGACTACATGGTTCTGGCTGGCTCTGACATTCATGATGTATCTGTTTATTGGATATGAAAAGAAGGAATTGGGATAGGGGAAAAAGGACATAGGGAAACAGTTCCGAAATAAAACAGGCTCTGCCGGCGGATGGCAGAACCTGTTTTTTGATGTGCAATATTGTTATTTAATTACTAATACTTCCGGCAGGTGCGCATAATAATCACAATCTACGATGTCTGCAGAAATCTGCATCTTATTTTCGACAATTTCGCTTACCTCTGCGATATAAATTTCAAGCGTCTCTTCATCCTCAAAGGTAACGCCGGGAAATGGAGTAAATTCATCAGAAGAACTTTCATAGATTCCCTTTCCGGTTATCCAGCTTCTGTCAGGGAAGATAACAAACTGTTCCGCGTCAGACAAGATATCACGTCCGGCCAATAAACGGGAATCATATTCTAAGCCCATCAAATTGGCTATGGTAGGAAAGATATCAATACTGCTGCAGTATTTTGATACATTGACTGGTTCCTGCATGGACGCTGACCAGACGATCAGAGAACTATGATACCATTCCAGGCTGTCTTCCAGATCCTGCCCGGCCAGTTCGCTGCACATGTCAGGGAAACCGTAGGGGATATGGTCAGGACCGATTACAAACAGGGTATGATCCAGCATCCCGTTTTCTTCTAAACGCTCTATTAAATATTCTACCGCTAACTCCAGTTCATAATTGCAGGCCAGATAAGACTTAGCTTCGTCGGAGCAGGGGAGGTCTTTTACCAGATCCCAGTGTCTTTGCGCCATATCATTAGAATCATCATAGTTGGCATGGCCGCTGAAACTCATATAGTTTGTATAAAATGGCTCCAGGCTTTCGTCGCCATATACGTCAAAGGTATCTGATACCAGTTTCAAGTCAGACTGAGGCCATAATATAGAGCCGTCTTCATGTGTCTCAAACTGGTATCCGCCATTGCCGGCAGCATACCATTCAAATCCCATGTTTGGATGGGACTTGTTTCTTATATAAAAATCATGAAGATAGCTGTGGAAAGCACGGACTCCATACCCCTCTTTTTCTAATAACCGGCTCAATGTAAACTGCATGTTATTTTCGTTTTCACCGGTTTCGACCATGCTGAATGTGCCGCTTTCTTTTGGGATAAGCCCTGTCAGGTTGGCGAACTCTCCGCCGATCGTACTTCCATACCACAAAGGAGTGTAATAATTTTCAAAGACAAATCCTTCGTTGAGCATCTGATATAAAGTCGGGGTTAAATCCTCCTGGACAGCATATTTCCACCATCCCTCTGCTGTGATAAAGATCAAATTATATCCTTCGAATATTCCGGTATAATCATTTTTATATGTGGGTTCTTCATTCTTCATATACTTATGAAGCGCCTGTATCTTCTTGTCAGTAGTGTGGATGATCAGCTTATCGAAATCATAGTTTATCATGTTTGGCTCTCTTGGCTCGCTTTCCTCATCGCTGCCGCCCCCCTGGTCCACTACGCTGCTGTTGTCAATGATTTCATAGAAAAAGGAATCATATCCCGTTAAGCTGTTTAATGCTACACGGCAGAAATCCTGGGAAATGCCTGTAAAGAGTCCAAGTGTTTCTATATTATAATTGATCTGTGTGCTGTAAAAATAGGTATATAATGGAGATTTCAGTCCTGTGCCGGAGGGAAGCATACAAAACAGCCCTGCTATATATATAAGGAAAGCAGTCGTCCATCCTTTTTTTACCACATTTCTAGAAACCGGGGTACACAACAGGTTAAGGATGCATAAAGCGGTATACAGGATACAGGGAATCAGGCAAACAACCAGGGAACCTGCATTTTTGCCGATATACCCAAACAGGACATTCTGGAAATCTACCGCGTTCCCGGCCATTCCCATGCTGCTGAAAGGCGCCAGCATGGTATGGAAGATCCCATAATAGATTAATTCCATGATACAAAAAGCACATACAAGAAAGGTGATGGCCCCGCCGATGGCTATATTGATTTTTTTTGAAAAATAAGAGCATAAAAAAGCCGCAAATATGACTGCGGGAAGACATAGAACGAGTGGTATTAAGATATCGAAATCTTTGAATATGGAAACGTGTAAATAAATTTCGCTGAAAACATATAGAAACAGAAACCAAAGAATGTTATATACAACTGGCCGCAACGCCAGAATTTTGTCGCGCTGTATCCGCATTAGCGTATCCTCTCCTTGTCATAAGGTGTAAAAAGGGAACTAAAAAAACAATATTTATGCTACAATATAATCCCAAAAATGTCAATGAAATATTCGGGAATTGTGTTTTGAAATAATTAAGGATTACAATAGTTGATTTTGCGCAATACTAATGCTATAATTGGAAAATAGCTGCAGAATGGAAAAATAAACCTATGGAGGAGAGAATATGCGGACATACCTTGTAACCGGCGGCGCCGGTTTTATTGGTTCTAATTATATACACTATATGTTTAAAAAGTATGGGGATGATATCCGGATCATTAATGTGGACAAGCTGACCTATGCGGGGAATCTTGAGAATTTGAAAGATGTGGAGGCACGTGATAACTATACGTTTATCAAGGCGGATATCTGCGATTTCGATGCCATCCGCAGGATTTTTGCAGAAAATGAAATTGACAGGGTCGTACATTTTGCGGCAGAAAGCCATGTGGACAGGAGCATCCGTGACCCGGAAGTATTTGTGAAGACGAATGTGCTGGGAACGCTGGTCATGTTGAATGCGGCGAAGGAAGCCTGGGAGCTGCCGGACGGAACCTATCAGGAGGGAAAGAAGTTCCTGCATGTATCTACGGATGAGGTGTACGGTTCTTTGGAGGATGAGAATGAATATTTCTATGAGACGACGCCCTATGCTCCGCATAGTCCTTATTCTGCAAGCAAGGCATCATCGGATATGCTGGTAAGGTCTTATATGGATACGTACAGGTTCCCGGCGAATATCACGAACTGCAGCAATAATTACGGGCCATATCAGTTCCCGGAAAAGCTGATTCCCCTGATCATTAACAATGCCCTGCAGGGAAAGAAGCTTCCGGTATATGGCGACGGTAAGAATGTCCGGGACTGGCTGTATGTGGAAGACCATGCGAAGGGGATTGACATGGTCCAGGAACAAGGACGCCTTTTTGAGACTTATAATATCGGGGGGCACAACGAGAAGCAGAATATCCAGATCGTCCATATTATCCTTGATACGCTGCAGGAGATGCTGCCGGAAGGCGACCCGAGAAGAAAGCTGGTCAGCGAAGAGCTCATTACCTATGTAGAAGACAGAAAAGGACATGACAGGCGCTATGCCATTGCGCCGGATAAGATTAAAGAGGAAGTCGGCTGGTATCCGGAGACGAAGTTTGAAGACGGGATCCGGATGACGATCCAGTGGTTTTTTGAACATGAAGAATGGATGAAGAATGTTACAAGCGGTGAATACCAAAAGTATTATGAGGATATGTATGAGGCGGAAAAAATATGAGTAAGCCAAAGGTGTCCGTAGTTTTAGCTATATATAACCATGAAAAATATGTAGGAAAGACGATCGAGAGCGTGATAGGGCAGACTTATCAGGATTGGGAGTTTATCATAATTGACGACTGCTCATCGGATGGTTCGGCGGATGTGGTCCGAAAGTATCAGGATGAACGGATCCGTTTTTATCCGGCAAAGAGGAACCGGGGGGCTGTATGCACTTTTAATGAATTACTGAAGAAAGCGCAGGGCGAATATATAGCATTCATAGGTTCTGATGATATCTGGCACAGCGGAAAACTGCAGGAGCAGGTAGACTTTTTGGAGCAGAATGAGAAGACGGCCGTGTGTTTTACATGGGCGGAATTCATTGATGAAGAGGACAGGCCATATTCATCTTTTCAAAAAGAATGTGATTGTGATATTCATATTTTTATGCATGAGAACCGCACGCAGGGCCAATGCCTCCGTTATTTTTTTGACAATGACAACTATTTCTGCCATCCAAGCGCTGTGATACGTTCTGATGTAGTAAGGGAAATCGGGGGATTTGACCCAAGATTCCGGCAGCTGCATGATTATGATTACTGGATGAGAGTCCTTCAAAAATATCCGGTGCATATTATCCAGAAGACTCTGGTGCAGTATAGGCGTTCCAGTTCAGAAAACGCCAGCATCAGCGCTTCTAACCTGCGGAATGTCATCAGGGTCTTGAACGAGCATCAGACGATCATAGTAGCAATGATCAAGGCGATGGACAGAGAAATTTTCTGCGAAGCTTTTCAAGATCTGCTGAGAAAGGAGATCAGGGACGAGGCTCAACTGATCTGTGAAAAGTATTTTGTCCTGCTGCGCTGGCAAAAACTCGGGGTCAATAACCGGCAGGCCGCGGTCCGTTTTCTGGATGATTGTGTGGATGGACGTGTTTTAGACTGTCTGGATCAGGAATACCAGTATTCACTAAATGACTATTATAAAGAAACGGGAGAAGCCTGGCAGTTATATCCGTTGGATTTCTATAAAGATTATCAGAATCTGGAAAGTATTAACAAAAATCTGGAAAATGCAAACAGAAATCTGCAAAAGTCAACCGAGGAGCTGCAAAGGGTGAACAAAACCCAGGCAAGGGAAATCGGGAGACTGGCCAGAGAAATACAAGGGATGAGCAGGACCCTTTCCTGGCGGATCACGAAACCATTGAGGGAAGTCAAGAAATTAGGGGTTAAGAAGGGAAAATGAATATTGGATTAATAGAGTTTCCGCAGCATACGGACGAATACGGAAGCCTGGTGCCTATAGAAGAATCGGATACGGTTCCGTTCGATATTAAAAGGGTATATTATATTTATGGCGTTGAGAATGGGATGCGCAGAGGATTCCATTCTCATGTTAATCTGGAGCAGGTGTTGATCTGTGTCTCCGGCCATGTGAAAATATTGGTAAAAACACCATGGGAAGAGAAAGAAATCCTCTTAAACCATCCGCGCAGCGGCCTCTATATAGGGCCTATGGTCTGGCGGGAAATGTTTGATTTTTCTGAGGATGCAGTCCTGCTTGTCCTTGCAAGCGACCATTATAGAGTGGAAGACTACATCAGAGATTATAACAAATATGAGAAAATGGCACAGCAGTATTTTGCAAAACCTTAATGAAAGGATAAAGGAATGAACGTACCTTTTGTCTCGTTTGAAAAGATGCATGGCGAAATCCGTGAAGAAATGTATAAAAAATTTCAAGAAGTATATGAAAGAAATTGGTTTATCCAAGGTGATGAATCAGAGCTCTTTGAAAAGGAATTCGCAGAGTATCATGGAGCAGCAGAATGTGTCGGCGTGGGAAACGGGCTGGACGCGCTTTTTCTGTCTCTAAAAGCTCTGGGAATCGGGGAAGGGGATGAAGTGATCATTCCTGGAAATACATTTATCGCGACTGCCCTTGCAGTTACCTATACGGGTGCGGTGCCTGTTTTTGTAGAACCGGATATGGTAACCTATAATATGGGCGGCCATGGGCTGGAGGAGGCGTATACAGAGAAAACAAAAGCCGTGATTCCTGTACATTTGTACGGCCAGCCGGCAGATATGGATGCAGTTCTGGAATTTGCAGCCAGGCATCAGCTATATGTGCTGGAGGATTGCGCGCAGGCCCATGGAGCAGTCTATAAGGGAAAAAGAACAGGTACGTTTGGCGACATTGGATGCTTTAGTTTCTATCCGGGGAAAAACCTGGGAGCGCTCGGGGATGGCGGAGCTGTTATTACGGATGATCTGGAAATAGCCCGTAAAGTCCGCGCGCTTGGAAATTATGGTTTTAGGAAAAAATACGAATGCCAGTATTTGGGAAATAACAGCCGGCTGGATGAATTACAGGCGGCCTTTTTGAGAATAAAACTGAAACATTTGGACAGATATAATGCATATAGAAATAAAGTGGCAGGGCGATATCTTCGTGAGATTGTGAACCCGAAGATTATACTTCCGCAGATTGGCCCGGACAGAACGCATGTATGGCATATTTTTGCAGTATTATGTGAGGAGCGCGACCGGCTCCAGACATATCTGGCAGACCATGGAGTGATGACGGTATGTCATTATCCGATTCCTATTTATGAACAGGAAGCCTACCGTTCACTGGCTTTGACGGAATTGCCGTTTACAAAACAGATATCATCACAGGAACTGAGCCTTCCGATGTATTATGGCATTACCGAAGAAGAAGTGGGATATGTGGTCAGGCTGTTGAATGAATTCTGAAGTGTGAGGATGAAGAAGAGATGATACATGAACTGGCAGATGTTCAATCGGAACATATCGGGAAAAACACGTCTATATGGCAGTTTACAGTTGTCCTGCCAGGGGCGGTCATCGGAGATGAATGTAATATATGCTCCCACTGTTTTATTGAAAATGACGTCAGGATCGGCAACCGTGTTACTTTAAAAAACGGTGTATATTTGTGGAATGGGATCCGGGTTGAGGATTCGGTTTTTATAGGTCCGAATGCTACGTTTTGCAACGACAGATATCCGAAATCTAAGAACAAGGATTTCCATTTGGAAGGAATTCTGATCAGGCAAGGCGCTTCCATTGGGGCCAACGCAACCATACTTCCGGGAGTGACGATCGGGGAGAATGCTCTGATTGCCGCGGGAGCGGTCATTACGAAAGATGTTGGAGCAGATCAGATCATAAAGGGGATATATTGATGCTGAAGCAAAAAGCGAAAAACTTTTACCATAAGCATATGGATAATCAATTATTGAAGGGGATGCTGAGGACATACCGCAGACACAAGAGACGGGGAAAGAAGATACGGGTCGTTTTTATCTGCCAGATGCCCCAATTGTGGAATAAGCTGGAGGGGGTATATCAGGCAATGCTTAAGGACCCTCATTTTCAGTGTGCAATATTAGTGGTTCCGGATGAGAGCATTGCGAAGGAAAACCAGGAAGCGTCCCTGCAGTCTTTTGAGCAATTGGAAGGGAAGACGATACGGGCAAAAACGGGATCCGGATCCTGGGTTTCTCTGGAGGATATGAGGCCGGATTATGTGTTTTACCAGAGGCCGTATGATCATTATCTTCCGGAGTGTTACCGGAGCGGGACGACTGCATCCTACACAAGAATCTGTTATGTGCCTTATGCATATGCGTGTACGGTGCCTGTAGAAGCAAGCTGTTATCAGCAGGATTTTTTCCGGAATGTCTACCTGTTCTTTGCTGAGGACGATTATGCAAGGAGGCTGGTATATCACAGGGAAAAGGAATTGTATCAGCAGGGCAGAAAAAAAGCCCTTTATCTGGGGTATCCGGCGCTGGATAAAATTGTGGATGCAAAAGGCAGGAAGTCTGTGTACTGGAAGGACGGCGGCAGCCAGATGTTTAAGCTGTTATGGTGCCCCCGCTGGACAACTGATAAAGGATTAGGGAGCAGCCATTTTTTTGAATATAAAGATGTCCTGCCTGAGCTGGTGCGTAACAGTGAGGGGTATTCTATGGTGTTTAGGCCCCATCCTATGATGTTTGACAATTTTGTAAAAACCGGGGAAATGACGAGGCAGGAGGCAGAAGAATATCTAAGTCAATATGAGCCTCCGCTTTACTATGACAAAGAAGCAGACTATTATGCTACTCTTTGGGAATCAGATATATTGGTTGCCGACCTGACAACTGTCATCATAGAGTATCTGGTTACAAGAAAACCAATCATCTATTGTGCGACGGATATTGAATACAATGCATTTATGGCGGAGATTTTAGCCGGATGTTATTGTGTGGACACATGGGAAGAGCTAAAGCAGACGATCAGGATGCTCCGTACAGGCAAGGATCCTTTAAAAGCAGAGAGAAATGCAGCGGCAGACAGGCTGATCAAGGGAAAAGAGCATGCTGCGGCATCGATCATAAAAGAACTGAAAAAAGACTTTTACTACGAATGACAGAGGTGAATCATGCAAGGACTGATCTTGGCGGCAGGCATGGGAAAGAGGCTGAAAGGGCTGACAAAGGATAATACGAAGTGTATGGTACAGGTGAACGGGGTATCTTTGATCGACCGGATGCTGCATCAATTGGACCGGCTTGGTTTGTCCAGAATCGTGATCGTGATAGGATATGAGGGAAAAAAGCTGGTTGAGTATATCCAGGCTTTGGATATTTCTACATACATTTGTTATGTAGAGAATCCGATCTATGATAAGACGAATAATATCTATTCGCTGGCGCTGGCAAAGAACTATCTGATAGAAGAGGACACACTGCTGCTGGAGAGCGACCTGATCTTTGAAGACAGTGTATTGGAGACGCTTTTGGAGGATAAAAGAGAAACCCTTGCATTGGTGGATAAATACGAGAATTGGATGGACGGGACCGTGATCAGGATAGATGATAATGACAATATCCTTGATTTTATCCCGGGGAAAAAATTTGTATTTGAGGATATTCCGGATTATTATAAAACCGTGAATATTTATAAGTTCAGTAAGCATTTTTCGGAATTTCATTATGTCCCGTTTTTGGACGCGTATTCAAAAGCGCTGGGGAATAACGAATATTATGAACAGGTGCTCAGGGTCATTACCATGCTGGATGAACCGGAGATCAAGGCAAAACGGTTAGAGGGGCAGCTTTGGTATGAGATAGACGATATACAGGATCTGGACATTGCTGCATCCATGTTTGCTCCCGATGATGATAGAAAAGTAGAATTGATCCGGCAGAGATATGGGGGATATTGGCGTTATCCTAAAATGTTGGATTTTTGCTATCTGGTGAATCCCTTTTTCCCGCCTCAGAGGCTGATGGACGAAGTGAAGGCAAATTTTGAAGTGCTGTTTACCCAGTATCCGTCTGGAATGAAGGTAAATTCCCTGCTTGCCAGTAAGAATTTCGGCGTATGCCAGGAAAATATCATTGTGGGGAATGGAGCCGCAGAGCTGATAAAATCTCTGATGAGCCGGCTGCATGGAAAGACAGGGATGATCCGTCCGACTTTTGAAGAATACCCGAATCGATATAAGGAAGAAGAGGGCGTGATATTTATACCGGAAAATGACGATTTTTCATATAAGGCTTCGGATCTGACTGCCTTTTTTGATGGCAGAGAAATTGAGAATCTGATCCTTATCAATCCAGATAATCCATCAGGTAACTATATACCGAAGGCAGACCTTCTGATTCTGGCTGCCTGGACAAAGGAGAGAGGGATCAATCTTGTGGTTGATGAATCGTTTGTAGACTTTTCGGATGAATGCAGCCGGGCTACACTGATCGAGCAGGAAATCCTGGATCAGAATCCGCATTTATATGTGGTAAAGAGTATTTCAAAATCCTATGGTGTCCCAGGGCTTAGGCTTGGAGTGCTGGCTTCTGGAAACAGGGCTGCGATATCCTGGATGAAGAAAGACGTTGCTATTTGGAATATCAATTCCTTTGCTGAGTTCTATACACAGATAGAAGAGAAGTATAAAAAAGATTATATTCTCTCTTTAAACAGGCTGAGAGAAGAACGGAGAAGCCTGGAACAGATGTTGGGCAGCCTTCCGGGGATCAGGGTGATCCCGTCCCAGGCAAATTATATTATGGTTGAGATCACGAACGGTATGGCTTCCGGGGAATTGACAAAAAGGCTGCTGATCGGGCATCATATTTTTGTCAAAGATCTGTCTGATAAGGTAAAAAAAGAAGGAAGGCAGTTCCTTCGTATTGCAGTGAGGGACGCTGCGGACAATCATAAGCTGATAGAAGCTCTGCAAAAGGAGCTGCAGTAAAGGGCGCTGCCCCTCAAGATATTGATTTTGGATTTAATGATCTTATTTAGGAGGTTCATGAATTATGAAAGGAATTATTCTGGCAGGCGGTTCAGGGACGAGGCTTTATCCTCTGACACAGGTGACCAGTAAGCAGCTTCTGCCAATCTATGACAAGCCGATGGTCTACTATCCGTTAAGTATACTGATGGAGGCGGGGATCCGGGAGATCCTTATTATATCTACGCCGGAGGATACTCCGCGTTTTGAAGAGCTTTTGGGGGATGGAGACCAGTTTGGGATCCGGCTGGATTATAAAGTACAGCCTTCTCCGGACGGCCTGGCCCAGGCGTTTTTGCTGGGAGAAGAGTTTATTGCGGGGGACAGCTGCGCAATGATCCTGGGAGATAATATTTTTCATGGGCATGGGCTGCGCAAGCGGTTGAAGGCGGCTGCAGCGAAAGAAGAAGGCGCGACGGTATTCGGCTATTATGTGGACGATCCACAGCGTTTTGGCGTGGTGGAGTTTGACAGTGAAGGAAAAGTGGTGTCTCTGGAGGAGAAGCCTGAGGAACCAAAGTCAAACTATGCCGTGACAGGGCTGTATTTTTATGATAAGCATGTGGTGGAGTATGCAAAGCAGATCAGGCCCAGCGCCAGGGGAGAGCTGGAGATTACGGATCTGAACCGGATCTATCTGGAAAAGGGGAATCTGGATGTGACTCTTCTGGGGCAGGGATTCACCTGGCTGGACACAGGGACGCACGAATCCCTGGTTGATGCGACCAACTTTATCAAGACTGTGGAGACGCATCAGAACCGGAAGATTGCCTGCCTGGAGGAAATCGCATTTAACAATGGATGGATTGACGAGGCAAAATTAGGCGATGCATGTAAGCTGTACCAGAAAAATCAGTATGGCAGATATTTGAAAGATGTTTTAGACGGAAAATATATTGACCAATGACAAATGAAAGGAATTGCGTTATGGGAAAAATTACGGTTGAAACTTGTAATATTGAGGGCTTAAAGGTGATCACGCCGACAGTATTTGGAGATGAGCGTGGTTATTTTACAGAGACTTATAATTATAAGGATTATGAAGCTGCAGGTATTGATATGGAATTTGTGCAGGACAACCAGTCTGGCTCCAAAAAGGGCGTGCTGCGCGGGCTGCATTTCCAGATTCATTATCCGCAGGACAAGCTGGTCCGAGTGATCAATGGGGAAGTGTTCGATGTTGCGGTGGACCTTCGAAAAGGGTCTCCTACTTACGGACAATGGTTTGGCGTTATTTTGTCCGCAGAAAATAAAAAGCAGTTTTTTATTCCCAAGGGCTTTGCGCATGGATTCCTTGTGCTGTCTGATTTTGCGGAGTTTGCTTACAAATGCACGGATTTCTACCATCCGAATGATGAGGGCGGGCTGAAATGGGACGACCCGGATATCGGCGTAGAATGGCCGGTTCCGGAAGGCATGGAACTGACTATCTCGGAAAAGGACCAGCATTGGGGCGGTATCAAAGATCTGAAGTAAATCATTTCGGAGGAAGATTGTGTCAACATATATAAAAAATTTTTTGAAATTTCAGCCCCTGTTGTCTGAGCTGGTGGCAAGGGATGTAAAAATCAAATACAGGCGTTCCGTGCTGGGCGTGCTATGGACATTGCTGAATCCGCTCTGTATGATGGTGATCCTGTCGGTGGTATTCTCGAATATCTTTAAATTTGATGTGGAGAATTTCCCGTTGTATGTGCTGAGCGGCCAGGTAATTTTTAATTTCTTCAATGACGCGACTACAAGTTCCATGACATCCATTATCAGTAATGCGGCCTTACTAAAGAAGATATATGTACCTAAATATCTTTTCGTTCTGGCAAGGGTTTTTTCCAGTTTCATCAACCTGATGGCTTCTTTTACCGCGCTGCTGCTTGTGATGGTGGCGGTTAGGGCAGAATTGCATTGGATGGTATTTTTGTCATTCATCCCGCTTTTGATGGTGGTCGTGTTTTCGCTGGGCGTAGGGATGCTGCTGGCAGCGCTGACCGTGCGGTTTCGGGATATCATGCATTTATACTCCGTATTTACCACAGGGCTTATGTATCTGACACCTGTTATTTATCCCATGTCTATGCTGCCGGATGGGATTAAGACTGTGGTGATGATGAATCCTCTTACCAATTATGTGATCATGTTTCGTGACTTGGCGTTTCATAATACGCTGCCGTCTGCCGGGGGGCTGTTCCTCGGGATCGTAGAATGCCTGGCCGCAATGGCTTTAGGGCTCTATGTATTTTACAAAAATCAGGATGAGTTTATACTTAATATATAGGAGCAATGGTATGGAAAATGATGCAATCGTGACGGTTGACCACGTATCCATGAAGTTTAACCTGTCTTCGGAAAAATTTGACAGTTTTAAGGAATATGTCATAAAAAGTATAAAAAGACAGGTTTCCTATGATGAATTCTGGGCATTGCAGGATATTTCATTTGAGGTGGAGCGCGGCCAGTCTTTAGGACTCGTGGGGCTGAACGGAAGCGGAAAAAGCACGATGCTGAAGATCATAGCGGGTGTATTGAAGCCCACGAAGGGCCGTGTGGCGGTGCGGGGCAATATGGCGCCATTGATCGAGCTGGGTGCCGGATTTGATATGGATCTGACCGCACGGGAAAATGTATTTCTAAACGGCGCACTTCTGGGGTATAACCGGACTCAGATGGAGGGACAATATGAAGACATTGTAAAGTTTTCCGAATTGGAGGCGTTTATGAATGTCCCGGTAAAGAATTTTTCTTCCGGCATGGTTTCCAGACTGGCTTTTGCAATTGCTACGATTGGGGTGCCGGATATTTTAATCTGTGACGAGGTCCTGTCAGTGGGAGATTTCCGTTTTCAGGAGAAGTGTGAGGAGCGGATTGGGAACATGAAGGAGAAAGGGACAACTATCCTGTTCGTATCCCACAGCCTGACGCAGGTAGAGAAAATCTGTGACAAGATCGTGTGGCTGGAAAAAGGACATTTGAAGAGATTTGGAGATGCGAAAGAAATCTGCAGGATTTATGCGGAATCATAGGAGTTTTTGATGAAATCCTATGTATCATGGCTGTTCGCTTATTTGTATAGGGAGTGCTATAGAGGATTTGCAGAATATGAAAAAAAAATTGAGTGTTATCCTGGCGGCTGTCTGTCTGCTTGTATTTGCATATTTGTATGCACATATTGATAAAAACACATATTTGTATGACAGGAATACGGACTCTGCTGATTTTACCGGAACCGGGATTTTAAAAGAAGGGGAAGAAATCACGCAGACATTTACCTGCACGGAAGATTCATTAGACGGGATCAACTTGAAAGCAACTCTGGTTGGCGACGCGGGGCAGGTAAATGTGGAGTATTCCCTGATCGATGCCGAAAGCGGCAGTGTAGTAAGGGAGGCATTGGTGTCGGGAAGTGAAATTGAAAATAATAAATTTAACAGATTGAGTTTCCAGACTTTGACCAAAACCGCAGGGAAGGACTATATTTTGAAACTGACGGAAACCGGCTCGGATGATATTACTGGAGTCAGTTTTTATCTGGATGCAGGAGACGAGTATAAGGAGAGGCTGTTTATCAAAGGCAATGAGACGAAAGGGATGCTGATCGTACGGCTGATCACACATAGATTTGATCTGGAGACGTTTGTTGTTTTATCAGGAATTGTGGCCTTTATCGCAGGTTTTATGAAAATGCTCTATAAATTGTTTAAATAGCCGCGTACCTGATGACAGATACTGGTACAGGAGTAATACCGGACGGGAATAAGGAGAAGAAGATACGATGGAGAATAAATTTTTTGTGACAACTTGCAGGTTTCATACAAAAGTGAAGAATAAACTGCTGATCGTTGGCTGGTTTTATCAAAACGGGGTGCGAAATAATCAGCTTTTGGTATGTCTGGACAGAAAGAAGCTGCCTTTTACCATGGAAAAAGTAGATATGGGAAGAAGCACTTTGAAAACAAAGGATGGGATCTTGATCACAAAGCAATATTTTTTGTGGATCGATCTTCCAAAAAGCTGGAGAGAGTGTAAGAAGCTCGAAGTTAAGAACTTTTATCATGGAGTCGGCAATACAGCGTTCTCTGTTCCTGTATCAAACCTGAAAAATATCGAAGGGATCATGCAGAGATTTATCGACAGCAGTGTAGTGGAAGAGGATGGATTTGAAATTTCGGGCTGGTATATCCAACAGGGCGGAATAGAGTTAAGTGTTGCCGATGGTTCAGGCCAGGAGTATCCTGTTGAGATGAAGCAAAAGGACCGGCCGGATGTTAGAAAAATGTATCCTGAGAATACAGAGGAAGAGGTTGTAGGATTTGTAGCTTCGTATAAAGGGAGCGTGCCGAAAAAGGTCCGGGTCCAGTTTGAGGATGCAGACAGGTATGAAGAGACAACGGTTACATTATTGTCTTCGCCTGTACAAAAGGGGGCTGCAGCGATCGGTACGGCTTACCGGAAGGCGCTGGTCTATTATCAGCAGTTTGGAATTACGGCGACAGTTTTCCGTGCACTGGATAAACTGTCAGGACGTGAAGCGATCAGTTATAAAGCCTGGCTGAAAAGGCACAGCCCTTCAGCAGGAGTTTTAAAGCTGCAGAGGGAAAAGAAATTTGCGTTTTCTCCTAAGATTTCGATTGTGGTGCCTTTATATAAAACGCCGGAAACATATCTGGTGGAAATGATTGAGTCTGTGAGGAATCAGTCTTATAGAAACTGGGAGCTGTGTCTGTCTGACGGAAGCGGAGAGGGTTCTCCGATCGCGCATATTTTAAAGAAGTATGAGCAGGAGGATGAAAGGATCAAAGTTGTATATAATAAAGAACAGCTCAGGATATCTGAAAATACGAATGAAGCGCTGAAGGTCTGCACAGGGGATTATATTGCCTTTGCCGATCATGACGACCTGTTAGCGCCGAACGCCTTGTATGAATGTGTGTATCTGCTCAATAAAGATCCGGAGACAGAGATCCTATATACGGATGAAGATAAGATCGATATGAATGGGAAAGAGCATTTTATGCCTCATTTTAAATCGGATTTCAATATCGATATGTTGTGCAGCACAAATTATATCTGCCATCTGTTTGTTGTGAAGAGGGATGTTTATGAAAAGGCAGGCATGCTGAATCCAGAATTTGACGGAGCCCAGGATTATGATTTTGTGCTCCGCTGTGTGGAAAAGAGTGACAAGATCAGGCATATCCCGAGAATTTTATATCATTGGCGCGCGCATAAAAATTCTACGGCAGAGAACCCGGAAAGCAAGAACTATGCGTTTGTGGCGGGGAGAAGAGCGATCCAGGCACACTATGACAGGATGGGGATCCCGGCAGAGGTGGAGGAGACGGAATATAAAGGGATTTATCGTTCCAAATACAGGATCACAGATAACCCGTTGATCTCTGTTATTATTCCGAACAAAGACCATATTGCAGATCTGGAGAAATGTATCTGCTCTTTGGAAGAAAAGAACAGGTATCAGAATCTGGAAATTATCGTGGTGGAAAATAACAGTGAAGAGGAAGAGACGTTTGCGTATTATAAGGAACTGGAACAAAGATATCCGAATGTGAAAGTCCTGTTCTGGGAAGAAAAGGTATTTAACTATCCTGCGATCAATAATTTTGGGGCGGAACATGCGTCCGGCGAGTATCTGCTGTTTTTGAATAATGATACGGAAGTTGTGAATGAGGATTGTATTGAAGAATTACTGGGTTATTGCCAGCGCAGCGATGTGGGCGCGGTAGGAGCCAGGCTGTATTATGACGACGGGACGATTCAGCACGCAGGTGTGATCGTGGGCCTAGGAGGAATTGCAGGGCACCCATTTTCCAAGGCTGTCCATGAAGACCCAGGCTATTTTGGGCGGATCATCATGGCACAGGATTACAGCGCAGTCACTGCGGCGTGTATGCTTGTGAAGAAATCGGTGTTCCAGCAGGTAGAAGGGTTTGACCAAGGGTATGCAGTGGCATTTAACGATGTGGATCTGTGCCTGAGGATCCGCAAGGCGGGTTACCTGATCGTATACAATCCTTATGCAGAGATGAATCATTATGAGTCAAAATCAAGGGGATATGAAGATACGGAAGAGAAAGTGAAACGCTTTAATTCTGAAATCAGCTTGTTTGAGAAACGGTGGAAAAAATTCCTGGAGCATGGAGATCCTTATTATAATCCAAACCTGACGCTGGACGACGGGAATTTTGGGCTGAACCTGCATGCAAATTGACATAGAGAATCAATGTCTGTCAGGCAGGAAAGGAAACAATAAACTGTTTTGGGAGAGGAGGAGACGAAATGCGGATATTAGTAACTGGAGTAAAGGGGCAGCTTGGGTTTGATGTGGTGAATGAATTGGAGAAGAGGGGCCACACTGCCATTGGGGTAGATGTGGAGGAGATGGACATCACGGATGCTGCGGCTGTGGAAAAAGGGATGAAAGCACAGGAGCTGGACGCGGTCATCCACTGCGCTGCATATACGGCGGTTGACGCTGCTGAGGACAACCGGGAAATCTGTATGCGTGTGAATGCGGACGGAACCCGGAATATTGCCAGGGTCTGCAAAGAGCTTGGGCTGAAAATGGTGTATATCAGTACGGATTATGTATTTGACGGGAAAGGGGAAAGGCCCTGGGAGCCGGATGATGCAAGGAGTCCGCTGAATGTATATGGGGAAAGCAAGTATGAAGGGGAATTGGCGGTAGAAGAATATCTGGACAAGTATTTTATCGTGCGGATTGCCTGGGTGTTTGGAGTAAACGGTAAGAATTTTATCAAGACCATGCTGAAGCTGGCAGAAAACCATAAGGAACTCAATGTGGTGAATGACCAGACTGGTTCTCCGACTTACACGTATGACCTGGCGGTTCTGCTAGTGGATATGGTAGAGACGGAAAAGTACGGCAGATACCATGCGACCAATGAAGGATTGTGTACCTGGTACGAATTCGCCCAGGAAATCTTCCGGCAGGCAGGTGTGGACGTGAAGGTGAATCCGGTAGCCAGTGAGGAATTTCCGGCGAAAGCAGAGCGGCCCCACAACAGCCGGATGGATAAGAGCAAGCTTACGGAAAACGGATTTGCACTGCTTCCAACCTGGCAGGACGCTTTGAAACGATATCTGGAGGTGATTTAATATGATGAAAAAACGATGGGGAAAGATCGGATTTATTTTAATCGCAATGTTGGTGTTACTTTCCGGGTGTTCGAAAGGCAATGCGGATACGACAGCGGAAAAGGAAGAGGAAACTACGTCTGTGGAAGAAGATCAGTTGGCGGAGAAGACCGAAACGAAGACGGAGTCTGAGAGGAAAGAGGAACGGGATGACGGGGTGCAGGCGGGATCCGGCAGCGCATCGGCGCCGGAACAAAAAGAGCCTGCAGCGTTTAATGTATATTTTTCAAATGATGATGCTACGGAGTTGGTAAAAGAAAAGATCGAGGTTGATGAGTTGACCCGGGATGCGGTATTGAGTGCTCTGATTGACAAAGAGATGCTTCCGGAGGATATCGTAGTCAACAGCCTGGAAGAGTCGGAAAAGGATGGCGAAAAGGTACTGGATCTGGATTTCTCCCAAGGATTTGCAGCCTATGTGAGCAATATGGGTTCAACCGGAGAATACATGATCATAGGAAGTGTCTGCAATACTTTTCTGGATGCGTATGGATGCGAAAAAATCCGTATCACGGTGGAAGGCGGTGTCTTCGCGACCGGGAATAATGAGTATCCAGGATATCTGGGATTTCATAAATAGTATTTTAGAGCCGGACAGAGATGCGGATGAAAACATAATTTCTGGCCGGCCTCTTTGATTGAAGGTGGGATAGTGAAATGAAGGGGATACATGTAAAAGGATTGTTTGGCAGATTTGATTATGATATCCAGCTTGCAGAAGGCAGTACAACGATTTTGACGGGGCCAAATGGGTTTGGAAAGTCGACAATACTACAATGTATCTATGCAGTAGCAAACAGTGACCTGGAATTTTTTTTGAAATTAGATTTTAAAGAAATTGAAATTCTGATGTTGGATGAAGAAGAGAATTTACAGATTGTTAAATGTCAGGATAATCTGGTGATTAATGGCCAGGAGATTAGCGCGCATGATATTATTGCGTTGAAGAAAAACCGGATGAGGGATCACCCAGTATACATAATGGAGGGGACATCCGGAAAAATATCTGAGAAGATAGTAAGAAGAGTGGATACAGGGGAAGAAATAGTATCTCAAACGATTTATTCTATGTGTCAAAAAATAGGTGAGATTCGTTTTATCAAGGAGCAGAGATTAATCCGGGAAGATGACCAGTTAAGTATCCGCCAAAGAAATAGGTGGGAAGAGCCAAGGAGACGTGAGGTTCAAATTGTAGACCAAATTCCATTAGAATTGATGTCTCAGATCCGCAAGGCATCTCAGGAATACTCAAAAGTAGCAAATGATTTGGACAGTACATTTCCACAGCGTTTATTTAACGAAAGAAACAAAATTTCAGAAGAGCAATTTAATCAGAAGCTGGCAGTTATGCAGAAAAAAATGGAAAATCTACAAAAATATGGTATTTCTAATATTGGAAAGTTGGGAGCTGTTCAGTTTAATGAAGAAGATGCAAGAGCCTTGAAGGTTTATTTTGAAGATTTTGATGAGAAATACAAATCCTACGAAAGCCTGATCAAGAAATTAGATATGTTTACAGAAATAGTAAACCGCAAATTTCTTTTCAAGAAAATGAAGATATCCGAAAAAGAGTTGGTAGTCCTGGATGAAGACAACCCAGAGAAAGAACTGGCATTATCCCAGTTGTCATCGGGAGAAAAGGAGACCGTTGTGTTATTCTATCAATTGTTGTTTGATGTGCCAGACAATGTGATCTTATTGGTAGATGAACCAGAAATTTCTCTGCATGTGGCATGGCAAAGGGAATTTGCAGAGGATATCAAGACTGTAGTGGAAAGCAAAGGGATTACTGCATTGATCGCGACTCATTCACCGCAGTTCATCAATGGTAACAGAGGAATACAGATTGATTTGGGAGAACTATATACGAATGGACTCGATAAGAAGTAACCAGACAAAAGATGACTTAGTGACGACCATAAAGCTTGAGCTTAGTGCTGATATCAGGAAGAAAAAATGTTTCCTATTGGTAGAGGGAAATGACGATGTGATTTTTTCCAGAAAGATTTTTCAGAAAGACGTGGTTTGTTATGAATCTTTTTCTGGAAAAGCGGGGCTTGACGAGTTGATAGAGTCATCTGAACTCGGAGATTATAGAGTGATTGCCATAAAAGATAAGGATTATTGTAACGTGGAAGCGCTGCCTGAGAGGATGTTTGTCTACGATAATTCCTGTTTGGAGCTAATGATTCTTAAAAATGGTGAAGTGGTAAAAGGGCTTTACTGTACATATTATGAATGTTATGCAGGAACACTTCCAGAAGAGAAAATCGTTCTAAATGCCATGCGGAAATTAGCTCCATACAGTATTTTGAGGATGAAAAGTGAAAAGCAAGGATTAAACATAAACTTTTCCAAAGTTGGTTTTGGGGATTTAATTGAAAGTGAGGACTCATTTAGGATTGAACAACTATTCGCACGTTTAAATATATCGGATGAAATGGTTAATGAATGCAAGGAGGAGTCTTTGGATTGGGAAGACGAATTACTGTATGAGATTACAAATGGACATGATATTTGCCTGTTTTTGGGACGGATATTCTTAAATGCCGGAAAGCCGCTTGGAGAAAGCGGCGTGCGCAATATCATGCTGAGCAATTACAGGAAAAGCGATTTTGCGCAAACGAAATTATACCACCAGATAAAAGAATATCAATCCCAATATGGACTGCAATATGTAAATTAGATCATATCTGAGAACGAAAAGTAAAAAATTCATTATGAGGTGTAAAATGCACTATAATAAAAATATTATTTTGGAAATATTGCAAAGCAATTTTGGCGCTGAAATCGAGTCATTTGTTGACTGTTATGTAATGGATATGGATCCTGGCCAGCTGGCAGGGGCATTTGAGCAGACGGTAGATTATGCGGTGCTGGATACAATAGATGAAATGGATGTTGTTAATTTTCATGTTGAGAAAGATATAACTGATGAAGAAATGATGGATGGAATTTTTTATGTATTAGCAATGCTGGAAGGATATGCATATTGGGGTGGTGAACATGTTTTTGTGGGCAGTGAAGAAATCGAACTGGATTTTCACTTTTCATTTTTGAAATTTAATGGTAAATATTCTAATTTTAAGATGTATTGAAGATGATAAATGTTCTTACAGTGTCCTAAAAAGTGTACAAAAAGGGGAGTATAGACACTCCCCCCTTTTTGTTTTCATATCTTCAAGAGTTTTCGTTTTCCCCAGTCCTGCGCATAGTGAAACGTGTATTTGATCAATTCGATCTCTATTTTTATATAGGAAAGAAGATGCCGGGATCGGAAGCGGACTTTTTTGCATTTCTTTAAACCGTGGAGGCCTTCGAGCAGCCCGTGGATATAATCTTTTCCGAAACCAATCTTATAGAAGAAAAGGCCTTTTATAAAATATCCAGCCAGCAGCGGAAGGCTGTTGAGGATTAACTGTGGGAGCGGCATATTCTTATAGATCAACCACACGCTGTTTCTGGCAGATGTCTTTACTTTAAAGCTGTTATATTTTGAACCGCTGGTCCCGCTGCCTACGTGATGGACAATAGCAGCCGGGCAGTAAATATTCCGGTAACCATAGATCTTGGCGCGGTATCCAACGTCGATATCTTCCAGATATGCAAAATGTGCTTCATCAAAATAGCCGATCTTTCGAAAGGCGCTCCGGCGGTAGATAGCGGCTCCTGCACAGGCGGAAAAGACGTCTTCCGTCTGTGTGTAATTATCTGCCGGCCGACCAGCTCCTCTGGCAACACCCCAGCCCAGCAGAGTATACAGGTCTCCTGCGCCGTCGATGAGATCAGGATGGTGCATCTGGAGCATCTTGCTGCTGACAGAGAAGATCCGGGAAGAGGATTCGATTGCCTTCAGCAATTCTTCCACAAAATGAGGCTCCGCAGTGGTGTCGTTGTTCAGCAATAGGACATAAGGGGCAGAGGAATGACGGATCCCCGTATTGACCGCTGTGCTGAAGCCATAATTTTTATCAAGGGCGATGAACCGGATCTCTGGGTAATGCTCTTTGATATATTCTATACTGCCGTCGGTAGAATGGTTGTCTATGACAAGGATTTCAAAGTCAGTGAAGTTCTGACTTGAAAGGGATTCCAGACAGGGGGCCAGAAAACGCTTTCCGTTATAATTTGGAATGATGATCGTTATTTTCATAGATTGCCTCAATTCTTTTTTCTGTTTAATAAATTGCTTACGTGTAGATTAGATAGAGTGGTCCTGGGTAAGATTACTCCGCAAAAAATAGTGTAAGCTTGGCTAAGCAGTAACCATTATAACAGATTTGCGGGGGAGTTTCCAGCCCTTTATCTTGCAATGTTTTTTTCTTTATGCTAAACTATGTTACAATTCACGGCCAAACCAGCGCTGATCACACATGAAAGAAAGTAAGGGACTACAGGGATGGGGAAGACGAAGCAGGAAGATAACTTTTCCAACAATGTATATTGGTATAATTTTATTCTGTGCATTCTGGTGGTTTTTATCCATGCACGCAATGATGGTGCATTTACTGTGCCAGTGGTGATTTTTGGAAGTTCCATTTTTAATGAAATGGAATCTTTTTTTGCTGTAGATATTGCCGGTGCGGCTGTAGGAGGTTTTTATCTGTGTTCGGGATATTTATTTTTCCGCAGCTATTCCTGGAGCCAGACGCTGGCTAAATATAAGAGCCGTGTACACAGTATTCTGATCCCATATGTTTTATGGACGCTGATCTATTTTTTTATTCATGTCCTGATTTCACGTATTCCGAGTCTGGCGGCGATTTTTCAGGAAGCTCCGATCGCGCTTACCTGGCAGTCGGTCCTGGACGCGGTGTTCAACTATCGTTATTGTGCATTTTTATGGTTTTTGCAATTTTTGATCTTATATGCAACGGTTTCTCCAATTCTATATTTCCTGATCGGAAACCGATATTTGGGAGCGGCAGCGATTCTGTTGGCATTATTTACAGCCTGTACGAATATAATAAAAAATGGGCAGGCGGCAGCGGTTTTGAACTGGATGGTCCTTTACATGCTTGGAGGATATCTTGGAGTTCATTACAAGACTGTTATAGAGTCAAAAAAAGTGAGTACAAAGTTCCTTTTGGGAACATGTGTCCTGGCGTTTGCGGCATTCTGGATCCGAAAAGGCTTTCCAGGTGTTTTTGGGGTGTTATTCTATTCTTTTGCGTTTGCCGCGGCTTTGTGGTGCCTGACGGCATGGGAGAAAGGGAATGGAAAGGATAGGACCATGCCGGTAGTACGGGACTGGCAGAAAAACACGTTTGCCGTATATATGACCCATTTTATGCTTGTACAGGGGGCAAACGCGATCATCAGCAAGTTTGTGTCCCAGTCGATGTGGGCAGGGATCATTTTGTTTTTTTCTCTGCCGGTGATCTGTTTTGGGGCAGCAGCTTTGGCAAAAAAAATCTGCAGGGATGGAAACTTGTTTTTGTGGAAGATCTTGATGGGAAGCCGTTAAGCCGGAGGTGTTTTTCTCAGATTGGAATATTTTGCTTACAGGGTTGAGAAATATTACAAAAATATTAATAAAGCATAACATTTATGTGTAAAATTGGTGTTTTTGCTTGTCCTTTCCAAAGAGATATTGTATGATATTAAAACAAAAATGGAATGAATTATAAATAGGGAGCCAGATACATGACAGAATTTAAAAAGGTTGACATCATTCTTCCAATATGTAATCCAGATGAAAGGACAGTTCAGGCGGTGAAACGCCTGTTGAAGCAGAACTATCCGGTAAACCGTATTTATATCTTTCATACGGACAAAGGGATGTTTCCCAAGGAGCTGGAGACGTTGTCTGAGATCATCCACATTACCCATATCCGCCCGGAACAGTTTGACCACGGCGGCACAAGGCATCAAGGCGCTATGATATCCCATGCAGAGTTTCTTATCTATATGACGCAGGATGCATTGCCAGTGAATGAGAAGCTGGTGGAGAACTTGATGAAGGCCTTTGAGGATGAAAGGGTAGGCGCTGCGTATGCAAGGCAGCTTCCGGCATCGGACTGCGGCGCCATCGAGCGTTTTACTAGAAACTTTAACTACCCTGCAGAAAGCCGGGTGAAGTCAGAAGAAGATCTTGCGGAGCTGGGGATCAAGACATATTTCTGCTCTAATACATGTGCAGCCTACCGTAAATCTGTGTATATGTCGCTGGGCGGATTTGAGACAAAGATTATTTTTAACGAAGATATGATCATGGCGGGGCGGATCATACAATCCGGATATAAGATTGCGTATGCGGCAGATGCCCAAGTGATCCATTCCCACCATGACGGCTGTTTAAAGCTCTTTAAGCGGAATTTTGATATGGCGGTGTCTCAGACAGAGCATCCGGAAATCTTTGAAGGAGTTCCGTCAGAAAAAGAGGGGATCAAGCTGGTGAAGCAAACTTTCGGCTACCTGTTGAAGAACGGGAAGCCATGGCTGATCGTACGTCTGTTTCTGCAAAGTGGGTTCAAATATCTGGGATATAAGATGGGGAGGAATTACCGCAGGCTGCCCAGGCAGGTAGTCATGAGATGTACGATGAACCCGGGATATTGGGGCAGTGGGCAATAAATAGAAAAAATAGATTGATGTTTTGAGTAAAATATTGTACTATAAGTAATGATGATCATGAGGAGAATACTTATTTCTGCATTGAAAACAGATTTTTGAGATACGGTTAGGTATGGATAATATATACATGGAAAGGGTATATTATGGCAGATAAAACAGTGCGCCCCGTTTCGGCCAACAGGGCAGGAAGGCAGGCATCGGTTAGGACTTCGTCAGGAAATAAGGCAAGAAGGAGCAGGGATGGCGGTAAGCGTCCACCTGCCGGGAGGGGATCTGGCAAAGCAAGGAAAAAGAAAAAGAGCGGCCTGTCTATATTAGGGAAGATTGCACTGGTACTGTGTGTGTTTCTTCTGTTGGTGGTATTGGCGGCGATCGCGGTAGTCTACGATAAGATGAGTAAGCTGGATTTCACACAGTTAGACCCGGATAAACTGAGTATCAGTGATGAGCTTCAGCTTGATGAGACCGGTTATCTGAATGTTGCACTTTTTGGCCTGGATACCAGAGAGAATGATGAGGAGATGGGGTCGAGAAGTGATACGATCATCATTGCAAGCTTAAACAGAGAGACAAAAGAGGTAAGGATGTGTTCCGTATATCGGGATACGCTGCTGCAGATGGATGATAAAACCTACAATAAGGCTAATGCGGCATATGCTTTCGGCGAGGAGGAAGAAGCTGTTGCGATGCTGAACCGGAATCTGGATATGGATATCATGCATTATGTAACAGTGGATTTTTCGGCTTTGGTTGATGTGATCGATGCGCTGGACGGTATTGATATTGAAGTAACAGAGGAGGAAATCCCGTATCTGAATAATTATTCGGTTGAGATCATTGAAAATACAGGCGTAGATACCTGGGCGATCACGGAACCAGGCTATCAGCATCTGACAGGTGTACAGGCAACAGCGTATGCCCGGATCCGGTATGGCGGCGGAGATGATTACAGACGTACGGAACGCCAGCGCGAGGTTCTGACAAAGATTGCGGAGAAAGCGCAGTCGGCAAGTATAGGAACATTGAACACGATCATTGACAAGGTATTCCCAAAGGTTGGGACCAACTTTACTCTTCCAGAGATACTTGCTTATGCAAAAGATGTAAAAAAATATCGGATCGGTGAGTCGGGCGGCTTCCCTTATGATGTAGATACCATGGATTATGGCGACGCGGGGAATGTAGTAGTACCGTTGAACCTGGAGTCTAATGTAAAACGGCTCCATGAATTCCTTTTCGGGGAGAATGGATATTCACCTACCACAACTGTATGTGATATCAGCGATGAGATTATTTATCTGAGCGGTATGGGTGCGGCTTACAGCACAGGCAGCGGAGATGATGCTTATGGAAATGAGTATCAAAATACCTACAACCAGGGCGATGGGACTTACAGCGGTTATGGTGATAATGGGTATTCCGGCGGATCGGAATATGATGCATATGGTAATTATATAGGAACGGGAAATGATTATAACAGTTCCGGCGGTGATTATACCGGTTCGGACGGCGGCTACAATGGTTCTGGAGGCGACGACACGGGCGGCGGCACTACCACCGGAGATTATACAGATACAAACGGCGGCTATACTGGAGACGGCACTGATACAGGAGGCGGCGATAGTACGGGCGGAGATTACGGCACAGGGGACGGCTATTACTAAAGCAATATGGCCCGGGAAAATCCTGACTGATAAGATTTTCATTGATCTGGGTTAGGAACTGCAGGAAAAGATGTGTAATAAATACAGGAGAGGGTATGTACTATGAAGAAAAGAGTGAACAGATGGATCGTAATGATTGCTGCAGTATGCAGTATGCTGCTTTTCCCGGTTATGACCGGTTATGCCGCGGATGGAACGCTGATGTTATCGGATCCTGCCGGCAATGTAGGCGAGGAGATTGCGATGACCATCCGGATAGATGGAGGCGGACAGCCGATCGGAGATGTAACTGCTACGCTGACCTATGATCCGGCGATGCTGGAATTTGTAAGCGGAACCAGTATTGAAGGCGGCGGCGGGACGCTTACTTTGTCAGCTTCCGGTACAGGCGCAGAGCCGGAAATGGTTTTTAACCTTTTATTCCGGGGATTGGCAGAGGGAGCAACTACGGTACAGGTAACGGAATCTACAGCCTATCTGTTTTCAGATGAGATTTTAAACCTTTCCGCGGGCCAGTCTACGGTTACAGTCGGGGCGGGAGACGGAACCGCAGCGTCGGCAGAACCGACAGAGCGTGTGACCGGGCAGGAGAGTATTGAGATCGGCGGGCAGTATTATGCGATTTATGAGAACTTTACAGATGCGTTGATCCCGGCAGGATTTTCCAGGACTACGGCACAGTATGCCGGAACAGAACATTCTGCGATCCAACAGGATTCCAGCGGAAAGGTGATCTTTTTCATGGTAGCGGGTGATTCCGACCCGATCATGGCTCTCTATAATGAAAGTGACAGTACATTTATCCGGGCAGAGCGTGTAGATGTTTCAGAGTTTTTCTACATTTTGGTTCTTGCGTCAGGCGATGGCAGTTCGCTTCCAGAGGAATTTTATGAAACCACGCTGTCTCTGCATGATGTGAATTTTCCGGCATGGCAGAATATGGATTCCATGGACTTTTATTTAGTCTATGCCTTAAGCAGCGGAGGCACGGAAGGATTTTATCAATATGACTTGGTAGATTCTACCTATCAGAGATATGTTGCTTCAGAAAGTACACCGTCAGAAGAACCGGAAGAGAAAGAAGATGACTCCCTTCTAGGGAAAATAGAGGGAATCATCAGCGGCAACCTTATCATTATCGGCGCCGCTGCAGCAGCGGTCGTTTTAATCCTGTTTATCGTTATTATCGTATTATGTGTAAAACTGGGACGCAGGAACGCGGAGCTGGATGACATTTACGCAGGGGACGAAGACGACGACAGGCCGAATGTCAGAAAGTCGTCCCGTAAACAGTTTGTCGGGTATGACGATGATGACGAAGACGAAGAAGACGACTTCATGGAAGACGATTTTGACGATGCCGGGTATGAAGATGATTATGGTGATGAATATTACGAGGATGACGACGAATATGATGATGACTATGAAGACGAGGAAGATATGAAGGAATATGTTCCGGGAAAATCATCATCTAAGAAAAATGACTCGTATGATGATATTGACTTTATAGATGTGTGATAAATAGAGAGGCAGCTATGTGGCAGAGGGAATCCTGCTGTACATGGCTGCCGTTTAGATGTTTATAAGGAGAGGCTTATGTGTGGTATAGTCGGATATATTGGGAAACAGCCGGCCGCACCGATCCTGTTGGATGGGCTTGGCAAGCTGGAATACAGAGGATATGATTCTGCAGGGATTGCCATTTGTGATAATGGAAAAATCCAGATGAGGAAGGCCAAAGGAAGGTTAAAGGTGCTCAGTGAATTGACCCATGACGGAGAAATCTTCCCCGGACATACAGGGATCGGGCATACCCGCTGGGCGACCCATGGGGAACCTTCAGATGTGAATGCACATCCTCATTTTAATGCAGATAACAGTATTGTGGTGGTACATAATGGAATCATTGAAAATTATCTGAAGCTGAAAAGAAAATTGACGGAGAAGGGGTATCAATTTATCTCTGATACAGATACGGAAGTAATAGCCCATCTGTTGGACTATTATTATCAGGGGAATCCGATGCAGGCGATCATTAAAGTTATGCATCGGATGGAAGGCTCTTATGCCCTTGGTATCTTATTCAAGGATCATCCCGAAGAACTGTATGCAGTCCGTAAGGATAGTCCGCTGATTGTGGGGCATACTAAGGATGGATGTATTATTGCGTCTGATGTACCTGCTGTTTTGAAATATACGAGGGATGTTTACTTTATTGAAAATGAAGAAATCGTCTGTATGAAGCAGGATTCTATGGAATTTTTTAATGTAGATGAGGAATCTATTGAGAAAGAGCCTGTGCATATTGAGTGGGATGTGGATGCGGCGGAAAAAGGCGGCTATGAACATTTTATGCTGAAAGAGATGTACGAGCAGCCAAAAGCGATCACAGATACTTTTTCACCCCGGCTCAAGGGAAATGAGATTGTCATAGAAGAGCTGGCGATGTCGGACGAGGAAATTTTAGGTATTAAGAAGATTATGATCGTAGCCTGCGGCTCTGCATACCATGCAGGGGTGACCGGGAAGTATGTGCTGGAGGGAATGGCACGGATTCCTGTGGAGGTGGATCTTGCCTCGGAATACCGTTACCGGAATCCCTTGATCGAGGAAGGGTCGTTGATCATTATCATCAGCCAGTCCGGTGAGACGGCCGATTCCCTGGCTGCCCTGCGGGATTCAAAAGAACGCGGCGCGAAAGTGCTGGGAGTCGTGAACGTAGTGGGAAGTTCCATTGCGAGAGAAGCGGATAATGTGATCTATACATGGGCCGGCCCGGAGATTGCAGTTGCCACGACGAAAGCGTATTCCTGCCAGCTGATCGCTCTGTATCTGCTTGCTATGAAGCTCTCACAGGTGCGAAAGACAGTAACAGAGACAGAATTAGAAGGTTATATTGAGGATTTGAAGAGGATTCCAGATCAGGTGGAGATGCTTCTGAACAATAAGAACCGTATCCAGAAGTTTGCGAACCGGTATTTGGCTGCGAGGGACGTATTCTTTATCGGGCGTGGGATTGACTATGCAATCTCGCTGGAAGGCTCCTTGAAGCTAAAGGAGATCTCCTATATCCATTCAGAGGCATATGCGGCGGGTGAATTGAAGCACGGCACCATTTCTTTGATCGAGGAAGGTACGCTTGTGGCTTCGGTTCTGACGCAGGAGAAGCTTTATAAAAAGATGATCAGTAATATGGTGGAAGTCCGGACCAGAGGAGCCTTTGTCCTTGCAGTGACGAACGAGGGAAACCATGAGATTAAAAAGGCGGCGGATTATGTGATCTATATTCCGGAGACAAACCAGTATTTTACGAATTCTCTGGCGATCATCCCGCTACAGTTGTTTGCCTATTATATCTCGGTAGGAAAAGGATGCGACGTGGATAAGCCGAGGAACCTTGCAAAATCTGTGACAGTGGAGTAATGGCTGCCGGGAGATCCTATTTGCTGTTACTATTTATATAGTTGATTGAAAAAAACAAAGGATTGGTACTGCAGCATATGGAAGGCGACGGTCCATATGCTGCACAGTACACGGAATACAGGGAAAAGATGAATGCGAAAAATGTGTTTATTAAGACTTTCAAGGGTATTTTTTATACGTTCGAGGCAGTGCTTGTCATAGTGCTGGGGGTATTTTCTGTACTGTTGAGTAACAGTATAATATGGATGTTCAATACATGGAGCAATTTGTCAATGGATGAGTTGGTTTATCATTTGAACACTCCAATGGAGGGAACCAGTAAAGATATTATTCTGGAATATGTAGAATTCTGTGTTCCTGCGACGGTTTTGGCGCTGATTTTTATGATCATTTTTATCATTGCATTCCATAAGAGAAAAAAAATATATCATGCCGCTATGGCAGGGTTTTTGCTCTGCTCTGTTCTGCTGGCGGGATATTTTTTAAATATGGCTTGGGTCCGGCTGGATATTGCTAATTATTCTGAGAATAAGAGCACTTATTCTACTTTCATTGAAACCAATTATGTGAATGCGGATGATGTGGAACTTCGTTTTCCAGAGCAGAAAAGGAATCTTATCTATATTTTCCTGGAATCAATGGAGACCACCTATGCTGATGTGGAGAATGGCGGCGGTTTTGAGAAAAACTGCATACCAGAGCTGACAGAGCTGGCACAGGAGTATGAGGATTTTTCCGGTTCAGAGTGTATTCTGAACGGAGGCTATTCTATGCCCCAGACAACATGGACTGTCGCGGCGATGTTTGCCCAGACAGCAGGGCTGCCGCTGGCGATCCCAATCGACCGTAATGAGATGTATACTCAGGATTCATTTTTTGAGGGAACGACGACACTGGGAAATATTCTGCAGGATGCAGGGTATTCGCAGACGCTGCTGATAGGCTCTGATGCCACATTTGGGGGAAGGAGGCTCCTGTTTTCCGAGCATGGGGATTTCACGATACATGATTATAATTATGCGGTCCAGGAAGGGATGATCCCGTCTGATTACCGTGTATGGTGGGGATATGAAGACAAAAGGCTTTTTCGGTTTGCCAGAAAAGAACTGCGGACTCTGGCAGCCCAGGATGAGCCGTTTAACCTGACGATATTAACAGTAGATACCCACAGGGAGGACGGGTATGTGTGTGAAGACTGCGGGGATGAATTCGGGGATAACCAGTATGCCAATGTAATGGCGTGCTCCAGTGAAATGGTCGTGGATTTTGTGAGATGGATCCAGAAGCAGGACTTCTATGAGAATACGACGATCGTGCTGGCAGGCGACCATCCGACTATGGACAGCGATTTCTGCGAGGATGTGGACAGTTCATATACCAGAAAGGTGTACACGGCCTATATCAATCCGGCGGCGGAGGTACAGAAGCCGGACGTATACAGGGAGTATACTACTTTCGATTATTATCCGACGACCCTGGCAAGCCTGGGGGTGGAAATTGAGGGGGAACGGCTTGGGCTGGGGACAAATCTGTTTTCCAATGAATGGACATTGACGGAAAGGTACCAGCGTGACTGGGTGGAATCAGAGCTGAACAGGAAATCGAAGTTTATGGAGGATCTGACTTCTTATATTGCAGTGGAGGAGGAAGAGCCTTTAGAGCCTGTGGAAGAGCAGGAGCCAACGGCTTTGATCACAGCCGGAGAGTATGATGAAACGACGACGGTACTGCCGGTGCGCATCTCGGATATCCAGAATGTCCAGGGGGAAATTATGGCGATGAATGTGGCCGTCTGGACAGAAGAGGATCAGAGCGACCTTCAGTGGATGCAGGCAGTGCAGAATGAAGAAGGCATTTATGTGATGGATATTGGGATCGGAAACTTTGGGTATAAGACCGGGAGATATTATATTGATGTCTACGGAGTCCTGGGAGACGGAAGTATGGTGCTGCTGGGGGGAATTAGAGAGGAGATAGGAGAATAGCGCTTTACATGCAAAAATCCTTTTGATATAATGGAAACATCTTGACAGCGTCGTTTATAAAAGGAGGTGGGCATATGCCAGGCGAGAAGGAAATTAATTGCAATCTTTTTGATAAATTAGATATGTTGGAAAGAATTGAACGTGTGGCTAAAGCTACAAATGCCGATGCAGTATTAGAAGAAATTGAGTTTGAACGTAAACAAGTGGAACGGAAATTATATCAACAGCCACCGCTAATAAGTAATGAAAAGTAAATATACTCTGGTAAAAGATGTAAGGTCTCTATCAAAGCATGAAGAGGCTTTGCATTTTTTGCTGTTAATGATCTGCGGCGAGTAAGATAAATGGAGGTACGCCATGAAGTATGATTATTTAATCGTGGGCGCGGGGCTGTATGGGGCAGTTATGGCGCATGAACTGAATAAAAGAGGGAAGAAGTGTCTTGTGATCGACCGGAGGAGCCATATTGCAGGGAATATTTACTGTGAGGAGATTGAGGGGATCCATGTGCATAAATATGGCGCCCATATTTTCCATACGTCGAATCAAAAAATCTGGGACTATATGAACCAATTCGCGGAATTTAACAATTATATCAATTCACCCATTGCGGTGTATAAGGACGAATTGTACAACCTGCCGTTCAATATGAATACGTTCAGTAAGATGTGGGGAATCCGTACCCCCCAGGAGGTAAAGGAGATGATCGCAAAGCAGGTGGAAGAGGCCGGAATCACGGAGCCGAAGAACCTGGAGGAGCAGTGCCTGTCCTTAGTAGGGAGAGATGTGTTTGAGAAGCTGGTGAAAGGATATACAGAAAAGCAGTGGGGAAGAGACTGTAAAGAGCTGCCGTCCTTTATTATACGGCGTCTGCCGGTCCGATTCACGTATGACAATAATTATTTTAACGACCGGTATCAGGGAATTCCGATCGGCGGTTATACGGCGATTGCAGAGCGGATGCTGGATGGGATAGAAGTACGGACAGATACGGACTTTTTTACGTTTTGCAAGGAGAACCCTGACATTGCGGAGAAGATTATCTTTACGGGGATGATCGATGAATATTTCGGCTACCGGCTGGGGGCCTTGCAGTACCGCTCTGTGAGGTTTGAGACGGAAGTACTGGACTGTGAGAACTACCAGGGGAACGCGGTGGTGAATTATACGGAGAAAGAAGTTCCGTATACGAGGATTATTGAGCATAAGCATTTTGAGTTTGGGAAGCAGGAAAAGACGGTAATCTCCAGGGAGTATTCTTCGGAATGGAAGGTGGGGATGGAGCCTTATTATCCGGTCAATGATGAGAGGAACAGCAAGCTGTATGCAGAGTACCGGAAGCTGGCAGAAGCTGAGAAAAATGTGGTCTTCGGCGGGCGGCTTGGGAATTATCAGTATTATGATATGGACAAGGTCGTGGAGGCGGCGCTTGCGAAGGTGGAAGAGATTGGGTGACAGGATGGATGGGAAAAACAGAAGAGGGATTGTATAAAGGACAACGTGTGGCTAAAGCTACGAATGCGGATGCAGTATTAGCAGAAATTGATTTTGAGCGCAGGCAAGTTGAAAGGAAACTTTATCAACAGCCACCGCTCACAAGTAATGAAAGGTAAATAAAAGAAAGTGTAAATTCAATGACGCTGGCAGTATGGCATAAAACAAAAAGGGAAGTGGAACGATTTTTATCGCTGCTTCCCGTTTATCATCTAATCAGATGCTGCAGCGGCCAAAAATATGAAATATTACAAGCAATCATGATGTTCTGGATTTTATAGAGGTGAGTGACCATATTACAAAAGATGATAATCTAATAAATTTTTTGCAGTGAGAAGTATTGCAAAGCGTTTTCCAGAAGAAGATTTTAGTGAATATTTGAAAAATGAATGGCTCGATGATTTTTATTGTAACACATTCACTGATTTATGCCTGTCTCATTTTTTATAGGTAAAAAATGATTTTCATAGGAAATCGTGAAGAACTGTATGAACAGATATTGGACAAGGGAATAATCAATGAGGACAGCAAATCTTTGATATATGAGGATCTGTGGGACTGGTGTGCAGACATGCCATAGTAAGATAGATACAAAAAAGTCTTGTACGGAAAATGATGTTAGTATAATGAATCTACAATAAGTGAGATTCGGAAAGGTGGCAATTCTCCACCCAACGAAAAGTAACCTGTGAAATAGTGGGGCTGCTATTATATAAAGCAGGCTCTATTTTTCTGCCGTATTAGATTTTTATAATGCCCTATTTCCCAACCCGTAAAAATATCCTGCGATGTAGTAAGTTTTGTTAATATTGGAATAGACATTGACAAAGCCTTTGGATAAAGAGTAAAATAGGTAAAGCCTTTGATGTAGAATTTAGAAATGATAATTTGTAGAATAATATCAATAATTTAGGTGATTTGCAGATAGTATGCTTTTTTAAAGAATGTATGAGCTTTGGGAGGGAATGGCAGAAGCTATGAAGAAGATGTGGGGATATCTCATGCGGCAGTATAGAGAAGTTGTCTCATATATCTTTTGGGGCGTTGCAACCATTCTGGTTAATTATGCGGTATATTTTGCCTGTAGAAAGCTGCTTTTGATACATTATATTGTGAGTAATGTGGCTGCGTGGATAGCTGCAGTAGTGTTTGCATATGTGGTAAATAAGGTATTTGTTTTTGGAGCCAGGGATTGGAGCAGAAAAAGATTGTTTAAGGAAATCTGGCAGTTTGCAGCGGCGCGTATGATCTCAGGTGTGGCAGAGACAGGGATGCTTTGGGTGTTGGTAGATGTTATGGGGTATCGGGATTCTGTTATTAAGATCATTGCGGGGGTGCTCGTGATTGCTGTGAATTATGTGTTTAGTAAGTGGGTGGTTTTTCGGCATCAAATCTGACTTCTGGATTATGAAATGTATAGAAAGAAGTTTAGATTA
The DNA here is from genome assembly GCA_910589385.1 of uncultured Lachnospiraceae bacterium. Taxonomy (GTDB): domain Bacteria; phylum Bacillota; class Clostridia; order Lachnospirales; family Lachnospiraceae; genus Schaedlerella. The sequence goes on from CAJUTU010000005.1 coordinate 69,867, forward strand.
AATAAAGTGATTTACTAAAAGACGGCATTGGAAATAAAGGAGATCGTGAATTAAAATGTATGAGGAATTTTATGATAAGCAGTATTCGAGAGATCAATATGCTAGAACTTTAAAAATGGAGCAGCATGCGTTTTACAAAGTTCTGCGCGGCTATATTAGCAAATATGATGAAAAGTATTTTGGGAAAGAAAAAGTAAAATGTCTTGAAATAGGATCGGGACGAGGGGCATTGCAGGACATTGTAGAGGATTACACAGGTGTAGACTATGCCAGTACGGTAGAACCATATTATCATAAGAAGTTTGTAAATGCTTCCGCCACAAAACTTCCCTTTAAAGACGGTACGTTTGACCTTATCTGGAGTTATGCAGTTTTGGAACATATACCAGATCTTGAATTGGCATTAGAAGAAATGTTACGAGTTGTGTGCGGGGGGGGGCATTTGATTCTTTCACCTGCATGGCACTGTCGGCCATGGGCAGCTGAAGGGTATCAAGTGCGGCCTTACTCAGATTTTAAGTTGAAGGGTAAGATTTATAAGTTTTTTATCCCGGTTCTTGATAGTCTGCCGCTTCGCGCATTAGGTCAGCTGCCGCCGAGGATTGCTGCATGGATAAAATTAAAATTCAGAAAAAGACCATTAAAATTACAATACAAAAAACTAAGGGCAAATTATGAAAGGTTCTGGCAGTCTGATTCGGATGCATGTAATGCATTGGATCCATTATTGATGATTTACTGGTTTGAGTCAAGAGGCTATAATTGTGTTTCGCATACTACCTTTCTGTCCAGACTGCTGATAAGGCATGGTGAAATAGATATTCAGTGTTAGATTTGATAATGCATAAAACCTATGACAAGCTGGTACTGCATACGCCAGAACCAATCAAGTAGAAGATGGAGGATTTATACAAATGAAAAGTTTTGTAGAAGATATGAAAGAGAAACAGTTGTTTTCCATCTTATCAAAAATCTTTTTCGTGTTTTTGGACATTATTTTTATTAATTTAAGTTCTTTTCTTGCACTTTGGCTCAGATTTGAGATGGAGATATCTAGGATAGATCCGCAATATATGGCATCTGTTCTGGAGACAATGCCGATAAATACTATGATCACAGTGGCAATTTTTGTATCAGTCCGTCTATATACGAGTCTATGGCGTTTTGCGAGTATTAAGGAATTGGTTTATGTGCTGGAAGGATGTATAGGTTCTGCTTTATTCAATTTACTTTATTATTATTTTACATATACAGATATATGTAGAAGCTATTATCTGCTCTATGGTACAGCATTGTTTTTGCTGACATGTATCAGTCGTTTTTCGTATCGATTTATTAGATTTTTATACCGTGGACAGATTCATGGAAGCCATGCGCGTAATACGATGATTATTGGTGCAGGTGAAGCCTGCAATGTGGTAATGAAGGAATTGGAGCAGAGCAAGGAACTTGATTCACGCATCTATTGCATTATAGATGACGATCCCAAAAAGCAGGGTACATTTATTCATGGAGTCAAAATCGTAGGGGGAAGAGAGCGTATTATAGAGTTTGCACAGAAATATGCTATTAATGAGATTATTGTTGCAATTCCGAGTGCAAGCAGAAAAGAACAGAGGAAAATATTATCCATCTGCCAAAAAGTTCCTAATTGTGAATTGAAGATACTGCCTGGTGTATATCAGATTGTGAATGGTGATGTCAAAGTGTCGAAGTTGAGGAACGTAGAGATTGAAGATTTACTTGGACGGGACACTGTTCAAGTTATGACGGAAAAAATCGGGCATTATGTTTCGGATAAGGTGGTGTTGGTGACTGGAGGTGGAGGAAGTATTGGAAGTGAGCTGTGCCGTCAGATTGCAGCGAACGGTCCGCGTCAATTGATTATATTTGATATTTATGAGAATAATGCATATGATATTCAACAGGAACTGATACGCAAATATCCGTATTTGAATTTGGTTGTGCTGATAGGTTCTGTACGTAATGGGCGGAAGGTCAACAGTGTATTTGCACAGTATAGGCCGGATATTGTGTATCATGCCGCAGCGCATAAACATGTCCCGCTTATGGAAGACAGTCCTAATGAAGCAATCAAAAATAATGTATTCGGTACATATAAGGTGGCTTTAGCTGCTGATAAATATAGTGTAAAAAAGTTTGTTCTGATTTCAACGGATAAGGCCGTGAATCCAACCAATATTATGGGTGCTTCGAAAAGAATCTGTGAGATGATTATTCAGGTATTTAATAATCGTTCAGATACAGAGTATGTTGCGGTGCGTTTTGGCAATGTTCTAGGGAGTAATGGAAGTGTGATTCCGCTTTTTAAAAAGCAGATTGCAGCAGGCGGACCCGTGACGGTGACACATCCAGATATTGTGAGGTATTTTATGACGATTCCTGAAGCGGTTTCTCTTGTGTTACAGGCGGGAGCCAGCGCAGCAGGCGGAGAGATTTTTGTGCTGGATATGGGACAGCCGGTAAAAATTGCGGAATTGGCAAAAAATCTGATTCAGCTATCAGGATATGAAGTGGATGTGGATATCTCAATCCAATACACAGGACTTCGTCCAGGGGAAAAATTATACGAAGAAATGTTGATGAAGGAAGAGGGACTACAGAGTACGGAGAATGATCAGATTTATATAGGTAAACCTATTGAATTTGATGAAGAGGGGTTTCTGAAAAATCTAGAAGCTTTATATCAGGCGGCTTATGCGGAGACAGATCACATGAAAAAAATAGTAAAGAAGATTGTGCCGACTTACAATTTGCGAGATGCGGATATTATTCGGGATAGAAAGATACAAGATGGCTGGAAAAAAGAATTTCAGGATTCCAGTTCGAATCTGCCAGAGGCATTTATGAATAGGGGAATTGCAGATGTTGATATGCAAAATAGTTCTCGCTATCTTGCTCAGATGCCGTTACCATAAATGATAGATGCTGGACTGTTATTTTTGGCTTTCTAGGAAAGGTTTATATAAACGCTAATATAGCCTAAGATGTATAGCAAAATAAAGCTTGACGTCTTAGGCTGTATAAGTTAGTGTCTTATTTCTTTTCTGCCTTTTTTTGTTTTAATAAAACAAAACCTTCAAATAATTCAAAATCTTCTTTTGTTGTAATCTTGATGTTAGTTTGATCTCCATAAGACAAAAAATTGTATCTCCGAGAGCATACATTAAACTTGTTGTGTGGGGTTCAATACTTTCCAAGAGTCCATTTTCCTTTGCCCTCTTATATATATCTAACAGGTAATTAAATTTAAAACTCTGTGGACAGACATGCAATCTGCGTTAATGTGTCTCTATCAATCCATTTATGGCTTTCCCCATTTTTATCATTTGACCCCATCAGTTGATAACAAGGTGTACATGATACAGACATTCCCTGCTCTTTACAAACTCTGATTCCATCATTTAAAATCTTCATGCTGGTAAAGGGGGATGTACCATAGTGAATCATGACGATATCATCGTCAGTTAGTTTGCCTGATAAGTTATAAATCCATGCATCACAGATTCCTGAAAAGTATTACCGCCATGCGCAATCCAAATTACTTTTGTGAAATTGTATTTTTGAATCATGTTATATAAATAATCTATCCAGTTGGTATGGCAGACTACTTCAATTGCATCTATATCAGGATGGTTTTGATATAGTTCTATTGTATATGCCAATACCGGCTTTCCAAGAACCTCTATAAATTGTTTCGGGCAGTTCATTCCGACACGGGAGCCAATGCCGCCTGCAAGTATTAATGCCGTAATCATTTTTCGCCTTTCTCTTGTATATATTCTCACCTCTTCGTGGCATATATTTTCCTCCTTTGACCATGATTTTGACGGCGAATAGATGGTATTTTATATAAAAATTTATTTGGATACAAAACAAATTGAAATTGAATACCAATATTTGTATATTATAGATAGTTTAGCTCTCTTCTCAATTTATAAAAATGAAAAATATATTGACAGCTTTTTTGATATTGCATATAATAAGCATATCATTTTTATGCAAAATGCAGTTTCGTAGAATATATCATTCCATGTATTAAAATGGAAGTAAATACAAAATGATAAGAGTAATGATTATGAAAAGAGTGTTTTGCAAATAAATATGTATAGTATATATTCGTAGGAGGATTAATATGAAAACATATGCTCTGCTTACTGGTAGAGGCAATAACACTTTGAAGGATAAGAATGTGCGGGAATGCTTAGGGCATCCTGTGCTGTATTATCCAGCTACTGCAGCTTGGTGTGTTAATACTGTGAGTAAACTATTTTGCAGCAGTGATGATGAGAAAATACTGTCTGAGGCTGAAAAATTAGGACATGAGAGAATTCAACGTCCAGCAGAATTAGCAACACCAACAAGTCAACATATTGATTGCATAATGCATGGTTTGAAAGTTATCGGAGAGAGAGGGCAGTTGCCGGATATTCTTGTAGTAACTTTGGCAAACAACGTTACAATAAAGTCAGAATGGATTGATGATTGTGTAGAAATGATGATGGAAGATATGTCCATTAGTTCCGTTATTCCGGTATATGCAGATAATGATCATCATCCTCTACGGGCAAAAAGAATAGATACTGACGGCCGTCTTCAAATGTATGAGAAAGATGTGCAAGGCAGTATTTCAACAAATCGTCAGGATTTGCCAAGTTGTTATTTTTGTGCGCATAATTTTGGGGTGCTTAATGTGCATCAACTGTTGAATACAGAGGGAAAGGGACAGCAACCCTGGGGATTTATGGGCGATAATATTGCATATTATATAGTGGAGGATTCTATTGACATTCATAAAGAGTCTGATCTCTATGTTGCAAGTGAATGGATTAAGGAAAATTATACGGATATTTATGCGGGGGGTGGTATTGCTGAATTAATAAATATAACTGCTCTTTGCTTTATTATGCTACAAAGTAAATATAGGATTTTTAAGAAATTGGCAGACTGCTGATGCTTTCTTACACTACCCTTTTTGCTGAATGTAGGAGGCATATGGGGTCTGTCTGTTTTTGTATCAGCAGTTTCTAAGTCTATATTCTATAAAGGGCGGAAAGAGAATGCGTTTTCGATAATTAGTTGGTAGTATGGGTAGGAGGGTTATAAGAATGAAAATTATAGGTGTGATTCCGGCGCGTTATAAATCATCTCGTTTTCCAGGAAAACCTTTGGCTGATATATGTGGAAAACCGATGATCTGGTGGGTATATCAGCAGTGCAAAAAGGTTGAGGACTTTGATGAAGTTTATGTTGCAACAGATGATGGTAAGATTTTTTCTGTTTGTGAATCTTTAGGAGTTAAAGTAATTATGACTTTGGATACGCATAAGACAGGGACTGATAGAATTGGTGAAGTTGCACGTAAGATTCCAGCTGATTTGATTGTGAATATACAGGGGGATGAACCGCTTTTAGAACCAGGGACAATTAAAGCTGCCATAGAGCCATTTTATACAAATCCACAGATTCAGATTTCTAACTTGATGACAAAAATTAAAGATCCTGTTGATACTGTCAATTTTACAGTGCCAAAGGTGATTACAAATAGAGAAGGTGTTGGTATCTATCTCACAAGGGCAACTGCTCCATATCCAAAGGGAAGTTTAGATTATGCATACTATAAACAGGTCTGTGTATATTGTTTTAAGCCAGAAGCGCTTCAATTCTATTGCGATTATGGTGAAAAGTATGGAAAGGCGAAAATAGAAGAGGTTGAAGACATCGAAATACTACGTTTTATTGAGAATGGATATAAAGTCCAATATATTGAGGTGGATTCTGAAACGATTGCGGTTGATACTCCAAATGATTTGGAAAAAGTACGTGCTATAGTTGCAGCAAAGATTGCAGCAGGTGAAATATCGAATGCGTAATTTTAATGAGGAGGTACAGCTTTTGGAAAATGTGAATATATTAGACTGCACTCTTAGAGATGGAGGCTATTGTAATCAGTGGCTTTTTGGGAAAAAAAATATTATAAAAATTATTGATGGCCTCATTGAAGCTGGTATTAATATCATTGAGTGCGGTTTTTTTACAAATAATGTACAATATAATGCAGAAGTAGCTAAGTATACAACAATGGAACAGGTAGCAGAGGTACTTCCCCAAGATCATGCAAATAAGTTATTTGTCTGCCTGATAAATTATGGTGAATATGAGGCCGATAAAATACCAGAGTATGACGGCACAGCTCTAGATGGTTTTCGGATTGCATTTCACAAGAAAGATATGGTATCAGCATTAAAATTTTGTCAAGCAGTAAAAGAAAAAGGATATAAAGTTTTTATTCAACCAATGGTTTCTCTGAATTATACAGATGAGGAATTTCTTGAATTGATTCGCATCGTAAATGGATTTGAACCATTTGCATTTTATATTGTAGACAGTTTTGGTGTGATGAAACGTAAAGATTTAATTCGTCTTTTTTATATGGTTGAGCATAACCTCAGGGAAAACATTGCTATAGGATATCATTCGCATAATAATATGCAATTAGCTTATTCAAATGCACAGTCATTGGTTGATATTAGGACAAAAAGAAAAATAATAATTGATTCCAGTATCTTTGGTATGGGACGGGGAGCTGGGAACTTGAATACAGAACTATTTGTTGAGTATTTGAACGATAATTTAAATACGAAATATATATTAAAACCACTTTTAACTATTATCGATGAGATTTTGGATCCCTTTTACCAGAAAAACTATTGGGGATATTCTTTGCCCAACTATTTGGCCGCAAAGTACAACACTCATCCAAATTATGCAGGTTATCTTGATACAAAGAAAACATTAACTGTTGAAAATATGGATGATATTTTTTCAATGATAGATGAAGAGAAACGTTCTGTTTATGACAAAAATTACATTGAAAATCTATATATTCAATATATGGATACTGGTAATGTCCAAGAGGAGCACCTTGCAGAATTAAAAACAATGATTAAAGGGAAAGAAGTGCTTATTATTGCGTCAGGGAGAAGTACAATTGATGAAAAGGAGAAAGTACTTGCCTGTGCCAGTCGGGAAAATATTGTGACAATTGGGATTAATTTTGATTATACAGAGTTTAGTACAGATTTTATTTTTCTAAGTAACTTAAGACGATTCCGTGAGTTACCTGAAGAAAAGCGTAAAAAATGTATTGTAACATCGAATATTCCGGCGTCAGATGCTTATGTACAGACCAACTATCATGATTTGTTGAATCATGAAGACGCTGTACAAGATAATGCTGGAATGATGTTGATAAAATATTTGATTCAATTAGATGCTGTAAAAATATTTGTTGCTGGTTTAGATGGATATTCAGTTGATGCAATTCGGAATTATGTAGATCCTCAAATGAGTTTTTATTCAGGGAAAGAGAGATTTACGGCAATGAATCAAGGAATGATTCATGTACTGAAAGAGTTTAAGGAGCAAATTGAAATAGAATTTGTGACAACGCCGAAATTTGTTTTGATTTAAAATAGATTATTCTGCTCAGCTTTGTAGAAATATATTTGCTAACAATAAGCATTAGTTTAGGGATGGAAAGGAAGTATGAAATGATGACATTGCAGGATGTGATTTATAAAGATGGAGTCTCTGAGTATTTAAAAAAGTGTGAATACATTGCAAAGCAGGCAACAGATATTTATTTGTTTGGATCTGCAAGGGGGGGGGCAAAAGTTTATAGTTTTTTAGAAGATATTCATAAAATTGATAAAATCCGATATGTAGTAGATAATGATAGAATGAAGCAGGGAAAATATTTTCATGGTATAAAAATTATCAGTGTTGAAGAGTTGAAAAAAATTTTCCCTCAAAATGGAAATGCAATCATTATTATTGCGTCAGGTTCTGCAAATATTATAAAAAAACAATTGTTAGATATGAGATTTTTAGAAGAATATATTTATCCATTTGTCTTTACTAATTTACAGACAGATCCGACTCCATATCAGTATTTTGTGACGCAAAAGAACCAGATTGAAAAGAGTTATAGAGTACTTGCAGATGACAAGTCCAGAGATGTTTTTATTTCTCTTCTTAACTATAAAATGACATTGGATTCATCATGGCTATGCGGTATTTCTGATAATGAACATGAACAGTATTTTGATGATATTATGCAGTTATCTGTAAGCGAATCATTTGTTGATTGTGGTGCATATATTGGGGATACATTGGAAGAATATGGGGAACGGATGAAGCGGCAGTGGAAGAATTATTATTGTTTTGAAGCAGATACTGATATTTTTGTGGAGTTAAAAAAAGTTATCTCTGACTGCCGATATGAATCTGTTGAACTCTACAATATCGGATGTTGGGATTCGGAAACTACTTTGTATTTTGATAAACAAGGGTCAGGAAGTAGTTCTGTTACAAAGGAATCAATGGATATAAGGATACATGCAGATGCGTTAGATCATATATTAGAGGGAAAAGAGGTATCCATTATAAAGATGGATATTGAGGGAGCAGAGCAGAAAGCACTTGCAGGAGTGAAAAAGATTATTTCGAGACAACATCCGAAGCTTGCAATTTCCATATACCATAGTCTAGAGGATTTTATATATTTGCCTTGTATTATGCAGGAACTTGACAGTAAGTATCGGATTTATGTACGACATTATAGAGAACTGACGGATTCTGAAACTGTTTGTTATGCAGTTATTTAAGATTTGGGAGAGGTAAGGTTTTGTAAAAAAATACCTCTCCTAGTTGCATTTTAGCGGGATAATGCCATTTCTTACCGCATCATGTATCGTGAAACATCTTGACAAATTAGTATAGATACGGTATTTTATAAAATGTATAAGGAAAGGATGCGTATAGAAGAAATGAAAATTCCATTTTCACCGCCGGATATGACGGAACTTGAAGTAGATGGTGCAGCAGAGGCGATTCGTTCTGGATGGATCACTACAGGTCCGAAGACAAAAGAATTTGAGACTAAGATTGCCGGATACTGTCACGTAAAAAAAGCGGTATGCCTAAATTCCCAAACGGCTTGTGCAGAGATGGCATTGAGACTTCTTGGTATTTCAGGGGCTGATGAAGTATTAGTTCCTGCCTATACATATACAGCGTCTGCCTCTGTAGTATGCCATGTCGGTGCGACGTTAAAATTAATTGATTCTCAGAAAAATTCTTTTGAGATGGATTATGATGCTTTGGAGGATTCTATCAATGAAAATACCAAAGTGATTATTCCTGTAGATTTTGGGGGCGTACCCTGTAACTATGAACGGCTCTTTTCTATTGTAGAAAGAAAGAGGGACTTGTTCAGGCCAAAGAATAAAATCCAGGATGCAATTGGCAGGATTGCGATATGTTCTGATGCGGCTCATGCATTTGGTGCATCATGGGATGGGCAGATGATTGGTTCAGTGGCTGATTTTACTTCATTTTCATGGCATGCCGTTAAGAATCTCACCACGGCTGAAGGCGGAGCATTGACGTGGAAAAATAAATTAGGGATTGATGATGAAGAATTATATCACCAGGCACAGTTGTACTCTTTGCATGGCCAATCTAAGGATGCTTTGGCAAAAACACAGCTTGGCGCTTGGGAATATGATATTGTGGGGCCTTGGTATAAATGTAATATGACTGACATTATGGCTGGAATTGGACTGGCACAATTGAGTAGATATGAATGGATTCTAAAAAGAAGAAAAGAGATTATAAAGAGATACGATGCGGCATTCAGGACATTGGGAATTGAGGTGCTTCCGCATTATACAGAAAGGTATCAATCTTCCGGCCATCTATATATAACAAGAGTTCCAGGAATTACTTTGGAGCAAAGACAAGAGATTATTGTTAAGCTGGCTGAAGTGGGTGTGGCATGCAATGTGCATTATAAGCCGCTTCCTATGATGACAGCCTATAAAAATATGGGGTTTGACATTAAAGATTATCCCAATTCATATGATAGATTTATCAATGAAATTACACTGCCTCTCCATACTAAATTAACAGATGAAGAGGTGGGGTATGTAATAGAGAATTATTGTCAGATTGTGAAGAGGTATATGTAAGAATTATGTATGAAAAGGTGATTAAACGCTTTATTGATTTTCTGATTTCACTGATTGCATTTCCTGTTTTTGTTATACTGCTTATTATAGTAGCTCCATGTATTTTTATAGATGATGGATTTCCGATTTTTTATAATGCGGAACGTATTGGTAGGAATGGGAAACTATTCAAAATGTATAAGTTTCGTTCAATGAAGAATCATGCACCAGATATCCGCCTTGCAGATGGTTCGACTTATAATGGAGAAGATGATCCTCGTGTGACAAGAGTGGGGAAAATATTAAGAAGTACTAGTATTGACGAGATTCCGCAGATAATGAATATACTGAAGGGAGATATGAGTCTGATAGGTCCACGTCCTGATCCGCCGGATTGGCTGGAAAAATATCCGGAGGATATCCGGATTTTTTTGAAAGTCAGGCCAGGTATAACAGGATATAGTCAGGCTTTTTTTCGTAATTCAGCAGATGCAGAGGATAAGATGAAGAATGATGCATATTATGCAAAGCATTGTTCATTTTGTCTGGATATAAAAATATTTATTAAATCTGTTTTAGTTGTTTTGGAACATAAAAATACATACAAAGATTTGAGCCAAGATGCGAATCGATTAGATGAGCAGGCACAAGAAACTTTGAATTCATTAAGAAAATAAACAAATGAGGAGAGTGGCAGATGAAAATTAAGGAATATGGATATGAATATGATGCCACACTTGACCAATATCTTTGGGAACAAACGAGGGGGAATGTAACTCAAAGCCAACTTTGGGGAGGGATTTGTCTTCGAAGCGGAAGAGATGCCCTAAAGACAATTGCACGAGAGTATGAGCCTGCTGTGGTTCTAATGCCTGCGCTATCGTGTGATTCTATGGTTTTGCCTTTTCAAATGTATGGACATCAAATATATTATTATAGATTAGATAAATCTTACTCAATTGATGTGCAGTTTTTAGAAGAGTTGATAAACAACAATAAGAAAACGATATTGTTTCTATATATGGATTATTTTGGTAATTCTGCAATTACTGATGATGAATTAATAGAATTAAAGACGAGTTATCATAATCTTATATTTATTGAAGATAAGACTCATAGCATGATTTGGGAAAGAACGAATCAGTTTAAACCGGATTACATTGTGGCAAGTTTGAGAAAATGGATCAATATTCCTGACGGAGGGCTTTTGTGGGCGAAAAATTTAGTTTCTAATACGGACTTTTCTGAGGATACTTCTTTCTGTGAACTTAGATTGAAAGCACAATGTATGAGAAATAAATATTTTTTAACAGGAGACGAAAATCTAAAATTAGAGTATCGTAGGATATTTTCACAAGTATCCAACATTATGGATAGTGATAGAGTCCCTTCCCGTATGTCTTCTTATGCATTTGAAATTGCCAGAAGGACAGACTGGAATATACTGCGTGAGCATCGAAGAAGAAATTCAAGAGAACTGATAAATATATTAACGGAAGCTTCTATCAAATTGATTCAGAAAAAAGAAGGAGTTAGTGATCTCTATGTTGCCTTTGTAGTGGATGATAGAGAGTATAAGCAAAAAAAATTATCATCCAGGGGTATTTTTAATACAATTATCTGGCCATTAAAGGAAAAACAGAAATCAGTCTGTCCTGTTTCGAGATTTGTGGGAGAACATATGTTGGCAGCACCATGTGATCAACGCTATTGTGTAGAGGATATGAAATATATAGGGAATGAAATTGTGAGAGTCATCAATGAATAAAAAAATAATGATTTTAGGGGCGAGTATTTTACAACTTCCCGCAATAAAAAAGGCAAAAGAATTAGGATTGGATGTTATAGCAGTCGATATGGATCCAGAGGCCATAGGATTTAAAGAGAGTGGAATTATTTGCGAAGTGATCAGCACTATAGACACGAAACAAGTCATTGAATGTGCAAAGAAGCATAAGATTGACGGGATAATGACTCTTGCAAGTGACATGCCGATGTGCACTGTGGCTGCTGTTTCTAAAGAATTGGGGCTTGTTGGAGTGACGGAAGAGACTGCATTGAAAGCAACAAATAAAGCAGAAATGAGAATAGCATTGAAAAAACATGGAGTTCCAATCCCCATGTTTTATCGTGTTTCTACAAAAGATGAATATTTGTCAGCAGTTGAAAAAATTAAAAGTGCCGGATATAGATGCATTGTGAAACCAGTAGATAACTCGGGCAGCCGGGGAATTGATCTGCTTGAAGATTATTCAGATAAAAGTATAGAGTATGCGTTTAATTATAGTAAAGCGCATTCCCGTGGCGGAGAATTGATGGTTGAAGAATATATGGACGGGGCAGAGGTGAGTGTAGAGACATTAAGTATTCGTGGTGTATGCCATGTGATTCAAATTACGGACAAGCTGACTACAGGAGCGCCATATTTTGTAGAAATGGGACATAGCCAGCCATCATTGTTGGAACAAAAGATACAGGATAGAATACGTGAGGTGGCAATTGCGGCAACTTATGCAATAGGAATTAAAGAGGGCCCATCTCATATAGAAATTAAAGTCACAAAGGATGGCCCAAAAATTGTGGAGTTAGGCGCGAGGTTAGGCGGAGATAATATTACAACGCATTTAGTACCGCTGTCAACAGGAGTAGATATGGTAGAGTGTTGTATTAGAATTGCTCTTGGAGAGCAGCCAGAGTATATACCCAAATATAAAAAAGCCTCTGCGATACGATATATAGAAACAACCGAGGGGGATATTAAGGAAATCACTGGTGTGGAGATTGCTGAGCAGATACCGGATATACAGCAAGTGAGCATTGTTCATGGTATAGGATTCCATGCTGGAGAGATAAAAAGCAGTGTTGACAGGGTTGGATTTGTGATTGCTCAAAGTGGTACAGTTGAAAGTGCTGTGGAATCTTGTAACAAAGCAATATTTAATATTAAGATACATACGGAATGAAAAACAGAATTGAGGAAGTCGATGAAAATAGTAATAGCAACGCCTATTTTGTATGAGCCATCAAGTCCGTTTAATCATCTGTTTAAAGATATTATTGAAGGGTTTCTCGAAGCAGGACATGAAGTGGTTCGAATAGTAGCATGTGAGGATATGAATGATGATAGATATAAGTTGGGAATTGATAACTCAGCTATTTCTTATATTCCTGTCTTGAGAAAAAAAGCTGGCCATTCAAAAATGATTCAAAGATATCTTTCAGACACATTGACAAGTATAAAGATGTCCAGAGTTATCAAAAAAGTTAAGGCGGATATCTTGTTTGAAGATGTTTGTTATTCATCGTATTGGACAGTAAAGGCAGCAAAGAAAAATAGGATGAAAGTAGTTGCCATGCTTCAAGATATCTGGCCGGATAATGCAGTACAGAGCCGAATTATTCATCAGAAATCAGTACTCTATAAATATTTTGAATTCTGGCAAAGGGCTGTTTATCGGAATGCAAACAAAATTATTTGTATTTCAGATGATATGAAGCTTTTGATCGAGTCTAAAGGAATACCAAACAATAAAATCAATGTGATCTATAATTGGGGGTATAGTGATGAAATTGTCGATATCCCTTGGGAAGAAAATAAGTTTGTTAAAAAGTATAACTTATCAAAAGATTTTTTTTATGCTATATATGCTGGAAACATAGGCAAGATGCAAAATGTGGAATTGATTTTAAAAGCGGCTGAAAGATTAAAAAATAAAGATAGAATTAAATTTCTTATTATTGGAGATGGTGTTAGGAAAGATGCAATTGAACAGATTGCAATAAAAAAGAAATTGACAAATATATTGTTTTTTCCGTTACAGGCACCGGAACTTGCTACGAGTATTTACTCGGCCGCAGGAGTGAATCTAATTCCACTTGTGCCTGGAGGAGTAAAAACTGCACTGCCCAGTAAGATAGGGGTGTGCCTTTCATGTGGCCGGCCAATTATATTTGCCTTTGGTAAGGAGTGTAGATTTGCAGAATTGGTCAAGAAGTATACAGTTGGGGATTGCGTCAGTGCTGAAGATGAAATGGAACTAGTAGAAGCTATATGCAATAATGTGAATGAGATTAAGAATGAAAAAAATTATGATTTATTTCAGGAGCGGTTTAATAAAGAAATTAATGTGAAATCATATATAGAAACTTTATATATATGAGGATTCTCTATAAATAGTTTATAGATAATGAATGAAAGGATGAAGAAGATGAATGTCTTATGGCTTACAAATTGTCCATCTCCGTATCGTGTCGCCTTTTTTTCTGAATTAGGTAAATACCTAAAACTTACAGTTTTGTCTGAAAATACAATGTCGCAGCAGGTGCATAGAAATAGAAAGTGGTTTGTTGAAAATTATAACAATTTTAAAGTCATATTTTTAAAACAGATAAAATTAGGGAAATTGATAATTAATCCTGAAGTCATCAAATACTTGAATACAAAAAAGTATGATTTTATTGTATTAGGGGACTACTCCACTTTAACATCAATTTTAGCAGCAGTATTTATGAGGGTGGGGGGGGGTAAAGTATATTATTAGTATTGATGGTGCATATGAGCGGCAAGGTGGTGGTGTTAAGGAAGTTATAAAAAGATACATCATTAGCCATGCGTTTCATTACTTTAGTACCTCAAAAACATCAGATGAATATCTTATCAAATACGGTGCGCAGGAAAGTAACATAACAAGATATAATTTTACCTCTTTGAATAAGGATGACATTTTAGAAACAAAACTTAGTCGGAAGGAAAAAGAAAAATTTAGACGAGAACTCAAGATAGAAGAGGAAATAGCAATTCTTGTTGTTGGAAGATTTGTAAAATCCAAGGGAATAGATTTTGTATTAAATGCAGCCGATTGTATGCCTGATGAAGTCGGATATTATATTGTAGGTGATGTACCTACGGCTGACTATTTGAGTATCGTACGTAAAAAGGAGTTAAAAACAGTTCATTTTATTAGATTTCAGGTAAAAGAAGAACTCAAAAAATATTATAAAGCATGTGATATTTTTGTGTTTCCTACACGATATGACCCGTGGGGATTGGTTGTCAATGAGGCAATGGCAAATGGAATGCCTATATTATCGACAGATCAATCTGCAGCCGCACTACATTTTATTCAAGACAATGAGAACGGATTTTTATATAAGGTTGATGATAAAGAAGATTATATCCGAAAGTTGAAAGTTATGTGTTCTGATTTGTCTTTGCTCAATAAAATGTCGGAAAAAAATATTGATTTAATACAGGACTATTCGATTGAAAAAATGGCGGAGCAGCACTTAGTTGCCTTTCTTGCGCTTCAAAAAGAAGATTTAGAAAAAAGATAATGTGAAGCGTTATATTGTAGCATTATTTTTACAAAAATAATGTAAAGGAAGAAAATAATGGATATTTTATGGATTACGAATTGTCCGTCTCCGTATAGAGTTGCCTTTTTTTCTGAACTGGGAAAAAGTTTAAATCTTACGGTTTTGTCAGAAAAAACGATGTCACAGCAAACATACAGAAATAGCAAATGGTTTGATATTAATTATGATAATTTTAAAGTGATTTTCTTGAAACAGATAAAGTTAGGAAAGTTTGTATTAAATCCAGAAGTGATTAAATATTTAAATGCAAAGAAATATGATTTTGTAGTGTTGGGGGATTATTCTACTTTTACTTCTATAATTGCCGCAGTATTTATGAATCTTAATCGGAGAGGGATAAAATATATTATCAGTATTGACGGGGCAGATCAACATAAATACAATAGATTTAATGATGCCATAAAGCGTTATATTATTCGTCATGCAGTTCATTATTTTAGTACATGTGGGATTTCGGATGAATACTTAATAAGATATGGTGCAGATAAGAAAGATATTACAAGATATAATTTTACTTCTTTAAAAAAATGCGATATATTACCAACTCAGGTTAGTCAGGAAGAAAAAGAAAAAATTCGGCGAGAACTGGATATAGATGAGAGATTGGCTATTCTTTATGTTGGAAGATTCGGAAAGGGGAAGGGGATTGATTTTATTTTAAATTTGGCTGATTGTATTCCAGACAAAGTGGGATATTATATAGTTGGAGATACCCCGTCGGAAGAGTATCTGGAAATTGTCCGGAAAAAAGCATTAAATTATGTTCATTTTGTTGGTTTTCAAGTGAAAGAGGATTTAAAGAAATATTATAAGGCATGTGATATTTTTGTATTTCCTACAAGGCATGATGTATGGGGATTAGTTATAAATGAGGCAATGGCGAATGGAATGCCTGTATTATCGACAGATCAGTGTACAGCAGCATTGCATTTTATCCAAAATGGTGAAAATGGATATATATATAAAGTCGATGATGCAGAAGATTATATCAAAAAATTAGAAATGATGTGTTCAAATCTGGAATTACTTGATAGAATGTCAAAAAGGAATGTCAGTTTGATACAAGAATATTCTATCGAGAGAATGGCGGAGCAACATCTATCTTCATTTATAGAGCTTCAAAAGAAAATCAAACAGTGAAAGATTATGAAGAATTTATTACGGCAGGCCAAAAAGATTGTTTTGGGATTGATAGGGAATGGATATAGCTATGTGTAAATTACTTTTAACAGTGGATCACCAGTTTGTCAGAACTCCGGACGGAAAGGTGTGGGTAAAAACGATATATGGATATGATTTCTGGAGACGTTATCTGGCCGTTTTTGATAGCGTAAGAATTGCGGCCAGAGTTCGAAATGAGGAAAAGATATGTGAAAAGATGCTGTTGGCAAGTGGAGATAAGGTTGAGTTTTTTGATTTGCCCCAGTATCGTGGTTCAAAAGAATTTGCATTAAAATATCCTCAAATAGCAAAACAGGTTAAAGGTGTCACAGAAGGTTGCTCTTGTGCGATATTCAGAATACCAAGTCCGATTGCAAATCTGGTGAAAAAAGAGGCTGTAAAAAGAAAAATGCCATGGGCAGTTGAAATCGTTAATGATCCATGGGATAATTTTGCGCCTGGTACAGTCAAAAGTATTTTTAGGCCTATATATAGAATTTATTTTACTCTTCAAGTAAAAAAATATGCCAAAGGTGCAAATGGTGTTTCTTATGTAACACAATATGCGCTTCAGAAAAGATATCCATCCTATGCAAAATTGCATGGTGAAAGTAAAGAATATTTTGAAAGCTATTATTCATCGATATTGTTAAAGAAAGACTATTTTTCTGAACCAAGAAAATCATTATATGAGCAAGGGAAACTCCATTTAGTTCATATCAATAGTTGTATAACTGATTTATCCAAAGGGCATGATGTTGTTTTACAAATTGTTAAACGGCTTCGGGATAAAGGGCATGATGTAGAGGCGACATTTATTGGGGATGGACCAATGAGAAAATATTTTGAGGCTATGGCAGTAGAGTTGAAAGTAGAAAAATATATTTTTTTTACAGGGCTATTGTCTAATAGTACGGAAGTGAGAGATATATTGCTCCATTCAGATATTTTAGTTTTTCCAACATTAGGAGAAGGACTCCCCAGGACAGTGATAGAGGCTATGGCAGTCGGGTTGCCGTGTCTGTCTACTGCTGTGAATGGAATTCCAGAGTTGCTTGCAGAGAATGATATGTTTGAGCAGAAGGATGTGGACGGATTTGTTTGTAGAATAGAAGAGCTAATCTCTGATAATGCCGAGTATCAAAAGGTTAGTGGGCAAAATATTAGTAAAGCATTAGAATATGAAAATAGTGTATTGGAAAAGAGAAGAAAAATTTTTTATGCAAGATTAATGGATCTTGTGTATGGATTGTATAGTATCTAAGCTTCAATTGTCCTACTTTGGCTGGTGATGAATCCTTAGAGGAAAAATACATAATGTCACAGAGGCATAAATTGAATATTCGATTTATGGGTTATTATTGTTAAGATACAATAAGGGAGATATATGCTTTAGCAGATTGCCTTTTCCTGTTTTCGTTGATGGGGTTCTAATCCTTTAACAGCGATTTACACCGCTTTTTCAGGGTTATCATTCCCCACATATTAGATGGGAAATAGTTTTGAAATAGTTCAAAATAGCAAAAATGAATTAATGTTTGATATAAGTGGTAAGAAATCAACACAAGGAGCATTTGAATTTATAATGAATGTATCGCTGGAATGGTTAAACAAGACTGGAAAGATATCCTTAGGAATTGCGAAAAAATATCAAATGTTCAATTGAAACAGAAATACTTATTAGATGTTTTGAAGGTGTATTTAAGTGGCTCGAATTGGCTTAAGATAAGAAAGTGTAGAGTTGCCGAGAATGCATTTTTAAAAGGGAGAAATTATATGAACAAAAAAATAATTGTTGCTCATTCGGGAAAACAGCATTCGTATCAATTAGCAAAAGCATTAAAAAAGAAAGATATGTTACTGAATTATGTTACTACTGTATATGATAAGAGAGGGGGATTGACTCATTTTGTTGGACGCTTTTTAAAGGGAGATAACAAACAAAGATTTCTTACCAGAAGGGATGAAGAGCTTGATTCAGATGTAGTACAATATTGCGAATTTGGAGGTTTGCTAGTAATTGCATTAAGAAGGATTCGGTTTTTGTCGAAGTTAGGAGTCAAGCTTGATTACTGGGTACGTTATATAACCTATATTAAGACGATTAGATTGGCGGAAAAGACTAATGCAGATGCTGTAATTTTTTTTGGTAGATTGAATAAAAAACATTTTGAACTAAAACAAAAAATATGTCCCAATACAGTTTTGATAATTGATGTGCCAACAACACATCAAAGACTGATAAAAGATATATTTGAACACGATTGGCAATGCTATCATGATGAATTTTTGAAGATTGAGCAAAGTAACTTTTGGCGTAAATCAATAGATACGGATTTTTGGTGTAAACAAGCGGATGGTTTTTTAGTTGGTTCTTCATTTGTAAAGAAAAGTTTAATGATGTGTGGAACAGAGGAGGAAAGAATAAAAATAGTGCCGTATGGAGTAGATATTAAGATTTTTTCTCCCAAGTTGGTATATACAGTTCCAAAGATAGTTACTTTTTTATATGTAGGAGAAATAAACCGTCGAAAAGGAATTCATCATTTACTTCCAGCTTTTGAAAAGTTAAATAGAGATAAGGCTAGGTTAATTTTGGTGGGCAACTATAATCCGCAAGATCCAATGATTGTTAAATATAAAAAAAGGGTTAATATTAAATTCATGGGATTTATGACAAAGGATAGTGTTGTAGAATTTTATAAGAAAGCAGATGTTTTTGTTTTTCCTTCACTGGGGGAAGGAATGGCACAAGTAGGGATTGAGGCTATGTGTTGTGGCTTGCCTGTAATTTGTTCGGAGAACAGTGGGTTTAATGATCTTTTTACAGATGGAAAGGAAGGATTTATTATTCCTGCTTCAGATAGGGAGAAACTTACTAATTGTATGCAGTTCTTTATCGAACATCCGAAAGAAATTGAGAAGATGGGAAGAGAAGCGAGCAAGACAATTGTGAAGTATACATGGGAGGCATATCATGAAAAAGTATCAGAGGCCGTATGCGATATAGTATATTAAGAGATTAAACTATAAAAGGGAAGAGAGCAGTGAGAGTGCTTGGAAAGTTTTAGGGAATATTGGCTAATATTTTAATATAATTGTTTAGAAAAGGATAAATGATTGCTTAAAGGAGTTACCATGAATAGTAATGAATTATTTCTACTTCTTACATTGTTACATATCGTAATCTGGATCATGATATATCGCATGGGGAAAAAAGGAACAGACTGTTTTGATTCTTTTTATTTAGTTAGTGGATTGTATATTTTAATTTTTGTTTGTGCGCCATATATCTGGATACAACGTGGACAGACATCATATCAGGGTGTTGAGGTAATGGAGTATTTGCCGGTGGCTACTCTTGTCTTCAATATTTCTTACTTGATGTATGCGATAGCTAGCGTAGATAATAAAAAAGTTTATATTGCTCAAAAAAAAATAGGATTTGATTACGAAAATGTCAAATTTCTGGAATTTGTAGAAAGTGATTATATAAAAAATTATATCAAGAGATATGCATGGATTGTATTTGGAGTAAGTATGATATTAGCTTTATGTTATTATCGGATGACAGGGAGAGGATTAAGGTTTATGCTTACTCTCGGCCAAGGCGGCGAGATGGGGACAAGAAATTCAGGCTATGGGTTGTATTTTTTGATGCAATTTATTCGCAGTGCAATTCCAGGAATTATTCTAATTATAGGTTATCAGAAGAAAAAGCGTTGGCTTGTATATTTATGTGCATATATAATATGTGCTGTATGTATGACTACAGGTTCCAGAAATCTGGCAATTTGTGTAGGGTTAGCCATTGTTGTCTACCAGTATAAATCAAAAGGGAAAAGACCGTCTCTATTTTTGATTTTTGTGGCAGTCTTAACGTTGTATCTGTTTGTAGGTTTTATAGGTACATACCGACCTGTGATAAAGTCAGGTGAGAAGATTGATTTATCCGCAATGAGTACATCATCTCTGTTTTCAGCATTTATGTATAACGTTGAAATATTTTTTCCGTTTTATACCTTGGTGGGCTACTTAAAGAAGGGGATGATTAAATTACATTGGGGATTGGGAGTAGTGTTTGTTGTAATTCAGTTTATTCCAAGAATCATATGGAACAGTAAACCTTCTATGCTGGGATTGACCGCTTTTGAAGCAATGTATGGAGATAGTATGGGTGGTGCCGCATACCCCAATATGGGGGAATTTTTTTATGAATTTGGAATGGTAGGCATAATCGTAGGAATGTGGCTCTTTGGATATTTTATGCGTCAGCTTATTCAAAAAACACAAAATATTGATAACCGTTTGGATATTGTAACCTATGCTATCGCATATGGATATATGATGCAGTTTGTTTGTCGTGGTCATTTTGCTTCTTGGGTATTAGATTTTGTATTTATGTTTGGTCCAATTATCCTGCTCAAAAAGATACTTAGATATAAATATCTAGCTTCTATTAAATATGAAGAAAAAGAAATTTTATTAAAACGAAAGGAAATATGATGTTTTCACTTCATAGAAACATCTTACAAAGGATATTAAAATTATGTACGATGGAAAAATATTAGTAGCACATCCCGGAAAACAGCATTCTTTTAGGGTTGCAACTGCATTGCAGCATCATAATATGCTTGAGGCATATGCAACGACTGTATATGATAAGGATTCATCTGTACTTATGCGACTCAGTAAAATATTTATGAGAGGAGATTTACTACATAGTGCTAAAAAGCGTAAATGCCCAGATGTAGAAGATAAAAAAATAATTCAATTTGAAGAGTTTAGGGGTCTAATATTATTAGCTTTAATCAGAATTGATAAGGGGCAGAAGCTTCAAAAATGGTATAATAAATATGTATCATGTAAATTCCAAAGAAAGCTTGCAAAATATATTATTAACCATAAAATCGAGGCTGTAATATCTTATGATTCAAATTCTGATTTTTTGTTTGAAATTTTGAGTAAGAAAGCACCAGATGTCGTAAGAATTATTGATAATGCAGCGCCATGTAGAAATTTTTTGTATAAAATTTACAACGAAAAAATGGAATCGGGGGGGGTTTTATAAGGCTGTACAAGACTCGGCGCTATCTTGTAGATAAAAAATGTGCTGATTCTTATGGAAAGGAAGCTCAAAATGCTGATATCCATATTGTAGCGTCGACGTTTTCAAAACAGGCATCAATGTACAATGGAATTGATGAAAAGCATATAATTGTGGCGCCTTATGGGGTAGACAAAAAGACATTTCATCTCATGGAAAAAGATTATCAATCTGGATTAAAAATTTTATTCGTGGGGGAACTTGATCAAAGAAAGGGTATTTATCAGATTTTGGAGGCCGCGAAGCAATTAAGTGGTTTAAATATTGAATTTAATTTAATCGGAACTGGAAGAGAAGTTTGTCCAGAATTATATAAGCCATATGAAAAATATGTGAATTTTCTGGGAAGGGTTTCTTTTGATAAAATCCCAGAAAAATATGGAATAAACCATATCTTTATTTTTCCATCAATGGGAGATGGTTTTGGACTTGTTATTCTGGAAGCATTATCCTCGGGTCTTCCTGTTATTGCAAGCAGGAATTGTTTAGGACCAGATATTATCCAGGATGGATATAATGGTTTTTTAGTAGATGCCGGAGAGACGGGGCAATTGGTTGATAAAATTAAATGGTTTTATGAACATATGGAGCAGCTTCCACAGTTTCAAGAAAATGCGATAGAATCTGTTAAGCAAATGACGTGGGAAAACTATGAGGATAATTTGGTACAACAATTATGTGAAAAGATAGAGATAGTACGAAAAGAAAAGTCCGAGCAAAGTGAAAAGGACTGATTATAGAAAGATGTGGGATACAATGTAAATAAGGGAGTTAACAATCTTTTGAATGTGGAGGGGTTATTGTTGTGAGCAGAATTGTAAAAAACTATATTTATAATGTTGTGTATAATATTTTTGTGATTATAGTACCGG
Source organism: uncultured Lachnospiraceae bacterium (assembly GCA_910589385.1). GTDB lineage: Bacteria > Bacillota > Clostridia > Lachnospirales > Lachnospiraceae > Schaedlerella. The sequence goes on from CAJUTU010000005.1 coordinate 92,417, forward strand.
TTATCACAGCACCTTATTTGACGAGGGTTTTAGGAGCAACGCGCCTAGGAGTATATAGTTATGTGAATTCTGTAACATCAATAATCTCCTCATTTATATTAGTAGGCTTGTCATCTTATGGAAGCCGCCAATTGGCATATGTAAGAGATGATAAAGAAAATCTTTCAAAAGTCTTCAGTAATCTAATGGGATTGCGTTTGTTTTTAGGGTTGATTGGCACAGCTTTTTATTTTGTGTATGCCGGGATGACGGATTATCAATATTATTTCGTGCTTTACTATATATACTTTTTGGGAAATATCATTGACTGTACATGGTTATTTGTCAGTGTGGAGGATATGAAAGTTCCAACCTTGAAAAATATTATGGTTAAGGTGGCTGTGACAGTAGGAATCTTTGTTTTTGTAAAGACAAAAGAGGATTTATGGAAATATGTGTTTCTTTTAGCGGCAGCAAATCTCTTTGGGATGATTGTTGCATATCCTCAGCTAAAAAAATATGTAAGATTAAAGTTATTTAGAATAAATTCTTTTTGGAGAAATTACAAAGGGGCAGTGATTTTGTTCCTGCCATCACTGGTATCTACCATTTATTTGCAGATGGATAAAGTAATGATTGAGTGGCTTACCAAAACAACTAATCAAGTATCATTTTACGATCAGGCAGAAAAAATTGTAACAATTCCACTATCATTTATAACAGTCCTAAGTACTGTAATGATGCCTAGAATTGCAAATGAATTTGCTCACAGAAACTATAATAATATAGAAGGGCTGTTGGTTAAGGCTAGTAGAACTTCATTAATTTTAGCATATCCGCTTATGTTTGGAATTGCTGGAATAGCGAAAAGATTCATTCCATGGTATCTGGGGGAGGAATTTACAGCGACAGCCACGGCATTGATCCTTCTGGCTCCTATTGTTACCAGTAATACGCTGATTGGAATATCAGGGACGCAATTTTTTATTGCAACAGGTCAAACAAATACTTTACTTTTGTCAAATAGTTCTGCAGCCATTATGAATGTAGTAGTTAATGCATTACTAATTCCAAGGTACGGATACGTTGGAGCCGCAGTAGCGACTCTGTTATCTAATTATACTTTAGTGGTGATACAATATGCAGCATTGAACAGACAGATAGATATTCGAAAAATGTTTTATAAAACGTCCAGATATTTGCTTTCATCTTTGTTTATGTTTTTAGCAGTTCTTTTTATAGGATATATAGGAAATGCAACACCATTAACAACATTCATCCAGGTTATTGCAGGAGGGGCCATATATTTTGTGCTTCTTATCATGATGAAAGATGATTTGTTTATGGAACTGATTAGGCAAGTATTAAAAAAATAAAATTTGGAGTGGAAGGGAGAGTATACTGTGAATAATTTATTTATCATACATACACAATATAATTTATTGTTAGCCTGTGGTTTATGTATGAACGATTTCAAGGGGGATAAAAATGACTTAATTATATTTTGTGACTTCAATATGAGTGAGATTCATAGGAATTGTATGAAAAATACTTTTAGAAAAATACAATTTTTAAAAGGCATTTATCCTGATAGAACATGGAGAGCAGAGCAAAAACTAAATAAGATACGGTATAATAATAAAATTATTAAAAATTTTATATCATCTGAATATGAGAGAGTATTTATTGTTGATGATATGTGTATAGAGGAAATGTATGCATTGAAGTGTGTTCACAAAAAAAATAAAGGTGTTAAGATGGCTTGGCTGGAGGATGGAGCAAACGCGTACTTTTCGAACTCTGCTATTTCTGGTGTAATGGGGGCGACACCACTTAGACGTTTTATTAGGAAAATATTTTTTAGTACATTATTTGGACTTTGGAGATATTATGATTTGGGGTGTTGCATGGGGGCACATAAGTTATTGAAACAGGCATACCTTACTTTCCCAAGATTTGTCAGGGCAGAACTGTCGGATAAGGAATTAATAGAAATTAGTGATAAGGCTTTTAAATGTGGAATGCAGCAATTGTTTCATGGCGAGGCATACGCTTTTGAGGAGAATGGAATTATAATTGCTATGGACAAATTAGATGTTTATGGCAAGGATTTTGAAAAGGTGAGCAGCCTGATTTCAGATGAAGTGCTTCAGGCACATAATAGAGGGCAGAAAATATACTATAAATACCATCCGCGAGAAACACAAGAAATGTTAGTGCTTCAGTCAGAAGTGGAATTAGACAGAAAAATTGCATTAGAAAGCTATTTAACAAATTCGAATACCAGAAATTTAACAATAATTGGAGTAAAAAGCACTTCACTTCAGACAGCAAAAAAAATGGGGTATGAGGCTGTATCTTTTATTCAAAGTGTAGAGCCTGAGAATAGGGCAGTGATAGATTTCTATAAGAAGATACATATTAAATGTGTATAATGTGATTGAATTAAGGGAAGGGGGAGGTGTAGTATTTATATGTCAAAACGAATTGAGGAAATTGACATTTTAAAAGGAATAGGTATCATTTTGGTAATAGTCGGTCATTTAGCCATTCCTTATGTATTCTTAAGAGTGATATTTGCATTTCATATGCCGGTATTTATTATATGTAGTGGTATAGTTTTTACTGAGAAAAAGTTAAAAAATAATATTTTACATATATTAAGAGCATATCTGATTACAGGGTTATTTGAGACAGTAATATTAGAGGGAGTAGAGACAAGGTCTTTATATGAATGTCGATTGGCATTGGTGTCTTTGATGGCGGGGGGGGGTATCACCGGATTATAGATTGAAGGCGGCGAGTGCATTATGGTTCTTGCCATGTTTGATTTGTATAGAAATTATTTTTGCTTTTGCAATCAAAATAACGAGAGAATCAAAAAAATATCTGGGGATTATTAGTATTTTATTAGCAGCTTTAGGGGTGTTTTTATCAATATTTCGCTCAAAGATACCTATGGTTTGGAATATAGATATAGCGCTTATATTATTTCCTTTCTTTACAATAGGAAATATGATAGGAAAGGACAGATTAATACTTGTAAAAGAAACACTTGATTTGAGTAAGAGGAAAGGCAGGATTTGCTTTGTAGTAGCTACATGCATTGTTCTGTTTACCGCATTTATCAATGTAGAGCATATTAATATTTATCGGGCTTATTATGGTAGAAGTATTTTGCTTTACTATTTTACTGGTATAGCGGGGAGCGTATGTCTTTTTTGTTTATGTGGAATTATAAAGAAGAGTTCTGCGTTAATGAGTTTTTTGATTTCTACTGGGCGAAATACATTAATTCTTTTATGTACACATCAATACATTATTTTCTTCTGGGATGTATTAATTAGTTTGTGTAATGTTACCGACGTTTTACATAGGATATTGAGTATTATAATTCCTTTTTCTAATATTTTGATTCTTTTAATATATATCAATAGAAAAGTGAGGAAATAGATGAATAAATTGTTTTTAGAAGATTATAAAAGGTTTACTACGGTTGAATATCCTTCCTTAGGTTGCATACTGAGGCTCATTAAAAATTATGAGTAACGTTTTCTTTATTTTTTGCGGAAATATCAAACGTCATCTTCGGGAGGGATATTACAGTATAATTGACCATTACAGAAAGCGATATGGATTTGAGATTACATGTAAAAATATTGTAGTGGGATTGAAATTGATTCATCCATGGGCGATTACTGTAAATGCAAATGCAATCATTGGAAACAATGTTACTTTATTTAAAGGATGTGCGATTGGAGAAATTAGGGAGGGAGCAAAGAAAGGGAACTATCCATAAGAGAAAGCGAGAGTAAGTGGAATTATGAAAATCAATGATATATTTAAGCAGCCAAAAAATAATTTCGCAGCAGGCAATTTCTGGATAAATTTGAATTATTTATCAAAAGGGAATACAGACTGTTTAAAAGGAATATTTTCAATATTTGTTGTAATATGCCATATGCGGAGTAGGATTTTGATATTAAACGATACCTTATTAGGTGCATTATGCACAGCAATGGGATATCTGTCCGTATCAGTATTTTTCTTTGTTTCAGGATATGGATTGATGTCATCTTACCAAAAAAAAGGTAAATTGTATATAGAGCGTTTTTGGAGAACAAGGATATGTCCTTTTTATATAGTAATATTGGTTATTGTTGCTATATATGCAGTATATGAGTTAATCATAGGTGAATATTTTACAATATTTGATATAATAAAATCAATCACTTTTGGAAATGTGATCATAAAAAATGGATGGTATTTACAGGCCGCATTAATGTTGTATATTTTCTTTTGGATTGTTTTTGATCTGTTTTCTCAATTTAAGGGGCAACTTCGAGCAATGCTATTATGCTGTATTGGTTATACTTTACTGTGTATTGCACTAAATATGGGGACATATTGGTATGAATCAGTATTTTCTTTTTTGCTTGGTATCATATGGTGTGCTAATAAAGAAAAAATAGATGGAAAAATAAATCAGAAAAGAAATTATTTCATTTGTTTGATATCATCTTTTGCATTGTTTAGTGTGACACTGATTATGGGGAATACTGGTTTATTAAAAATACAGGGATTAATATTAGCCTGTAAAATGATTTCTGCAGTTAGTTTTGTTCTATTGGTTTTGTTTCTTATTATGAGGATGAATATTCAAAATATAGTGACACAGAAATTAGGAACTATATCGTTGGAGATTTATGTGATGCAGGGGATACCACTGACATTTTTCCGGGGGGGGCACAATGGTACATACAGAGTGATCTGCAATATGTGTTTGCAGTTACCGTCAGCACCTTACTTTTGGCGATGCTTTTGCATCCCCTAGTTCAAATGATATATAAGAGATTTAAAAGTAATTAATATTGGGAGTAGAATATAAAGTGAAGCGACAAAATGTAATATTAAACCAGAAAACTATACTTATAACAGGTGCAGCAGGATTTATTGGAGCTAATCTTGTTATGAAGCTGTTAAGAACTGTAGACTCTGTTCATATAGTTGGTATTGATAATATGAATGGTTATTATGATGTGTCCATAAAAGAATATCGATTAGAGCAAATTAGGAAGTGTAAGGAAGAAAATTCTCATTCAAGTTGGACATTTATTAAAGGAAACATAGCCGACAGGGGCTTGGTCGATACTATATTTAAGGAATATAGGCCATCTATTGCCGTAAATCTGGCGGCTCAGGCTGGTGTACGTTATAGTATTACAAATCCAGATGTATATATAGAATCCAATCTCATTGGTTTTTATAATATTTTGGAAGCCTGTCGCTATTCTTATGACATGAGTGAGTACGGCATAGAACATCTGGTGTATGCGTCTTCTTCTTCCGTGTATGGTACAAATAAGAAAATTCCATTTTCTATTCAAGATAAGGTAGATACCCCGGTTTCATTGTATGCGGCTACAAAAAAGAGCAATGAACTGATGGCTCATGTCTATTCAAAGCTGTATGATATTCCAACTACCGGGCTTCGATTCTTTACAGTATATGGTCCGGCTGGCCGGCCGGACATGGCATATTTTGATTTTACAAATAAACTTCGTAATGGAGAGGTTATACGGATTTTTAATTATGGAAATTGCAAAAGAGATTTTACATATGTAGATGATATTGTAGAGGGGCTAATCCGTGTAATGCGAGCTGCACCTGAAAAAGGCGTTATGAAAGAGGCGGTTCCGGTGCCGCCTTATGCCGTATATAATATTGGCAATAATCATCCTGAAAATCTATTAGATTTTGTGGATATACTTCAGCAGGAATTGATCCGTGCTGATGTGCTGCCAAAAGGATATAATTTTGAAGAGCATAAAAAGTTAGTGCCAATGCAGCCTGGAGATGTACCGGTCACTTATGCAGATATTAGTACATTAGAAAAAGATTTTGGATTTAAACCAAATACCAGCCTGAGAGAGGGGCTTCGCAAATTTGCAGAATGGTATCGCAGATTTTATATGGACTAGATTGAAAAAATATAGAGTTGGGAGTATAAAAATGGTAAAAAAACAACAGTATAAGATTGCTGTGGCAGGAACGGGATATGTTGGGTTATCAATAGCCACACTTTTATCTCAGCACCATAGTGTTGCAGCAACAGATATTCTTCGGGAAAAGGTTGAGATGATCAATCAGAAAAAATCTCCAATACAGGATGATTATATTGAAAAATATTTGAGGGACAAAAAACTGGATCTTACAGCTACCTTAGATGCAAAAGCAGCATATAAAGATGCTGATTTTGTAGTGATTGCGACACCGACAAATTATGATAGCAAAAGAAATTTTTTTGATACATCAGCGGTTGAAGCTGTGATAAAAATGGTGATCCAGTATAATCCAGAAGCGATTATGGTTATAAAGTCTACAATTCCGGTCGGCTTTACCGTGTCAGTACGAAAAAAATATAATTGTGATAATATTCTTTTTAGTCCAGAGTTTCTTCGAGAGTCGAAAGCGCTGTATGATAATCTATATCCATCCAGAATTATTGTAGGCACAGATATTCAGAATGAACGGTTATTAGAAGCTGCAAATATTTTTGCGGACTTGTTGCATGAGGGGGCAATTAAAGAGAATATTGATACACTGATCATGGGTTCCACCGAAGCAGAAGCTGTGAAACTATTTGCAAATACATATTTGGCACTCAGAGTCTCCTATTTTAATGAGTTAGATACTTATGCGGAAATGAAAGGGCTAAATACGCAACAGATTATTAGCGGTGTATGTCTTGATCCACGTATTGGTTCACACTATAATAATCCTTCTTTTGGGTATGGTGGCTATTGTTTGCCGAAAGATACAAAACAACTACTTGCCAATTATGCTGACGTTCCTCAGAATATGATTACAGCTATTGTGGAAAGTAATAGAACCAGAAAGGACTTTATTGCGGAGCGGGTATTGGAAATTGCAGGTGGATATGAAGCAAATGGTGAGTATGATATGGAACTCGAGAAGGAAGTTGTGGTCGGTGTATATCGTCTGACAATGAAATCTAATTCAGATAATTTCCGGCAGAGCAGTATACAAGGTGTAGTAAAGCGTATAAAAGCGAAGGGCGCAACAGTTATTGTGTATGAGCCGACATTGGAGGATGGAACTACATTTTTTGGCAGTAGAGTCGTGAACAATTTGGAAATGTTTAAACAATTATCCGAGGCAATTATTGCAAATAGATATGATAAATGTTTGGATGATGTCAGGGAAAAGGTTTATACTCGTGATATTTATATGCGAGACTGAAAAGTATAGATTTTAGGGATTTAAAGTAGCATCATATCACTACGAGGGAGAATGAAAATGGGTACATTTACAGGCAAGACATTATTAATTACAGGTGGGACAGGCTCATTTGGAAATGCAATACTGAATCGGTTTTTAAAGACGGATATTGCAGAAATACGTGTATTTTCAAGGGACGAGAAAAAACAGGATGATATGCGGCATGAATTTCAGGCGAAGATGCCAGAGGCTGCATCAAAAATTAAGTTTTATATTGGTGATGTCCGGGATATTGGTTCCATAAAGAATGCAATGTATGGCGTAGATTATATTTTCCATGCGGCAGCGTTAAAACAGGTTCCATCTTGTGAGTTTTTTCCGATAGAAGCTGTCAGGACAAATGTTCTTGGTACAGAGAACGTTCTGACAGGAGCAATCGAAGAAGAAGTAAAGTCTATCATATGCCTTTCCACAGATAAAGCGGCCTATCCTGTCAATGCAATGGGGACTTCTAAAGCGATGATGGAGAAAGTTATTGTCGCAAAGAGCCGTACTGTATCACCGTCAAAGACAAAAATTTGTTGTACTCGTTATGGAAATGTGATGTGCTCCAGGGGCTCCGTAATTCCTCTTTGGATTGACCAGATTAAGGCAGGAAATCCGATTACAATAACGGAACCATCTATGACACGGTTTATTATGTCTTTAGAAGAAGCAGTTGATTTAGTATTGTTTGCCTTTGAGAAAGGGATTTCGGGAGACATATTGGTGCAGAAAGCGCCAGCCTGTACAATAGAAACTTTGGCAAAAGCTGTGATTGGTTTGTTTGCACCAGGGCATGAAATTAGGGTGATCGGTATCCGGCATGGTGAAAAGATGTATGAAACACTTCTGACAAACGAGGAGTGTGCAAATGCCATTGATCTTGGGGAATTTTACCGTGTTCCGTGTGATAAGCGAGATTTGAATTATGATAAATATTTTAAAACAGGAGATGTGGAGCGGAATCATTTGACAGAATTTAATAGTAATAATACGAAACTTTTGGATGTAGAACAGGTAAAAGAGAAGCTTCTAAGTCTACAGTATGTCCGTGATGAATTGGCAGAAGATAGATATATAGTGGGAGAAAAATAGATGAAGATACTTGTAACAGGGGCGAAAGGTTTTGTAGGAAAAAATCTTGTCGCATCATTGAAGAATTTGAAGTCATTTAAGGACAAGACGAGGCCTGGATTATTTATTGAAGACATCTATGAATACGATATTAATACGAATCCTAATCTGTTGGATACATTTTGTGAAAATGCAGACTTCGTGTTCCATTTTGCCGGAGTAAACCGTCCGAAGAATACTGACGAATTTATGGAAGGTAACTTTGGGCTTACTGACAGGCTTTTAGAGAGATTAAAGAAATATGATAATCATTGTCCGATCATGCTGGCTAGTTCCATACAGGCAACACTGCTTGGGCGCTATGCAGGATCAGATTATGGAAAATCAAAATTGGCTGGAGAGGATCTGCTTTTTGATTATTGCAAACAGTGTGGTGCGAGAGTTTTGGTATATCGATTTCCTAATCTGTTTGGGAAGTGGTGTAAGCCTAACTATAATAGTGCTGTGGCAACTTTTTGCTATAATAGAGCCAATGATTTACCTATAAGAGTGGATGATCCTTCTGTGAAACTTGAATTGCTCTATATTGATGATCTTATAGCAGAGATGTTAGATGCGCTGGAAGGGAAAGAACATCATTGTGAGTTTGAAGGGGTAGAAGCTGTGAGTAAAGAGGATGGACGTTATTGTTATGCCCCAACTACCTATAAAGTTACGCTTGGCCATATAGTAGAACTGCTAGATGCTTTTAAGTTACAGCCGGAGACTTTAATGATGCTGGAATGCCCGCAAGATTCTTTTGAGAAAAAGTTATACTCAACTTATGTATCTTATTTACCGGAAAGTAAAATGAAGTTTGCCTTGAAAATGAACGGTGATGAACGTGGAAGTTTTACAGAACTTATAAAAACAACAAACTGCGGACAAGTTTCTGTAAATATAAGCAAACCTGGTATCACAAAAGGTCAGCATTGGCATCATACAAAGTGGGAACTTTTTATTGTGGTTTCAGGCCATGGATTGATTCAGGAGCGGAAAATCGGGGTGGATGAAAATGGAAAAATGTTTCCTATACGGAGTTTCGAAGTATCCGGAGATAAAATAGAAGCAATCCATATGCTTCCAGGGTATACTCATAATATTGTTAATCTTTCAGAAACAGAAGATTTAATTACGGTAATGTGGGCGAATGAACAGTTTGATTCAGAATACCCAGATACATTTTTTGAATCGGTATAACTAAGAATAATGGAGAAAAATTAATGAAAAATATAAAGACTCAAACTGATTATCCAGAGATACATTTTAGGGAAGATGGAAAGCTGAAGCTTTTAATTATTGTGGGTACCAGGCCGGAAATTATCCGGTTATCTGCGGTCATCAATAAATGCCGCAGATATTTTGATGTAATTCTGGCACATACCGGCCAGAATTACGATTACAATTTAAATGGTATTTTTTTTAAGGATCTTAAAATTGTCCCACCGGAGGTGTATATGGATGCAGTGGGGGACGATTTGGGGGCAACGTTGGGAAATATTATCAACAGAACTTATAAATTAATGAATCAGATTGAGCCAGACGCTTTATTGATTTTGGGAGATACGAATAGTTGTTTATCTGCTATTTCAGCAAAAAGGCTGCATATTCCTATTTTCCATATGGAGGCTGGTAATCGTTGCAAGGATGAATGTCTGCCAGAAGAGACTAACCGTCGTATCGTGGATATTATTTCTGACGTAAATCTGGCATACAGTGAACATGCGAGAAAGTATCTGCATGAATGTGGGCTTCCGAAGGAACGGGTTTTTGTGACGGGTTCTCCGATGGCGGAAGTATTGCATCAAAATCTGAGTGAGATTAAGGCTTCAGATATTTTGAAAAAATTAGGATTGGAAGTACGGCGATATATCTTGTTATCCGCGCATCGAGAGGAAAATATTGATACAGAAAAGAATTTTTTGTCTCTATTCACAGCAGTTAATAAAATGGCAGAAAAGTATAATATGCCGATTTTATATTCATGTCATCCACGTTCTAAAAAGCGCCTTCAAACATCAGGTTTTAGACTGGATAGAAGAGTAATCCAGCATGAGCCTTTAGGCTTTCATGATTATAATCATTTGCAGATGAATGCGTTTGCTGTTGTATCAGATTCTGGGACGCTTCCAGAGGAAAGCAGCTTCTTTATTTCTGAAGGACATCCATTTCCAGCAGTTTGTATTCGTACCTCAACTGAAAGGCCGGAAGCCTTGGATAAAGCATGTTTTGTGCTCGCTGGGATAGATGAAAAAAGTTTAATACAGGCTGTAGATACTGCGGTGCAGATGAATATGGAGTGTGCTCATGGTATTCCTGTGCCAGACTATGTGGAAGAAAATGTTAGTACAAAAGTGGTAAAGATCATTCAAAGCTATACAGGAGTAGTTGATAAAATGACATGGAGAAAAGAAGGACACTGTTAAAATAGATTGACTTTTAGAATGTATTTGTATACAATGAAAAACGATGAGAAAGTATATATGTGATGTCAGTGGTTTTGGAGATTGGCAGAGAGGAGTTTTTTAATAATGAATGAGATGCAATTACGTCAAGGAGAAATTAATTTAATGGATCTCTTATTTTATTGTTTGGAAAGATGGAGATGGATCGTAACCAGTATGTTGATCGTAGCAATCGTATTAGGAACTTATAAATATCAGGCAACTGTAGCGTCGAACCAATTAATAGAACAGTCCAGGCAAGGGAAAAGTGAGGAAACAGTCATTGAAAATGTTGAAGAAAAGGAAACTATAAAAGGGGAACAATCCATAAAATCCTATGAACAGGCAATTGAGGAAATGGAGCATGAGTTAGAGATCAAAGAGGATTATATGAAAAACTCTGTTGTGATGCAGATGGATCCATACCATATTACCACGGGAACGTTGAGTTATTATGTAGAGGATGGAGAATATAAAAGTGGGGTGCTTGCGGCATATAAAGCATTTATATCTGGCGGGAGAATGGCAGAAGAATTATATGAACTGGATCAAAGTGTTCCGGTTGAGGATTTACAGTATTTAATCTCCTTTACAAATAGTAAGGTAAATGCATATAGAATTGATGATTCTAATCAGACGATGTTTAGTATGGAGGCAGGGGCGCCCGCTTTTCAAGTTCAGATTAGGATGCCAGATAGCGAATCAGGAGAACTTTATTTAAAGTATACTGAAGAAATTATTAAAAAGTATACCGCTCAACTACAGTCAGAGGTAGAAGAACATAAAATTGTCTTATTATCTTCTGCACAGTCAGATATGACAGATTTGGAGATACAGGCATATCAATCGTCAATGCGGACAGAGTATACAACATCTGTTAAAAATTTACATGCGTTAAGGACAGAACTTGATACAATCCAGAACCCACAGCAAAATAATCAACAAAATCCACAGGCTGCAACTTCTTCTTTAGGTGAGGACGCATATATGGTGGCTCCGATGTCTGCTGCAGTAGAGTTTGCAGTATTTGGATTGGTACTTGGAGCGGGATTGGCTATTCTGGTGCTGATAACATTGTATTGGCTTGGAGGTAAATTGAAGAATATTGACAGTTTTAATATTGAGTATGGCATGCCAATGCTCGGGGTAGTTCGGACTTCTGGAAATAAAAAAAGATTATTTGGTTTTATAGATACCTGGATTTTTCGCTTAAGAAGAGGGGTTTACGCGAAAATTAGTTTTGAAGAGCAGATTAAAATAACAATGGTTAATGTGCAGACAATGATTAAGGCTGCAGAGGGAAAAATTCAGAACATAATGTTTGCTGGTACAATAGCGGAGGGAGATGCAGAAGAATTATATATGCAACTTACATCGGAAATCCAGAATGTTTCATTTTCGTCTTATAAGCAGGTTGTATTTCAATCATCATCGCTTAGAGAGTTGGAAGAGTATGATGGAATTTTATTTTTAGAGAAGAAAGATGTATCTAATTCGGAACTCATTTTACAAGAGAAGAAACTGGCTTCTGACAGAGATGTGAAAGTATTAGGTGCTATTGTATTATGTTAAAAGTGATGTGCTTAACCAGTTTTTTTGATGACGCAATAGATAGTTAGAATATTATTCTTGAATGCTGATTTGTTGGAATAGTTAACAAATCAGCATTTTGATATCTTATTTTTGCTTTTTCGATGGGAGGGTTATATAGATGTCTTTGACGATAATCAATACATTGACACATGTTGCCTTAATTGGCCTTAGTATTGTCTTTTTTCTAGTCATTTGTAAAAAAAGTTGTGTAGGGGGGGGATTTTCTGAAGACCATCAAGATCATTTTGAAGGAGCTAAATGGTGTTTTATGTTAATCATGCTTATAGCTATTTTAGTAAGAGTGATTGAGTTTGGGAATATTCCTGGAGGTTTAAATCAAGATGAGGCAAGAACTGCTATTGATGCAAAGGCTATATTAGAGTATGGCACAGATGTGTTTGGAATATCGAACCCTGCCTGGCTTTCTACTATGGTAGAAGCGAATCATCAAAGTGTGATGCTGGCATGGTTGCAGATGCCATTTATTAAAGTGTTTGGATTTTCAGTTTTTTCGATTCGCCTGCCAATGCTTATAATAAGTTTATTAGGGTTGGTAGTACTTTATTTATATGTCAGAGACATAAAAGGGGAGAGGCTTGCACTTGTCGTGCTTGGGTTAGGGGCTATATGTCCTTACTATATTATGAAAAGCAGGTTTGCCTTGGATTGTGATGTATTTCCACACTTTACATTATTTGGAATGTTTTTTTTGAACAAATTAGAAAAGAAGTATATTTATTTGTCTATGGTGCTTTTCGGGCTTTCCATGTATTGCTATGGGCTATCCTTTGTAACAATACCGTTTCTTTTATTGTTTAGTGCAATATGGCTATATAGAAAAAAATTAGTAAATATAAAAGACATTTTTGTGTGTATATTTATATATTTTGCTACTTCATTGCCTGAATGGGTTACTATGGTCGTTAATGCGTTAAGATTGGAAAGCGTTGTGGTATATGGGTTTACATGTCCATATTGTCCCTATGATGTAAGGCGTTCAGATCTGTTGTTCATGAATTTCAGCTTTGGACAGATGATTAAAAATATATGGCGTGCATTTGAAATTGTGTTTTTGCAGAATTTTGACATTAGTATTAACCAGATTCGATATATTGGGCCATACTATATTTTTTCGATTCCCTTTTTGATTTGGGGGATATATAAGGTTTTTGCAAAATGTAAGCGAGGAAAGGACGAAAAAGAGAATACAAGGAATGTTCTTTTACTTCTGTATGGGGCAGCAGGATTATGTACAGGAGTAATGGTTAAAGTCAATGTTAGCCGGATTGGCCATATTTTTTATCCAATTTTGGTGCTGACTGGAATTGGAATCATAGATATTGTAAGACGAAGGTGGAAATCCAGATACTATATTATAGGAATCTACATGTTAGGTTTTACCCTATTTTGTGTCAAGTATTTTGGGGGCTATAGAGAAACATATGGATTTTATACTGATTTTTGTAAAGCTATTATAGATCTGCGTGATAGCGGAAGAGGGGATGGCATGTTATACAAAATGAGTTCCATGGGAGGGACGACTCACACGCAGGAAAGTATCCTTATGTTTTATCATCAGGTTAATCCTCTTGAATATCAGGGGATAGAAAATATGGAAGATGGAATTCCATTCAGTGAAAAATATACTTATTACTTTTTCTCTGTGTCTGAAATAGAAGAAGAGTATATCATGCCAGGTGAGGTATGGATTGTTCAGGATTATTTTTTGGAATATCTGAGATCAAAATATGTGATGAATGTTACTGATTATGGGACTTGGAATGTCGTTACTGTTGCGGAAAATGCGTTAGAGTTTGAATAATACAATTTTTTATAGAAGAAACTGTATTAAGACACATATGGCAGAAAGAGAGGTGAAGTAATATATGAAGAAAATCAGTGTAATTATTCCATGCTGGAATGAGGAAGAGGCTTTACCGATATATTATAATAAAATGTGTGAAATGATGGAGCAGATGACAGAGGTGAAATTTGAATTGTTGTTTGTCGATGATGGTTCAACAGATGATACTCTGATTTTTTTAAGAGGATTGAACAAAAAAGACCCACGTTGCCGTTTTTTTTCATTTTCCAGAAATTTTGGGAAGGAGGCGGCAATCTATGCAGGTTTGAAAAATGTACAGGGGGGAGATTTTGTTGCAATTATGGATGTAGATATGCAGGATCCGCCGGAATTACTGCCGGAAATGTATTATATATTGCAAAGTGAAGGGTATGATTGCGTAGGAGCAAAGCGCTCAAATAGAGTTGGGGAACCCCGGATACGTTCCTATTTATCTGAAAAATTTTATAAGGTTATTAATCGTATATCGAAAATAGAGATTGTGAGGGGTGCGAGAGATTATCGGGTGTTCAATATGAAAGTAATGAATGCCGTGATAGAGATGGGGGAATACAACCGTTTTTCAAAGGGGCTTTTTGAGTGGGTTGGATTTCGGACAAAGTGGCTGGAATATGACAACGTAGAGCGTTCTGCAGGGGATACGAAATGGACAATTTGGAAATTGTTCTTATACTCATTAGAGGGAATTACAAGTTTTTCTGCCGTACCGCTTTCTTTCGCTGCAGTAACAGGACTTTTATTTTGTGTAGTTTCTTTTTTCATGGTCTTGTTTATTGTAGTACGTACACTTATCTGGGGAGATCCGGTATCCGGTTGGCCGTCATTGGTGTGTATTATTTTCTTGGTAGGTGGAATCCAGCTTTTTTGCACAGGGATATTAGGGCATTACTTGTCAAAAATATATATGGAAACAAAACATCGTCCAATTTTTATTATGAAAGAAAGCAGCGATGAATTATAGTAGTGTAATTATCATAACACTTTGTATATTACGATTAATGTTAATAGCCTATCCTAAGCAACCACAACACATAGTGTTTGGTTTATAAAAGATAACCCAAATGCTTGAATTGAATATTTTATGACAAAAAGATTGCTATATTATTACGAAATGTTACAAAAATGCTAAAAATGTAAAAAAGTGTTGTAAAAACATGCGTAATATGATAGAATTAATTAACATAAATAAATGCATGGATTTGAGCCATAAGATAAAGGTTTTCAATTCTTGTGTTTTATAGGCTTTGTTATTAAAATGATATATCTGGAAATCATAGAACAAATTGGCAAGGAAAATCAATTTAAATTTATATAAAAGGTATTGACAACATTAATGAAGAGGGTTAAAATAGTTTTGCATGGCAGAGTCATGGAAAAGTAATATTATATAGAGAAATAAACATATTACTTGCTGCTATAAATCGAAAGGAAAAGTATGGATGATACAAAAGTGACAGAAGAAATTGACAATGACATGGAAGCTTTATCATCAGATGGATTCTCTGAGGTAAAGGAAACTGAGAAGAAAGAGAAAAAAAAATGGAAGAGATGGCAGAAAATTCTTTTTGGTACTATTATAGCAATTCTTATAGTATTAGTAGGAGCGATATCTGCAATTTTTATTTTGAGACAGAGAGGGGAAAATCGTTTAAAAGCAGAAGAACATTATACTACATATAATGGAAAGAGATATAAATTTAGAGAAGATGTTGTTAATATTTTATGCCTTGGAATTGACAAGAATGAACCAATAGCGCATATAGAAAGAAAACGCGGTAATATTGGGATGTCAGATGCAATTCTGTTAGTTAGTATTGATTTGAAGGAAGATGAAGTGAAAATTTTTGCGATTCCACGAGATTCGATGGCAGATATCCAGACGACATCATCAGATGGTCAGCTTCAAGATAAGCAGAGGATGCAACTTTGTTATCAGTATGCTTATGGAGTTTCAATGGAACAAAGTAATGAACTGACAGTAGATGCAGTATCACATTTATTATATGATACGCCAATCCAACGCTGTTGTGCAATTAATTTTGAGGCACTGCCGGTGTTGAATGATGCGATTGGCGGTGTGGATGTGGTGATAGAAGAAGATTTGGAAGAATTTGTTCCTGAATTTATATATGGTGAGGAAATACATCTTGAAGGTAAACTTGCATTGAGTTTTGTGCGTTCACGTAATACAAAAAGAGTAGATGGTGTTGTGTTGAGGACGCAGCGGCAAAAGCAGTATGCTTTGGCATTTGCAGAAAAGGCAAAAGATGTTATTTCTGAGAATCCTACCTTGCCGATTACATTATTTCAAGAATTACAAAAAGATAAAAATATGTGTACCGATATTACGGTAGAAGATATTACTTATTTAATGCCAGAGTTATTTAAAATATCTTTTTCTGATGATATAATACAGGTACTTCCAGGTGAAAGCGTATTGGGGGAAAGTGGATTTGCAGAATATAAGCTAGATGTAGATTCTGTAAAAAAGATGATTATAGATACATTTTATGAAGAAGTAGAGTGAGAAAATGAATGAAAGTGAGGAAACTAAAGGATGAAATCAAATAAAAAAATTTTGATTGTCGGAGGTATAGTTTTATTAATAGTGTTAGGCGGAATGGCAGGTTTTTTTGCCTTTAGAAAAGGCGGAAGTGATAATACAAATACGGATCAAGAAGAAGGATATGTTGAGGAAGCAAAGGGTGAATATGATAAAGCTAAAGAAAGTAATGTAAAGGACTCAGATGATCCGTATAATGTAGAGATAGACTTTGAAGGATTGAAACAGATTAATCCAGATATAATGGCATGGATTAAGATTCCGGGAACAAATATAGATTACCCGATTTTGCAGAATGCAGAAGAAGATGATGACTATTACTTGAATAGAACAATGGAAGGCCAAGAAGGGCTGCCGGGTTCTATCTATATGGAGAAATATGATACTCCAGATTTCACAGATCCTGTTTCAGTGATTTATGGGCATACTTTGCATGATGGAACAATGTTCAGTGAATTGAAGAAATATAAGGAACGTGATTTTTTTGATGAAAATCCTTATATTTATATTTATCTTCCGGATGGGACAGTAAAGAAATTCCAGATTTTTGCGAGTGTAGCATTTGATGATAGATATTTAATCATGAGTTATGCTTTTACATATGATAAAGATTTTAATCAGTTTATTTCAGATTTAAAAGCTTGTATGGATGGTAATGTAAATGAGGATGTAAGTGTAGAGTTTGGTGATAGCGTTATTACGTTGTCTACTTGCATTGACGAATTTCCAGATCAGCGTTGGCTTGTAAATGCGGTTCTGGTAGAAGAGTAATGGTATTAAAACTCTTAAAGGGTTTTAATATATAATCACACAAAATAATGAAGTTCAGGAGGAAACAGAGAAATGATTAAATTAAAGAAGATTGCTGCAGTTGCTTTAGCAGCAACAATGTGCATGGGATTAAGCATGACTGCTTTTGCTTCCACTACAGTTCCATCAGCAAGCAATAGCCAGTCAGCCGTTGATGACATTCAGAGTCCTAATTTTATCCCTGGAACAAGTGATATAAGACCAAGCAATGGTACAGGTGAGGCAAATGATGAGTTAGTTTATGATCAGACTAAGCTTGATCCAAGAAGCAAAACTTGGGAGAGCATTAATACTACACCAGAAGTATTAGATATTCTTGCTGAGAATGGTCTTGGTGTTCCAAAGGGAAGCACAATTGTGCCGATTGATTATATTAACGTTACAGGTTTGTCTGAAGACATGGCTAATGTTGTGACATTCACATTGGCAGCTAGTGATTTTTCTAGTAATAAGTTTGATGTTGATAAGTACCATGCAGGCGATACAATTTATGCTATGATGGAAACAGGAGAAAATACTGGTGTATGGGAAATGGTTCCTGGTACATTAAATGACAAAGGTGAAGTTGACTTCACAATTGATCATACAGGTACAATCATCCTTGTTAAAGCTATGAAGAATGGTAAACTGGTTCAGTTTACAAAGGATAGCAGCGGTAATGATGTTGAGCCTCCAGTAATCGTTGATCCAGATGATCCGCAGAATCCTGTAGTTCCTACTCCAGATGAGCCGGGAACAAGCACAACTCCAGGTAATGGACAGAATGCTAACGGCACAGCTAATGGATCTGCTAATGCATCAGGAAATGCTTGGACATCTCCAAAGACAGGTGAATTCTAAGATTCATTTGTAAAGAAACATGTAGTTGAAGTAACATTCAACCAAAAGAAGAAACACGTAAATTTATAAAATAATGTAATGTATAAGTAATATACGTTATTTTGTGTGATATGTGGTTTAGAGCCCATCTTCCGTACAGGAAGGTGGGCTTTATCAATTAAAAAAACGCATAAAACTGTACAATCATCTCCTGATAAGGTATTATATAGATAGGATTATTGACAATAAGTAATGAGTAGAGTAAAAAAAGAAGTACGCTAAAGATAACAGATCAGATAAACGGGTGATCAAATGAACGAACGAAGAAAGAAAAAAATGGATATACTGAACCGGGAGGAATTTATAGAAAATGTGATACAAGTGGTATGCCAGCTTTCAGAGAATAAGCGTGGCTGCTGTTTTGCAATCGAAGGAAGCTGGGGAGTTGGTAAAACGTTTGTGGTGGAAGAAATAGAAAAGCAGCTGGCGCTTAGGCAGTCCGAAGAGACAAAGGACGACAGATTTTTTGTATTCCACTATAATTGCTGGCAGCATGACTATTACGATGAGCCTGCGGTTGCAATTATATCTGCAATGCAGTCTACTATAAATGAAGATAAGAATTTGATAAATGAAAAGATAGATAGTACGGCCAATGCAGCCTATAAGATTGTAAGGCAAAACTTACAGGATATCGCAGGACTTTATTTGGAAAACATGATCGGTATTAACCTGATAGCCTGGTATCAGGATATTTCAGAAATTCGAGAGAAAGATAAGTCGGCTCTCAAAGAATTTAATCCACTGTTTAATTTTACCCAGACAATTGAAGCGGTAAGAAAGAAGCTGGAAGAAATCGCAAAAGAGCGGACAATCGTATTAGTTGTAGATGAGTTAGACAGATGCGTCCCACAATATGCGATAAAGGTGATGGAGAGGCTGCACCATATTTTCTATGATTTAGAGAATGTGGTTGTGATCATGGCAATCGACAGACGCCAGTTGGAACATTCTGTGGAGAAAATGTTTGGAATGAGTAAGGAGATTTCGTTGGCAAACATTGATAGATATCTAAAGAAATTTATTGATTTCTCTATGATGTTAGATTATGGGACAATCAACAGGTCTTTGGCGGAAAAATACTTTTTTTATTTTGACAGGTTTACATGCAGCCACAGCAGTGATATGAAGAAAGTAGATGCTATATTGTCAGTTTTTTTAAACGGAATTGAGATAAGGGGACAGGAAAAGCTTATAGAGAAGGCTAATATGGTTCATTCCATTATATGTGAAAGAGACAAGGAAAATAATATTGATATATCAGTCCTGGCTTTTGAAATCATGTATGAAGTATTAAAACTGATAAATTTTAAACAGATGAAATATGTGGTCAGGCTAAGGGAAGTCAATTATAGTGAAATAGAGGAGATCCTTGGAAAAGAGAGAATTGAACTGTTAAAAAAAATGGAGCAGGAGGCATGGCATGGCAACACAGTATATATAGGGAACAGCAGTAAAGGAAAACATACTATTCGATTTCATTTGTACGGGAAGATTGTCTGGTACTTTTCAAATATATTTAACGGCCTGCAGACATCGGATGCAGGCATGGCTTCATCAGAGGAGAATATAAACAGGGGATTAAATATTGCAAAAAAATACTGCCAGTATTCTGAAATAATACAGTAGGAGGAAACAGGAATGTCACCGGATGCCTTGAAATTACGGGAACATATAGATTTTTTAAGAGACGAATCCACCAGTAAAAAAATAATCTTGATGAAAAAAACGTTTGAAAATGTCGGAATTACAACCCCTGGAATGACAGACACTGTACTTTATGCAAAAGCGAAAAAAATTCTGGGTGAATTAGAAAAGGAAGGTTACCTGCATGTTACTGATGATTCCTTTCAAACGTATGAGATAATAGAGATTGAATTAGGACAGATGTTTGATCCTAAGCCCAGTGAAATAATCATCAGGGATGAAAAAGAGCATCACAATACGAAGCCAGCAGCGGCGATCAAAGGTTTGTATCATATCAACCAGGAATTTATAAAAGAATTAGAGCAGTCTGGAGAGTCCAAAGAAGCAAAACTTCAGTATTATAGACTGAGTGGGACGCTCCGGGAAATTCTTCAAGTAGTGGGAAGTGATATGCTCATAGCCTACGATGACTTGCTGGAGTGCATTCTTTCCGGTATCAATAAAAAAATCTATATCAGAGGCCTTTCTGAAGAAGAAGGGGAGGGGATTGGCACACGGGTATTTTTCATCACAGGGAACGGTGGAGTCGGAAAGACAACCCTGCTGGCCCTGGCCGCAATGTACACTGCAAAAAATACGGATACGGATGTTTATGCGACCCAGATAAAGGCAAATAGCTCAAAGGATTTTGCAGAGAGGATTATGGAGGAAGTCAGCCAAAGCAAGGATGCAATGCTGTTTGTCGATAATCCTTATGACAATGTGGCTGATACGCGGTACTTGATCGAATATGCCAGAGAGAAGAAGAATGTCCGGATTGTATTTTCGGAGAGGTTCAACCGGCTTGAACTGATGTATGAGACGGCATCTTTGATGTCCATAGCAAATATAGCCGGAGCTGTGGTGGTTGAGAACCAGCGGGACTCAAAAAAATCCAGTGGGGAATCGATCTATTTAAAATTCGTACGAATTGAAAATACGAAATTTTTTGTGTTGAAAAAGGAATGGAAAAGAAAGGTTGTCCAAAAAATGCTCTACTATATCCTGCCGGCGGATATGGAACTTCAGGACGAAAGGCTTCAAAGTATTTTAAGAGAGATTTCTTATGCTGCGTCTCCATGCGAAATCCTTTTGCAGGCATGTCTGCAGTACAATGATACGCTGCAGGAAGAGGGCGGACTGCTGGAAGCGAAGATTCCGTTTCAATTTGATTGGGATGAGTGGAAAAAAATATTTTCCGGAAGTACAGATTATGCCCCGAAGACAGATGGGATTTCCTTGAAGAATGTTTTTCCGTTTATTGCAGCCTTAGGCCTGTACAAAATTCCCGTTACCGTAAATTTTATAGCAAACATGGCGAATATAAATGAGTATTATCTGAGGGAATATTTTAATGACAAGCTAAGGGGGAAGGAACCAGTCTGCTATGATGGAGAAGTACTCAGCTTAAAACATGATATTATTGCGGATTTATATTTTCAGGCACACAAAAGAGAAAGAGATCCGCAATACTATTTAATGGAGTCGATCAGGTATCTGGATGAACGTCTGGTTATAGAATATGAACGTTATGTCCTGAGTGCAAAAATCATTCGTGGGACAAGAGAGATTCCGCATCCGAGCATTGATACGGTCGCTTTATTGAAAGCGTTCGAAAAGAATGAGCCTTATATCCAGTGCCTGAAAGACAATCATAGATTCTATTCCTACCGGGTTGCGAAAGTATTTATTATTACACAGGTGGACGTCATTAATGAAGAAGAATTTCAAAATGAGTGGTCGCGTTTATTACAGGAGGCTTTTGGGGAAGAAGATCTCCAGCTTTCAACATGGATAAACTGTTTTACAGCCAGTATGGAATTGAAGTATTTTCCGCCGGACAACTTTTTTTCTGTGACGGAATATATAGGTTATCGCTCCATTACAAAGCATATGTCGGATTTTGAAAATTATGTACAGAATAAGAAATATGATATTCCCTTATATAGAAGAATCGCAAGAAAAACATATGAGTCCATTTCCGGTAAATATACACGGGATATCCCGTCAAGGCTGGCATTGATAGAAACTATGGTAGAGCAGTGTGCAGTTGAGGATGCAGAGAATTTTCTCAAAGAAACGTTAGGGCAGGACATAGAAGAGAAGTATAAATTCCATGTTGTATATGCAACTTTGTGCAAAAAAAGATACTGGAAACTGGAGAGAAAAATCAGGAACATTGAGAAAAGAAAACAGAAGTGGAAAAAAGCGTTAGAGGTTGAGAAGGATTATGAAAGCAGTTCCAGTGCGAAGGAGAAAGAAAATGCAGATCCATGCTGCGTGGGGCAGACGAAAAAAAATGTGGATCCATGCGGAATGGTACTGGCGGAAGAAAATGCAGATTCATGCGGAGTGGTGCTGGCGGAAAAAAAAGCAGATCCAAGCAGTATAGAGACGGTGAAAGAAGAGGGGAAAGGAAAATCTGGAAAACTTTCTTTAGCACAGAAGCGGATATATTTTCTGGAAACTGCAGAACGTCATTATAGATTAGCTGTAGAATTGTCACCGGACAATGAAAAGGCACGTCCCCTTTGTGCGCTGGGAAATTTTCTTCAGAGTACGGCTGGAGTAAGCGAAGATAAGAGGATGAAAGCGGCCAGGATCAAGGAGGCGGAAGAATGCTTTTTAAGGGCAATTGAAATGGGAGACAATGCTTATAGCGCCAATAATGGACTGGCAATGCTATATGCAGATACAAAAAAATGGAATCCATGTTTTAATCCGCAGAAGGCAGACAGATGTTTTGAAAAAGCAGTGGAAGGGTATTCAAAAGACAGGCTGGCAGGCTGTTATGTCCCATGGGGGAATCTTCATTACAATATCGGGGATTTAGAGATTGCAAAAGAAAAGTATAATTCTGCGCTGAAGTATAAGCCAGATGAAAGAAAAGCGAGTATTGCAATCGAGCTGATTGAGGAAGAACAAAGTGCATTGGAACGGCTGTTACAGGAAGAACCAAAAAAAATAACAGATTTTAATCAGCTATATTTTCGGAAAAACGAGAAAAGAAATACTTCTCATGGCAAATCCAAAAAGCGGAAAAAAAGAAATTCTGCGGATTTCCAGACGAAGCAGCAGGTTAATAAGGCGTTGTTTCTTGATGCGGCTATGCAAAGAGAAATCCTCTGCCTTGTATACTCCACGTTACAGTCAGAAAACTTAACACCGGAAGCCTTAAAAGAGTGTAAAAAAGCTATGACAAATTTATCTACGGTTGGGAGAATTACTGCGGATACAGCGGATGAGAATAATCTATTATATCTGCGGATCACACAGCGTTTACATAGCTGCTGCTGTCAACATAACGAGGCTCCATATTTGGAGCTGCATCGGCAAATGTCACTTGCCCATATGCTGGTATTGCGTTATAAAACAGCGCTGGGATAATCTTTTGCTGTATGCCCAAGGGGCATCCCGTGATACATGCCCCTTTGGGGCGGGCGGACTGTGTCCGATAAGGTATTGGAAAGAGAAGCAGGATTTTAAATAGGAGGTATCACCAATGAATGTAGTGAGGAAAGAAGATGTTTATACCATTGACGATATCTATGCACTGCCGGAAGGGGAAAGGGCGGAATTGATTGACGGAAAGATTTATGATATGGTGTCTCCAGGCAGGACACATCAAAAGCTTCTGCATTTTTTCGACAGGACAATAGGAAATTATATTGAGTCGAATCAGGGAGGATGTGAAATTTATCCTGCTCCATTCGCTGTATTTTTAAACGATGATGACAGGAATTATCTGGAGCCGGATTTTTCTGTCATCTGTGACCAGTCAAAATTGGATGAAAAGGGATGCCATGGCGCCCCGGACTGGATTGTTGAGATCGTGTCCCCGGGCAGCAGACAGATGGATTATTATAAAAAATTGTTCAAGTACCATACAGCAGGGGCTAGAGAGTATTGGATCATTGATTCGGAAAAAGAGCAGGCAACAGTATATAGATTTGAGAAAGAGACAATGGATCAGTATTCATTTAATGAGGAAATTCCTGTGGGGATCTATGAAGGGTTTTCAATCAGGATTTCGTAAACTGGTTGTATCATGCAAACGCAGCAGTTATGAACGTGTCAGTACACTAGTATAATCCGCACTAATTAACCTTATGTTTCGTGTGGATTATACTAGTGTACGACATGCTTTAGCCGTAATCTGCACATTTGGAATAGTTACAGTCCAGGCTGCCTTTCTACCACCACCCCATCTTTATCACGATATATCCGATCTTCCTCATCACCCAGTTCATCATACACATACTGGATCATAGCATAACTGCCGCTTATATTAATGGGATTTTCGTTCTCATCATAGTAAGACTCGGTGTCTAATTGTCCGTTTTCATTGTATGTGCGCTTGAGTATTGCATACCCCTTGTCCGCTGCCACAACAGGATTTTTGTCAGCGTCAAGATAGCGTATTTCTGTCATATCTGCGCCGTCATAGGTTGTCTCGATGGAGGCATATCCCAGGCTGCTTCGGATGAAGAGCTCCTGATTTGAATTACGGTATTCTTTTAGGATTTCGAGATTGTAACGGTTATACTGTCTGATCACATGGGCGTAGCCGGTATCCTCACGATTTTTTGGTTTTCCGTCCAGACCGTAATAGTGTTCTTCGATGCGGTTTCCGGTTTCATCGTACTTGTACTCGCAGCCGGCACAGTAATATTTCGTATTCATAATGGGACTGGTGCTGTCGGCGCCATAATAGTTTATGGTAGTAAGCTGTCCGTATTCGTCGTGTCCATAGCGGACAACAGCATACCCTTCGTCACTGCGCAGTACAAGATTTCCATTTTCATCGATATATCGTGTTTCAATAGACTGGCCGTTTTTGTAAATGCTTTTTCTGGAAGCATATCCTCCTTCTTTGCAGGAGGTGGGCTGTTCTGCGGTGTTGAAATAATTTGCAGACGCCTTATTTCCAAAATCATCATATTCAGAATGTATGTGGGCATAGCCCAGGTCTTCCCGGTTGATGAGCTTGCTGTCTGTCCCGTAGTACCAGGTGTCGGTTGTATTTCCTGCTTTATCATAGGCGTATTGGATGCTTGCGCAATGGTATTCTTTGTGGATAACTGGTTTTCCATTTGTATCATAATAAGCTTCTGAAATTTTACGCCCGTTTTCATCATACTGATATTTAAGGATGGAATAGCCATAATTGTTGTGAAGTACCGGCCTGTTGAGAGCATCAGTGTAGCTTTCCGATATTTTATTGCCCTGGAAATCATATTCGTAATAAATATGGGCATAGCCGAGGTTTTCACGGACCATGATATTCCCCTCTTTATCAACAGAGCAGCAATCCAGTTGGTTCCCGTACTGATCGTATTGATACAGGAAGCCGGCGCTCCCGTATTTTGTGCTGGTAATGGGCTTTCCGTTGATGCCGTAGTAATATTGGGATTTCATATTTCCCTTGGAATCATACTCATATGTTACTTTGGCATAACCAGTGTCACTGTGTAAAATTTCTCCGCCGTTTATACCGAAATAGCATTGTTCTATGAGTTTTCCATTTTCGTATTTCATTGTCGTAGAAGCAAAACCGCCGTCTTTCGCTATTGCAGATTCTCCATTTGCATCAAAATATTCTTCGAGTATCTTATTACCATTTGCGTCGTATTCAGAATGTAACCGGGCGTATCCCAAATTTCTGCGGACCATTAATTTTCCGTCTGGATCCATATATTGGATTTCTGTCTGATTGCCACGGCTGTCGTAGCCGTATTGGAATCCCGCACAATGGTATTCTGAGGAGAAGGCTGGCTGGTTGTTGGCATCGAAATAGGCTGTGGAAAGTTTGTTACATTGATTATCGTACTGGCTAGATACTCTTGCATATCCTAAATCTTCCCGTACCATCAGGCTGCCGTCAGTTCCGAAGTATTGAGTTTCAGTCCGATTCCCTTTATCGTCATATTGATACTGAATGCCTGCACAGTGGTTTTCTTTGTGGATGGTGGGTTCGCCTTTGGTGTTAAAATAGAAATAGGAAATGTCTTGTCCGTACTCGTCGTATCCATATTCTATCGCGGCATATCCTTTATCGCTGCGTATGACTAAATGCTTTTCAGCATCGGAATCTCTTGATGAATAAATAGATTTCATAAGTTTTCCATCCTGATATTCGTTTTTACAAAAAGCGTAACCTTCCTTTTTACTTAAGACGGGTTTTCCATTTTCGTCATAATAGGCTTCAGTCAGTTTATTTCCGAAAGTATCATATGTTGAAATGACTTGTGCATAGCCTAAATCTTCCCGGCATATTAATTTCTGGTTTGTTCCGATATAGCGGTAGGATGTTTCATTTCCTTTTTCATCATATTCATATTCTAAGCCTGCACAGTGGTATTTCGTATTTTTGACAGGCTCCCCGCCGGTATCAAAATAGGATATAGATATTCGTTGCCCATAAGGGTCATATCCATATTGAGCAAAGGAATATCCTTCATCTCTGCGCATCACTGCATGGCCGTCAATAGAATCGAAGTAGTGCAGCGCCATTAAATTTCCATTGTCATAGGTCCGTTCAAAATATGCGTAACCTCCATCTTTGTCTACAGCGGGCTGCTTGTGCGTATCAAAGTAGGCTACGGTTATTTCATTTCCAAAAGAATCGTATGTAGAGGAAATATGTGCATAGCCTTTATCATCACGTATCATAGGTTCATCATCCAGCCCGAGATACCAGGTATCCGTCTTTTTTCCTGTCTTGTTATACGCATATTTCTTGCCTGCGCAATGATATTCTGTACTGATGACCGGGTTTTCTTCCGCATCATAATAGCGCTCGCAGATACGCTGGCCGTGTGCGTCATACTCGTATTTTACAAGGGCAAAACCTCTGTCCTTGCGTAAGATCAGCTGCTTTTGTGAATCGAAATAGCGGATTTCCATACAGAGCTCATTTTCATAGACTTCTTCGTAGGAAGCATAGCCGCGGTCCTTCCGTATAGTGGGATTTCCATCGATATCAAAATAGGATTCGCCTGTCATATTCCCGAAAGCATCATAAGACTGTTGTGTCCTTGCAAATCCCAAATCTCTTCTGGTCATGTATTCTCCATCTAAACCAATATACTGGATACAGATTTTATTTCCTTTTTCATCATACTCATATTCAAAACCTGCGCAGTGATATTCCTTACAGATGATGGGCTTTCCATCTGTACCATAATAAAGCTTGGATTTACATAGGCCATAATCGTCATACTGATATTTCTCAATTGCATGGCCGTTGTCGAGGCGGAGCACTAATTGGCGGTCAGCATCCATGTATAGGGATTCAATCCGGTTCCCGTATTCATATTTGTTTTCACAGTAAGCATAGCCTCGTTCATTCCGGACAGCAGGATTTCCGTCAATATCAGAATAGGCTGTTGTGACTTCATTTCCATAATCATCATATGTGGAAGTAACTTTGGCATAGCCTAGATCTCTCCGGATCATCTTTTCTCCGTCAATTCCTATATATTGTATGGTTGTCCGGTTCCCTTTTTCGTCGTAGCCGTATTTAAAGCCTGCACAGTGGTATTCCCTGCTGACCACAGGTTTATGGCCTGTGTCATAGTAAGATACAGAGACACATTGGCCATATTTGTCATAGAAGTCTTTTTCTATAGCGTACCCTTTCTCGCTGTGCATGACCAGACTGCCGTTTTTAGAATCATAGTATTGGCGTTCTGTAACTTTTCCGTTTTCATATGTTTTTTTGAGATATGCATATCCTCCCTCTTTGCACGGCGCGGGGCGGTTATGAGTATCCAGGTAAGCGACGGTTATTTCATTCCCCAGATTGTCATAGGTGGAAGAAACACGTGCATAACCACGATCGGTCCGTATCATTGGTTTATGGTCGAGGTCCAGATACCAGGTATCTGTCTGTCTGCCAAGGCGGTCGTATCCATATTTGAAACCGGCACAGTGGTATTCTGTGCTGATGATTGGATTTCCGCTGGTATCATAATAATACTCGGCAGTCTCTTTTCCATACGCATCGTATTCGTATTTTATGGCTGCAATACCCAGGTCGCCGCGCAGTACCGGCTGGCCGTATGCGTCAAGATAGCTGCATTCCACACACAGCCCGTTTTCATAGCGTTTTTGGATAGAAGCATGGCCGCGGCCTTTCCATACCGTGGGGGAACCGTCAATATCAAAGTAAGATTCCTTAACGAGATTCCCATATGTATCATATTCTTTCTTTGCCTCCGCAAATCCGTAATCTCTCCGGGTCATTGGATTGCCGTCTGACCCGATATAGAGAACATTTTCCATATGCCCGGCTTCATCATATCCATATCGGAATCCGGCGCAATGATCCTCCCTGCTGATGACAAGATTTCCCTGGGTGTCATAATAGTCTATGGAAGTGCGCTGTCCATTTTTATAGCCATATTTCACAACTGCATAGCCTGTATCATTCCGGCAGACTAAATCGCCGTTTTTGTCCTTGTATCTGCATTCTATGAGATTTCCATTTTTATAGATATTTTCGTAAGAAGCATAGCCCTCTTTTAAAAGAGTGGGATTCTCGTCGGCGTCTAAGTATTCGTGGATTTCATTTCCAGAGCCTTCATAGGTTGAATATTTTCTCGCAGCGCCTAAGTCTCTCCGGGTCATTAACCGGCCGTCAAGTCCTATATAGCTGAAATGGCTGCATTTTCCTTTGGCATCGTAATCATACTGAAAGCCCGCGCAATGATAACGGGTATTGATGACCGGGTTCCCTTTGGTGTCTTTATAATACCTGGAAATACATTGTCCGGAGTCGTTGTATTCAAATTCTGTCAATGCATATCCTTCGTCTTTCCGTAGAATCAGTTTTCTGTGTGTGTCATAATAGCTTTGCGAGGTAAGGTTTCCGGTGTCAGGATCATAAGAAAATTTCTGGACTGCGCAGCCTAAATCGCTGCGCAGACAGAGTTCTTCTTCTGCATTACGATAAAGTTCCTCCAATTTCTTGCCGTCATTGTCATATTTGTATTCTATGGAGGCAATTCCAGTGATCCTGTCCAATACAGGTTTCCATGCCTGATTTTGATAGGACTTTTTTTGGAGCAGGCCGTCCGAGTAGTCCCAGCAGACTACAGCGTATCCGGTGTCGGCGCGATTTACGGACTGTCCGTTGGTATCTTTGTATAGTTCCTGGATCAGGCTGCCATCTTCCGCATACTCATAAATAATCCTGGCGACTTTATAATCTGTCCGTATCGTAGGAAATCCGTCCTGGCCGTAATAGGACTCCTGGGTCAGATTTCCGTTTTCATCATAAAATTGTTCTTTTTGTGTATAGCCAAGTTCAGGAAGTGGGATGGGTTTATGCTTCGGGCTATAGTAAGTTTCTAAAATTGTTTCGCCGGTGCCTTCCCAGAGCCTTTCGTAGCAGATGTAAGCATATCCCAGTTCTGTATTGAGCATTAATTTTTTCCGGTTATCCAGATATTCGACTTTTTGGACATAGTCATTGGAATCATAGGTTTTTCTTAAAGCAGTGTATCCGCCTTTCAGTGGGCAGGGCCTGGAATTTGTACCGAAATAAGCTTCCCCGATCAGGTATTTTTGTCTGTCATACTGATATTTTACTTCTGCGTATCCTTCTTCGTTTGCCACAAGGTGATTATCTCCGTCGTAAAATCCTTTGGACAGGATTTTGTTCTTCAAATTAATCTTATACTGTATGGACGAATAATTTCGTATCAGATTCGATTCATTTTCGATGTCCGCACGGATATGGTCTGAACTGTCCCCATCCGAAGCCAGATTTTCTGGCTGTGTATCCATACCGCTGCGGAGGATCTGGCTGTCTTTTTGCGTGCCGGAATCGCTGTAGACGGTCTGGCTGTCTTTTTGCGTGCCGGAATCGCTGTAGACGGCCTGGCTGTCCTTCTGTGTGCTGGAATCGCTGTAGACGGCCTGGCTGTCTTTCTGTGTGCCGGAATCACTGTCAAGGGTCTGGCTTCCATCCTGCATGTCCATATCGTTTTGAGACGAAAGGGCGCTTTGCTGTGATACAAGCTGGCTGGTGGAAGGATCAGCTCTTTCGCTGCCCTCCGCTGCGGCGGATTCCTCTTCAATATTGGAAGCGCCGGTATTGTCAAAGCTGACGCGTATTTTATGATTTAGAGCCATCCATTGCTTTGAAAATTGTATTTGATAACTATGGAAATGATTTTCGCGGACAGGAGCGCCGTCAATTCCGAGATAATCTTCTTGTGCCAGCATGCCATTCTTGTAAGTATATTTGTAGAGCTGCACGTGATTGTCATCGGATTCCCAATTTTCGTTTTGATTTAACTGGCGGCGTTCTGTCAGGTTTCCCTTATTGTCATAAGCAAATTTCTCCAGAAAAACGCCGTAAAAGCCATCTGCTTTTTCGCTCATTTTTTCATCGCTGTAGTAGCGGATGTTGAGCAGATTACCGTTTTTTTCATCATAGCGGAATTTGACCGCCATGATGCCCAGGCTATTACATACCGGGTTCCCATCGGTATCAAGATAACATAGTGAGGATATCCGGCCGTCTTGGTAGGTATAGCGTTCTGCGTTTACCCCATATAGATTTTTTATAGAAGGGCTTAGGCTGCGTGTCTCGGGATATCCGTCCGAATTATAGGTAATCTCTATCTGCTGGTTTTTCATGCTGCTGCCTGCGGTTTTGCCGTCAGGTATCCGAAGCAGGGTAGAGTTCAAAAGCTGCGGCTGGTCGTCAGGGGAATAGTTTGTGATCTCCAGTTTATCATGGTTATTGCGCTCTAATTGCATGAGCAGTTTATTATCGCTGCCATAATAGGAAATTTTTATTGGTTCCTGATAATCCACCTGGGCAGCGATTGAATAAGAATCTTTTCCATAGGAACGATATTTGTCCTCATTTTTTTTATATTTGTAGACAATGCGGGCAGAGGGCTGAAAAAGCGTCATATTATAAGCTGTGGAATATTGCTTCATAAGTTCTGTCTGCCCATAAGGTTCTATATAAGTTAAATCGGTCCTGCGGAGGAAGAAGGGATATTTTTTGATCTCCCAGCAGCAGCTTAGGCCTCTCCGGTCGCGATAGGACAGAGGATCGCCGACTCCTGCCGGATTTCCGTAAACCTCTGTTACCGACGCGTAATATTCTGTTTTGCCGCAGCAGAAACAAATGAACAAAAATACGAACACCGCGGTTCCTGCTATTTTGAGAACAGGGTTTCTTTTGGAAGGATCATGGATAAAAGTATGTACGTTCTCTGGAAACGCCGTACACCATTTCATAAAACGGGCCAGGTTTTCATAACCGACGCAGCACAATATTTTATAGAGCAGGAAGAAAAACATCAGCACCATTGCTGTAGAGGCAATATAAAATAAATGACCTTGTCCTTCATAACTGGCAATAATAGGGCCAATGGCGCAGTATACGGCCAGGGTCATGATATTTGCGATCAGGTCTGCAATATCCATGAGACCGTCTGCCCGGCCGGGCGGGAGTCTTTTTTTGAGAAAAGCCATCATCTTTTCGACAGCCGGGGGAAACGGCGGCTCTGTTTTGGAAGGATTATCTCGGGGCGCTTCTTTTGAGGGGGCTGTAGTTTCTTTTAACTTTTGTCTTATCTTTTGTAGTTTGTTGTCCATACATTGTCCTCCGTTTGGCTTGTTGTCTGTAGTTCCTTTACATTATGATCAGAGATTTAGGATATTTTTTGACGGGCTGGCCATGTTCATAGAAAGAATAGGATTTAGAAAAAAAGGTAATCAAATAATCCAGTCTGGTAAGAGGCTGGAAGAATCTGATTACCTGTACTTTTGAAAGTCATCGCCACAATAAAATAATAACATATTTTTGGATGTTAAGGAATGCCCATTTGAAAAATAAGATCTGCCAACCTGGAAATATTTGAAAAATTGCTTGATTCTCTTCTGGGAATTGATGAAGATCCGGAAACTGATGAAGAACCGAAAATAGATGAGAAGCTCTCGCTTCGCACGGATATGGGATGCGCCATACAAAAATATGAGTATGACGAAAACGGACGTGTCCGCGCGAAACATTTTCTGGGAGTGGATGCGGAGCCGGTCCTTAGAAGGGATGCAGGTTATTCCACAATTGAGTTCACATATGATAACCTGGGATTTTGTACTTCGGAACGTTATCTGGATACAGAAGGAAATCCAATCCTGCGCAGCGACACGGGTTATGCGTCTGTAGAATATGAGTATAATGACAGAAGGCTGCGAAAGTCTGAGTACTATTTTGATGTGGAACACAATCCTGTCATCAGTACAAAATATCACTGTGCCGGATTTGAGTATGACTATGATGATATGGGAAACCGGGATGATATCCAATATATGGATCTAAACGGAGAACTGATGGTACGCTCTGACCTGGGGTATGCGCATCAGGTTTCTGCATACGATCATTTAGGAAATAAGACGATGGAGGAATACTTTGATACAGACGGCCGGCCTGCCGTATGGAAGGAGGGCGGATTTGGATATGTTGAGCAGATTTTCGATAAGAATATGCTGATAGAGTCCAGGTATTATGAGAAGAAGGCTGATTTGGACAAGGACAAGGAAAGCAGTCCTGTCATGAAAAATGACAGAGGGTATGCTGCTGTGCTATATACCTATGCCCCGTATGGGCAGTGCCTGTCGGAGTTTTATTATGATACAGAGGGGCAGCCTGTCATCAGCACAAAATATCATTGTGCGGGTATGCGGTACCGCTATGATAAGAGAGGGAACCGCAGACACTACCGCTATCTTGGCCCGGACGGCAGGCTGATGGTCCGGAGGGATTCAGGCTGCGCCGGTGTTCGGTATCAATATGATAAGAACGGGAACCAGGCGTGGATTTGGTATATCGGAGTGGACGGAAAGCTGATGACCCAGGCGGAATTGGGCTATGCAAAAGTCAGGAAAGAGTATGATCCAATCGGTAACCTGACCAGGGAATTTTATTTTGACGTCCATATTAAACCTGCGGTACATAAGGAGCGCGGCTATGCTTCGTTCCAGGATACCTATGAGAACGGGCTCCGTAAGGAATGCCGGTATTCTGACGAGGATGGAAAACTGATCTTACGGGATGACCGGGGGGTATGCCATTATAAAATATGAATATGATCCATATGGCAGGCTTCAATCAGAAACTTATCTGGATACGGAAGAAAACCTGGTGATCAGTAGTGAATATCATTGTGCAGGCATGAATTTTGCATACAATGATGGATATGGCAACCGAACCGGCAGAGAATATTTTGGCACAGACGGCCGGATCATGGTACGGGACGACCTGGGTTATGCCGGTGTCTTGTTGGAATACAATCCTTTTGGAGAGGTCGTTTCTGAGGAGTATTATGGGGCTGATAAAAAAACTGCCAAATGGAAAGGGAGGGGATATGGATATTATGAGCAGGTATATGACAGAGGAAAAGAGACAGAACGCCGGTATTTTGATGTGAAAGGCGGCAATCAGCCTGGATTCCGGCTGTGCCAGATTTGAATATGAATATGACCAAAGGGGGAACCGGACAGAGGTACGTTCCATTGGAACAGACGGACAATTGATGTGCCGTGAGGATATGGGGTATGCCCGGTCCTGTTCCAGATATAATTCTAATGGGAATGAGATTGGTACTGCGTATTATGATACGGATGGAAACCGAGCTGCCGTGAAAGGCGCTGGGTATGCTTTTACGGGACGGACTTACATCAAGGGCAGGCTGATAGAGCAGCGGTATTATGGGATTGACGGGAAGAGGAACCTGCACAGCGAAGAGAGTTATGCTTCTGTGAAATATCAGTATGATGCGAATAATGGGAAGAGGATTTCTGAATCATACTATGGTACGGATAAAGAACCTATTATCAGTGAGAAATATGGCTGTACAGGCTTTTTGTACCAATATGACCCGTATGGGGAGGTGTCGTACTAGCCGCTATAGAAAAGAAAAGGGGGCTGCTGCACTGATCTTTCAATCGTCAGTGCAGCAGCCTTTGTATACTTTATATCCAGTCGGGGTGACAGGATTCGAACCTGCGACCTCACGGCCCCCAGCCGTGCGCTCTAACCAAACTGAGCCACACCCCGCCAACGAATTCTATTATATGAAATTTAGAAGGGATTGTAAAGAGAAATATGATGATTTTGCAAATTTTTTTCCTTCCAGATAGGTTAAAGTGACCAGCCTTTGTAAGTTTTACTTGCCGATTTCTGATTTGTGTCATATACTATACTCTAATTAACCGACAGACAGGCGATACATTCATAATATGAATATATCGCAGAAAATCAGAAGGAGGCTGCTATGAAGAAAAGTATGGTCCGGGCCGCAAAGGGAGAGGTCCCGGCAGATTTAGTATTGAAAAACGGCAAGGTGCTGAATGTTTTCTCGGAGGAGATCCTGACCTGTGATGTGGCGGTCGCAGACGGGTGGATTGTCGGACTGGGAAGCTATGAAGGCGACAAAGAGATTGACTGTACAGGGAAGTACATCGCTCCGGGGCTGATCGATGCCCATGTGCACATCGAATCCTCTATGGTGTCGCCTCTGGAATTTACAAAGTATATCGTGAAAAAGGGAACCACCGGAATCGTGGCGGATCCTCATGAGATCGTGAATGTGAGCGGAAAGCGTGGGATGGATTATATTCTGGACGCGTCGGAGCATGTGCCGGCAGATGTATACGTGATGGTTCCGTCATCAGTTCCGGCCACCAATATCGATACCAACGGCGCAGGGAAATTTCTGGCAGAAGACATGGCGGAATATAAATCCCATCCGAGAGTGCTGGGATTGGGCGAGATGATGCGCTTTGTGGATGTGCTGAATGAGGACAGGGAGACCATGGACAAGCTGGACGTGTTTTCAGATATGGTCATGGACGGACATGCTCCTGGGATCTCGTCAAAAGAGATCCAGGCATATCGGACGGCAGGGATCCAGGATGACCATGAATGTTCCTCCGGCGAAGAGGCGCTGGAAAAGCTGCGTGCCGGATTCCACATTCTGGTACGTGAGGGCAGCGGGGCAAAGAACCTGGAAAGCATATTGGAGGGACTTCTGACAAGCGGAGTTTCTTTGGATCACTGTATGTTCTGCACGGATGATAAGCATCTGGAGGATATTGAAAAGGACGGGCATATCAATTACTGCGTCCGCAAAGCGATCGCCCTTGGAGTACCGGAGATCAAAGCCTATAAAATGGCATCCTGCAACGCGGCACGGTTTTATGGAATCCGGCATGCAGGCGCGGTAGGAGCCGGATACCGGGCGGATCTTTTGATCCTGGATGATCTGAAAGAAGCAGAGCCTTCAATGGTCATCAAAAACGGAAATGTCGTGGATGACGCATGGCTCTCATCCTTTGGCTATGAACTAAAAGACGAGTCGCTCCTTCACACAGTCAGGATCCGGGAACTGTCCGAAAAGGATCTTTTTCTGGAGAAAAAGGAAAAGAACCATGTGCTGGAGCTTGTGCCAAATGAATTATTGACTTTGCACAGAGAGGAAGAAGTGCCCGGGACAAATGGGGAATTCATTCCGGATCAGGAATATGGAAAGCTGGCAGTGGTGGAACGGCACGGTAAGAACGGAAAAGCAGGGGTGTGCCCGGTCAAAGGATATGGCATCCGTAACGGTGCGGTCGCAACGACTATTTCGCACGATTCTCATAATATCATAGCGGCAGGGGATAATGACAGGGATATCTTATGTGCGGTAAAAGAGCTGGAGCGGATCCAGGGCGGATATGTGATCGCTTCAGACGGAAAGGTGGTCGATGCGCTGCCGCTCGCTATTTCCGGATTGATGAGTACCGGCAGGGCGGAAGAGGTGCAGAAAAAAACAGGGGAAATGGTACAAAAGGCACGGCAGATGGGCGTATCACAGGGAGTAGATCCATTTATTACACTTTCCTTTATGGCGCTGACGGTGATACCAAAGCTCCGGCTTACCGAATCTGGAATATTTGATGTGACAACGATGCAGTTTATCGGAGAGTGAAAAAGGCTTCTTATCAAGTAAAGAAAGATATGACAGAGAAAAAAGAAAATAAAATCATCCGCTTTATAAAGAAGTATGCCGCTGGGCTGGCTGCTGGATGTGTCATCCTCCTTCTTTTGGCATATTTTGTCAATCTCATATTCGTGCAGAACAAAAGGACAGCCGTTTCCGTCCTGGTTCTGGAATTTATGGAGGATACCTCCGGGCTGGAGAGGCAGGTCAGGGAAGCGGCCGGCGCGGACGAGGACGAGAAGATAGAGATCCGTACCATTTCTTATGGAGTTCAAGCAAATAAGGCCGTTGCACTGACCTGGATCCGGGCAGAGGTGGTGGATGTGATCATCGGCGAAGAGGAGCAGATGCTGGAATTCGCGCAGGCCGGATATCTGAGGGAACTGAGTGAAACTAACGTCAGGCAGTCCAATGACTTTATGTGTGGACTGGCGGAATTTGACAGGGAAGGGAAGATCACTGCCACAGGCCCGGACAAATGTTTTGGAAAATATGCCGGGGAGATTCCGGGGATCGACTTTCAAAATCCTGTGATCGGCCTGGCTGATAATGTTACGAATGGGGAAAACGCGGCAGAACTGCTTCATTATTTTGAAAAAAGCAATGAATAGAAGAAAATTAGATAAAAAAGGAAAAAAGTTTATCTAAAGGCTTGCAATCACTGGTCCTGACCGATAGAATAGAAACACCAGAACAGGAACGGGGTGATTGATTGAAGGCAACGATCAGAGAGATTGCAGAGCGGGCCGGAGTATCCTCTGCAAGCGTTTCTTTGGTGCTGAACCATAAGGAATGCAGGATTTCGGAAGAAACGAGACAGAAAATATTTGATACGGCTGGGGAACTGGGCTATGTCAGAAAAAAGGACAGGGCAAAGAGCAAAAGCCGGTACGGCGGGCGGCTGGTCGCGCTGATCTATCCCCGGCTGTGCAACGAACTGGTCGAAGAATGCATGCAGGGAATCGATGATTATGCGGCATTGTATGGCTATCATGTATTTCAGCTTTACTGCTCGGAGACTACCAAGAAGTGCATCGAACAGATAGAACTGGCCGTATTTCTCGGTGCGGATGGACTGATATTGGTTCCGCCCAATGATATGAATACGGGAGAAAATAACGTTCTGCTTGGAGATGCGCTGAAGCATTCCAAAGTTCCGTACATTTTACTGGATAAGGCGGTCTATAAAGTATTCTGCGACTTTATCACGGCGGACAATAAGCTGGGAGCCAACATGGCAATGGATCATCTGCTGGAATTCGGACACAAGAGGATCGGGATACTGGCTGGAAGAAAAGAAGTCTATAATACGAGAAAAAGGGTAGAAGGGTATAAAGAGAGCCTGGCCTTGCATGGCCTTGAGTATGACGAGTCTCTGGTGTGTTATGGTGAGCATTCCCGGCAGGCGGGATATGAAGGGGCTGGATATATGGTTTCAAAAGGTGTGACCGCAGTTGTTTCCTGCAATGGGGAGATTTCACTGGGGGTATATGAATATGCCAGGGAAAACGGGAAGATCATCGGTGAGGATATTTCCATTGTAAGCTTCGGTAATCTGCGTGAGTCCGGATGGATGAGCCCTACATTGACCAGTGTGATCCAGCCGGGTGAGCAGATGGGGCGCAAAGCGATGGAGACTCTGATCAGCCGGATCAGGCATGAGGAGATCGGAGGGGTACACACAAACTATTTTACGCCTACACTATGGCGTGGTGAATCTGTAAAAAAAATAGCGAGATAAGCAAAGAAAATAGATGCAATAGATAATCAAAAGAAAGAAAAAACGACAAGAAAAGCGTATTATTTCTAAATTTTGTGAGAAATATAGAAATAAATACGCTTTTTTTGTGCATAATTTACAAAAACATAAAGTTTATCAAAGTTTATCATTTTGAAAAAAGGAAAAATGATTGGGTTTATTGATAAATAGTCAGATAATTTATGTTTATATATTGAAAAAGTAGAAAAAGTGACATATTAATATCAAAAATAGTAAGTAAAAATCAGATTGACAAACAGAATGAAGTAAGATATAGTTTGATTAACAAAAACAAAATTGGTAAATAAATCAAAAATATTTACCAAAATTTATCAAAGAAAGAAGGAGAAAAAGTATGAAAAAGAAAGTCTTATCAGCTTTATTGTGTGTTGCTATGTTTGCGACGGCCCTGCCCGGATGTGCAATATCAACAACGAAAGAGTCCGACGATGGAAGCGTAGAAAGTACGGAAGATACGGACAGCGCGGAAGACACGGATACGGAGGATGCTGCAGAGGATGTTGTGGTCATGAAGGATGAAGATCTGAAAGGCAGAGAAGAGATCACGCTGTGGTTCTGGGGAGCGGAGCCTTATGCGCAGGAAGCATTTAAAGAAATTCTGGTAGATAAATATAATGCTTCCCAGGATGACTACCAGCTCGTAGTAGAATTTCGTCCGTCCGTAGACGCGGATATCAAGACCGCCCTGGCTGCGAACCAGGGGCCGGATATCATTTATGGCTCAGGGCCGTCCTTTGTAATGCCGCTGGTAGACGCGGAGAAGCTGGAGAATCTGGACAGCTATTCGGAACAATATGGATGGAAGGACAAGATCCTGGAGCCATATTATGAATCCGGTACAGTGCATGGTAATCTTTACAGCCTTGTGAACGGTGTCAGCACAATGGGCGTGTTTTATAACAAGAAAGTGCTGGAGGACAACGGCTGGGAGATTCCGGCTACGATCGAAGAGATGGAAGCGATCATGGACGAGGCAATGGAAAAGGGGTTGTACGCCTCTGTTACAGGAAATAAAGGCTGGCAGCCGGTCAATGAAAATTATGGATCCCTCTTCCTGACCCACATCGCGACTCCGCAGACGATGTATAAGGTCCTGACCGGAGAAGAGAGCTGGGTGAATGACGATGTGAAAGCAGCGATCGAAAAGTCCAAAGAATGGTGGGACAAGGGATATCTTGCAGGAGAAGATTATGTAAACTTGAACTTCAGTGAAGCCCTGCAGCTCTTATCAGATGAAAAGGCTCCGTTCTTTGTAGGGCCATCCATCGCATTCCAGTGGGCAGCTTCTTTCTTTACCGGTGATAAGGAAGAAAACATTGCATTTATCCCATTCCCGGCTACGGAACAGGTGCCGGAACCGACCTATACACTGGGCGGAGCTTGTACGTTATCGATCAATGCAAATGCGGAAGATTCCCATAAAGAAGAAGGTGCAAAGATCATCGATATGATGATGAACGCGGAGTTTATGCAGGAAATGACAGCGGCATGGCCGGGATACTGGGGAACTCCTCTGAAAGACCTGTCGAGTGTAGATTCCAGTGGCATGAATTATCTGTCCGCAGAATTTGTAAAGGTAGTAAGCGATATTTCAGATGCGGTTAATAAAGGTAATTTTGGATACTATGATAATACCTTCTTCCCGTCTGCAACACAGACAAGGATCGTAAATATTGATGAGGTATGGTATGGGACATCAACAGTTGATGAGTATGTACAGTCTCTGGAGGATGAATTCCGGACAGAGTTCGATAATGGTATGGTACCGCCGACACCAAAGCCGAATATGGATTAATGTGAATTATATCAGGCGATACCAAACGAAATATAAGCTGTCTTAAGGACCCATGAATAAGTAATGAAGCGGGCTGGAATGAATCAGAGAAGGGACTTCCGGCCCGTTGTTTCATACTAGGAGAAAAAAGATGAAGAAAAGAAAAATCAACTGGAACTATTTCCTGATCGCCCCATCACTGCTGATAAGCATAAGTATTATTTTGATCCCAGGCGTGATGACGTTTGCGTATTCCTTTACGGACTGGAATGGTTTATCACCGAAAATCAATTTTATCGGTTTGAAAAATTTTATCGAATTATTTCATGAGAAGGTTTTCTTCAAGGCGATCCAGAATAATCTGATCTGGACATTGCTGTTTTTAACGATTCCTGTATGTATCGGTATGCTGGCGGCGATGCTGCTGCTTTCCATAAAAAAGACAAGAAGCATTTACCAGGTGGCATTCCTGATCCCGTATGTTCTGGCGCCGTCTGTCAATGCCATGCTCTGGCTGAATGTAGTGTTCAGCCCGGTATCCGGAGTGATTTCTGTATTACGGAATATGGGATTTGATATCAGTTCCCCACTGGCAAATATGAAAACAGCGATCTACGGCTGCGCGGCAGTAGATATATGGCATTACTGGAGTTATCTGACCGTTATTTATCTGGCGGCGCTGCGGCAGGTGCCGACTGACCAGGTGGAAGCGGCCAGGCTGGACGGATGCAATGGCTGGCAGTTGTTCCGCTATATCTATCTGCCCAATATCATGTCTACGGTAAGCCTGATGTTCGTCATGATCACGATCGGTTCCTTCCTGGCTTTCGATTATATCAAGCTGATGACAGGCGGAGGACCGGCACATGCGACGGAGGTGCTTGGGACTTATGCTTATTCTTACGCATTTGATTCCATGAAGGTAGGAAAAGCAGCGGCGGTAGGATTATTTATCAGCTTCTTTGGGTTGATCGCATCTGCCGTATACACAAGAATGAGCAAAAATGAAGAGATGAGGTAGAAGGAGGGAAATCTTATGGGAGTTACATCAAAGAAGAAACAGTTTGGTATCAATTTTGTGATCCATCTGGTATTGATCCTGCTTGTGATCATCTGTCTGGCGCCCATCGCGCTCGTGCTGATCAACAGTTTTAAGACCAATACGGAGATCGTCAGCAACCCTCTTTCCTGGCCTTTTGTCCTGCATCTGGAAAATTATATCCAGGCGTGGAAGACAGGGAACTTTTCCGTGGGATTTATCAACAGTGTGAAGCTGACCGGCTGTACGGTGATCATCGTACTGATCACGACCAGTCTGGCAGGTTATGTGCTGTCAGGCAAACGGATCAAGGGGAGCGGTGTGATCCTGATGTATTTTATGATGGCAATGACCGTGCCGATCCAGTTGTTTCTGTTCCCACTGTATTATGCATATGCAAAATTGAACCTGATCGGTAATATCCTGGCGACCAGCTTTATCCTGGCAGCACTGTATATGCCTCTTTCCGTATTTTTGATGCGGACCTTTTTCCTGAATGTACCGAAAGAGCTGGAAGAATCCGCAAGGATCGACGGCGCGGGAACGTGGCAGGTGATCTGGCATATCATGCGGCCGGTGGTTTCCCCCGGACTGATCACGGTAGCGATCCTGATCGGGCTGCAGTCGTGGAATGAGTACCTGATCTCCTCTACATTTTTGCAGGGAGCCAAGAACTTTACGGCAACGCTGGGATTCCTGGCCATGAACGGTTCCTATGGTTCAGAAATGGGAGTCATGATGGCAGCGGCATCTACCTTGATCGGGCCGATCATCGTATTCTTCCTGTGTACCCAGAGATACTTTGTAGACGGTATGGTCAGCGGGGCTGTCAAGGGATGATGAAATCTATAAATTTTATGGACTGTTCAAGACCGGCAGCCGTGTCTGTGAAGGGATTGGGCAAATACGAACTTGGAGGATGATATGAGTATTAAGAACTATCAGAATGCGATCTATGCCGGGGTACTGGGAAAGATCATCGGTGTTTATCTGGGCAGGCCCGTGGAGGGATGGACATTTGAGAAGATCCGGGACCGTTTCGGGGAGGTGTACTATTATAAAGGACATTTTACAGGGGCGCCGTTAATCGTACCGGACGATGATATCTCCGGAACCTTCGCGTTCTTCCGGGCGCTGGAGGACAATGGCTACAGCGCCGGACTGACAGCGGAGGATATCGGAAACGCCTGGCTGAACTATATTGTGGAAAACGAGACGATCCTGTGGTGGGGCGGCCTGTGCAGAAGCACGGAGCATACCGCGTATATCCGGCTGAAAAACGGGATCAAGGCTCCCATGAGCGGGAGCGAGGCATTGAACGGGAAAAGCATGTCAGAGCAGATCGGTTCCGAAATCTTTATCGATACATGGGCGCTTGTCAATCCGGGTAATCCGCAGCGTGCGGCAGATATGGCAAGGAAGGCTGCCAGCGTGAGCCATGACGGGCTGGCGGTGGATGCGGCGGTATATCTGGCGGTGATGGAAGCCATGGCATTTGATGAGAAGGATATCAATACCCTTCTGGATAAAGGTATGGAGTATATCGACAATCCATTTTTTGAAAATCTGGTAACAGAGCTGCGCAGACGCTGTAAGGCAGCAGAGGACTGGCACGAGGTCCGGGACTGGATCGCACAGGAACACGGATACGACAAATATCCAGGAAACTGCCCGATGGTCACGAACCACCTGACGTTATTGATGGCGTGGATCATGGGCGGTGATGATTTCAACAAGGCCTGTATGATCGCATGTTCGGCAGGCTGGGATACGGACTGTAATTCCGGAAATGTGGGATGCTTAAACGGGATCCGGCTTGGTCTGGAGGGCTTCTCGAAAGGGGCAGATCTGAGAAAGCCTGTGGCGGACCGCCTGTATGTGGTCACCAGTGACGGCGGTGAGACGATTTCCGACGCGGTCATCGAGACGCGGAAGATCGTAAAGGCAGCCGCAAGATTAAACGGAGAAGAAGTTGTGATCCCGAAGGAACGGTATGCCTTTGAATATCCGGGCAGCGTACAGGGCGTCATTCCATTTGATGAGGATCAAGAGGAACAGGTGCTGACACGGATCGAAAACGCTTATGAATCCACGGGAGAATATGGATGTAAAATTTCCTATGAAGGGCTGGGCGCAGGGGTGCATGCAAGCTGCTGCGTGGATACCTTTATTGATCTAAAGCCAAAGGGAAAAGAAGGGACCAGCTATTTTGATGTGCTTTGCT
This sequence comes from uncultured Lachnospiraceae bacterium, assembly GCA_910589385.1. GTDB lineage: Bacteria > Bacillota > Clostridia > Lachnospirales > Lachnospiraceae > Schaedlerella. Next base: position 135,465 of record CAJUTU010000005.1, read on the forward strand.
CGCCGACCCTATACAGCGGGCAGGAGATCACGGCATGTGTGACGGCAATGGAGGAAGTGAATCCGGATTTTCGGTTTTTCATTCAGTATTTTGATGAAAATGACCGGCTTGCGATCCTGTACGCGGACGCTGTGAAGCTGGAAAAAGGACGTAATACCATCCAATGGACGGTGCCGGATACCAGGGGACATGCCATTTACAGACTTGGGATCACACTGCAAAGCGACATCAGGGAGGACGGAAGCATCATCCTGAATACGCTGGACTGGACCAACGCGCCGGTCAGATATGAGATGGGACGTTCCATGGAAATGACTCCGACATTGACGCCCTGGACTACGACTACGGCATGGTTAAAGACCTTTGTTTCGTCTGCGGATCATTTTAATCCGGATTATACCGTGACCTTTTCCATCTGTCATGAACGGGAGAACGGGGTCGTGACGACAGGAAGCAGTGCGTGGGATGATTATACTGTTTCTTCCGTCATCACATTTTCCCAGCAGGACGCGGCGGGGCTTGTGGCGCGGGCGAAAGGGCACAGACAATATTATGGGGCGGTGCTGACCAAGGGCTGTGTACAGATCTACAAACAAAAAAACGAACGGCGGCTGATCCTGGCAAAGGAATCCTTCCCTTATCAGATCGATGAGACCCATAAGCTGGCATTCCGGGTAAAGAAAGAAGCGCTGGAGCTGTATGTGGATGATCAGCCGGTGCTGTCCGCCAAAGATTCGGAATACGGCCGCGGACAGGCTGGATTTGTGGTAGATTCGGGTGCGGTCCTGGGAGATAAATTTACGGTAGAAAGAGCGTAGGGATATGAGTATACAAAAATATGATCACAAAATTTATGCCGGAGTGCTTGGGAAGATACTTGGCGTATATCTGGGCAGGCCGGTGGAAGGCTGGAGTTATGAGAAGATCCGGGAAAACTTCGGACAGATTCATTATTATGTCCATGATAAGGTGGGCGTGCCGCTGATCGTGGCGGATGATGATATCTCCGGTACGTTTGCGTTTTTCCGGGCGATTGCGGACCATGGATTTCAGGCGTATACAACAGCGAAAGAATTTGGAGATACATGGCTCAATTACATTATAGAAAATAAGACCATTCTGTGGTGGGGCGGACTGGGGCGTTCTACGGAACATACGGCATATCTGAACCTGAAAAATGGGATCGATGCTCCCAGGAGCGGTTCTATCGCGGTCAATGGAAAGGTTCTGGCAGAGCAGATCGGTGCGCAGATATTCATTGACGCGATCGCCATGGCATGCCCCAAAGACCCGGAGACGGCGGTGGAGCTGGTCCGGAATGCGGCCAGTGTGAGCCACGACGGAATCGCGGTGGAGGCAGCCTGCCATCTGGCGGCGCTGGAAGCGATGGCGTTTGAAGAAAAGCGGATCGATGTGCTGCTGGATCGGGCAGCAGGGTATATAAAGGACCAGGAACTGCTGGATATGGTCGCGGATGTCCGGGATATCTGCGGCAGAGAAACAGACTGGAGAAAGGTCCGGGCATATCTGGATCCAAAATATGGCTATGAGGTATATCCCGGATGCTGCCACATGGTTCCCAATCATGCGATGGTGATCGCGGCGTTTATCCTGGGTGGCGACGATTTTCAGAAATCCATCAGCATCGCGGCTTCCGCGGCGTGGGATACGGATTGTAATGCCGGAAATGTAGGAGCTTTGAACGGTATCCGGCTTGGGATAGAGGGAATCAATGCCGGTGCGGATTTCCGGGGACCTGTGGCGGACCTGATGTATGTGGTAACGTCTGACGGAGGCTCTGTTGTGACGGATGCGGTCCTGGAAACAAAAAAGATCGTAGAGGCTGCCGCGAAAATGCGGGGAGAACAGATTTCTCTTTCAAGATCCAGATATACCTTTGAATACCCGGGAGCCGTACAGGGCTTTCTGCCATGTGGATTTGACCATGGGGCGGCGGCAGATGTGCGGATATACAACCGGAATGAAATTTCCGGGGAGAACGGACTTTGTATAGATTGCAGTCATGTGGCAAAGGGTGTGACCGCCAACGTATCGACCCAGACGTTTATAGATTTTTCAAAACTGGCGGCGAATTTCTCTACGGTCGCGTCACCCACACTGTATTCGTCCCAGACGGTATATACGACTGCTTACAAAGAGACAGGCGGCGAGGCTTTTCTGAGGCCGTATATTCTTTACTATGATATCGATGATCAGGTGCAGGTGATCTATGGAGAACTGTGGAAGCTTTGTGAGACTCCCCAGGTCTTTTCCTGGGTCGTGCCGGATACCGGAGGGATGTCTATCTTTAAACTGGGATACCAGATTCAGAGTGAGAACAGATTTGACGGCAGGATCGTGCTGAAGGAAATTGACTGGACAGGCGCCCCTGCAGATTTTTCCCAGAGAGGCATGCTGATGAACTCGATCTGGAATACCAATCCCTTGTGGCTGGCAGGATTTGCCAGCTCCGCGGCACAATTTGCGGCAGATTTTAAACGGACCTACTGTGTATCCCATGCAGAGGAAAATGGAGTGGTGACGATCGGAAGCAGGGAGTGGAAGGACTACAGTGTGGAATCGAGTATCTATTACAGTCTGCATCAGGAGGGCGGACTGGTTCTGCGGAGTACAGGCCACAGGAGGTTTTACGCGGCGGTACTCCGGGATTTTCAAAAGGCACAGATAGTCGTAGAAAGAGACGGGAAAAGAACGGTTCTCGGAGAAATAGAGTATCCTTATGAAGAAGAAAAGGGATATCGTATGAAATTTACGGCAAAGGGCAGTGTACTGTGTCTGGATATCAATGGAAAGCGTGTGCTGGAAGTAGAGGACGATACATATGTATGCGGAGGCGGAGGATTCCTGATCTCAAAAGGAACCATGACCTGCGACAGTTTTATCGTGGAGAGCTGAAAGAAGGTCTGCTTAGTATATCGGTGTATGGAGGTTCATATGAAATATGTGGTAGTATCAGCCGTGGTGACGGATGAAATACATTTTCCGGACGGAAGAATAAAGCTGGCTCCCGGCGGAGCCGGAATCTATGCCTTGTGCGGTATCCGGCTTTGGAGCGATGAAGTGATGGCTGTGACCGGGATCGGAGAGGATTACAAAGATCTGCATGGGGAATGGTATCAAAGAAATCACATTTCCATGGAAGGATTCCGGATCAAGGATGCCCGGTCGCCGTTTACGATCGTGGAATATTTTCCGGACGGAGAGCGCGTCGAGACACCGCGGTACGGGGAAGCCCATTTTCATTCCCTGGAAACGACGGGAGAGGAGCTATGGCCGTATCTGGAAACCACGGAGGGAATGTATATTTTCCGGAATACGGATCCGGATTTCTGGGGCCCGTTCCTGGAGAAAAAGAAGGACTCTGCATGCAAGGTCATGTGGGAGATCGCGGCAGATGCCGCCTGGAAAGATAATCTGGAAAATGTCAAAAATATAGCAATGCAGGTGGACGCATTTTCCATCAACATGACAGAAGCAGCCAATCTGTTCGGAACCACGGACAGGGAGCGGATCATAGCAGGGCTCCGGGAATGGGGAACGGAGCTGACTTTTTTGCGGCAGGGAGCAAAAGGCGCGGTGATGGTCACAAGGACGGAGGCTGTGGAAGTGCCGTCCCAGCCGGATGTAGATGTGGTGGACGCGACAGGCGGCGGCAACAGTTCTACCGGGGCGGTCCTATGCGGGCTGGTAGAGGGGTGCTCCCCGGAAATCTGCGGAAGAATGGGAAGCATATCCGCCGCGATGTGCATTTCACAGCATGGAGTCCCGGCAGAGATTACCTGCGGGATGCGGGAAGAGGCATGGAAAAAAGCGAGGTACGGATCATGTTAAGTGAGAAGATCAGAGAAAAAGAATCTATAAAAAATATCAGGGAGCGTTATGAATATTATCAGAATGTCCCGGAACGCGGACTGCTCATCCAGGGCAGGCCGGCATTGACGCAGATCGCACCGGAGAAGGCAGGGGACTTTGTGCTGGTCACGGTAAGGGATCCATTGTGCGCATATGACCGTGATCCGGCGAAGATCATCGCGGATAAGCTGGAGCATGCGGAGCTGATCGGGAATTCCGGAATGTTTACAAGCTATACCGGTGAATATAAGGGCGCGCGGATCACGGTGGTCAGCGGCGGGAGCGGTTCTCCCGAGATGGAGCTGATCCTGTATGATTATATGGAATATACGGACGCCCATACCTTTCTGCGCGTGGGAGGCTCCGGAGGGATCGGCGATGAAGTAAGGCCGGGGGATGTGGTCATTTCCAGCGGAGTCGTAAGGGAAGAGGGAATGACAAAGGCATATATCCCGGCAGCGTACCCGGCGGCCAGCCATTACGAAGTGGTCGCGGCAATGGTCAGGGCGGCAGAGAGTCTGGACGCGCCCTACCATGTAGGAACTACGGTCTCGGTTGACAGCGATTTTATCGGCGGCGGAAGACCGGGAGTGGGCGGCTACATGCAGCCGTGGAATGTGGAATTCGCAGGGATCTACAACCGCGCGAGAGTATTGAACGGAGACCGGGAGTCCGCAGCCATCGTGACGCTTTCCGCATTGTTTAACAGGAGAGGCGGCTCGGTGTGTTCTGTGGCGGATAATCTGTGTACCGGTGAAAAATTCGGCGCAGGAAGCGGACATAATTTTGCGATCGACATTGCCCTGGAGGGGTGTTATATATTGAATGAAATGGACCGGCAAAAAGAAAAGATGGGAAAAAAATATTGGTATCCCGGTATGGGAAGGGAGTAAGGTATGAATAAATATGATAATCCGATGAGCAGACAGGTAGAAAGCCTGCCGGAATTGATCGAGACCCAGTATGAGGATCTGGAGCCAAAGACCAGGAGCGTTCTTACGTTTCAGGAAATTTATAATATCCAGAGGATCGTACTCACCGGCTGTGGGGATTCCCTGGCGGCAGCTATGGCAACGAAGCATGCGTTTGAAATGCTGACCGGCATTCCGACAGAGGTAGTGACGGCCATCGAACTGGGACGTTTTTACTGTAAGAAGCATCTTGGAATTGACTGTAGAAATCCGCTGGTGATCGCAGTCAGCAATTCCGGTACCGGGGCGAGGGTGTCAGAGGCAGTGCAAAGAGCCGGAAAGCACGGATGCTTTGTGCTGGGAGTCACAGGAAATGAACAGTCTCCCCTTGGGGTTCATTCGGATAAGATCTTAAAGCTGGCGATCCCTTCCTTTGAAAGCGCGCCGGGAACCAGAAGCTACCTGGTGAGTGTGCTTGCCCTGCTTCTTCTGGCAATCCGTTTTGGTGAGGTGAGGCATAATTATACGATGGATCAGGCTATGGATTACCGTGCGGATATCCAAAGACAGGGAGGGCTGCTTCGTGCCCTGCTTCCGGAGATGGAAGAAGCTTGCGCGGCTGTGGCGGAAAAATGGCAGGGATTTCCATGCTATGATTTTGTGGGATCTGGTTTTGATTATGCGGCGGCATGGCTGGGACAGGCGAAGATCCTGGAAGCAGCCGGGAGGTTTGCGATGCATATCAATACGGAGGAATGGTTCCACCTGAACTTTTTTGTACGGAACGCCAGAGAAATGGGGACCGTAGTGGTTGCGAATACGACAAGCCCCGGACATAGCCGGGCGAAAGAAATGGTCAAGTACGCAAATGTCCTGCACAGGCCTCTGGTGGTCATCACAGACGGAGGGGCAGAGGACTTTGACGGAGAAGAGGCGGTATATATCAAGGTGCCGAAGCCGGAATATCCCATCACGATGCCGCTGACCCAGTTCGCGCCGGTGTGTCTTATCGCGGCATATCTCGCGGAGCTGACAGGAGAGAAGTATGGAAGAGGCTGCGAAGGCGACTGGGAGTTCTGTAAAGACGGAGCAGGGGTTACGGAAAGCGAGATCATTGTGGATTGATAACTGTTGAGAACAGGATGGCACATTACAGATATGTGGATTAAGAGACCGGTACGGCGGATCATCAGTTGCTTTGAGATTCGTCGTATCATGCGGGAGGAACAGGATGCTGAAAAATTATAAGATCAAGACAAAGTATAATGATGTATATGATATCACAAAAGAGGTCAGACAGGCGGTAGAGGAAAGTGGAGTGGAGGAAGGGATCTGTATCGTATATAATCCCCATTCTACGGCAGGGATCACGGTATATTCGCCCTGGGATCCGGATGGATTCGTGGATCTGGACGAGGAGATCCGCCGTCTGATCCCCACGAAGGTGGACTTTAAGCACCAGCACGATACTCCGCAGGATGCCGCGGGCCATGTGAAATCCGCCCTTTTGGGAATCTCAAACAGCTTTATCGTACACGACGGGAAGCTGCTGCTGGGCGGCTCCCAGGGGATTTATTTCCTGGAGTTTGACGGCCCCAGAAACCGGGAATTTTTTGTGAAAGTATTCAGTGACAGATAAATGACCACCAGACCTTCCGGTGTCCGGCAGGATGGGGGGAAGTCTGGCGACAGGAAAGGAAATGGACATGAAAAAAATAATATTGGATTGTGATCCGGGTATGGATGATTCTATGGCGATCGTGATGGCGGTAAAGTCAGAGGCGTTGGATGTGCTGGCTGTCACAACGGTCAATGGAAATTACCCGGTAGATGTGACCAGTAAGAACGCAAGAAAAATGCTGGAGCTGCTGGGAAGGACGGATATCCCTGTGGCGCGCGGCATGGCAGGCCCGATCATCCGAAAATCACCGTCGGATCCATTTACCCATGGAAAAGACGGGCAGGCAGAAGCGAACCTGCCGGAACCTGCAATGAAGCTTGCGGATCAGGACGCGGTAGACCTGATCATTGATCTGGTAAAAGCGAACCCGCGAGAGGTCACATTGATCGCGACCGGTCCTATGAGTAATCTTGCCATGGCAATGATCAAGGCGCCGGAGATCAAAGAAATGATACCGGAGATCATCGCAATCTCCGGAGCGTTCGGATTAAATAAATATGCATTTTTAAACGCCACCGGAGATACGCCTCAAAGCGAATGGAATGTATATGTCGATCCGGAAGCGGCAAAGGTGGTGTATGAGTCCGGAGTCAGGCTGGTTGCCCTGGGACTGGATGTGGCGACTTATTTTGACGTGAATTTCAGTGCGGAGGATGTGAAGAAGCTGGAAGAGAGCGACAGAAAGGAAGCAGATTTTCTGGCAAATGCCATCCGTTTTGTAAACGGAAGAGGATTTGACGCGTATTGTACGGTGATAGACTGTATGGCGGTGGCCTATGCCATCGATCCGTCTCTGGTGGAAACCATGGAGTCGCATGTAGGTGTGGAGACAAAGGACGGACTGACGCTGGGGATGACGGTGATCGACCGGCGGCATCATTTTGTATGGGAACAGCTTCCGCTGATACAGGTCGGATGCAAAGCGGACTGCGGAAGATTTCTGCGGATGCTGCTGGAGCTGGTGTTGAATTAAAGGAAGTTACACCGCCACTAGGCTCGAAAGGGCCTCGCCAAGTGGCCGGGTTACCATAACTCGCACGTAAGCGTCTAAAAAACAGACGCTAAGTGCTCGTAATAGGAGGAGAAAGTCATGTACAGATATCAACATTCTCTGGTCCGTGATGAGGCATTGTACATTGCCGGGCCGGAATGCTTTTATACTTATGGCTATGATATGCTTGCGGCAATGAAGGCACGGGCGGAGGCGCTGGGCTTTTCCGTAACGCTGCCCAACAATGACCCGCTGGATATGGAAAATCCGGATCTGCAGAAACGGGCGGACAGTATTTTTGCTAATCTGGAAAAGGTGATGCTGGATACGACAGCAATCGTTGCCGATCTGGAAGCATACAGAGGAGCAGAGCCGGACAGCGGAACCATCTATGAGATTGGAATGGCATATGCAAAGGGAGCAAAATGCTATGGTTATACGAGGGACAAACGGAGCTTTGCCGCCAAGAACCTAAACGCACGGCTCCGGGACGGGAAGGCAACGGATGAATTCGGCAATCACGAGTTTTATGGACAGCTTCCGTTTGCGCCTTCAATCATTGGCTCTACGAAAATTGTAGAGGGCGGATTTGAAGACTGCCTGCAGACGATGATTTTAGATAAGGAAGAGGAATGGAAGTTTAAGGCGAGGAGGGGCTGCTATGTAGACTATGCTTCCTCCCGTACCGAAAAGGCGAGGGAGAAACCTCTGGTCTATCTGGCAGGAACAGGGCGGTATCAGGAAAATGCCGGGGAGCTTTTTGGAAAGATGAAAGAAATCTGTGAGAAATATGGGATGCAGGCGTTCTCACCGGTAGAGTGGGCAGCAGGAGTGGAGCCGGTGAAAACAGAGAATCCATATGTGTGGGCGGAAAATCTGTTTGACAATTTCCAGCAGCACGTGAGAAACTGCGATGTGATCATTGCGGATCTGAATAACTACCGCGGCTATGAAGTGAATAACGATGTAGGCTTTGAATGTGGGATGGGCTTTCAGCTTGGAAAGAAGCTGTACGGGTATATGGACGATACGTCCCCTATGATCGACAAGATCCCACATCTTGGCGCGGAACGAGAGTTCAGGGATCATACGGGCAGTAATGTCGAAAATTTTAATTATCCGTGTAATCTGATGTTTAGCTGTTCGATGAAGATCTTTGAAGGTTCTTTTGAAAAAATCATCGAGAAGGTGGCGGAGGATCTGTTTTAGTGATATGATGTAACTGTTCAGGACAGCAGTATCGTGCTGTCATAGAAACGGTTATGGAAAGTGAAATTCCATAATCGGTAGAAAAACTGCGTAAGCTTTTTGTTTATCATATATGAAGAAAGGAGATGGCGGGGATGGGGACACCGCATAATCAGGCAGATGCCGGGCAGATCGCAGAAAAGATCCTGCTTCCGGGAGACCCGATGAGGGCAAAATTTATCGCGGAGAATTTTCTGGAGGATCCGGTCTGTTATAATGAAGTAAGAGGAATGTACGGATATACCGGCAGCTATAAAGGAAAAAGAGTGTCCGTGCAGGGGACGGGCATGGGGATGCCGTCGATGCATATCTATGCAAGTGAGCTAATGGAGGTATATGGAGCCAAAAATCTGATCCGGGTGGGAACCTGCGGCGGATTGAAGTCTACCGTTCATCTAAAGGACGTTGTGATCGCTATGGGCGCCTCTACCGATTCCAATATGAACAAGGACCGGTTCGGAAGTATTTCCTTTGCGCCCACGGCCAGCTTTGAACTTTTGCAAAAGGCTTATGAGGAAGCGAGGAAACAGGGGGTCAATTCCTTTGTAGGAAATGTATTCACAAGTGATAAGTTCTATGATGACCATGGAAAAGAAAAAAATGAATTGATGGCTTCTTATGGAGTGGCTGCCGTGGATATGGAAACCTGTGAGCTTTATACTCTTGCGGCAAAGCATGGGGTAAATGCCCTGACCATGCTGACGGTCAGTGACGACCTGGTGACAGGGGAGCGCTGTACGGCAGAAGAGCGGCAGACAACCTTCCAGGATATGATCAGGATCGCATTGGAAATCGTGTAAGCAGTACTTTACGGGCCTGTGGCCGTGCAGCGTGGCGTGCGGCTCAGGTGCGGGCCAATGTTATCCTCTTTTTTGCGGACAGGATGCAGGAGTGCATTTGTATATGTATGGCGCTTCAGATCATATAAGACATCATAAAATATGAAGATCTATATGAATAGTTCACATGAAAATAAGTTTAGGAATGTGACATGCTTGTTGTTACATTCCTAATATTATAGCTAAAATAAAGGGAGGGATTAGACATGCCATTTACTGAAATATGTATTTATCAGGTCAAGCCGCAAAAGGTGGAGGAATTTGAAGCACTAATGTTTGAAGCCAAAAGCCTTTTGGAAAAACAGGAGGGATTGCTTCTGCTCCGGTTTGCCAAAAGAGGGTATCGCATAGACATGGAGCAAATTAAGGAGGGGCTTCCGCCTCTTAAAATCACCCGTATTGTGAAAAGTGCTTAATAGTTCCGCATGACAAATATTTGGGAGAGGAAATGTTTTAATGAATTTAGCATAATGAGGCGTTACAAATTCTAAAGTCGTCAAGTTACCCTGACCAGTATTGATCTTTTCTTTTTATATAAAACAGGGATGCGGCGGTTCATTACAAATCACCGTATCCCTGTTTTAGGGCTGCTATTTCTTGGCAGTCCTTTTGTTGTAAAAGAGACTCCCTTGTCAACGAAGATGAGAAGGGCTTGGGAGATTAAGATCTTTAATTACATCCGCAGTCGGAATTCATATCGAATTCCGGGTTAAATGCATAGAAGTTCTTGCTGTCCAAGTGTTCCTGGACGATTCTTAAGGATTCACCGAAACGTTGATAATGCACAATCTCGCGTGCTCTCAAGAATTTGATTGGGTCGCATATGTCTGGGTCTTTTACAAGCCGCAGGATATTATCGTATGTTGTCCGGGCTTTTTGTTCTGCTGCGACCTTGTAAAGACAACAGCAGCGGAAAACCTTGAAAAAGCGTTGTTTTTCGTGGTACAAGCCGTTTCCTGCTGCGACTTTATAAGAACAAAAATAGAGAAAAAAGAAGATGAAACAAGCTATCCTGCATAGTTCCAATGTTTTCAGCTCCAAAGACGTTCAGAAATGAGCGTCTATTTTTTTACCCAAAATGAAAGGAGAATCATAACATTATGGAAAAAATCTTGAAACGGTTACTTACAGGTATCCTTGCCTTTGTGACCGTGCTGGCAACCTTGCCTGTCACAAAGGTAGATGCAGCAGAACAGGTTTATACAGATATGGCAGAACTAGCCGGAAAAATTATCAAAGTAGACAATAGTGGTTTAGAAGTTGACAGCTTAGAGGAAAACGTAATGAATGCTGACGGACAGATTGCGTATTGTATTGACATAGACGCACATTTCACTCCCGGCTATAAAAACCGTATCAATGCGTCAGACAGAATGAGCAGCGGACAGATTACAGACGTTGCTTTATCGTTAGAATACGTTAAACGCTATGTGCAGGAACATGCTGGTTTTTCTACAAACCAGATTTATTTGCTGGAACAGTGTATTGTCTGGCGCAGGTTAAGCGTGTTTCTTGGCTGGGGTTATAACAATGTACATGCTGATTTTAGTGAAATACCAGAAGCAATTCAGGCAGAGATATATGAGAATGCAAAAAGATTTGTGACTGAAAATAAAGACCGATATGATTGCGGCGGATATATTTATACTGGTGAGGGGCAGGACTTAGGACAGTTCTGGGCGAACTTGGCAACAGGAAATGGGAAGATACAAAAAGTTTCTGCGAATGCCGGAATCACAAACAGCAATAATTGTTATTCCCTGTCTGGTGCTGCTTATGGTATTTATTCTGATAAAGGCTGCACACAATCCGTTGCTTCTCTCACTACGGATGGGAACGGGAATACAAATATTGTAGAGCTTCGAGCCGGAACATATTATGTGAAAGAAACCAAAGCTCCCAAAGGATTCCAATTAGATAAAACGGTCTATACCCTTGCAGTCAATGCAGGTAATACAGCCACTTTACGGGTTAGCGATACACCAAAGGTCATGGATACCGTGATTGAGCTTTTTAAAGTAGATATGGAAACTGCAAAAGGTACGCCACAGGGAAATGCCGCCTTAGAGGGTGCGGAGTTTGTCTGGAAGTATTACGATGGGTATTATACAAGAAGCAATCTCCCATCAACGCCGACACGCACATGGACAACAAGAACAAAAGCAGAAAGAGGCAGCGACGGTGCAATGCATTATGTCACACGGTTATCGGATTCTTACAAAGTATCCGGCGACAGTTTCTATAAACAGAATGGTGCTATCTGCTTGCCGCTTGGAACGATTACCGTAGAGGAAAAATCCGCTCCGAACGGCTACCTGCTGGACGGTGCTTATTTACAGGTAAATGGTACGTCTGAACAAGTGACAGGCGTGTATACTGCACAGATAACAGAAAGCGGTGAACTTGCAACTTTGAGCGGCGGCAACCAGTATTCTGTATCGGACAAGGTTATCCGTGGCGGCGTAAAAATCCAGAAGAGAGACCTTGAAACAAAGGATACAAAACCGCAAGGCGGCGCAATATTGAAAGACACTGCCTTTACTATCACTACGCTAAATGAAAATCCGGTACTGGTTGGCGGAAAATTATATCAGAAAAATGAAGTGGTAAAGACAATCCGTACTGGAAGTGACGGCATCGCTACAACTGCCGCTAATACACTTCCCTACGGGCATTACAGGCTTGATGAAGTAACACCGCCTGAGGGATATCTGACGGACGGTGCGGTGTCCCGTGAGTTTGAGATTGTGAGTAATGGGCAAATCATTGATTTAACAACAGCCAAAGAATCTATTTACAACCAGATTATCCGTGGCGGTGTGAAAATCCAGAAACGTGACCTTGAAACAAAGGATGCAACGCCACAGGGCAGCGCAACTTTTAATGATACAGTATTTACCATCACTACCCTTAGTGAAAATCCGGTGCTGGTTGATGGAAAGCTGTATAAGAAGAATGAAGTGGTAAAGACAATCCACACAGGGCTTGACGGTATTGCTACAACTACCGCTGATACACTTCCCTACGGACATTACAGGCTTGATGAAGTAACACCGCCGGAGGGATATTTGACAGACGGTGCGGTATCCCGTGAGTTTGAGGTTGTGAATGATGGGGAGACCGTAGATTTAACATTGGAAGAAAAATCTGTCTACAATCAGATAAAGCGTGGAGATATTGAGGGCGTGAAAATCGGTTCTGGAACACACAAACGGCTTGCAGATGTGCCATTTAAAATCACCAGCAAGACCACAGGTGAAAGCCATGTAATTGTCACAGACAAAAACGGTCAGTTCTCTACCGCTGCTGACTGGACTTCACACAAGAAAAATACCAATGCCGGAAAATCCAGTGAGGACGGTATCTGGTTCGGAACGTCAGAACCGGACGACAGCAAGGGGGCATTGCTTTATGATACATATGAGATTAAAGAGCTTCGTTGTGATTCCAACAAAGGACTGTCACTGATTCCTGCTTTTGATGTGATTGTATCCAGGGATAAGGTTATCATTGATTTAGGCACACTGACTGATGAATACGAGCCGGAACTTACAATCCATACCACGGCTGCTGATAAAGCTACGGGGGAGAAATCCATTATTGCAGGTAAAAGTGTGACTATTGTTGATACGGTTGCTTTAGACGGCTTGAAGAAAGGAACAAAATATCAGTTAAAAGGCTGGGAAATGGTGAAGTCTGAAAATGTAGAACTTCTGATTGATGGTGAACGTGTAGAAAATGACTTCACTTTTACCGCAAAAGATTCCAAGATGGAAGTAGAGCTTTCCTTTACATTTAACGCCAGTGAGCTTGCCGGAAAAGAGCTTGTTACTTTTGAGGAATTGTTTGATATGACGAATCCCGAAGAGCCTGTCAAGGTAGCAGAACATAAAGACATTGAGGACGACGGGCAGACCGTAACGATTGAAGAACGGGTAATTACGATTCATACCACGGCTACAGACAAAGCGACAGATGAAAAGATGATTCTTGCCAGCAAGGATGTAACCATTGTTGATACCGTATCTTTAGAGGGATTGGAGAAAGGCACAAAATATCAGTTAAAAGGCTGGGAAATGGTGAAATCCGAAAATGCGGAGCTTTTGATGGATGGTAAGCGTGTAGAGAATGACCTTACATTTACCGCCACGGATTCTGAAATGGAAGTCCAGATTGCCTTTACTATTAATGCCAGTGAGCTTGCTGGAAAAGAGCTGGTCACTTTTGAAGAATTGTATGATATGACGAATCCCGAAGAGCCTGTCAAAGTAGCAGAACATAAAGACATTGAGAATGACGGACAGACGGTGACGATTACGGAACGTATGATTACCATGCATACGAACGCTGCTGATAAAGCCACAGGAGAAAAGACAATTGAAGCTGGAAAGGACGTGACTATCGTTGATACTGTGACTTTAGATGGTATAGAAAAAGGCGTGAAATATATGCTGAAAGGCTGGGAGATGGTGAAATCTGAAAATACGGAGTTGATTGTCAATGGTAAACGTGTGAAAAATGACCTTACATTCACGGCTACAGACAACGCAATGGAGATTCAGATTGCGTTTACTTTTAATTCCAGTGAACTTGCCGGAGAAGAGCTTGTGACATTTGAGGAATTGTACGACGTAACGAATCCAGACAATCCGATCAAGGTAGCGGAGCATAAGGATATTGAGGATAAAGGGCAGACGGTGACAATTACGGATAATCCCGAAGAGCCTGCAACGCCGGAAGAACCCGACACGCCTACAAGCAAAACCAATATACCAAAGACAGGTGACACGACCAGTTTTGTTGCTCTGATTACCATACTTTTCTTATCGGCTGCCGGACTGGTATTCATGGCATATAGGAAATATCGCAGTATGAATAGACGTAATGATTAATACGGGAGGAATCAGTCGATGAAATTCTGTTCCCGTTCGCCGCCTTGAAAATGTACAGCTACACCAGATACGGAAACTGTTTTTTTCAGTCAATCGTCTTTTTGATTGGCTGAAAAAAATAGTACATAAGGGGTTTGGGGAGTGTAGCTCCCCATATAGAAAATCAGAAAGAAAGAGGTAAAAATATATGGAATTAAAGCATGTTATCCCGAACATGGAAAAGACATTCGGGAATTTAGAGTTTGCAGGTGAAAATAAGATAGAACAGCGGAGAATCAATGGGCGCATGACGGCTGTTTCCCGTAGTTTCAATCTATATTCGGACGTTCAAAGAGCCGACGACATTATTGTGGTGCTGCCTGCTTCTGCCGGAGAGAAGAATTTTGAGGTTGAGGAAAAGGTAAAACTTATCAACCCGAAGATTACCGCAGAGGGATATAAGATTGGAAACCGTGGATTCACAAATTATATTCTGTCCGCTGACGATATGGTGAAAGCATAAGGAGGAATCAAAGATTATGAGATTAGCAAACGGAATCATTATAGATAAAGAAAAGACATTCGGACTGCTGAAGTTCTCCGCATTACGCCGTGAGGTACATATGCAGAATGAGGACGGAACGGTTTCTGAAGAAATCAAGGAACGTACTTACGATTTGAAATCCAGAGGACAGGGGCGCATGATACAGGTAAGCATTCCGGCTTCTGTTCCTTTAAAGGAGTTTGATTATAACGCAGAGGTGGAAATCGTTAATCCTGTGGCTGATACGGTGGCGACAGCTACGTTTCAAGGGGCAGATGTGGACTGGTATATCAAGGCTGATGATATTGTTTTGAAAAATCGACAGGCAGGAAATAGTCATACACCTAATAATTCTCAACGCTCAGTTTCGCAAAGTCAGGTGAAAAAGTAGTCTAATATCAAAATTCATTGTAAGTGGTGATAGATAGCTGTATAATTATTCTATGATTATTTTGACTTGGAGGTAATTTCTTTGAAAAAAACAATTACAGTATCTATCATAGTTATTCTTGGAATAACAGTTCTTGACTATTTAAATTTGCCCTCATCTTTTATGGGGTTAAAAATGTTTAACATGAACTGGGATTTTTATATTGGCATTTTGAATATTATTGCAGTGCTTGTAATGTATGTTATTACATACAAAACTTTAGATAAAAGAGCAATAAAAAGAGAAAAAAATAAATATGAAATCTCTATAATGTTAATAAAAGATTGCTATAAAGAGTGTCACAGTTATATAAATTTTTTGAATCAAGAAACTGTCGAAAAATATATTGTTCCTAAAATTGATTTTGATAGTGCTGAACATAAGATTATAAGTAATCTACAAAATGCTCCATTTGAAAATGAAAGTATCATCATGGATTTAGTAAAAGATGGACAAATAGCTAAAAGTCAAATAGCAGGATATTTTGATGTGAAAAAGAAATTTAGACAATATGTTAATATGAGAATAACTATGTTTGATGGTTCACATATATATGAACCACTAAGAATAGAATTATCTCATTTAATTGATAGTGAAATCGAAAAAATTGATATGTTAATACAGGAATAAATTTAAAATATCAGTACACAATGCGGTTAGTCATGACGATTGACCGCTTTTTCAATATTCAAAAAGGAAGGGTTAATACGTTGCAATTCAATAAAAGAGGAAAACGTATCAGAGCAAGCGATAAGTCGCTGATTTTTCATTTCTCGGCTTTTTCATTACTTTTGCTGTTCTTTGCTATGTCTGTGTTGCTTAACCTAAAGCGCATTTTATCTATAGACTGGAAATCAGTTAGCTTTCTGCAAGATGGCAGCGTCCATTTTACGGTCACGCCATACACGATAATTACGTTCATAGTGTCAGCTCTGGTCTGTATGATTGCTAATTTGTTGTATCGCAGATTCCAGCATGACAGGGTAAAGCAGCTTTTTCACCGTCAAAAGCTGGCACGCATGATTTTAGAGAATGGTTGGTATGAATCGGAAACAACACAGGACAGCAGATTTTTCAAAGACCTGCCATCAAGTAGCAATAAAGAAAAAATTACCTATTTTCCAAAGCTGTATTATCGTATGGATCATGGCTTGCTCCATATCCAGACAGAAATCACGCTGGGGAAATATCAAGACCAGCTCCTGCACTTGGAGAAAAAGTTGGAAACAGGTTTATACTGTGAATTAGTATCTAAAGAGCTGCATGATTCCTATGTGGAGTATGTCTTACTCTATGATACGATTGCAAACCGCATTACCATCAATGAGGTACAGGCAAAAAACGGCAAGCTCCGGCTGATGAAAAATGTCTGGTGGGAATATGACAAGCTCCCCCACATGTTGATTGCTGGCGGTACAGGTGGAGGAAAAACCTATTTTATCCTTACCATTATCGAAGTTCTGTTACGCTGTGATTCGGTGTTGTATGTGTTAGACCCGAAGAATGCTGACCTTGCCGACCTTGCCGCTGTCATGCCCGAAGTCTACTACAAAAAGGAAGATATTACAGCCTGTATTGACTGTTTCTATGATGACATGATGGAACGCTCGGAATCTATGAAGCTCATGGAGAATTATAAGACGGGTGAGAACTATGCTTACTTAGGATTGCCGCCACACTTCCTAATCTTTGATGAATATGTGGCGTTTATGGAAATGCTGACGACAAAAGAAAATGCCGCTGTCCTTAACAAGCTGAAACAGATAGTCATGCTTGGACGACAGGCAGGATATTTTTTGATTCTCGCCTGCCAACGACCAGACGCAAAATATCTTGGTGACGGAATCCGTGACCAGTTCAATTTCCGTGTCGCTCTTGGACGTATGTCAGAGCTTGGTTATTCCATGATGTTTGGTGAGGTAAACAAGGACTTTTTCTTGAAGCAGATAAAAGGACGTGGCTATGTAGATACAGGTACAAGTGTCATATCAGAGTTTTACACTCCCCTTGTACCTAAAGGGTACGATTTTTTAAAGGAAATAGGGAAACTTACACAGAACAGGCAGGACGGACAGGCGGCGTGCGAAGCGAAAGCCGCATGTACGGACTAGCCTGTGCAGGTGCGGTTACCGCACCTGCCATATGCCCCCGGTATCTAACAGGGGGGCACAAATACAACTGAAAACAGTAACAAGATAACAAGAAAGTGCTGAAAAATCAACGCTTTCTGGACTTGAAACAGGGTGTAAACTAAAACGGCTTTCAGTTTACATCCTGTTTTAGACAGGAGGGATTTTTTGAGTAAAGCCGATTGGATAAAGGATTTGCAGGAAAAGCGTATTGCCTATGGTGTATCGCAAAATAAGCTGGCGGTTGAAGCTGGCATAACCCGTCAATATCTCCACAAGATTGAAACGGGTACTGCTGTTCCCAGCGACGCAATAAAAACAAGTATTTTTCAAGCGTTGGAAAAATACAATCCAGAATCGCCGCTTACCATGCTGTTTGACTATGTACGCATACGCTTTCCGACAACTGACGTAAAGCACGTAGTTGAAGATATCCTGCAATTGAAACTGGATATAATGATACATGAGGATTTTGGCTTTTATTCTTACTCGGAGCATTATGTCTTAGGTGACGTGTTCGTACTTACTTCTACTGATGAAGAAAAAGGTACATTACTGGAATTAAAAGGGAAAGGCTGCCGCCAGATGGAGAGTTATCTGCTGGCACAGCATAGGAGCTGGTATGACTTTTTCATGGACGCTCTGGGTGATGGCGGTGTGATGAAGCGTCTTGACCTTGCTATCAATGATATGGTCGGTATGCTGGATATTCCGGAACTGACTGAAAAGTGTAACAATGAAGAATGTATTTCTGTATTCCGCAGCTTCAAAAATTACCGTAGCGGTGAACTGGTGCGAAGCCATGAACAGGACGGATACGGCATGGGAAATACACTTTATATCGGTTCACTGAAATCAGAGGTATACTTTTGTATTTACGAAAAGAATTATGAGCAGTATGTAAAAAATGGGATTCCTATAGAAGACACGAAAATCAAAAACCGATTTGAAATCCGGTTGAAGAATGAAAGAGCCTATCATGCGGTGCGTGACCTGCTGACTTATTATGACGCAGAACGTACCGCATTTTCTATTATCAACCGTTATCTCCGATTCGCTGACAAGGAGGTGGACAAGCGGCGTAGCGAATGGAAAATTAATGAAAAATGGGCGTACTTTATCGGTTCTGACCGTGGACGTTTGAAGCTGACGACGAAACCAGAGCCTTACACGCTCACAAGGACGCTCAACTGGATTGATAGGCAGGTTGCCCCTACATGGAAAATGCTGCAAAAGATTGACCGTGCTAATGGCACACATTTTCTTAGGGACATTTTAAATGATGTGGAGCTGACGGAGCGTCATAAGAAATTGATAAAACAACAGACAACTTCCGCAGAGGAAGTCATTCAAAGGCAGGAGGACAAAGACTGAGACAATTATTATTTGGCCTGTTCCTTTTATCATTTGGGGCAGGTATCGGAATCTTTGCTTTATGTCTGGTACAGGCAGGGAGCAGGTTTGACAGGGAAATGGAACAATTTGAAAGGAGAAATGAAGAATGAATTTTGGACAGAATTTGTATAACTGGTTTTTAAGCAATGCACAATCTCTGGTGCTTATGGCAATCGTAGTTATCGGAGTGTATCTTGGGTTTAAGAGAGAATTTTCTAAACTTATCGGCTTCTTGGTAATTGCCTTGATTGCCGTTGGTCTGGTATTCAACGCTTCTGGCGTGAAAGATGTGTTATTGCAGCTTTTTAATAGGATTATCGGAGCGTAGCAATTTATAAGGGTCTGTGTCTCACACAAACTTACTTTTCCCCTATGGGAGTTCGGGCATAGGGGGATGAAAAGGGGGGATGGAATGGTATCTTAATTTCTAGTATACGCTTGCCATATGTTATGATATTCTCTTAACAGAACATCAATAAAAAACATCAAAGGATAAATTTGGAC
>CAJUTU010000006.1 GCA_910589385.1 uncultured Lachnospiraceae bacterium
ATTGATTATATAGGGATAGTATGTCTATCGACCCATTTTGTAACTAACACCATTATTTTAAATGATTGGATTATGAGCCGTTGCGGAAAAGTTTATTGTATATAAAGGGACTGATGCACAGATGAAAGTCTGATGCATAAGTCTCTTTTTTGTGGGAAAAACTCGTTGTTATCTCCCGGATTTATGATGCATAAGTTATAGAAGAGACTAAGACGAGGAGCATGGGAATGCGGGATTACCGAAAAATAAAGACTGCAATCGGCATAGAGCTTGCTGCAATCGCAGTCTCTGTGGCCATATTGGGGATACATGGAATGTGGAGTTCCCAAAAGTCTGACAGCATGGAATCAGCCAGCGGAAAGCTTTTTATGGACGAAATAGAAGATAACGCGAACACTGATTCAGGCGGAGAAAAGAAGGATTACATAAAATGGGTGGATTTCGATGTTACTGCAGAAGCGATGAAACAGGCGTACCAGTATGATGTGGATACTTATGGAAAAGAAATCCATCTGGACTGGATTGACCTTCTGGCGATCATGGGTGCCAAAAACGGAGGTGATTTTAAAAAATACAAATCTGAGGATATGAGTGAGGCTGTAGAGAAGTTACTTTCGGCAGACAGTACGGTAGAAGAATATACAAAGGATATGAAGTATTTTTCCTATTACAGAGAAGCATACGGAGCAGTGTTAGAAGGTATGGTTGGAGAGTACAAGATTGAATGTGCCGGAGAGAACGGAAACCAGCAATGGAAATCATGTTATGGATTGAAGGCCTTTAATCCTATTGCAAAAGGATTTCCTTATTCGGATTATGACGATTTCGGTGCAGCCAGGAGCTATGGATACCGCCGCAGCCATCTGGGGCACGACATGATGGGGCAGGTGGGAACTCCGGTGATCAGCGTAGAAAGCGGTAGGATTACTGCCCTTGGATGGAACCAGTACGGTGGATGGCGCATTGGATTGGAAAGCTTTGACGGAAGAAGGTACTATTATTATGCCCATCTGCGGCAGAACCGCCCTTATGCGGAAGGATTGAAAGTAGGGGATGTTGTCCAGGCAGGAGATGTGATCGGATATATGGGGAGAACTGGATACAGCAAGACAGAAAATGTAAATAATATTGATGAACCTCATCTGCATTTCGGCCTGCAGTTAATCTTTGACGAATCCCAGAGAGAGGGAAACGGAGAAATATGGGTCAGCGCCTACGAATTGGTCAAATTTCTTTCTGCAAACCGTTCGGAGGTCTCCCGTAATGATGAGACTAAGGAGTGGACCCGGGTTTATCAGATGCAGGATATGGCAGTAGAAGAATATACGAAGACAAAAGAATAAAAAGATATTTCCAGTATTCAAAATCATACGTTTTCATTATGACTGTATGCAGAGGATCTGCTGGCAGATGGAGAGGATATGCTAATATGTGAAGCATATTTATTCCAGTTTCCGGCAGATTTTCTGCTTTTTTTCTCATATACTTGACACATAACTGTTTATAGTGTATATATAACATATAAACAGCTAGGAAGGTTGTGATGTGTTGAAACTATTGCAGAATTCGGGAATACCGATATATCAGCAGATTGCTGAACAACTGAAGACAGATATTCTGGCAGGCAGGCTGAAGGAGGGGGAATATCTTCCGTCAATCCGCGGCCTGGCAAAGGAATTGAAGATCAGTGTCATTACTACAATGAAAGCATATGAACAGCTCGCGGCAGAAGGGCTTGTGACCGCTGTCCAGGGAAAGGGATTTTATGTCAATGCCCAGGACAGTGAGATGTTGAAAGAACAGCATCTGCGCCGGGTAGAAGCGTCCTTGATGGAGGCGATCCATGCGGCGGAGATTGCAGGTATGACACAGGAAGAACTGAAAACAACACTGTGGGTACTGCTGGATATGAAAGAGGAGCAAAAGGATTGAAGGCGATTTAAAACATGAAAGCAGCAGACATATAAGAAAGGGCGGAGGACATGAATCAAACAGATAAAAAAAGAGGAAAGTGTAATACAGGCCAGGAATCTGGAAAAGAAATATGGCAGTTTTCATATTGCCATTCCACGGTTGGAGATACCAAAAGGATTTGCCACGGCATTGATCGGAGAAAATGGAGCCGGGAAGACGACGCTTCCCAACATACTATCTGGCATTCGGTTGGATTTTAAAGGGGAGGTGTTCTATTTTGTGGCCCAGGATCCAGGATTGGATAGCAGCATACAGGAATATCTGGATCCTCTGATGCGGGAGCAGCTTTGTGACAGGATGCGTGATTATCTGGATGAGGGAAATGGGGAACATTCCATATTCTTTTCCACCCACAATATCGCAGATATGGAAAATGTGACAGACTATGCTATCATCATGGAGCATGGGGCTATTGTAGAGGAAGGGTTTGTAGAAGATCTGAAAGAAGAATACGTTTTAGTAAAAGGGGAGGCCGCAGATGCTGGACAGGCCGGAGGAATCCTGCTTTCCATGAACAGGAGTGCCTATGGGTTTGAGGGGATCTGTCATGCCAGGGATCTGGACCGGCTGTCCAAAATGGATGTGGCTGTGGAGATTCCTACACTCTCTCAGATCTGTGTGGCAGTCATGAAAGCAAACAGCCAAAGTAGATAGCAGGAAGGGATGATCCACATTTATGAAGAAGAAAATAAAAAGATATCTGACATTTACATCTTTTCTGTACCGGATTGCCGTATTTATCATGATGCCTGTCTTATTTATGGGGATTGGTGCGTATGCCGGGAGCCTTTTTGGAGAGTTGGGGCTGATGTCTGTGGCGGGATTTCTGACCATTGGCTGTTCTTTGGCCTGCAGGCAAAAGAATCGGAAAAGGCGGAATTTCTTAAGACATCCGGTGTGGGAATAGAAATCATGCAGGATGCGCTGATACTGGATCTGGTGCGGAAGTTCCTAACAGCCATAGGAATCATAGCGGCCGGTTATCTGCTTCCAGGGCTTTCAGGTGGATTTCTGTACATGGTGCTGGTATCTTATGTTTTTTCTGTTTTAGGCACATTTTTGTCCAGATATGGCGGCACGCTTTTGATCAATATATGCATTGCACAGTCTGCGATGCTGTTTGTAGTGGTATGTCTGCTCTGTATGTTACGTCAGGGATTACTGAAATTTATGTTTGGTATGGAGGATGCTCTTTGCTTCGGACTTTTTGATCATGTTCTATTTCCGTGGTGTCTTCCATTGGGGTATCTTTGAAAATAGTATCGCCTCTCTGATGTGGAGCGTGCTGCTCGGATTTGTGCTGCTCATAGCAGGAGCCATCATGGAATACGAATTCTTTCTTCTGTTTTACAAAAAGCCTGTTTCAAAGCGGATGATTGGGGGACAAGCAATGAAGGAATTATAAGGAAGTACAGATTTCTTTTTTACAGGAACGATTCTTTTGTACAGGAGTATCAGATGGCGTGGTTTGTTTCAGTCTGAAAAATTTTCTTCTTTATTTTTTAGAATAATTTACCTTTACACAGGGTAACCTAACCGTATAAAACGGCTGACCGGAAACTTTGCATAAACGGTGGGTTTTTCATTGGATCATAAGCTGATCTATGTATCGGTTTTCCAGTGCCGTGTGTGAAAGGACTTTAATACAATGGTAGAAAAGATTTCAAAAAAAGTAGCATCTTCCTTTGAGGAAAATATCGCATACATGGATAAAATACTTCCAGTGAAGGACAGTTTTGACATTATCCGGCGTGATATGGTCATTGGGGGGAGGAACGCGACTTTTTATTTTATCGACGGTTTTACCAAAGACGAGACTATGCTGAAGATCATGGACTCTTTCTTCCGGGTTACGGCAGAAGATATGTCAGAAGATGCGACGGCGTTTGCAAAAAGTAAGATTCCCTATGTGGAGGTGGATGTGATCGGAGATTTTGACCAGGTAGTGCGCAATGTCCTTTCAGGCATGACCTGCCTGTTCATCAGCGGCTATGAGGTCTGCATCTCGATCGACTGCCGGACCTACCCTGCCAGGAGTGTAGGAGAGCCGGAAAAAGACAAGTCACTCCGTGGTTCCCGTGACGGATTCGTTGAGACGATCGTGTTCAATACCGCTTTGATCCGCCGCAGGATCCGCGACCCACATCTGGTGATGGAGATTACAGAGGCAGGACAGGCATCCAGGACCGATATCGCGATCTGCTATATGAAAGACCGGGTGGATAAAGATCTGCTGGCGAATATAAAGCAAAGGATTGAACAGCTTCATGTAGATGACCTGCGAATGAATCAGCAGAGCCTGGCAGAAGCAATCTATCATCGGAAATGGTTCAACCCGTTTCCGAAGTTTAAATTTACGGAGAGACCAGACACCTCGGCCGCCTGTCTTCTGGAGGGGAAAGTGGTGATCCTGGTGGATAATTCGCCGTCTGCCATGATCCTGCCGACTTCGATTTTTGATGTGGTGGAAGAAGCAAATGATTATTATTTCCCCAAGATAACGGGGGTATATCTGAAAGTTTCCAGGGCGGTCATTGCATTTTTGACTGTATTTTTAACCCCAGTTTTTTTGCTGTTTATGCAGAACCTGAACTGGCTGCCGGAGGTTTTCGCCTTTGTAGCGTTGAAGGATACGGTCAATATTCCATTGGTGTTCCAGCTTTTACTTCTGGAAGTCGCTATTGACGGCCTGCATCTTGCGGCGTTGAATACACCGAGTATGCTCAGTACCCCGTTGAGCGTTATTACAGCCCTGGTACTGGGAGAATTTTCTGTATCTTCGGGATGGTTCAATTCCGAGGTGATGCTGTATATGGCCTTTGTAGCTATGGCAAACTATGCGCAGCCTAACTTTGAACTCGGATATGCGATGAAGTTCATGCGGATCATGCTCCTGATCCTGACGGCGCTGTTTAACTGGATTGGATTTGCGGCAGGATGTATCCTTGTATTCTGTTTCCTGCTTTTCAACAGGACCCTCACAGGAAGAAGTTTTTTAAATGTGAAAATGAACTAAAAATCGAAAAGGTTTTCTGGTTTGAGCAGATCGAATGAAGTAATATTAGAAGACAGGGCAGGGCATATTTACCCTGTCTTTTTTGTCTGATTTTTTCTTTTTTTGGATTCTTATTCTGATTTAAAAAAGTAGTAGTGAAATATATTAAAAACCATGATATACTAACAAAATATCTATAATAAAGATGAAACAAGAGAGGTTCTGCAAAGTGGAATGCTTGTATCTTTTTTTCTGTGGATGAATGACAGAAATAGGGTATCCGAGGATTCTGATAGAACTGGCAGAATGACAGAAAGGAAGTGTCAGAATAGGAATGGAAAGAAATGACGAAAGACTGGGAAGCGCGCCTTTAGGAAAATTGATGGTCAGTATGGCCCTGCCGGCGGTGGCGGCTCAAGTCATCAATGTACTTTACAATATTGTAGACCGGATTTATATTGGGCATATTGCAGGCTATGGGGAGCTTGCACTGACCGGAGTGGGAGTCACAGCGCCAATTCTTATGGTTATTTCCGCATTTAGTGCATTTGCCGGAATGGGAGGAGCGCCTCAGGCATCGATTCAGTTAGGAAAGAAAAACTATGAAGGTGCGGAAAAGATATTAGGAAGCAGTGTTGCGATGCTTCTGCTGTTTTCCGTTGTGCTGACTATTGTTTTCCAGGCATTTAAGACTCCGATTTTGTATGCTTTTGGAGCCAGTGACAATACGATTATTTATGCAAGGCAGTATATCACTATTTATCTGGTGGGCACTATTTTTGTACAGTTTGCTCTGGGACTGAATACTTATATCAGCGGACAGGGGAACGCGAAAGTTGCGATGCTGTCTGTCTTGCTTGGAGCAATCACAAATATTATTCTCGACCCGATTTTTATTTTTGGTCTGGGAATGGGCGTCAGAGGGGCAGCATTAGCCACTATTATTTCACAGGCATTGAGCGCGGCATGGGTTCTGCGGTTCCTGACATCACCCAAAAGCGTGATTCGGATCCGAAGGGAATATATTCGTTTTGATAAAGGGATCATTCTGGGAATAGCAGCACTTGGCATTTCTCCGTTTATCATGCAGAGCACGGAAAGTCTTGTTATGATCACGCTCAATACTGGTTTGCAGAAATATGGAGGAGACTTGTATGTAGGCACTATGTCGATCATGACCAGCGTGATGCAGCTTATCATTATCCCGGTACAGGGAATCTCACAGGGCGTTCAGCCGATCATGAGTTATAATTATGGTGCGGGTAACATAAAGCGTGTGAAGGATACGTTTGTGCGCATGGTTTTGATCTGTCTGGCGGGAACGATTCTTTTTGCCGGAATTGCGGTTCTAAAACCGGCGTTTTATGCACAGTTGTTCAGCAGCAATGAAGAGTTGACGGCGCTGACATGCCGGTATATGCCAATTTATTTTTTGGGAATTACGATTTTTGGTATTCAGATGGGATGCCAGACGACTTTTTTGGCATTGGGACAGGCAAAGGTATCTTTGGTGATAGCGTTACTTAGAAAAGTAGTGCTTTTAATTCCGCTGGCAATTATATTTCCCAAATTCATGGGTGTTGTGGGAATCTATCGGGCGGAACCGACTGCAGATTTTACGTCTGTTGCAATCACGATGATTTTATTCTTTATAACTGCGAGAAAAGTATTGGCAGAAGAACGGACAGGACAGACACAGAGGAATTAAGCAATTGGTTTGTGCTGCAATGAAAGAAAAGATGTACATTCGTACTCCTGAAAAAGTCCGGCAAAGCGTTTGGATATTCTGCTTTGCCGGACTTTTCAGGTTCATATGTTTAGGAACTATAAATACGAAAATTTGGAATCCTCTTTTGCTTACATTACAAAAATGCCTAATGCATTCAGAATAGAACTGATGAGAATTGCTATCAGGATAATCGGGGCAACCCACTTGATGATCACAGTGAATAAACTTTTCCATTTAAAAGCTGCTCCTTCCGCACAGGCCTCGTCAATAATGGTCTGCGGCTTGATGACAAAGCCCACAAAGAAACAGGTCAACAGTGCAACGATTGGCATCAGGATGCTGTTGCTGATGAAATCCCATGCATCAAGGATGGACATGCCCAACGGCTGTATGAAATCCCAGATTCCGAAGCCGAGGGATGAAGGAATTCCCATCAGAAGGCAGTATACAAATACTATAATACTGGTTGTTCTGCGTGTCCAGTGGAACAGATCCATCAAGATAGAAACGATGGTTTCCATCAGGGAAATTGCAGAGGTAACCGCTGCAAAGAACACCAGGATAAAGAATACGGTGCCAAGTATTCCACCCAGCTTCATGCTGGCAAATACCTTTGGCAGTGTAATGAACATGAGCCCAGGGCCTGCATTTAAGGCAGAAGGGTCTCCCCCGGAGAAAGCAAATACGGCGGGGATGATCATCAAACCTGCGAAAAATGCAATCCCGGTATCGAAAACTTCAATCTGCCTTACGGAACTCTCCAGATTTGTTGATTTCTTCATATAGGAACCGTAGGTGATCATAATTCCCATTGCAAGCGACATGGAATAAAAAAGCTGTCCCATGGCAGAGAGCACGGTTTTTACTGAAAAATCGGACATATGCGGCATTACATAATACTTAACGCCGTCCATTGCTCCGTCAATTGTCAGGACATACAAAGAGATACAGATTGTTAATACTACTAGCAAAGGCATCATGATCTTGCTGACCTTTTCGATCCCTTTTTCAACTCCACAGATAACAACCACTGCAGTAATGGCAGCAAAAAGAGTAAACCACAGGATTGGTTCTGACACGCCGGAGATAAAGCCGGTAAAGTAAGTATCCTCAGCAGCAGTCTTTACTCCGCCTGTGAGGAAAGTGAAAAAATACTTGATGACCCATCCTCCGATAACAGAATAATAAGGATAAATGATGACCGGTACAAGAGCTGCGAGAACACCTACAAAGCGGTAGCGTTTATTTAAAGAAGCAAAAGCTCCAATAGCACTCAGCCCGGTTTTCCTGCCCAGCGCGATCTCTGCGATCATCAGAGAAAATCCGAAAGTTACTGCCAGAATGATATAGCAAAGCAGGAAAGTGCCTCCTCCATACTGAGCCGCCAGATACGGGAAACGCCAAATGTTCCCCAGGCCTACGGCTGAGCCTGAGGCCGCAAGGATAAAGCCGATCCGGCTTGTGAAGTTACTTCTGTTACTTTTCATGATCTTAAGTCCTCCTCATAAATGGTAATTTTGTGTGGGATTTTACTGCATTATGCGTAAGTTATCTACGATTATGCCATAAAGTATCAGGAAATACAAGAGGAATTGCTACAGATTGTAAACAGATCATAAATAACGAAGATTAAAAAAATATGTTGACAACAGTGGGAAATTATGATAGATTATTTCTTGCGTAAAGCAAAAAACAAAGCAGAGTATCCACTCTCACCATAGCGCAATCGGGCGGCTATTGGTTTGATATTGACACAGAGCGTAGGCGTTGTACGGATGTTTTATTTATCGTTATATGTCTGTGGATTGTCGGGTGGATATCTGTTCACTCGTTTTTTATTTGCAACAAGCCTAAAGGAAATTCATGTGACGGAGGTATACGACAATTAGCGAGTTAATGATTAACGAACAGATCAGAGACAAGGAAGTACGTCTGATTGGTGAGGATGGGGAACAGTTAGGAATCATGTCAGCCAGAGATGCTTACAGGATCGCACAGGAGGCAGAACTTGACCTTGTGAAGATTGCTCCGGGTGCAAAGCCGCCTGTATGTAAGATCATTGATTATGGAAAGTATAAATATGAGCTGACAAGGAAAGAAAAGGAAGCAAAGAAAAAGCAGAAAATTGTTGAAGTTAAAGAAGTGCGTCTGTCACCGAACATTGATACGAATGACCTGAATACCAAGGTGAACAATGCAAAGAAGTTCATTATGAAAGGGAATAAGGTAAAAGTGACTTTACGTTTCCGAGGCAGAGAGATGGCGCATGTCCAGCAGAGTAAGCATATTTTAGATGATTTTTCAAAACTGGTGGGAGATATTGCAGTCATCGAGAAACCAGCAAAGCTGGAGGGTCGGAATATGAGCATGGTTTTAACCGTAAAACGTTAAAAATAAATCCGCTGTTGACTGACCGTATGCATGGGGATTTTTACATATAGAGGAAATCTCTCAGTGTAAAATCAAAGCATTTGCGGTGATAGTCCGGCAAGACAAGCACAATAAAGGAGGAAGATTATTATGCCAAAAATTAAAACAAATAGAGCGGCAGCAAAGCGCTTCAAAAAGACGGGTACAGGAAAGCTGAAAAGAAATAAAGCTTACAAGAGCCATATCTTAACCAAGAAGACAACAAAGAGAAAGAGAAATCTCAGGAAGTCTACAATTACAGATGCTACTAATGTAAAGAATATGAAGAAAGTATTACCATATCTGTAAGATTTGGATTCAGAGAAGGAGGACTAAGAAATGGCAAGAATTAAAGGCGGAATGAACGCAAGAAAGAAGCATAATAGAGTATTGAAGCTGGCGAAAGGATACAGGGGAGCACGTTCCAAGCAGTATAGAGTAGCTAAGCAGTCCGTTATGAGAGCATTGACATCTTCTTATGCTGGAAGAAAGCAGCGTAAGCGTCAGATGCGCCAGCTTTGGATTGCGCGTATCAATGCAGCAGCAAGAATGAATGGCCTGTCTTATAGCAAGTTCATGCATGGTTTGAAGTTGGCCGATGTGAATATGAACAGAAAGATGCTTGCTGAATTAGCAGTGAGTGACAAAGAGGGATTTGCAACTCTGGCACAATTGGCGAAAGAAAAAATTGCATAATGATGCATCACATAAAAAGGGGCTGTCGGGAAATGGATAGTTCTAATACAAGGAGGGAGTGGCTTGAAATAAGTCACTCCCTCCTTGTATTTTTCAAAAAAGCCTGGAATGCTTGTCCTAAATAAAGATGACCGGAACTATGTTGAGCCTGATATTTCGGTTATATGCGATAAAGATAAGATAAATGAAAAAGGCTGCAACGGTGCGTCTGACTGGGTGATCGAGATAATCTCTCCCGTCGATCCACAAAGAGATTATGGCATTAAACTCTTCAAATACCGTACTGCTCATGTCCGCGAGTACTGGATTGTAAACCTACAGAAAAGTACGATTACCGTTTTTGGCTTTGAGCAGGAAAAGCGCTCTAATCAATACAGCTGGGATGATGATATTCCAGTATGTATATATGAAGATTTTACTCTTAATATTAATAAATTGCTACAAAAATAGAAAAAACCGTTCCTGCGCCAAAAACGGTTTTCAGATACATCCAAAAGATGTACAATCAAATTTAGATTTTCAGAATATTCTGTGAATTACTTGCAAAAATGGATCTGAGAAGCCGCATAAGCAGAGGGCTCCCAGAGGGTATCGTAGAAATGAAGTAAGCCCGATATAAGGCATTAAAAAATAGCATCCATACCCTAAGAAGCTGGATGCTATTTCTGCATAGTGTTTAATATATTTTCTAAAATAAGAATTCGCACCAGCAGGCAGAGATGTGGTTGTTGATGTTACTTGTAATGTAGGGGCGGCAGATAAATTTTTTGAGTTTGCCTCTTTTTTGCCCTTCTTTCAACTGAAAGAATAAAAAAATACCAGAACTCATACAAAATAGGGATTCCAGTATTTTAATTCAATGCGGAAGATGGGACTTGAACCCACACAGCTCGAAAGCTACAAGATCCTTAGTCTTGCTCGTCTGCCAGTTCCGACACTTCCGCATTCGCTGCCTTACGACAACCACGAAATATATCATACTATTTTCAACAAAGATTGTCAACTGTTTTTTTTAGTTTTTTAACATAAAAACTTGATACATTTTACTATTTTTTGAAGAAAGTATTTCTTTAAGAGATTTCGCACTAAATAATTGGGTATAACTATTTTGTATATAAAACACCTGTTTGAGAGTATTTGCATACATTATACACGGGTAGCACAAAAGGAGATATCCGATAAAATAAAACTAATGGAGGAATAAATTATGGTGCGTAATCGAGTAAAAGAACTTCGGAAGGAAAGAAACCTGCGTCAGGAAGAACTTGCATCCAGGGTTAATATATCACAACAGACGGTCAGCCGCATTGAAAATGGGGAGAATGCTCTTGCGGCCGATGTTTTAATTGCACTTTCCAAATATTTTGGCGTTTCGGTGGATTATATCCTTTGCCTTACAGATTCACGGCGGGGAGGAGAAAGCCAGATAGAGTTTAACGAGATTTTGGAGAGGAATTATAGTCTTTGCCGTAGATACGAGCAATTAGAACGTAAAAATCAGGAATTGATCTTTCATTTGACAGAGGAATTGGAAAGTGGCGAGCGCTTGAAAGAGAAGTTCATGAAGAAGAAGTCTGCAAATAAAACCGTGCAGGCGGAAACGCCGGAATCATGAGATAAGCAGCCGGGCAAGCATAAAAGGCGGTGAAAAGAGAGAGAATAATGAAGTTATATATAGAGAGAAAGCAATTATATTTAAAAGGTGTCTGTTAATTTCAGGCATCTTTTGTTTTTTTTGTGATTTATTCTAATTATTATTTGCGTATGTATGATGTTTTTGTTAGAATAAAATAAATTGGAAGAACTATTCAAAATCAAGGATAGTGTCAAGTAATGAATGAAAACAGAGTCAAAAAATCAAGATTGGGGGAAAAAAGATGCAGAAACCAGTATTAGTGATCATGGCGGCAGGAATGGGAAGCCGTTATGGCGGATTAAAACAGATTGATCCCGTGGATGAGCAAGGGCATATCATTATGGATTTTTCCATTTATGATGCAAAGAAAGCCGGATTTGAGAAGGTTGTGTTTATCATAAAAAAGGAGAATGAAAAAGATTTCCGTGAAGCGATTGGAAGCCGGGTAGAGCCGTATATGGAAACGGCTTATGTCTTTCAGGATCTTTTGAATATACCAGAAGGGTTTGCCGTACCTGAAGGGCGCGTAAAGCCATGGGGGACAGCACATGCGGTGTTGAGTGCAATCGATGAGGTGGACGGGCCGTTTGCGGTGATCAATGCAGATGATTATTATGGAAGGGACGCGTTTCAAAAAATTTTTGATTATCTTTCAAACCATGAGGACGATCAGAAATACCGTTATGTGATGGTCGGTTATCAGTTGAAAAATACGGTGACAGACAATGGGCATGTGGCACGCGGGATTTGTGAAATAAATGAAGCAGGAGAGCTGATAGAGGTAGTAGAACGCACAAGGATTGAAAAGAGAGACGGCGGCATCGCATATACTGAGGATGATGGCGAAGCCTGGAATTATATATCCGGCGAGAAGTTGGTTTCCATGAATATGTGGGGATTTACAAGAAGCTTCCTGGATGAGATCCAGGCAGGATTTCTAGCCTTTTTAGAAAAGGGGCTCCGGGAAAATCCGTTGAAATGTGAGTATTTTCTTCCAAGCGTGGTCAGCAGGCTCTTGGAGGAAGGAAAGGCATCGGTCAAAGTTCTTTCTACAGCAGATAAATGGTATGGTGTGACTTATAAGGAAGATAAACCAGTGGTTACCGCGGCTATGCAGAGGCTGAAGGATGTCGGCACATATCCAGAGAGATTATGGGAGGAGGCATGGCAGGATGGAAAAATGTAAAGGAAAAGATGAGGCAATCGAGAATTTTAGGTTTACCGGTAAATTGGTCTCACATTGCATATATGGAAGCGGACATATCAATGACACTTTTCTGCTCACTTTTGAAGACGGGCAGGGCAGGCAGAGCAAGAAAATCTTACAGCGTATGAATAAAGATATTTTCGCCAGGCCGGTGGAATTGATGGATAATATCGTGAATGTGACTACATACCTTCGGGAACGGATTCTGGAGAATGGGGGCGACCCGGACAGAGAAACGCTGAATGTGATTCCTGCTCTGGACGGAAAGCCTTATTATGTGGATTCAGAAGGAGAGTACTGGCGTGCATACCAGTTTATTGTGGGGGCTTCCTGTTATGATCAGGTAGAGAAACCAGAAGATTTTTACCAAAGTGCGGTTTCTTTTGGGAATTTTCAAAAGCTGCTGGCAGATTTCCCGGCAGACACTCTACATGAAACAATTCCGGGATTCCATGATACGGCTGCCCGGTTCGCGGCATTGAAACGGGCTGTAGAGAAAGATATCTGCGGGCGTGCGGCATCTGTAAAAGAAGAGATCGCATTTGCATATGCACATGAAGGGCTTGGAGATATACTGGGTGTTCAAGAGCTGCCCCTTCGGGTAACCCATAATGACACGAAGCTGAATAATATCATGATAGATGATGCCACAGGTAAAGGCATCTGTGTGATAGATCTGGATACGGTCATGCCAGGGCTTGCAGTCAATGATTTTGGAGATTCCATCCGGTTTGGGGCGAGTACTGCCGTAGAAGATGAGACGGATTTAAGCAAGGTGCATTGTGATATGGATTTATTTGAGATTTACACAAAAGGTTTTATTGAGGGATGCAAAGGAAGCCTGACTGCAAAGGAGCTGGAGATGCTGCCTATGGGGGCAAAAGTGATGACTTTTGAGTGTGGGATCCGTTTTCTTGCAGACTATCTGGAGGGAGATCATTATTTTAAGATCCATAGAGAAGGCCAGAATCTGGATCGCTGCAGGACACAGTTCAGGCTGGTAGAAGACATGGAAAAGAAATGGGATATTATGAGAGAGATTGTCAGAAAATATAGTTGACAAAAACGATATATTCTACTAAAAGTGACAGAATATTTACAGGAAAAAACAAAATCAAGGAGGATGAAAAAGATGCTGGAAAAAGTGGACCTGTCAAAAAAGATGTCAAAGGAAGAATATAAAGAGAAGATGCCGGCATTAGAAAGCAGGCTGGGCGAACTGCAGAGGCAGTGTAAAAGCCTTGGTATTCCGGTCATGATCGTATTTGAAGGCTTTGGCGCCGCAGGCAAAGGACTGCAGATCGGAAAACTGATCCAGAGCCTGGACCCTCGTGGATTTGAAGTACATGCGGTCAAGCGGGAGTCGGAGGAAGAAAAAATGCATCCGTTTATGTGGAGGTTTTGGACAAAGACACCAGCAAAGGGGAGGATCGCTATATTTGATGGAAGCTGGTATCGCAAAGTGCTGATCGACCGGTTTGAAAAAAATACGAAGAAAGCCGAACTTTCTGACACATATCATTCGATTTGTTCCTTTGAAAAGCAACTGGCAGAAGATGGAAATGTGATCGTAAAACTGCTTTTAGATATCAGCAAAAAAGAGCAGAAAAAGCGATTTAAAAAGCTGCAGAAAAATAAGGAGACTGCATGGCGGGTAAGTGAAGGTGATTTGGAGCGGAACAAGCATTTTGAAGAATATCAGTCTATTATGGAAGAAATGCTGCAAAAGACAGACACGGATTATGCGCCGTGGACGGTTGTAGAGGCTATGGATAAGCGTTATGCGACAGTCAAGATTTATTCCGCAGTTATCAAAGCGATGGCAGAGCAGATTGAAAAGGTGCAGCAGGAGAAAGCAAAAGAGCAGGCTGTCAAAGCAATTCAAGAAAAGGATGGAAACGAAGGGATATCCACGGTAGCACAGGAGGCGGCAAAATATGTGAATGACCTGCAGGAATCTATTCTTTCAAATGCGGATCTGTCTTTAAGCTATACCAAAGAAGAGTATAAGGAAAAACTGAAAAAGCTGCAGAAAAGAATGGAAATTTTACATGGAGAATTGTATCGGCGGAGAATTCCGGTGGTGTTAGGGTTTGAAGGCTGGGATGCAGGCGGTAAAGGCGGCGCGATCAAACGTCTGACAGAAAAAATGGATTCCCGTGGTTATGTGGTGAATCCGACAGCTTCACCAAATGATATTGAGAAAGCACATCATTATCTCTGGAGATTCTGGCGTGCGATGCCAAAGGACGGGCATGTCGCCATTTTTGACCGGACATGGTATGGACGTGTTATGGTAGAAAGGATCGAAGGCTTCTGTACAAAGCAGGAATGGCAGAGGGCCTATAAAGAAATGAACGATATGGAGAAGGATTTAGCAGATTCCGGTGCTATTGTGATGAAGTTCTGGATGCAGATTGACAAGGATGAACAGGAACGTCGCTTTAAGGCGCGCCAGGAAAATCCAGAAAAGCAGTGGAAGATAACAGATGAAGACTGGCGGAACCGGGAAAAGTGGGATCAGTATGAGGATGCAGTCAATGAAATGCTGCTGCGGACATCTACCGAATATGCTCCATGGGTTGTGGTAGAAGGCAATTGCAAATATTATGCCAGAGTAAAGGTGCTCGAAACAGTAGTGGATGCGATTGAGAAGCGGCTCAAAGAATAAATCGCTGTGGGATTGCGATAAAAAGAAGGAAAATCTTGGCAGGTTTTGAATATAATAATAGTAGAGCGTGTTTGCATTTATGGAAGAGGGAACATACAAATGAGGATCAGAGAGCAGCTGGAAGAGAGGGAACTGGAGTATTTAAGTCCATATGCGACATTGAGCAGAAATTCAAAGGGGCGTGACCGGGAAGAACCGGAATGTGATATCCGTCCAGTATTCCAGCGGGATAGAGACCGTATTTTACATTGTAAGGCATTTCGGCGTATGAAGCAGAAAACCCAGGTTTTCCTCCAGCCAAAAGGGGATCATTACCGGACCAGGCTGACACATACACTGGAGGTGTCACAGAATGCCCGTACGATTGCAAAGGCTTTGCGTCTGAACGAGGATCTGGTGGAGGCCATAGCCCTGGGACATGACCTGGGGCATCCGCCTTTTGGCCATGCAGGGGAGAGGGCATTGAATATGGTGTTTGGATTTGCGCACAACAAGCAGAGCGTCCGTGTTGTGGAATGTATTGAAAGGCAGGGGGCGGGACTGAATCTGACATGGGAGGTGCGGGACGGTATCTTAAACCATAAAACAGCAGGATCTCCACATACGCTGGAAGGACAGGTGCTGCGCCTGTCAGATAAGATTGCCTATATACACCATGACATTGACGATGCCATGCGGGGAGGGATTCTTACAGAGGAAGAGATCCCGAAGGAAATTCGCAACACCTTGGGGAATTCCGGGAAACGCAGGCTGGATACGATGGTACATGATGTGATCGTCCATAGTATGGACAGGCCAAAGATCAAGATGTCTGAAGAAGTCAGCGGGGCGATGGCAGATTTGCGGAACTTTATGTTTTCCCATGTATATATGAATCCCAATGCAAAAGGAGAGGAGGATAAGGCGATCCAACTGGTACATCAGCTCTATGAATATTATATCCGGCATCTGGAGCTGCTGCCGGAGCAGTTCCTGCGTGCCATAGAACTGCCGGGAAACTGCCGGGAGCAGATTGTGTGCGACTACATCGCGGGAATGACAGATAATTATGCAGTAAAGAAATATGAAGAATATTTTATGCCGGAGGCATGGACGAATTAAAGAATAGATATTTTCTTGCATATCTTGAAAAGGAAATTAAAAACTTTTGTCGAATATAGTATATAGGGGATATTAGGGAGCATTTTTTGGAGGCAGGGATGAATTATTCGGAGGATTTAGTCGAAGAAGTAAGAATGAAAAATGACATTGTGGATATGATTTCCGGATATGTAAAGCTGAAGAAACAAGGGAGTAATTATATAGGGCTTTGTCCGTTTCATAATGAGAAGTCTCCTTCATTTTCCGTTAGCAGGCAGAAGCAGATGTATTACTGTTTTGGCTGCGGCGCAGGGGGAGACGTATTTACTTTTGCGATGGAGTACGAGAACTTTACATTTCCAGAGGCGTTGGAGTTTTTGGCAGAACGCGCAGGGG
Source organism: uncultured Lachnospiraceae bacterium (assembly GCA_910589385.1). Classification (GTDB taxonomy): domain Bacteria; phylum Bacillota; class Clostridia; order Lachnospirales; family Lachnospiraceae; genus Schaedlerella. The sequence goes on from CAJUTU010000006.1 coordinate 16,794, forward strand.
TGGAACTTCCTAAGATAGAATATTCAAAGGAAACCAGGGAAAAAGCAAATTTGAAATCCAGTCTGTTAGAGATCAACAAAGCTGCGGCACAGTACTTTTATGTACAGCTTAAATCTGAGCATGGCAGGGCAGGGTATACATATCTCAGGGACCGCAGGCTGTCCGATGAGACGATCCGGGCATTTGGGCTTGGATATTCCAATAAATACAGTGATGACTTATATCGGTATCTCAGGTCAAAGGGATATAGTGAGGATTTGATCCGGCAGGCCGGACTGATCAATACAGACGAAAAGCACGGCATCTATGATAAGTTCTGGAACAGGGTCATGTTTCCGATCATGGATGTCAACAGCCGTGTGATCGGATTCGGCGGCCGAGTGATGGGGGAAGCAAAGCCGAAATATCTGAATTCTCCGGAAACCCCGATCTTTGACAAGAGCCGGAACCTGTATGGGCTTAGCAGGGCAAGGTCTTCACGGAAATCGTATTTCCTGCTCTGCGAAGGATATATGGATGTGATTTCACTGCACCAGGCAGGATTTACGAACGCCGTAGCATCCCTGGGAACAGCATTGACGGCAGGACATGCTTCCCTGATCAAGCGTTATGTAAAGGAAGTATATCTGACCTATGACAGTGATGCAGCAGGAACGAAAGCAGCGCTCAGAGCTGTTCCGATCCTCAAATCAGCAGGTATTTCTGCAAAGGTGATCCGAATGGAACCATATAAGGATCCGGACGAATTTATCAAGAACCTTGGGGCTGAGGAATTTGGACAGCGGATAACAGGTGCAAAGAATGGATTTATGTTCAGTCTGGAGGTTTTGGAGCAAGATTACCATATGGATTCCCCGGAAGAGAAAACTGCATTTTTTCAAGAGGCGGCCAGGAGGCTGACAGAATTTGAAGACGAACTGGAACGGGATAATTATATAGAAGCAGTGGCGAAAGTATATCATATTAAGGAAGAGAGCCTTCGTAAGATGGTGACAAAGGCGGCTGTATATGCGGGGATGGCAAAGCCGGTGGAACGTCCGAAAACGGCGTCAGGGAAGCCTGTGAAGAAAGAAGACGGCAATCTGACCGCCCAGAAGGCACTTTTGACATGGATGATCGATGATCAGAGATTGTTTGGCACTATCAGCCGGTATATCCAGCCGGAAGATTTTACACAGCCGCAGTACCGTACCGTGGCAGAACTTCTTTATGCACAGTATGAGGCGGGGGAACTGAATCCTGCAAAGATCATGAGCCATTTTACAGAGGAAGAGGAGCACCGGGAGGCCGCAGCGCTGTTTAATACCAGGATCCAGAGGCTTACAACATCTGGCGAAAAGGCCCAGGCAGTCAAGGATCTGCTTTTTCGGGTGAAGTCAAACAGCATTGATGTCCGGATGAAAAATCTGGAGCCGACGGATATGGCAGGCCTGCAGCGTCTTATGGAAGAAAAAAGGCATCTTGGGGAATTGGAGAAACTGCATATTTCTTTAGAATAAGGATAAAATATAACAAGATAGCCTGCCGCTTGTGCAGGCAGAGGAAGGAAGGACACATGGAAGAGAACACACAGAAATTTTTGGAGCGTTTAAAAGACCTGGTTGCTCTCGGCAAAAAAAAGAAAAGTATTCTGGAAATCCAGGAGATCAATGACTTTTTCCATGACATGGAGCTGAATGCGGAGCAGATGGAGAGGGTATTTGAGTATCTGGAATCCAATAATATTGATGTGCTCAGAATCAGCGGCAATGACGATGATGTGGACATTGATATGGATGTGCTCTTGTCAGAGGAAGAGGATGTTGATGTAGAGAACATTGACCTTTCAGTTCCAGACGGTGTGAGCATTGAGGATCCTGTGCGCATGTACTTAAAAGAAATCGGTAAGGTTCCGCTTTTAAGTGCAGAGCGTGAGATTGAGCTTGCCCAGCGGATGGAGGACGGAGATGAGGATGCGAAAAAAGAGCTGGCGGAGGCAAACTTACGTCTTGTGGTCAGCATTGCCAAACGATATGTGGGCCGTGGGATGCTGTTCCTGGATCTGATCCAGGAAGGGAACCTGGGACTTATCAAGGCTGTGGAAAAGTTTGATTATCACAAAGGGTATAAGTTCAGTACCTATGCTACATGGTGGATACGGCAGGCTATTACAAGGGCAATTGCAGACCAGGCAAGAACGATCCGGATTCCGGTTCATATGGTGGAGACGATCAACAAACTTATCCGTGTGTCAAGACAACTCCTTCAGGAATTGGGACGTGAACCCACCCCGGAAGAGATTGCAAAAGAATTGGACATGCCTGTGGAACGTGTAAGAGAGATTTTAAAGATTTCTCAGGAGCCGGTTTCTTTGGAGACTCCGATCGGTGAGGAGGAAGACAGCCACCTTGGAGATTTTATTCAGGATGACAATGTGCCGATCCCGGCGGAAGCAGCAGCACAGACTTTACTGAAAGAGCAGCTTAACGAGGTGCTGGATACTCTGACAGACAGGGAGCAGAAGGTGCTCAGGCTTCGTTTTGGCATGAATGATGGACGGGCCAGGACGTTGGAAGAGGTAGGGAAGGAATTTGATGTTACAAGAGAGCGTATCCGTCAGATCGAGGCAAAGGCGCTCAGGAAGCTCCGCCACCCGAGCAGGAGCAGAAAACTCAGGGACTATCTGGATTAAGCATAGAGGATGTGTGGATGGAATTATCGCGGAGATTACAGGCAGTTGCTTCCCTTGTGACCGTGGGGCACCGGGTTGCGGACATAGGTACAGACCATGCATATGTCCCCATTTATCTTATGCAGGAGAGACGGGCAGTTTTTGCGATTGCGATGGATGTCAATGAAGGACCGTTAAAAAAAGCAAAGGAACATGTAGACAGGAGCAGCTTGAATGATAAAATCGAACTGAGGCTGTCAGATGGTTTTGAGAAATTGGATCCCTTTGAAGCAGATACCGCTGTGCTTGCAGGGATGGGCGGTCCGCTGATTATCCGGATATTGGAGGAGTATCAGGAAACTACGCTGAGCCTGAAAGAGTGTATCCTGCAGCCACAATCTGAGATTGCAAAGGTCAGAGCCTTTCTAATAGAGGAAGGCTTTTTGTTTATCAGGGAAGACATGGTCAAGGATGATGGAAAATATTATCCGATGATAAAGGTTGCTGTGCCGCATGATCACACGGTTCGGCATAAGGCCAAAAGCCAGGCAGCAGTTTCTGCATGGGACGAAACGGAACTGCGGTATGGGAAGCTTCTGTTAGAAATGAAGCATCCTGTATTGAAAGAATATCTGGACAGGGAATTTGCCATCCGGCAGCAAATATTAAAAAGACTGGAAGGAAAAACCGGGGCAGCGATTGAAAAGCGCAGGGAAGAACTGGGGGAAGAGCTAAAGTATATCAGGAAAGGGAAAGACTATTATGCAGTGTAAAGAAATTATAAAAATCATAGAGCAGGCATATCCAAAAGAGGCGGCGCTGGATTTTGATAATGTGGGCCTGCAGGCTGGGAGGAGTACGAAGGAAGTAAAAAGAATCTATCTGGCATTGGATGCTGTGGGCGAGGTTATCCAGGCCGCACGATCCTATCACGCAGATATGCTGATCACACATCATCCTTTGATCTTCAGTCCTTTGAGATCTGTTACAGATGAAAATTTTGTGAGCAGGAGGATCCTGGAATTGATCCAGGATGATATTTCCTATTATGCTATGCATACGAACTATGATGTGCTTGGAATGGCCGAATTGGCTCAAAAGAAATTAAAGCTCCGGGATGCCCAAGTGCTGGATGTGACAGCAGAGTTTCATGGAAAAGAAGAGGGGATTGGACGTATTGGCAGTCTGGAAAAGAGTATGACATTGAAAGAGTGCTGTGGGTATGTACGTCAGTGTCTGGCATTAAGCTCTGTGAAGGTGTTTGGAAATCTGGAAAAAGAGATACAGCGGCTGGCTGTTTCACCGGGTTCCGGGAAAAGTGCTATTGCTCCGGCTGTTGCAAAGGGTGCAGACGTACTCGTGACAGGAGATATCGGGCATCATGATGGCCTGGATGCATGGGAACAAGGACTGGCAGTGATTGATGCCGGGCATTATGGAACGGAATATATTTTCGTGGAAGATATGAAAGAATATTTACAAAAGCACCTGGAAGGAGTAGAGGTCATGGCGGCTCCGGTTGTGCATCCATTTTGTAACATGTAGGCATGGAATCATGATGAGAGGGTTGGTACAGAATATGGATAAAAAGATGTGTATGGTAAAAATAGAGGGAGAAAGCAGGCATTATGAAGAAGGCACCACATACCGGGAAATTGCACAAGAATTTCAACACTTGTATGCGCACCCGATCGTCCTGGTGTATATCAACCAGAACCGGCTTCAGGAATTGAATAAAAAATTAAAAAAGGATTGTGAGCTGAGATTCCTTACAACAGCAGATTACATAGGAAATCAGACGTATAGAAGAAGTATGTGCCTGCTGCTTGTCAAAGCAGTCCATGATGTGGGAGGGCATGAGAAGGTAGAACGGGTCCGGATTCATTTTTCAGTGAGCAAGGGGTATTATTGCACGGTTGAGGGAGAGGTTACACTGGATGAAGCGTTTTTGAAGAAAGTGGAAGAGCGGATGCATGAGCTGGTCAAGGAGCAGATTCCGATTGAAAAGAGATCTGTCCATACGAATGAGGCTATTGAACAGTTCCGCAGGCATAAAATGTATGACAAAGAGCATTTATTTGAATATCGCCGGGTGTCCAAGGTCAATATTTATAGTATCAATGGATTCGAGGATTATTACTATGGATATATGGTTCCGGATACCGGATATTTGAAATATTTTTCTCTCCATCTCTATGAAGACGGATTTGTGATCCAGATGCCGACGGCGGGACATCCAGATGTGGTTCCGCCTTTTGAGCCATATCAGAAGCTGTTCCAGGTGCTCAGGGAATCTGTTGCATGGGGGGATATGCAGGGGATTGACACGGTCGGGGCGCTCAATGACGTAGTAACAAAGGACAATATGCAGCAGGTAGTCCTGGTTCAAGAGGCGCACCAGGAGCGTAAGATCGGGGAGATTGCGAAAACAATTGCAGACAGACGGGATATAAAATTTATCCTGATTGCCGGACCTTCCTCATCGGGAAAAACTACATTTTCACACAGGCTGTCTATCCAGCTTAGGGCAAATGGATTGATTCCACACCCGATCGCAGTGGATAACTTTTTTGTGGATCGGGAACGGACACCCAGGGATGCCGATGGAAACTATGATTTTGAATGCCTGGAAGCTATTGACGTGGATTTGTTTAACAGGGATATGCAGGCGCTTTTGAATGGCGAGGAAGTCTATCTTCCGGTCTTCGATTTTAAGGCCGGGAAACAGAACCGTTCTGCAAAGCCAAAGCAGCTTGGGAAACAGGATATCCTGGTCATTGAAGGGATCCACTGCCTGAATCCGAAGCTGACGGAAATGCTGGATGATGCTAATAAATTTAAAATTTATATCAGTGCATTGACCCAGCTGAATGTGGATGAACATAATCGGATCCCGTCTACGGACGGAAGGCTTGTCCGCCGAATCGTACGGGATGCAAGAACGCGCGGAAATTCTGCCCAGAGGACGATTGCGATGTGGGAGTCTGTGCGCAGGGGCGAGGAAGCGAACATTTTCCCGTTCCAGGAGGAAGCGGATGTGATGTTCAACTCATCGCTGTTGTATGAATTGGCAGTATTGAAGCAGTATGTAGAACCGCAGTTGTTTGGAGTGGAAAAAGACAGTGCGGAATATGTGGAGGCAAAGAGGCTCTTAAAATTTTTTGATTATTTTGTGGGGATCGGGAGTGACTGCGTTCCGCCGAATTCCTTGCTGAGAGAATTTATTGGAGGCGGGTGTTTCCAGGTGTAAGATACTGGCTGGAAATCAATATAAAAAATTGAAAATATCAGAAAACCAGGTCAGAAAGGGTCTTTTTCTGGCCTGGTTTTCTGCGTTATACCTATATTTTTTAGAAAAAGCCACAATAATGAAAATAATAGTTGACTTTTGACTTAGTATATGTATAATTGATTGTGGTAAATAAAAAGTTTAGTAATTCTAAAAACGTGTCACAGGATGCAAAAAGAGGAAGTCGGAGAACATGAGCATTGAAGAACAGATTGGTATTAAGATTCGTAACCTTCGTAATCAGAACGGCCTGACCCAGGAAGAGCTTGCAGACCGTACAGAATTGACAAAGGGTTTTATTTCCCAGTTGGAGAGGGGATTAACAGCACCCTCTGTATCCACCCTTTTGGATATTGTGGAATGCTTAGGCACGAATCTGTCCGATTTTTTTCACGAGGAAGATGATCTACAGGTTGTGTTTCCGAAAGAGGATTATTTTGAAAAGGAAGATGAAGACGGCAACAGTATTACATGGCTGATCGCGACGGCACAGAGCAGGAGCCTGGAACCAATTCTTGTCCGGCTTCAGCCGGGGCAGTCTATGCCGGTAGATAAGCCGCATGAGGGAGAGGAATTTGGCTATGTGCTGGACGGTAAGATCCAGGTGCATTATGGAGATGTGATATATACGGTACGCAAAGGGGATTCGTTTATTTTTCCGGCGAATCGAAAACATAGGATAAGCTCAGCTTGTAAAAAGGTTTCGTCCATTCTATGGATCAGCAGCCCCCCAAGCTTTTAAGGAGGACGTTATGAAGGATGTGATATTAGAGCTGGATTCTGTCAGCAAATCATTTGACGGTAAACAGGTGTTGAACCATTTGGATCTGGAGATTGGACGGAATGAATTTATTACGCTTCTTGGGCCGTCCGGATGTGGAAAATCTACGACACTGCGTATTATCGGCGGGTTTGAGAAGCCGGATGAAGGGCATGTCTTATTTGAAGGAAGAGACATTACCGGGCTCTCGCCGGATAAGCGGAATGTGAATACCGTTTTTCAGAAATATTCCCTGTTCCCTCATATGAATGTGGCAGAGAATATCGCATTTGGCTTGAAGTTAAAAAAGAAGAGCAGCCAGTATATTAAGGATAAGATCCGGTATGCCCTGCAATTGGTCAATATGGACGGATACGAGATGCGTAAACCGGACTCTCTGAGCGGCGGCCAGCAGCAGAGAGTGGCCATTGCCAGGGCAATCGTGAATGAACCTAAGATCTTGCTTCTGGATGAGCCATTGGGAGCTTTGGATTTAAAGCTGCGCCATGGAATGCAGAGGGAACTGATCAAGATAAAAAAAGAGGTGGGCATTACTTTCGTCTATGTAACCCATGACCAGGAAGAAGCCCTCACGATGTCAGACCGTATTGTTGTCATGAACAAAGGGATCATCCAGCAGATGGGAACATCCAAAAGCATTTATGATGAGCCGCAGAATGCTTTTGTGGCTGATTTTATTGGAGACAGCAACATTATAGACGGGATCATGGAAGCAGACTGCCTTGTACAGATCCAGGGTGTCCGGATACCGTGTGTGGACACGGGATTTGCAAAAAATGAGCCGGTGGATGTGGTTATCCGGCCAGAAGATCTGGTGATCGTAAAGGAAGATGAGGGTTATCTGAGGGGAATGGTAGTTTCTGTGATCTTTAAAGGTGCTGTTTATGAGATTAAAGTCCGTGTGGGAGACTACGACTGGATTGTCCAGAGTGTGAATCCGGCCCAGGCAGGTTCCGCGGTCGGCATGACGATCCTGCCGGATAATATACAGATCATGCACAAACCTCATTCCGAGGACGCAGAAGTGGTGCGGGAGGACGAATGATGAAAAAAACAAAGACCATTAGCAGGCGTACTTTTTTAGCGTCCCCTTATATTGTCTGGGTCATTGGCTTTACCGTAATTCCTTTGGGTTTGATTTTTAAATATGCATTGACCAGCAGGGAGGGTGGATTTTCCCTGGAGAATATCAGCGCGATCTTTGATCCGATCCATATGAAAGCAATGCTTTTTTCGCTGGAGATTGCAATTGGATGTACATTGCTCTGCATCCTTTTATCCTATCCTCTTGTGATGGCCTTAAAGCACCTCAATATGGGGAAGCAGAGTTTTGTAATGTTTATCTGGATCCTTCCGATGTGGATGAATTTTATCCTGCGCATTTTGGCGTGGCAGATGATCTTGTCTAATAATGGGATCTTGAACTTTATTTTGACGAAATTGGGTCTGGAAGCCCTGCCGCTGGCCAATACGGGAACTGCGGTCATGATCGGCGTGGTATATGATTATCTTCCCTATATGGTGCTTCCGATCTTCAATGCAGTGGCAGAAATTGATGAGGATATTATCGAGGCGGCAAAGGATCTTGGGGCGAATGGATTTACGGTATTCCGAAGGATCATATTTCCACTATCGATCCCCGGGCTGTTAAGCGGTATTGTGATGGTATTCGTTCCGTCTATGACTTCTTTTGTGATATCGGATATTTTAGGCGGAGGGAAACTACAGCTGATAGGAAATGTGATTGAACAAGAGTTTACGAAAAGTTCAAACTGGAACCTTGGCTCAGGGCTTTCTGTTTCTCTGATGATTTTTGTCCTGCTCAGCATGGCATTTACCATGAAAAATGATGGGGAAGGGAAAGGGTCTGCGATATGGTAGAAAAGTTAAAAAATATCCTGAGCCGGTTTTATATAGGAGTGGTCATTCTATTTTTATATGCTCCGATCCTTGTCCTGGTGATGCTGTCTTTCAACAATTCCAGATCTAGAGTGACCTGGGGAGGCTTTACGCTTGACTGGTACCGGAAGCTTTTTTCCAACGGACAGATCATGGAGGCATTGGTTACCACGTTGATACTGGCCTTTGCTTCGGCATTGTTTGCGACGGTCATTGGCGTGCTGGGCGCGCTGGGGATCCATGCTATGCGGCAGAAGAATTATCAGGTGATGATGATTTTCACTAATATTCCGCTTTTAAATGCAGATATTGTGACTGGGATCGCATTGATGCTCTGGTTTGTACATTTTATTCCATTGGGATTTGGGAGTGTGCTCCTGGCTCATATGACATTCAATATTCCTTATGTGATCTTAAGCGTTATGCCGAAGATACGGCAGATGAATCTCAGCCTTTATGAGGCGGCGAGGGATTTGGGGGCGAATGCGGTATATGCGTTTTTTAAGGTGATGCTGCCTCAGCTTGCCAGCGGAATCCTGTCAGGCTTTTTTATGGCATTTACCATGTCTATGGATGATTTTGTGATCACGTATTTTACAAAGGGGGCGGGTGTCAATACCTTGTCTACCATGATATACGGTGAGATACGAAAGGGAATCAAGCCAGAAATGTACTCGCTGTCTACGATTATTTTTGTGTTTGCGTTATTGATTTTATTGATAGGGAATTATCTGCCGGGGAAAAGGCAGGTAAATGAGCAAAGCGATATAGATTTTTAGACAATGGAAAATAGTGTGGCTTTTGAAATAAAGGAATCGGTTATCTTTGGGTTTTACAAATATGAGAAAGGATGTTGAGAATGAGAAAAAGGATCATCAGCGTTTTTTTGGCAGGCCTGCTTGCTTGTTACGCTTTGGCTGTGACAGGCTGCGGCCAAAAGGATGGGGGGAAAGGAAGCCTTACGGTTTTCAGCTATGGCGAATATATGGATCCAGATGTGTTGGAGCAGTTTACAGAGGAGACTGGGATTGAAATTAAATATGAAGAGGCGCTCACTCCTGAAGAGATGTATGCGAAATACAAATCAGGCGCGATAGAATATGACCTGCTCTGCTCCACAGATTACATGCTCCAGAAATTTATCAATGAAGGGGAACTACAGGAAATAGATATAGATACACTGGAAAACGGCGGGAATATTGGAGACAGATATTGGGAACTGGCCACTGCATTTGACCCGGAAAATCAATATACAGTGCCTTTTTTCTGGGGGACTCTTGGCATCCTATATGATACTTCCAGAGTGAAGGAACCTGTGGACAGCTGGGATGTCCTGTTTAATGGGGAATATGCCGGAGAGATCATCATGCAGAACAGTATGCGTGACACGTATATGGCGGCGTTAAAGTACTTGGGATACTCTTTGAATACCAATGATGAAAATGAAATCCGAGAAGCACAGGAACTTCTGGTTGAACAGAAGCCGGATGTGCAGGCTTATCTGGTAGATGAAGCGAGAGATGAGGTTGTGGCTGGAAATGCGGTGATGGCAGTCGTATATTCAGGGGAGGCATATCTGGGTCGGCAATATAATGAAAACCTGGAGTATGTGGTTCCAAAAGAAGGCTCAAATGTATGGCTGGATGCGTGGGGGGTCACAAAATATTGTGAGGATATGGAAGCTGCGCAGCAGTTCTTAGACTTTCTGTGCCGGGAAGATATGGCCCGCAAAAATTTTGAGTATATCTACTATTCGACTCCGAACGAGGCAGTGATTGAAGCATTGTCGGAAGAAGAGAGGGCAGATGAAACATTAGTTCCGCCGGAGGAAGCGACAGAGAATTGTGAAGTCTGCCTGCAGGCAGAGCCAGAGATCAATGACCTGATGAATGAACTTTGGAAAGAATTAAAAGCGGACTGAGATATCATTGCGGTTCTGCCAGGAGACTCTGTATCAATGAAAGAGCAGTTCCAAAATAACTTATGGCTCGTTATTTTGGGACTGCTCTTTTACTATGAAAACGTCAGAAATTAATCGTGATATATTTTTTTTAAGTATTCCATTCTGCTGCCCATATTTTGCAGCAGCAGGTCAGCAACCGTGATCGCGGCCATGGATTCTACGACTACTACGGCACGCGGTACGATCACAGGGTCATGCCGCCCATGGATGGTAAGCTCTGTATCCTCCCCGTTTTCAGTGACTGTCTGCTGCGGCTGGGCGATGGAAGGGGTAGGCTTTACAAATGCCCGAAATACAAGTGTATCCCCATCACTCATTCCGCCCAGGATTCCGCCGGCATGGTTGGTCTTTTTTTGAACAGCATTGCCATGCATAAAAAAAGCATCATTATTCTGGCTTCCGTTTAGCAGGGCAGCATTCCTGCCTTCCCCGAATTCGATTGCTTTTACGGCGCCAATGGAAAGGATTGCCTTTGCAAGACAGGCATCCAGTTTTTCGAAGACAGGTTCTCCAAGTCCGGCAGGGAGTCCGTTGATCATACACTCAATGGCTCCGCCGCAGGAATCCAGCTTTTTCATCATAGAATCCAGATAGGACGCGGCATCTTTGGCGCGTTCGTTGTTTGGCATATACAGTGTGTTCTGGGAAATCTCATCGAACCGATATTCGGATTCCGGTACTTCTACCGGCCCAATGGCTTTAGAAAAGGCTGTCGTATGAATGCCCAGTTCCTTTAAAATGAGGGAGGCCACTGCGCCGCCGGCTGTGCGTCCAATGGTTTCTCTTCCTGAGGAACGTCCTCCGCCCCTGTAATCCCGGAAACCATATTTCTGTGTATAAGTATAGTCTGCATGACCGGGCCGATAAACAGAAGCAATGTTCCCATAATCCCGTGAGCGCTGATCCTGGTTTCTCACCAGCAGGGAGATCGGGGTTCCTGTTGTGCGGCCCTCAAAAGTGCCGGAAAGGATTTCAACCTGATCACTTTCCTGGCGTTTGGTAGTGTAGCGGCTCTGCCCAGGTTTCCTTCGGTCTAAAAAAGCCTGTATATGTGATACATCCAGAGGTAATCCAGCAGGGCAGCCGTCGATGACAACTCCGATACCGGCGCCATGGGATTCTCCCCACGTTGTGATACGGAATAGATTTCCGAATGTGGAACCACTCATATTAAAATATCCTCCTTTGGAATTTGATTTCAGCATGCTTATTTATTATACTCAAATGCTTTTGAAGTGTAAAGTCCCCTGTGCGGTAAATGAGGGATTGTAAGCAAATTGTAACCGTATTCTTAATATTTAATTTTTTGCTGTACATTCTGTAGATTTCGTTATATAATTGACTCTGGATGTGTAGGCGACTAGATATTGATTTTTAATGAGGGAGAATCACTAAATGAGCAAACAAAGCAAGAATCATGAAGATGATTTTTACGAGGGTGAACAGATAAGTTTCGATGATTATTATCTGGACGATGAAGACTACTATCTGGATGATGACATAGAGGATGAAAAGGAATACGAAGAGAAAGAAAAGTCTGTCGTTAAGGTAGATAAGAATCCAAAAGAATCCGGCGCTGAGAAGAAGAGTACTGATCAGGGACAGAAAGAGCTTGCGGCCGAAAGAGACCACATCGAAAAAGAACGGAAAGAGTCCGATGCCAGACAGAAAAAAGTAGATGGGAAGACTCAGGATCTGACTAAGGAACGAAAGGAAAACCAGGTTAAGAAACCTCAGGATGGAAGTAGAGAATCTGGGAAGGGATATCAGGCATCTGACGGCGAAGATAGGAGTGTAAAGGTTCGGGATCAAGAAGATATGAAAAAAGAGAGTGCAAACAAATCAGGTAAAAAAAGGGAGGATCCAGGCAGAACGGATTCTGGTCCGGGGAAATCTGGAAAGCCAAAAAGCAGTTCGGGAAAAAGTGATACGCAAAAAAGCGGAACAGGAAAATCTGGTGCGCAAAGAAACAGTGCAGGAAAAAGTACAGGATCAAAAAGCGGTCCAGGAAAGCCAGGGACACGAAAAACACCGGCCAGGAATGGAAGAACATCCGGCAGAAAAAAACAGGCAGGCTATACAGGGTTAAAAGTGGCGGCCATCACATTTGGCGTGCTCCTGGCGGCATGTGCAGCGGTATACATAGGGATTTCTACCTATTTTACGAGTCATTTCTTTATGAATACGGAGATAAACGGCCAGGATTTTTCAAGAAAGACGGTAGAAGATGTCCAGCAATACCTGCAGGAACAGGTTCAGGATTATAAGCTGACAATTTTGGAAAAGGACAACAAGACAGATACGATCAACGGGGAAGAGATTTCTCTTAGGTATGAAGAAAATAAAGATATTGAGAATGTATTGAAAAGCCAGAATGCATTGATGTGGCCAAAATGCTTTTTTGTAAAAAATTCTTCTAAAGCTACGGTAGAAGTGTCCTATGACAGAGATGCATTAGAGAACCGGATCCAGGGGCTGGAGTCATTGAAGGTAGAGCAGGTTCCTCCGACCTCTGCGTACCCGAAATTCGACGGTACGGAGTTTGTTGTGGAGCCGGAAGTGACAGGGACAGAGGTGGACGTAGATATTCTGCGTGAAAAAATACATCAGTATATTTCCGAATTTCAGCCAGAATTGGATATGCAGGCGGAAAATTGTTATGCAATGCCGAAATATACTTCGGAATCAGGAGAGGTACGGGCTGCATGTAACGAGATGAATCAATATCTGCAGGCAAGTATTACATATACGATGGATCAGCCGGTTGTTGTGGACAGGACTCTGATCTCCAACTGGGTGAGCGCTGACAATGATATGAAGGTGACATTCAATGAGGCGGCTGTCCGTGAATGGCTGCGTGAGTTCGGGAAGCAGTACGATACGATTGGGAAGACAAGGAGTATTACCTCGCCTTACGGAAAGACTGTGGAGGTATCTGGAGGAACTTATGGATGGTCAGTGGATGAAGACGCAGAGTTCACCACATTAGTCAACAGTATAAAAAATGGAGAAGTGGTGACAAAGGAGCCGGCTTATTGTGACAGGGCAGTTTCACATAGCGCTCCGGAATGGGGCAATACTTATGCAGAGGTGGATCTGTCCGCTCAGCATATGTGGTATATTGTAGACGGCGGTATCGCATTAGAGACGGATGTGGTAACAGGTGTACCGATTCCTGAGAAGGAAACACCCAGCGGTGTGTACAGCATTTTGGAAAAGGAATTAAATTCTACATTGGTAGGCGAGATCGATCCGGCGACCGGGCAGCCGGAATACCGGACTTTAGTTGCATATTGGATGCGTGTGACCTGGAGCGGAATCGGGTTTCATGACGCCAACTGGCAGCCGGCTTTCGGCGGTTCGCTGTATGCTACCGGAGCAGGCTCTCACGGCTGTATCAATATGCCAGTGGGCCAGGCGGCTTCATTATATGACATGATGCCGGTAGGGACTCCGGTCATTATCCATTATTGATGTCATAGTATGCGCAAGACGCTGCCGGCGGCAGGGGTTTTTGCATATAGAAAGAGGGAAAATGTACGAGTTATTAAAAACAGACGGGATGGCGAAAAGAGGACGTTTTCATACAGTCCATGGGGTGATAGAGACCCCGGTATTCATGAATGTAGGGACTGCGGCGGCGATCAAAGGGGCGGTTTCCACAGATGACCTGCGCCAGATCAAGACTCAGGTGGAACTTTCCAACACTTACCACCTTCACGTCAGGCCGGGTGACCAGATTGTGAAGAAGATGGGAGGCCTTCATCGATTTATGAACTGGGATAAGCCGATCCTGACAGATTCCGGTGGGTTTCAGGTGTTCTCCCTGGCGGGATTACGGAAGATTAAGGAAGAAGGAGTCCATTTCCATTCCCACATTGACGGTCGTAAGATTTTTATGGGGCCGGAGGAAAGCATGCAGATCCAGTCGAATCTGGCGTCTACCATAGCCATGGCATTTGATGAATGTCCTTCAAGTGTCGCAGACAGGGCCTATATGGAAAATTCCGTTGCAAGGACGTATCGATGGTTGAAGCGTTGTAAAACAGAACTTGACAGGTTGAATACTCTGCCGGATACATTGAACCGACAACAGATGCTTTTTGGCATCAACCAGGGCGGTATTTATGAGGATATCCGTATGGAACATGCAAAACAGATCCGGGAACTTGGACTGGATGGATATGCCGTTGGCGGCCTGGCTGTTGGAGAAAGCCATGAAGAGATGTATCGTATCCTGGAGGCTGTGGTGCCGGTTCTGCCGAAAGACAAGCCAACGTATCTGATGGGAGTAGGGACTCCGGCGAATATATTGGAAGCTGTGGAAAGAGGCGTGGACTTTTTTGACTGTGTCTATCCGTCGCGAAACGGGCGGCATGGACATGTTTATACCAACCATGGCAAGCTCAATCTTTTTAATGCCGCATATGAGACAGATTCCCGTCCGATCGAGGAAGGATGTCAATGCCCTGCATGCAGAAGTTACAGCCGTGCCTATATCCGGCATCTGCTTAAGGCAAAGGAGATGCTGGGAATGCGTCTCTGCGTCCTGCACAACCTGTATTTCTACAATACAATGATGGAAGAAATCCGGGAAGCTATTGAGGCAGGGGATTATAAGGGTTATAAAAAGAGAAAGCTGGCAGGATTTTAGGACTGCGCTTCAGGTGAAGATCATAATAAATCTGTACCCCGGAGATGATCTCGAAAGAAAATATTGAAAATAGTCTTGAAGTATCAGCTTTTTTTGTGTATGATTAATATATTATGCAAAATTACATTATTTAGGAGGAAATAAGATGAATGGAGTACTGGCTGCAAATCAGGCGGCAGGCATGGGCAGTATATTTATTATGTATGCAGTGGTAATCGGTGTGTTCTGGTTCTTTTTAATGCGTCCGCAGAAGAAAGAGCAGAAAAGAGTCCAGGCAATGCTTTCCACAATGGAAATTGGGGATACAGTTCTGACGACAAGTGGATTTTATGGGGTGATTATTGACATTTCAGATGAAGCAGTGATCGTAGAATTTGGAAGTAATAAGAACTGCCGGATTCCGATGCAGAAAGCAGCAATCGCACAGCTTGAAAAACCAGGCGCTGAATAGAGCAAATCAGGAAAAGACCGGATGGCAGATGCATCCGGTTTCTTTTTAAAATAGGTTTCTTTAGTATCCCATATGATAGAAAACAATGCCATTTCAAAATGTAAGGGTTGAAACGGCCGGAAAAATGCGGTATGATAACAAATAGCTTTTTTTAATATTGAAGTATGTATGTTTTGGCTAGGGAAGGATGAGACGGTTATGAAGTTGAATATTGGTGTGATCAAAGGTGATGGAATCGGGCCGGAAATTGTGGCGGAGGCGATGAAAGTCCTGGATAAGACAGGGCAGGTTTACGGACATGAGATGAATTATACACAGCTTTTGATGGGTGGGGCATCCATTGACGTCCATGGGATTCCGCTGACAGATGAGACGATCGAACAGGCAAAAGCAAGTGATGCCGTATTGATGGGTTCTATCGGAGGAGATGCGAAAACATCCCCATGGTATCAATTAGAACCGTCAAAAAGACCAGAGGCCGGACTTTTGAAGATCCGCAAAGCATTGAACTTATTTGCAAATTTAAGGCCGGCAGTCCTGTATGACGAATTGAAAGGGGCCTGCCCCTTAAAAGAAGAAATTACCCAGGGCGGATTTGATATGATGATCATGCGGGAGCTGACAGGCGGCTTATACTTTGGCGAACGTTCTACAGAAGAAGTGGACGGACTGATGACAGCCCATGATACCCTTACATATAATGAAGCCGAGATCCGCAGGATTGCAAAACGCGGTTTTGATATCGCGATGAAGCGGCGCAGGAAAGTGACCAGTGTAGATAAGGCGAATGTATTGGATTCTTCCAGACTTTGGAGAAAAGTGGTGGAAGAAGTTGCCGCAGAATATCCGGAGGTGGAGCTGGAGCATATGCTGGTCGACAATTGCGCGATGCAGCTTGTCAAGGATCCGAAGCAGTTTGATGTTATTTTGACAGAGAATATGTTCGGTGATATCTTGTCCGACGAGGCGAGTATGGTGACAGGTTCCATCGGGATGCTGGCATCTGCAAGCCTAAACGAAAGCCGGTTTGGATTGTATGAGCCAAGCGGCGGTTCAGCGCCTGATATTGCCGGAAAGGGGATTGCAAATCCGATCGCAACGATTTTATCGGCAGCCATGATGCTCCGGTTCTCTTTTGATCTGGACAAAGAGGCGGATGCAATAGAAAATGCGGTATCTAAAGTTTTAAAAGATGGTTACCGTACAATAGATATTATGTCCGAAGGAAAGATGCAGATTGGAACCAGTGAGATGGGAGACAAAATCTGTGGTTATATCGGATAGCACATATCAATGAGCCAGAATCTCCATTCATAATGGCGCAGTACTGGCCCGCAGGGGTGTCTGGCTATGATTTCTGGAAAGGAAGGATACGAATATGAGAAGTGATACTGTTACAAAAGGCGTACAGCAGGCGCCTCACCGCTCCCTGTTTAACGCACTTGGATATACAAAGGAAGAATTGGAGAGACCGTTGGTAGGAGTGGTCAGCTCTTACAATGAGATTGTGCCGGGACATATGAACCTGGATAAGATTACAGAAGCAGTAAAGATGGGGGTATCTATGGCAGGAGGAACACCGGTCATGGTGCCGGCCATTGCAGTATGTGATGGGATTGCCATGGGACATATCGGGATGAAGTATTCTCTGGTCACCAGAGACCTGATCGCAGACTCTACAGAAGCGCTGGCAATGGCGCATCAGTTTGATGCACTTGTGATGATCCCAAACTGTGATAAAAATGTGCCGGGGCTATTGATGGCGGCGGCAAGAATCAATATCCCTACTATTTTTGTCAGCGGAGGCCCTATGCTGGCCGGACATGTGAAAGGGCAGAAGAGGAGCCTGTCCAGTATGTTTGAGGCAGTCGGTTCCTATGCGGCCGGAACGATGACAGAGGAGGATGTTTGCGAATTTGAAAATAACGTATGTCCAACTTGTGGTTCCTGTTCCGGTATGTATACCGCGAACAGCATGAACTGCCTGACAGAAGTACTTGGTATGGGTCTTCCTGGGAACGGAACGATCCCGGCAGTGTATTCTGAACGTATCCGGTTGGCAAAGCATGCCGGGATGCAGGTCATGGAACTGGTGAAAAAGAACATCCGTCCAAGGGATATCATGACAGAAAAAGCAGTTCTGAACGCATTAACCGTAGATATGGCTTTGGGATGTTCTACGAACAGTATGCTCCACCTTCCTGCGATCGCGCATGAGATCGGAATGGATTTTGAGATTGATTTTGCAAATGGAATCAGTGCGAAGACACCAAACCTGTGCCATCTGGCACCGGCAGGCCCTACTTATATGGAGGATTTAAACGAAGCGGGCGGAGTCAGCGCAGTGATGAATGAATTGAATAAAAAAGACTTGTTGAACACAGATTGTATGACAGTGACAGGGAAGACCTTGGGAGAAAATATTTCCGGATGTGGCAACAGGAATCCGGAAGTCATCCGACCGGTGGATAATCCGTATAGTGCCACAGGCGGTCTGGCAGTGCTGAAAGGAAACCTGGCCCCGGACGGCAGCGTGGTAAAACGTTCCGCAGTGGTAGAAGAGATGCTGGTGCATGAAGGCCCGGCCAGGGTCTTTGAGTGTGAGGAGGATGCGATCACAGCGATCAAAGGCGGTGAGATCCATCCGGGAGATGTTGTGGTCATCCGTTATGAAGGACCAAAGGGCGGACCTGGAATGAGGGAAATGCTGAATCCGACTTCCGCGATCGCCGGCATGGGTCTTGGATCTTCTGTTGCGTTGATCACAGACGGCCGTTTCAGCGGCGCATCCAGGGGAGCTTCCATCGGACATGTTTCTCCAGAAGCGGCAGTTGGCGGGCCAATTGCATTGGTAGAAGAAGGGGATATCATTAAGATCAATATTCCGGAGCTGAAGCTGGAACTGAATGTTTCAGACGAAGAACTGGCAGAGAGAAAGAGGAAATGGCAGCCCAAGGAGCCGAATGTAAAGACGGGGTATCTGGCAAGATATGCTTCTATGGTAACATCCGGTAACCGGGGCGCTATATTGGAAATACCGAAATCATGACAGAAACCGCAAAAGAATAATTAGGAGGTGCCTGCAATGCAGTTGACAGGGGCAGACATTGTAATAGAGTGTTTGAAGGAGCAAGGCGTGGATACCGTTTTTGGATATCCGGGCGGTGCGATTTTGAATGTATATGACGCATTATATCAGCATAGTGATGAAATTAAGCATATCCTGACCTCTCATGAACAGGGGGCGGCCCATGCGGCCGACGGATATGCGCGTGCAACCGGCAAGGTTGGCGTTTGTTTCGCTACCAGCGGACCTGGGGCAACCAACCTGGTGACCGGGATTGCTACTGCATACATGGATTCGATCCCGGTCGTGGCGATCACCTGTAATGTGGGAGTAGCCCTGCTTGGAAAGGACAGTTTCCAGGAGATTGATATTACGGGAATCACTATGCCGATCACAAAGCATAACTATATTGTGAAAGATGTGAACAAGCTGGCAGATACGGTTCGGGATGCCTTCCGGATTGCGAAGTCCGGCAGGCCAGGCCCTGTTTTGATCGATATACCAAAAGATGTAACTGCCAATAAAGCAGAATATACAAAGGTAGCAATTGAACCGTATTTCCCGGATCCCAGTGAAATTCTGGAAGAAGAGATTGAAACAGCAGTCTCTATGATTGAAAAATCAGAGCGTCCGTATATTTTTGTGGGCGGCGGCGCCGTGCTCTCAGGAGCCAGCGAAGAGCTGATGGAATTTGTCAATAAAGTGGATGCGCCTGTTACGGATTCCTTAATGGGGAAAGGCGCGTTTCCGGGAACAGATAAGCGTTATACCGGAATGCTCGGGATGCATGGCACAAAAACCTCTAATTTTGGGGTCAGTGAATGTGATCTTTTGATCGTGATCGGGGCACGCTTCAGCGACCGTGTCACAGGCAATACACAGTCCTTTGCGAAAAATGCAAAGATCCTGCAGTTTGACGTAGATCCTGCTGAGATGAATAAAAATGTGATCATTACCGCCGGGGTGACGGGAGATATCAAGGAAGTCCTGAAAAAAGTGAATAAAAAGCTCTCCCAGCATTCCCATACGGAGTGGACGGAAAAAATCCAGGAGTATCAGGTAAAATATCCGATGAAATATCATCCGGAGGGCCTGACCGGACCATTTGTCATTGAGGAAATCTACCGTCAGACAAAGGGAGATGCGCTGATCGTCACAGAAGTAGGCCAGCATCAGATGTGGGCCGCACAGTATTATAGATACTCAAAGCCAAGAACGCTGCTCACGTCCGGCGGACTGGGAACCATGGGTTATGGCCTGGGAGCCTCTTTGGGAGCGAAAACGGGCTGCCCGGAGAAAACCGTTGTGAATATTGCGGGGGACGGCTGTTTCCGTATGAATATGAATGAAATAGCGACTGCAGTACGGCATCAGATCCCGGTGATTGAAGTGGTGATCAATAACCATGTACTTGGTATGGTACGTCAGTGGCAGAATTTGTTCTATGGGCAGCGGTATTCTGCAACTGTATTGGCTGACGGTGTTGATTTTGCAAAACTGGCAGAGGCTATGGGGGCTGTCGGGATCTGTGTGACGACTCGGGAAGAGTTTCAAGAGGCGTTTGCAAAGGCATTGGAGATGAACCAGCCGGTACTGATCGACTGTCAGATCAATTCCGACGATAAAGTGTGGCCCATGGTCGCACCTGGCGCTTCGATCAGTGATGCCTTTGATGAAGAGGATTTGAATAAAAAACAGTAACAGTAGTTTGCAGCAAATTGGTGATAGATTGACAGGAGGAATGAAAATGGGTAGAGTTTATAATTTTTCGGCAGGACCGGCAGTCCTTCCAGAGGAAGTATTGAGATCAGCGGCAGAGGAGATGTTGGACTATAAAGGAACCGGCATGTCCGTTATGGAAATGAGCCACCGCTCCAAGGCCTATGAGCAGATCATTACAGACGCAGAGACGGATTTACGAGAACTGCTGGGGATTCCGGATAATTATAAGGTTCTGTTCCTGCAGGGCGGTGCTTCCCAGCAGTTTGCCATGATCCCGATGAACCTGATGAAGAATAAAGTGGCAGATTATATCATTACAGGACAGTGGGCAAAAAAAGCGGCTCAGGAAGCGGAGAAGTATGGAAAGGTGAATCGGATCGCATCTTCGGAGGATCAGACCTATTCTTATATCCCGGACTGTTCTGACCTGCCGGTTTCAGAAGATGCGGATTATGTATACATCTGCGAGAACAATACGATTTACGGCACAAAATATAAAGAACTCCCAAATACGAAAGGAAAGCTTTTGGTAGCGGATGTTTCTTCCTGTTTCTTATCCGAACCAATGGACGTGACAAAATACGGAATTGTGTACGGAGGCGTACAGAAGAATATTGGACCGGCGGGAACCGTGATCGTGATCATCCGGGAAGACCTGATCACGGACGATGTACTTCCGGGTACGCCAACCATGCTTACATATAAAATCCATGCAGATGCGAAATCTTTATACAATACACCGCCGGCTTACGGCATTTATATTTGTGGTAAGGTGTTTAAATGGCTGAAAGAGATGGGCGGACTGGAAGTGATGAAAGCCCATAATGAAAAGAAAGCGAAACTTTTGTATGATTTTCTGGATCAGAGCAGGCTCTTCAAAGGGACAGTCGTTCCGAAAGACCGTTCCTTGATGAACGTACCTTTTGTGACAGGAGATGCGGATTTGGATGCAAAATTTGTAAAGGAGTCCAAAGCGGCAGGCTTGGAGAATCTGAAAGGACACAGGACAGTAGGCGGCATGCGTGCAAGCATATACAATGCAATGCCTTATGAAGGTGTAGAAGCGCTGGTAGCATTTATGAAGAAGTTTGAAGAGGAGAATCTGTAAGATGTATAAATATCAATGCCTGAATCCAATTGCACAGGTTGGAATAGAGAAATTTGACGAGAACTATATCAGAACAGAGACATCAGAAGAGGCAGATGCGATTCTGGTCCGCAGCGCCGCGATGCATGACATGCAGTTTGGCAGCAACCTAAAAGCTGTGGCACGTGCCGGAGCCGGAGTCAACAATATTCCTTTGGAGCAGTGTGCGGAACAGGGAATTGTAGTATTTAATACACCAGGAGCCAATGCCAACGGAGTCAAAGAACTGGTTCTTGCAGGGATGCTGTTAGCGGCAAGGGATGTCATTGGCGGAATTAACTGGGTGCAGGAACACGAAGAGGATGGAGACCTTGCAAAGCAGGCAGAAAAAGCAAAAAAAGCATTTTCTGGAAGCGAGATTGACGGCAAAAAACTGGGAGTGATCGGCCTCGGGGCAATCGGTGTGCGGGTTGCCAATGCAGCAATCCATCTGGGAATGGATGTCTACGGATATGATCCCTATGTGTCTGTGGATGCTGCGTGGCAGTTGTCCAGAAATATCCATCATGCAAAAACAGTGGATGAGCTTTATAAAGAATGTGACTACATTTCAATCCATGTGCCGGCGCTGGAGAGTACGAAAGGGATGATCAACCGGGAAGCTATCAGCCTGATGAAAAAGGATGTAACGATTCTGAATTTTGCAAGGGATGTACTTGTGGACGGAGAGGCCATGGTAGATGCATTACTATCCGGTTCTGTAAGGCGGTATGTGACTGACTTCCCAACCCCGGAGATCGCAGGGGTGAAGAATGCGATCGTGATCCCGCATCTGGGAGCATCTACAGAGGAGTCAGAGGATAACTGTGCGAAGATGGCTGTCAAAGAATTACGGGATTATCTGGAAAATGGAAATATTACACATTCTGTAAATTTTCCTGACTGTAATATGGGAGTAAAGGAAGAAGGAAGCAGGATTACGATTCTGCATCATAATATTCCAAATATGCTGGGGCAGTTTACGGGGCTTCTTGCAAAAGAAAATATGAATATTACATTGATGGCCAACAAGAGCAAGAAAAAATATGCTTATACCATGATCGATGTAGATGCGGAGGTTTCAAAAGATGTGGAAAAGAGACTGGAAGAGATAGAAGGAGTTCTGAAAATCCGGGTAATCGATTGAGTTGCCCTTGCAGGAGGAAAGAATGGGAGGACATCAAGGAAATTCCCTGAGCGGCCGGGTGTTTCAGAGTATCCGGGATGGGATTTTGAACGGAAAATATAAGGAGCATGATGAACTGAGAGAAGTTACGATCGGCAAAGAGCTTGGGGTAAGCCGAACACCTGTGCGTGAAGCGCTCCGGCAGTTAGAGCTGGAAGGACTGGTAACAATCATTCCGAATAAAGGGGCTTATGTAACCGGCATTTCTGAGAAAGACGTAAATGATATATTTGAAATACGTTTTTTACTGGAAGGACTCTGTGCAAGATGGGCCACAGAACATATTACGGCAGAGGAATTAGATCAACTGGAAGAAATTATCCTGCTCTCAGAATTTCATATGAAGCGGAGCGGCATTAGTTCAGAGCAGATCATAGAACTGGACGGCAGATTCCATATGGTTTTATATGGAGCCTGCCAAAGCCGGATCTTAAATCATGTGCTGACGGATTTCAATAAGTATGTGCGGGCTGCAAGAAGTTCGTCTATGGTTTCAGAGGAACGTGCCAGAAAATCAATACGGGAGCATAAACAGATTCTGCGTGCAGTCCGGGATAAGGATGCAGATATGGCAGAACAGCTTGCGAACGAACATATTTTGCATGCGATACAAAATATGAAGAAGCAGGAGAGCGAGGAACTGGCTATAGATTAAGGAGGACAGGCAAATGGAAAGAATCAAAATGACTACACCAATTGTGGAAATGGACGGGGATGAGATGACCCGGATCCTCTGGAAGATGATCAAAGAACATCTTCTGGAGCCATTCATTGAATTAAATACAGAGTATTATGATCTGGGACTTGAACATCGTAATGAGACTAATGATCAGGTTACAGTGGACTCTGCAAATGCCACAAAGAAATATAAGGTTGCCGTAAAATGCGCCACGATCACCCCAAATGCGGCACGGATGGATGAGTATGATCTGAAAGAAATGTGGAAGAGCCCGAACGGAACGATCCGTGCAATCCTGGACGGTACAGTATTTCGTGCCCCCATCGTGGTAAAAGGGATTGAGCCGTGCGTGAAGAACTGGAAGAAACCTATTACGATTGCGAGACATGCGTATGGAGATGTATACAAGAATACAGAGATGAAGATTCCCGGCGCAGGAAAGGTAGAACTTGTCTATACGGCAGAGGATGGAACCGAGTCCAGAGAACTGGTACATGAGTTCGCAGGCCCGGGGGTAGCCCAGGGGATGCACAATATCAGCCAGTCCATTGAAAGCTTTGCCAGAAGCTGTTTTAATTATGCGCTGGATACGAAGCAGGATCTGTGGTTTGCGACAAAAGATACCATCTCCAAAAAATATGACCATACATTCAAAGATATCTTCCAGGAGATTTTTGATGCAGAATACGCGGAAAAATTCGAGAAAGCAGGAATCGTATATTTCTATACCCTGATTGATGACGCGGTGGCACGTGTTATGAAGTCAGAAGGCGGTTACATCTGGGCATGCAAGAATTATGACGGGGACGTGATGAGCGATATGGTATCCTCTGCATTCGGATCCCTTGCCATGATGACTTCCGTGCTGGTATCTCCGGACGGCTATTATGAGTACGAAGCCGCCCACGGCACAGTACAGCGTCACTACTACAAGCACTTAAAAGGGGAAGAGACTTCCACCAATTCCGTAGCAACGATTTTCGCATGGACAGGCGCCCTGCGCAAACGCGGCGAACTGGACGGCAGCCAGGCCTTAATGGAATTTGCAGACAAATTAGAAAAAGCAACCGTAGATACCATTGAGTCCGGCGAAATGACAAAAGACTTAGCCCTGATCACAACTATGGAAAACCCAACCGTACTCAACAGCGAAGACTTCATAAAAGCCATCGCAAAAAGGATTGAAATATAAAGCGTAGCTGATTTTGATCTAATATGTGTTTCAATTCTCCGCCACAAGCGGCGGAGTAGCCTATTGGCAGACAGATTCAAGCAGGCTGTACCTGCAGAATCATGTCTGCCGATTTTTTTATTTATTTACCGATTTTCAGAAGCGTAGCTCAGAGAAAGAAAATTGTCCAAAGGAACCTCTCAAAAGACGTCAGTTCTTAGCGAGTTTTTTTCGAGCTTAGAACTGCTACGTTTTTTGCGAAGCGCAATCGGGGTGACGTGGACAATTTTCTTTCTCTGAACGCCCCTGAAACCGCAAATAACAAAATCTGTCAAAAACCTTTTTTTATTCATTGAAATTTCCAGACAAGTGGTTTATACTAAAATAGGCATAAATTCTGGTTTATTTTATAAACTAATTTTCTATATGGAGGGCTAAAGTATGAGCTACAATGCAACTGGGAACCCAGCAAGCAGAAGAATTGCCGCGCTGCTTGATGAGGGAAGCTTTGTTGAGATCGGTGGCGCTGTGACAGCAAGAAACACAGATTTCAACCTGCAGGCAAAAGAGACTCCATCGGACGGTGTTATTACCGGCTATGGAGTAATTGATGGTAATCTGGTGTATGTATACAGCCAGGATGCGACCGTGTTAAAGGGCGCAGTCGGTGAGATGCATGCAAAGAAGATTGCAAATATTTATGACATGGCAATGAAGATGGGGGCACCAGTGATCGGACTTGTAGACTGTGCTGGACTCAGGCTCCAGGAGGCTACTGACGCGCTTGAGGCATTTGGAAGCCTGTATTTTAAGCAGTCTATGGCATCTGGTGTGATCCCGCAGATTACTGCAATCTTTGGCATGTGCGGCGGCGGACTCGCAGTGGTTCCAGGATTGACTGATTTCACATTTATGGAGAGCAAGGAAGGCAGGTTGTTTGTGAATTCTCCAAACGCCCTGGAAGGAAATGAAATCTCCAAATGCGATACTTCCAGTGCAGAGTACCAGAGCCAGACTTCCGGCCTTGTGGATGGTATCGGCACAGAAGGAGAGATCCTTGGCCAGATCCGTTCTCTGATCGGCATGCTCCCGGCCAACAATGAAGATGATAATTCCTATGAGGACTGCATGGATGACTTAAACCGTGCATGTACAGATATTGCGAATGCGTCAGAGGATACAGGGATTGCGCTTGCAACAATTTCGGACAACCAGGTTTTCTTTGAGGTGAAGAAGGAATATGCAAAAAATATGGTGACAGGCTTTATCCGTCTGAATGGTATTACAGTCGGCGCGGTTGCCAACCGTTCCAAGATTTATGATGCAGACGGAAATGCAGAAAGCTTTGACGCAGTACTGACAGTGGACGGATGTAAAAAGGCGGCAGATTTCCTGAATTTCTGTGACGCGTTTTCAATTCCGGTCCTGACACTGACCAATGTAACAGGCTATGAAGCTACAAAAGAATCCGAAAAAGATATGGCAAAGAGCGTTGCAAAATTGACTTATGCATTTGCCAATGCAACGGTTCCAAAGGTGAACGTGATCGTAGGTAAGGCATACGGAAGCGCTTATGTAGCTATGAACAGTAAGTCTATCGGAGCTGATATGGTGTATGCGTGGCCGGATGTGGAGATCGGCATGATGGATGCGGGCCTTGCGGCAAAGATCATGTATGCGGATGCAGACGCAGAGGTACAGAAGGAAAAGGCAGCAGCGTACAAGGAGCTGCAGTCCAGCCCGATGTCTGCGGCACGGCGGGGATATGTGGATGCGATCATTGAACCTGCAGACACCAGAAAATATGTGATCGGGGCATTTGAAATGCTGTTCACAAAAAGAGAGGATCGTCCGGACAAAAAGCACGGTACGGTTTAGTGAGGTGAGGCGAAGTGAAGAAAAAATTAAGTATAGCAGGACTTGTCCTTATCCTGATCTTCAGCCTGGCAGGATGCGGGAGCAAGTCGGCAGGAGATGAGTATAATCAGGAAGAACTGGAGCAATATGCGAATGCAATTATCTTAAACTTCAGCAGTATGTCGGAAGAGGATTTTGATGAGTATCAGTCCATGTCTGATTACAGCCTGGATTATACCTTGATGATGACAGGACTTCCGATTACGTCAGAGAATCTGCGCACCATGATGGATTCCTGGAGATCCGGGCAGGAGGACTGTGGGGAATTCGAGGAAATCGGAGAATTCACCATGGAGGTTACCAACACCGGTGCAGTGCTTACGGCCCCTATAACGGCAGAGAGGCCTGCCGATCTACAGTTCTCCTTTGATGAGAACGGACAGATGGAAAGCATTACGGTGAATGCGCATTATACTACAGGCGAGATTCTGAAAAAAGCAGGATTGAATACGGTTCTGGGAATGGGAACTGTATTTGTAGTATTGATTTTCATTTCCTTTATTATTTCATTGTTTAAGAAGATTCCGGAGCTGGAAGAGAAGTTACGGAAGAAAGAAGCAGCACCTGCGGCGGCTCCGGCTCCGGCAGCGGCGGCGGTGCCTGAGCCGGTAGTGGAGGCACAGG
The DNA here is from genome assembly GCA_910589385.1 of uncultured Lachnospiraceae bacterium. Classification (GTDB taxonomy): domain Bacteria; phylum Bacillota; class Clostridia; order Lachnospirales; family Lachnospiraceae; genus Schaedlerella. Next base: position 43,973 of record CAJUTU010000006.1, read on the forward strand.
TTGATGACGGCGAATTGATCGCCGTAATTGCAGCAGCGATCGCAGCGGCGGAGGGAACGACTACAGACGGTTTCGTAGTCCGTTCTATTAAGAGAAGAAAATCCAATAAGTGGAGTTCATCTATGAGATGATGTATCCATCAGTAAAGTGAAATCAGGAGGAGATTAATAAAATGAAAAATTATACAATTACAGTGAATGGAAATGTCTATGATGTAACGGTAGAAGAGAATGGCGCAGGCGCGGCTCCGGCAGCAAGACCTGCAGCGGCTCCGGTTCCCACGGCGGCTCCGAAAGTAGCTCCGGCAGCTCCAAAGGCAGCGGCAGGCGCAGGCAGCATCCAGGTAAAAGCCGGTGCGGCAGGAAAGGTATTTAAGATCGAAGCGAACGTAGGACAGAGTGTACAGGCAGGTGACCCGGTTGTCATCATTGAGGCCATGAAGATGGAAATCCCAGTCGTTGCCCCGGAGGCAGGAACAGTTGCTAGTATTGATGTAGCAGTCGGCGATGCCGTAGAATCAGGAGCAGTATTGGCTACATTAAACTAGTTTAAATACGGAGGTTTAACAAATGGAATATATTTCAAATACGTTAGGACACCTCGTTGAGCAGACGGCGTTCATGAACCTTACTTGGGGGAATCTGATCATGATCGCAGTTGCCTGCGCGTTCCTATATTTAGCAATCAGACATGAATTTGAGCCTCTGCTCCTTGTTCCGATTGCCTTCGGTATGCTGCTTGTGAATATCTATCCGGATATCATGCTCCATGCGGAGGATTCGTCAAACGGAGTGGGCGGGCTTCTCTATTATTTTTATGTTTTAGATGAATGGGCGATTCTGCCGTCCCTTATTTTTATGGGTGTCGGCGCAATGACGGATTTCGGACCGTTGATTGCCAATCCAAAGAGTTTCCTTCTCGGGGCGGCAGCACAGTTTGGTATTTTTGGAGCTATGGCAATGGGATTCTCGGATAAGGCTGCGGCTGCAATTTCCATCATCGGTGGAGCCGATGGACCGACCTCCATCTTCCTGGCTGGAAAGCTTCAGCAGACAGCAATCATGGGGCCGATCGCTGTGGCGGCATATTCCTATATGTCACTGGTGCCGATCATCCAGCCTCCGATCATGAAGCTTTTGACAACAGAAGAGGAACGTAAGATCAAGATGGAACAGCTTCGTCCGGTCAGCAAGCTGGAAAGGATTTTGTTCCCGATCGTTGTTACGATCGTAGTATGTGTGATCCTTCCTACTACAGCGCCATTGGTTGGTATGCTGATGTTAGGTAATCTGTTCAGAGAGTGCGGTGTGGTAAGACAGTTGACAGAGACTGCTTCCAATGCGTTAATGTATATCGTTGTAATCCTGTTGGGTACTTCTGTAGGCGCGACTACAAGTGCAGAGGCATTTCTGAACCTCAGCACGATCAAGATCGTTGTGCTTGGGCTTGTTGCATTTTCATTCGGGACGGCGGCAGGTGTGTTGTTCGGCAAGCTGATGTGTAAGGCGACGGGCGGCAAGGTGAATCCGTTGATTGGTTCTGCCGGTGTATCTGCGGTTCCGATGGCAGCCAGAGTTTCCCAGAAGGTCGGTGCGGAGGCAGATCCTACGAACTTCCTGCTGATGCATGCGATGGGGCCGAATGTTGCCGGGGTTATCGGTACTGCGGTGGCAGCCGGAACATTTATGGCTATTTTTGGTGTGAAGTAAAGAACTGTGAATATGGAGGACAAATTAATGGCAGAAATAGAAAAAAAACCAGTAAAAATAACAGAAACTATTCTGCGTGACGCGCATCAGTCTCTTATTGCTACAAGAATGACGACCGAACAGATGCTGCCAATCGTAGAGAAGATGGATAAGGTAGGATACCATGCAGTAGAATGCTGGGGTGGCGCTACATTTGACGCTTCCTTACGTTTCCTGAAAGAGGATCCATGGGAAAGGCTTCGTAAGTTCCGCGCCGGCTTTAAGAACACCAAGCTGCAGATGTTGTTCCGCGGCCAGAATATTCTCGGATATCGTCCGTATGCCGATGATGTGGTAGAATATTTTGTGCAGAAATCAGCGGCAAACGGAATTGACATTATCCGTATCTTTGACTGTATGAACGATATAAGGAATCTTCAGACAGCCGTAACAGCGGCCAACAAGGAAAAAGCACATGCCCAGGTGGCGATGTCTTATACTTTAGGCGATGCGTATACGCTGGATTACTGGATGGATTTGGCAAAGAGGATCCAGGATATGGGCGCAAACTCCATCTGCGTTAAGGATATGGCAGGCCTGCTCTGCCCGTATCAGGCAACAGAGCTTGTGACTGCATTGAAAGAAGCAGTGGACATCCCGATTGAGATGCATACACATTATACGTCTGGTGTAGGCGCTATGACCTACATGAAATCCATTGAGGCAGGAGCAGATATCATTGATACTGCAATGTCACCGTTTGCGCTGGGAACTTCTCAGCCGGCGACAGAAGTTATGGTGGAGACATTCAAGGGGACTCCTTATGATACAGGGCTGGATCAGAACCTGCTGGCAGAGATTGCAGATTACTTCCGTCCGATCCGTGATGATGCGCTGGCAAGCGGTCTGCTGAATCCGAAGAATATGGGGGTTAATATTAAGACACTTCTTTATCAGGTGCCGGGTGGTATGCTGTCCAACCTGACAAGCCAGTTAAAAGAGCAGGGCGCGGAAGACAAATTCTACGATGTTTTGGAAGAAGTGCCGCGTGTAAGGGCAGACCTTGGCGAGCCGCCGCTGGTTACTCCTTCTTCTCAGATCGTAGGAACTCAGGCTGTATTTAATGTATTGATGGGTGAGCGTTATAAGATGGCGACAAAAGAGACGAAGGATGTCCTGACCGGAAAATACGGTGCAACCGTAAAACCATTTAATCCAGAGGTACAGAAAAAAGTAGTTGGAGAAGATGCAGAAATCATAACCTGCCGTCCGGCGGATCTGATTCCGGACGAGCTGGATACTCTCCGTAAAGAATGTGCACAGTGGATCCAGCAGGATGAGGATGTATTAAGTTATGCACTGTTCCCGCAGGTAGCAGTAGACTTCTTCAAATACAGGGAAGCTCAGCAGACAAAAGTTGATGCCAAGGTGGCAGATACAGAGAATGGGGCTTATCCGGTATAATTGTATACAGGCTTTTGTGAAGAAGTAAAAAAGTGACTGTTTACAGGGATTGTCAGATTATGATGTAAAAGAGCCGGGGCCGGTTTCCTCTATACGAAAAGCGGCTTCGGCTTTTTTCTGTATTACTGCGATAGATTACTGTATGTAGTACTTTGCAGTATTTACGATTATAAGTGAAATTTCAATAAGAAATAAAGGAGCAAAAAACATGACAGTTCGGGAAAGAATCGGGAAACTCCAGGAATTGATGAAAGTGGAGGATATACAGGTTTATATTGTACCAACAGCGGATTATCACCAAAGTGAATATGTGGGGGAACATTTTAAAGCAAGAAAATTCCTGACAGGATTTACCGGCTCCGCAGGTATAGCCGTGGTTCTGCAGGACCAGGCTTACGTGTGGACAGATGGAAGATATTTTATCCAGGCAGCACAGGAACTGGACGGAAGCGGGATCATCCAGCAGAAATCCGGAGAACCTGGGGTGCCAACGATAGAAGAATTTTTAAAAAAGGAATTGCCTGAGCATGGTTTGATCGGATTTGACGGCCGTACCGTAGGAGTTGCGAAGGGCCAGGAATATGAGAAAATTGCTGCGGATAAGGGTGGAAAAGTCCGCTATGACCTGGACTTAATAGACGATATCTGGGAGCGCCGTCCACCTCTTTCTGAGAAACCGGCGTTTCTGCTGAATTTGAAATATGCCGGAGAAACGGTGGGAAAAAAGCTTGAACGGGTTCGGGAGACAATGAAAGAACAAGGTGCGGATGCTTTGGTCATCACAAGCCTGGATGATATTGGATGGCTTTTGAATATCCGTGGAAATGATGTAGAGTATTTCCCTCTACTTCTTTCATACGCAGTCATTGAAAAAGACGGGGTAGAGCTGTATGCGGATGAACGAAAGTTTTCAGAAGAGATTCTTACACATTTCAAGGAAAATGATGTAACTGTTTATCCCTATGAAGCAATCTACGAACGGATGAAGAGCTTTACCAGAGAACAGACCGTGATGCTGGATCCGGAGCAGATGAATTATGCCCTCTACAGCAATATTTCGGAGGATGTACCGAAAGTTCAGACAGAAAATCCGATCGTATTGATGAAATCCGTCAAAAACCCAGTGGAGGCAGAGAACATTAAAAAAGCCCATATTAAAGACGGGATTGCCCATACAAAGTTTATGTATTGGCTGAAAAATAACATTGGGAAAGAAAAGATTACCGAGCTGAGCGCATCTGAAAAGCTGGAAGAATTTCGTGGGATGCAGGAAGATTTTCTGGGGCCAAGTTTTGGGCCGATCTGTGCGTATAAAGAGCATGCGGCGTGTGCACATTATTCTTCTACACCAGAAACAAATGTGGAATTGAAAACAGAGGGGCTTTTTTTAACGGATACCGGCGGACATTATTATGAGGGTTCCACAGACATTACAAGAACCGTGGCATTGGGAGAGATTACAGAAGAAGAGAGGAAACATTTTACTACAGTAGTATGCAGTATGCTCCATCTTGCATACGCCAGATTCCTGCAGGGCTGTACCGGAATGACCCTGGATTATGCCGCCAGGGAGCCATTCTGGAGACAGGGGCTGAATTATAACCATGGGACTGGCCATGGGGTTGGATATCTGGGGAATATCCATGAGCCTCCGGTTAATTTCCACTGGAAACAAGTACCTGGTAAAATGAAATATCCGGCCCTGGAAGTCAATATGGTGATCACGGATGAGCCGGGGATTTATATAGAAGGTTCGCATGGAATCCGGATTGAAAATGAATTGACGGTTGCCGAAGGAGAGAAAAATGAATATGGGCAGTTTTTGCATTTTGATATCCTGACATTCGTGCCCATTGATCTGGATGCAATCGATCCCGGTCTGATGACAGAGCAGGAGAAGAACATGCTCAATGACTATCATCAAAAGGTGTATGAGAAGATTGCCCCACATCTGACTGAGGAAGAAAGAAGATGGCTTCAGGAGTACACGAGGGAAATCTAACATGATTCTGACATTTTCGGATGCTCTTTTGCATAGGAAGGCACTTTGCAAAAGAAGATCTTGCATAGTGAAAACTCCTTTTCGGGAAAATTAAGGAAGAACGGATATGAGCAAGGTTTTAGTGATAGGCGGCGGCGCTGCCGGAATGATGGCGGCGCTCACTGCCGCCCGGAATGGGCATAAAGTCCATTTATATGAAAAAAATGAAAAGCTTGGAAAAAAGCTGTTTATCACAGGCAAAGGACGCTGCAATCTGACCAATGCCTGTGATATGGATACATTGTTTGCTTCTGTAACCAGTAATCCGAAGTTTTTATACAGTGCGTTTTATGGTTTTACGAATGAACAAACAATGGAATTTTTTGAAAGCCTTGGGCTTCGGATCAAGACAGAGCGGGGAAACCGTGTATTTCCTGCGTCAGACCATTCTTCGGATGTGATCCGTGTGCTAGAAAAAGAGATGGAGCGTCTGCGCGTGCAGATTCATCTTCACAGTGAGGTGGAAGAAATACTCACACAGGAAAATACATTTTCCGGGCTGATCCTCAGAAATGGAAAAAAAGCAGAGGGGGATGCCTGTATCATCGCTACCGGCGGGATGTCTTACCCTTCTACAGGAAGCACGGGGGACGGTTATCGGTTCGCAATCGGTTTGGGCCATCGGGTGACGGATCCTGTGCCGTCTCTGGTGCCTATGGAAGTGCAGGAATGGTATGCAAAAGAAATCCAGGGGCTTTCTCTGCGCAATGTGACTGCAGCGGTATTTGACGGAAAAAAGAAATTATACGAAGAATTTGGGGAAATGTTGTTTACTCATTATGGAGTCAGCGGACCCATTATACTCAGCGCCAGCAGTGTAGTCGCAAAGAAGCTGGCAACAGCAAAGGAACCGAAAAAAAAGAGCCAACTGACATTGAAAATAGATCTGAAACCGGCATTGACGATGGAGCAGCTGGACCAGAGGGTGCTCCGGGATTTTGAGGAGCAGAAAAACAAGCAGTTTAAAAATGCTGTTGACAAGCTGTTTCCCACGAAATTAAAGCCTGTAATGATTGAACTCAGTGGGATTTCTCCGGAAAAAAAGGTCAATGAGATTTCCAAAGAGGAACGCCGAAGATTTGTGGAATTGATCAAGGGATTTCAGATGACTGTGACAGGACTGCGGGGATTTCAGGAGGCGATCATTACCAAAGGGGGAGTCAGTGTCAAGGACGTAGACCCTGGTACGATGGAATCCAGGCATGTAAAAAAGTTATACTTTGCCGGAGAAGTGCTGGATCTGGACGCCCTGACCGGGGGATTCAACCTACAGATTGCCTGGTCAACGGGATATGCGGCCGGGAACAGTATCTATGAAAGGTGAAAGTGATTTTGTATGACAGGAGGAGACAAGGATGGGATATAATGTAGCCATTGACGGGCCGGCAGGCGCAGGAAAAAGCACGATTGCAAAGCTGGTGGCAAAAGAAAAAGGGTATATTTATGTAGATACCGGGGCAATGTACCGGGCATTGGCGGTTTATTTTCTGGAAAAAGGGATTGATGCAGGGGATACAAAACAGATTATTGCAGCTGCCCGGGAAGCAGAGGTAAGCATCCGGTATGAGGACGGCGTTCAGCAAGTATATCTGAACGGAGGAAATGTTACGTCAAAGCTTCGCACCGAAGAGGCGGGCAATATGGCATCTATGACTTCTCCGATCCCGGAGGTAAGAGAAAGGCTTCTGGAACTGCAGCATTCCCTGGCCCGCGAAATGGATGTGATCATGGACGGAAGGGACATTGGGACGAATATCCTTCCCAATGCAGATGTGAAAGTCTATCTCACCGCCAGTGTAGAAACCCGTGCAAAGCGCAGGTATAAAGAATTGACGGAAAAAGGGCTGGAATGCGATTATGAGGAGATCGCAAAGGATATACAGGAACGCGATATGCGCGATATGAGCCGAGAGACGGCGCCGCTTAAGCAGGCAGAGGATGCTGTTTTGGTGGACAGTTCGAATATGACGATTTCAGAAGTCGTGGATACGATTGTAAAATTATGCCGATAGAGTCTCGGTCTCTTTAGAGAGTGTACGATATATAAGAGTATCGTAATATGCTCTATGCAAAAATGAGGATACTCAAAGAGTGAAAAGAGGAAAAGCATCCATGAAGGTAAAATTAGCGAAGACGGCCGGATTCTGCTTTGGAGTGAAGCGTGCGGTGGATACGGTATATAAAGAATTGTCCCGGCAGGAGAATGAGAAAATCTATACCTATGGCCCGATCATCCATAATGAGGAAGTGATCAAGGATATGCAGAGGCAGGGGGCAATTGTCCTCAGGACAGAGGAAGAGCTGGATGCCGTTACAAAGGGGACTGTCATCATCCGTTCTCATGGGGTAGAAAAACGGATTTACGACAAGTTGGAAGCAAAACAGATTTCCGTTGTGGATGCAACTTGTCCTTACGTAAAAAAAATCCACAATATTGTCAGAAAAGAAAGTGAAGAAGGAAAATTTATCATCATTATTGGAAACCCGGATCATCCGGAGGTGCAGGGCATCCGGGGATGGGCGGGAAAAGACGCTGCAATCATCCAAAATCCGGAAGATATAGAAAAACTTTCCATAAAAAACGACAAAAAAGTCTGCGTTGTTTCACAAACGACATTTAATTACAAGAAATTTCAATATTTAGTTGAAATTATTTCCGAAAAGAGTTATGATATAATTGTTTTAAATACAATCTGCAACGCGACGAAGGAACGGCAGACGGAAACTCGTCAGATTGCAGAAGAGGCGGATGCAATGATTGTGATTGGCGACAAGCACAGTTCCAACACCCAGAAGTTATTTGAAATATGTGCGAAAGCATGTAAGGATACGTACTACATACAGACACTTGACGATTTGAATTTGAATCAATTAGGGTCAGTGGAAACAGTAGGTATTACAGCAGGGGCATCCACGCCCAACAATATAATTGAGGAGGTTCAAAAAATGTCAGAATTATCTTTTGAACAAATGTTAGACGAGTCATTCAAAACAATCCACAACGGAGAAGTTGTAGAAGGGACTGTAATTGACGTAAAGCCGGATGAGATTATTCTTAACATCGGATATAAGGCGGACGGTATTATTACAAAGAGTGAATATTCCAACGACTCTTCTCTAGATTTAACGACTGTTGTTTCAACAGGAGATGCCATGACAGTGAAAGTGCTGAAAGTGAATGACGGTGAAGGACAGGTGCTGTTGACATATAAGAGGCTTGCGGCTGAAAAGAGTAATGAGAGGCTGAAGGAAGCTTTTGAGAATAAAGAAGTATTGAAAGCAACAGTTACCCAGATTCTTGGCGGAGGATTATGCGCAGAAGTAGAAGGCGTCCGCGTATTTATTCCTGCAAGCCTGGTATCAGATTCTTACGAGAAGGATCTGAGCAAATATGACAGTAAAGAGATTGAATTTGTGATCAGTGAATTTAATCCAAGGAGAAACCGTGTGATCGGTGACAGAAGACAGCTCCTTGTAGCAGAACGTGCCGAGAAGCAGAAAGAACTGTTCGCACGCCTGCAGGTTGGTGATACGATCGAGGGTGTTGTAAAGAATGTGACAGACTTTGGTGCGTTTGTTGACCTTGGCGGCGTTGACGGACTGCTTCATATTTCTGAGATGTCCTGGGGCAGAGTGGAAAATCCGAAGAAAGTATTTAAGGTTGGGGACAATCTGAAAGTACTCGTAAAGGATATCAATGATACCAAGGTTGCCCTTAGCTTGAAGTTCCCGGAGACGAATCCATGGGCGCATGCTTCTGAGGATTTTGCAGCAGGTTCTGTGATTACCGGAAAAGTAGCGCGTATGACAGATTTTGGTGCATTTGTTGAATTGGCACCAGGGGTAGATGCACTGCTTCATGTGTCTCAGATTTCCAGAGCACATGTGGATAAGCCGTCGGATGTACTTTCCATCGGACAGGAGATTCAGGCTAAGATCGTAGATCTCAATGAGGCGGAAAAGAAGATCAGCCTGAGCATGAAAGCTCTTGAGATGGCTGAGCCGGCAGGAGATGCGCAGTAGCATATAATTCCTTATCTTAATAAAGATGAGTGGACGGAGCCAAAAGGGTTTCCGTCCATTTTTTGCTTCTATATGAAATTACCAAAAATTGTCTTGATACTTGTATTGTTTGTTAAAAAAGGGACGAGATGTTTCCCGAAATATACAATAAATTCCCGAAATTGACTGGATTTTGTATACAAAATACTGTAGAATAGTACTACGTGAAAAGAAGAAAGGAAGGACAAAAGAATGGGACTTTTAACTTTTAAAGGTGGGATCCATCCGAATGACGGCAAAAGTCTGGCAAAAGATCAGCCAATCACAGAAGTGCTGCCAAAGGGTAACCTGGTGTATCCACTTTCCCAACACATCGGTGCGCCGGCAATCGCAGCCGTAAAAAAGGGCGACCATGTGTTAAAAGGCCAGAAGATTGCAGACGCGGGTGGATTTGTCTCCGCGCCGGTCTATTCTGCTGTGTCAGGGACTGTGAAAGCATTAGAAAAGCACTTAAATCCGACTGGCAGCAATGTAGACTGTATTGTCATTGAGAATGACGGAGAATACCAGGAGGTAGAGTATGAACCGGTGAAGCCGCTTGCTGAATTGTCAAAGGATGAAATCCTGAAACAGATTGGAGAGGCAGGCATTGTTGGTATGGGCGGCGCCGGGTTTCCTACCCGTGTGAAACTTTCTCCGAAGGAACCGGAAAAGATTGACTATATCATTGCAAATTGTGCGGAGTGTGAGCCTTATATCACTGCTGATTACAGAAGAATGCTGGAAAATACGGATGAGCTGGTCAGTGGGATGCGCGTAGTGCTTTCCATGTTTGAACATGCCCAGGGGATTTTTGGCGTTGAAGATAACAAGAAGGACTGTATTGAAAAACTTCAGGAAGCAATCAAGGATGAACCGCGTATGAAGGTCTGCGCATTACAGACGAAGTATCCTCAGGGGGCAGAACGTCAATTGATCTATGCACTGACAAAGAGGGCGATCAATTCTACGATGCTTCCGGCAGATGCAGGCTGTATTGTGGATAATGTAGAGACATTGATTGGCATACATAACGCAGTGATCAACGGAAAGCCATTGACAGAGCGGATTGTTACGGTCAGTGGGGATGCCGTGGAGAAGCCAGGCAACTTCAAGGTCTTGTTGGGTACGAACCAGAATGAGCTGATCGAAGCCGCAGGCGGATTCAAGAAGGAGCCTGAAAAAGTGATCTCCGGCGGGCCGATGATGGGATTTGCGATGATCACACTGGATACACCAGTGACCAAGACTTCTTCCGCAATCTTAGCATTCCAGGAGGATATTGTGGCGAAGTCCTTGTCCACCCCATGTATCAACTGCGGACGCTGTGTGGAGGTATGTCCAAGCCGGATCATTCCGTCCAGGCTGGCGGACTATGCAGAGCGCCATGATGAGGAAACCTTTGTTGCACAGAATGGGCTGGAATGTGTGGAGTGCGGCTCCTGCAGCTATGTCTGTCCTGCAAAGCGTGCCTTGAAGCAGGCAATTGGTTCCATGAGAAAGACTGCCCTGGCAAATAAAAAGAAGAAATAGAGAGGTGAAAGAACAGTGAATGGAAAATTAAACGTATCATCCTCCCCGCATATCCGGGATAAGGTGACAACCAGCAATATCATGCTGATGGTAGTGATCGCACTGTTGCCTGCTACTTTCTTTGGAATCTATAATTTCCGGCATGAGAATGCATGGCTGCTTGTTGTGGTTACTACAGGTGTGGCAGTGCTGACAGAATATCTTTATGAGAAACTGATGAAAAAACCGATTACGATCAAGGATTTCAGTGCCGTAGTCACAGGACTTCTTCTGGCATTGAACCTGCCGCCTACGCTGCCGCTGTGGATGGGGGCGCTGGGCTCTGTATTTGCAATCCTGGTCGTAAAGCAGTTATTCGGCGGTTTGGGACAGAATTTTATGAACCCTGCGTTAGGGGCAAGATGTTTCCTTTTGATTTCTTTTACCGGAAGGATGACATATTTTGTATATGACGGTGTGACAGGAGCGACTCCGCTGGCGGAATTAAAGGCGGGAGCGGCCGTGAATTCTATGGATATGCTGATAGGAACGATCCGGGGAACCATCGGAGAGACTTCTGTGCTTGCGATCATGCTTGGGGCCATGTTTCTGCTTCTTATGGGGATCATTGATCTCAGGATTCCAGGTACATACCTTTTGACGTTTGTGATTTTTATAATACTTTTCGGCGGACATGGATTTGACCCACAGTATATTACCGCACATCTCTGCGGAGGCGGTTTGATGCTGGGTGCATGGTTTATGGCTACCGATTATGTGACCTCTCCGATCACGAAGAGAGGACAGATTGTATATGGAATCTGCCTTGGGGTGCTGACCGGGCTGTTCCGTCTGTTTGGCGGCTCTGCGGAAGGAGTATCCTATGCGATCATTATCAGTAACCTTTTGGTTCCATTGATTGAAAAGGTTACTCTTCCAAAACCATTTGGTAAAGGAGGAGAGAAATAATGAATAAAATTGTAAAAAATACTTGTATCCTCGCGGCGATCACCGTGGTTGCCGGCTGCCTTTTAGGATTGGTTTATGATATTACAAAAGCTCCCATTGCACAGGCACAGGAAAATGCAAAGCAGGAGGCTTATAGAACGGTTCTTGCGGATGCGGCAGAGTTTACGGTGGATGATTCTTTTGATACGTCTCAAGCTGCGAATGTATTAACAGAAGCAGGATATACAGGAGATGATATTACGGAGGTTGCAGCCGCATCAGATGCTTCTGGCGAGGTCATGGGTTATGTGATCACCGTTACTTCCCATGAAGGGTACGGCGGAGATATCCAGATTTCGGTGGGGATCTTGTCTGACGGTACAGTAAAAGGAATTGAGATGCTTGATATCAGTGAGACGGCTGGTCTGGGGATGAAAGCAACAGAAGCAGAGTTTAAAGACCAGTTCAAGGATAAGCAGGTAGAGAAGTTTACTTACACAAAGAGCGGAGAAGACGGGGATGATATGATCGATGCGCTCAGCGGTGCAACGATCACCACCAATGCCGTGACAAATGCGGTGGATTCCGCGCTGGTTTATTTTCAGAATGTGTTAGGAGGTAGTGCTCAATGAATAAATATACAGAGAGGCTCTATAACGGCCTGATCCAGGAAAATCCTACCTTCGTGCTGATGCTGGGAATGTGTCCGACACTTGCTGTTACCACGTCTGCAATCAATGGAATCGGTATGGGGCTTTCCACAACAGTGGTTTTGGTGCTGTCTAACATGCTGATTTCCATGCTGCGCAAGATCATACCGGATTCGGTACGTATTCCAGCATTTATCGTTGTTGTTGCATCTTTTGTAACGATCGTACAGTTCCTGCTGCAGGGATTTGTCCCCAGCCTGTATGCATCACTGGGACTCTATATCCCATTGATCGTAGTAAACTGTATTATTTTAGGAAGAGCAGAGAGCTATGCTTCAAAAAATCCGGTGCTGCCATCTATCTTTGACGGGATTGGAATGGGGCTTGGGTTTACAGTAGGCCTGACGGCAATCGGTATTGTGCGTGAAGTGCTCGGATCCGGTAAAGCATTTAATGTACAGCTCCTGCCTTCCTCATATGAACCGATTACAATTTTTATCCTTGCACCTGGAGCTTTCTTTGTACTTGCAGGCCTGACGGCTTTGCAGAATAAGGCAAAGAAAAGAGCACAGGCAAAAGGCGATCCGAGGGCAGAACTCATAGGATGTGGAACAGATTGTGCATCCTGTGGGAAAAAGGCAGTCTGCGGCTCAGCGGTTTCATCCGTCAGTGCAGATAAAACGGGCAGCGCTCCGGATGTGGGAAAAACAGAGTAGGAGGGGATAGAATATGAAAGAATTATTATTGATCGCGGTTGCTTCCGCATTTGTAAATAATGTCGTACTCAGCCAGTTCTTAGGAATCTGTCCGTTCCTCGGCGTTTCTAAAAATGTAAAGACAGCAGGCGGCATGGGCGGTGCGGTCATCTTCGTTATTACGATCGCATCCCTCGTAACGAGTATCATCTACAAAGGAATTTTAGTACCAGCCCATGTGGAATATTTACAGACGATCGTTTTTATCCTTGTGATCGCGGCGCTGGTACAGTTTGTGGAAATGTTCTTAAAGAAAGCGATGCCTCCGCTTTATAATGCATTAGGTGTGTATCTTCCGTTGATCACAACGAACTGCGCGGTACTTGGCGTTGCTTTGACGAATGTGCAGAAATCTTACAGCATCCTGGAAGGGCTTGTGTATGGGATTGGCACGGCAGTCGGATTCACGGTCGCAATTGTATTGATGGCAGGAATCCGGGAGAAAATCGAATACAATGATATAACGGAATCATTTCAAGGAACTCCCATTGTGCTGGTAACTTCCGGCCTGATGGCGATTGCGTTCTTTGGATTTTCCGGATTGATTTAAGGAGGGAAGAGAAGCATGAGCATAACAGGAATTCTGCTGGCTGCTGTGATTGTTGGAGGGACCGGATTATTGATCGGTGTATTTCTGGGAATCTCCGGCAAGGCATTTGCAGTAGAAGTAGACGAACGTGAAGAGGCGATTCTTGGTGTCCTTCCGGGAAATAACTGTGGCGGCTGCGGCTATGCAGGGTGTTCGGGCCTGGCTGCCGCGATCGTAAAAGGAGAGGCGGAAGTCGGCGCTTGCCCGGTTGGCGGTGCTCCGGTTGCCGCAAAAATCGGTGATATTATGGGCCAGGCGGCCGGCGATCAGGTACGCCAGACTGCATTTGTAAAATGTGGTGGAACCTGTGAAAAGGCGCAGGATGAATATGAGTATTATGGAATCCAGGACTGTGCAATGGTCAATATGATGCAGGATACCGGCCCCAAGGGCTGTGACTATGGCTGCCTTGGATATGGCTCTTGTGTGAAAGCATGTCCGTTCGACGCGATCCATGTCGTAGATGGGATTGCAGTGGTAGATAAAGAAAAATGTAAGGCATGCGGAAAATGTATCGCGGCTTGCCCGAAGAAACTGATCGAGCTGGTGCCTTATGACCAGAAGACATTTGTACAGTGCAATTCCAATGATAAAGGAAAAGCTTTGATGGATGTCTGTCTTGTGGGTTGTATCGGATGTAAGCTTTGCGAGCGCAACTGTGAAGCAGGGGCGATTAAAGTTACAAACTTCCTGGCACATATTGACGCAGAGAAATGTACGAATTGTGGTGTGTGCGCGGATAAATGTCCGCGGAAGATCATTACACCGAGACAGATACCAGTTTCATAGAGGGATATGAGAATGCCATAAGGAATATGGTATCCGAAGAGAAATCCATAAAGTGTATCACATACAAAAGGAGGAGCATGAGTCCGTGGTTCTCCTTTTGCATGGCCGTTTTTTGAGAAAAATATCGTTAGTCTTCAAATCCAACATAATGTAATTGATAGTCTTCTGTTACAAAGATTGCCTGTACATCCTCCAGTTGTTCAATGAGTGCGCTGCCATCTTCCAGACCCATTGCGAAACAACAGGTACTGAGTGCGTCTCCGTCCATAGAACTGTCTGAGAGGATCGTGGCCTGGAGCAGGTTATTGCTATAGGGATAACCGGTTTCCGGATTTAGGATGTGGTGGTAAACGGTTCCGTCTTTTTCAAAATATCTTTGATAAATGCCGGAAGAAACAACGGAACGGTCTTCTACTTCTATGATATCTATGGTGGAGTTCTGCTCATCAAATGGTTTCTGTATGCCGATGCGAAACGGGCTTGCATCGTAAGCCGGGCCTAAGGTAAGTACATTTCCGCCGAGGTTGATCAAGGCATGCTCTACACCTTCGCTTTTTAAATATGCTTTTAACTGGTCAGCGATATATCCTTTTGCGATACCTCCCAGGTCAATCTTTGCCTGTGGGTCATTTAAGGTGACGGTAGAAGACTCTTTATCCACTTGTATGGCTTTATAATCTACATGGGAGCATGCCTCTTCAATTGCCGATGGTTCAGGGATTGTTCCATCAGGATTATCTGTAAAATTCCAAAGGTCGCTTAAAGGTGCGATCGTGATATCAAACTTTCCGTCAGACAATCTGCAGTAATCCAATCCTCTGGAAATTAATTCCAGAGTCTCTTTTGAGACTTTCACCGGATTTCCCTTAGAAGCATTAATCTTAGATATTTCACTTGTTTCAATTTTATTACTGAGTAGATTTTCATAGTCTTCGCATATTTTTTTACAATGTTCGAGAGTAGAGGTCTTGGTCCCCCATGCTTCAATCTGTATGATCGTGTCGAAATAGATGCCCGTGACAGTCAGCTTTTCGCTTTTTTGAGGAGAAGAACAAGATAGAAGCGGCAGGAGCAGTAAAATGGTTATAAAAAATAGAGCAGTTTTTTTCATGAGTTTCTCCTTTCCAGACTATGGGTATCAGTACATGAAGCTGTCATGTCGTAAAATAGTCTTGCCAATCTCAGATACATTATATCTATATACGGAAAGAAATACAATTAAAATCTGAATACCATCATATATAGAAGATGCTGCTAATGACAGGATTTCTGTATGCCATTGTATGCAAAAAAAGCTGCCAGCGGAAGTTTTTCTGCAAGGGATAATATGCGAACAAATATTCGGATATCTGGTTGCATTCTCGAAATGTATATGATATGATATTCAAAGTTAAGTTTTAGACAGCTATATAGTGTGTATCGCTAAGATACGTTTTACAGTACTTTTGATACAAATTATCAAAACAGCAGAGTTTAGGATTGAGAAAATATGAGAAAGAATGATTGGATATTGATTGCATCAGTGCTAATAGCGGCAATAGCCTGGCTGGGAATCCATTTTTTCCGGCCACCGCAGGATGCAGGTACAGTAGTAGTCAGTATTGATGGTGAGGAATACGGTTCCTGGCCTCTCACAGAAAACTGTACGGTTGAGATAGAAGGAACAAATCGGCTGCTGATTGAAGACGGACAGGCAGATATGGCCTGGGCTGACTGTCCGGATCAATTATGTGTCCGCCAGAAAGCAACTACGCGGGAAGGGGAGAGTATTATCTGTCTGCCCAATAAAGTGGTAGTTTCCATTGTAGACGGCCGGGAACGGGAGGTGGATGCGGTAACAATGCATCCATGCGGACAACATATTATCATAACAAAGGCAGGCGGAAGTTTTGTTCATTTTATGCACTGTGCAGCCATTTAAGGCAGGATTGTGATATTTATTATAAAGCAACAGTTTTATTTATGTTATGGTGCGTATGAGAGGCACATGGATATTCAGGAGGGTTTATTTGAAAGATAAAGCTGCATATTTTGGCGTATTTACGGCTTTAGCCTTGATTTTCAGCTACATAGAGACACTGATTCCCTTTTCTTTTGGGGTTCCAGGAATTAAGCTGGGACTTGCGAATCTGTTAACAGTGATCCTGCTGTATAAGCGGGATGCAAAAGAGGCTCTTTTATTATCAGTTGTACGGATCATCTTGTCCGGATTTTTGTTTGGGAACCTGTTTAGCATCATTTATAGCCTGGCAGGAGGCATCCTCAGCCTTTTTGTAATGGCCATGCTAAAGAAAGCAGGGACATTCAGCGTGATGGGAGTCAGTGCAGCAGGCGGTGTATCCCATAATGTAGGGCAGCTTCTGGTGGCAATGGCCGTTGTGGAGACTTACCGGGTGGGATATTATTTTCCAGTGCTCCTGGCTGCAGGAATTGTTACAGGACTGCTGATCGGAATTGTGGCAAATGAGGTGTTGAAAAGGCTAAAGAATATATAGCGGATAATTGAGTGGATGCTGTGCCTGCACTTCCGGATCCTGCTGATAAAATAGGAGAGCGGGAACAGATTGTCCAGAATAAAAAGAGGGGAGTAGTATACATGATTTCATATATCAAAGGAGAACTGGCGGCAGTCGAAAAAGATAAGGCGGTGGTGGATGTCCATGGCGTTGGTTATGGAATTTATATGCCAGAGCGTTCCTTGGGGCTGTTGCCGCAGACAGGAAAAGAAGTTAAGATCCATACTTATCTGAATGTGCGCGAAGATGCTATGCAGTTATTTGGTTTTCTGACTCGGGACGACCTGGCAATATTTAAGTTGTTGATCGGGGTCAGCGGGATCGGACCCAAAGGAGGGCTGGGCATCCTTTCTCAGCTCTCTGCGGATGACCTGCGCTTTGCTGTGCTATCCGGGGACGTGAAGGCCATATCAGCGACTCCGGGCATTGGCAGGAAAACGGCGGAAAAACTGATCATTGAATTAAAGGATAAGCTGGATCTTGAGGACATGCTATATCACGGGGCAGGTGAACCTTCGGCGGCTCCGGCAGAGAACCTGAACGGTGGAGTACAGTCAGAGGCTGTCCAGGCGCTGGTTGCCCTGGGATATGGAAGTACAGAGAGCCTGAAAGCAGTAAAGAAGGTAAAACTGGAAAATGCTACGGTGGAAGAAGTTTTGAAGGAAGCGTTAAAGCATTTTTAACCAGTTAGGGGAAATGATATGGGAAAAAGAATTATTACAACAGAAAATCTGGAAGAGGATATAAAAATAGAGAACCACCTTCGTCCTCAGCTTCTGAAAGATTACATTGGACAGGAGAAGGCAAAGCAGACCCTGGGTATCTATATCAGTGCTGCAAAGGAGCGTGGGGATGCTTTGGATCATGTGCTCTTTTACGGGCCGCCAGGGCTGGGTAAGACGACTTTGGCAGGAATTATTGCAAATGAGATGGGGGTGAACATTAAGATTACATCCGGCCCGGCTATTGAGAAGCCGGGAGAGATGGCAGCAATCTTGAACAATCTACAGGAGAACGACATCTTATTTGTAGATGAGATTCACCGTTTGAACCGGCAGGTAGAAGAAGTTCTTTATCCTGCAATGGAAGATTATGCAATTGATATCTTGATCGGGAAAGGGGCAACTGCGCGATCTATCCGTCTAGATTTGCCCAAATTTACTCTGGTTGGGGCTACAACACGTGCAGGTATGCTGACTGCGCCGTTGAGAGACAGGTTTGGGGTTATCCATCATTTAGAATTCTATACAGAAGATGAATTGACAACGATCATTCTTCGTTCTGCCCGTGTGCTGGAAGTGGAGATTGAAGAAAAAGGTGCAAGAGAGCTTGCGAAGCGTTCAAGAGGAACTCCAAGGCTTGCGAATCGCTTACTAAAGAGAGTGCGTGATTTTGCACAAGTTAAGTACGATGGAGTGGTCACACAATCCGTGGCTGATTATGCCTTGGATCTTCTGGATGTAGATAAGTATGGACTGGACCGTATTGACCGTAATATTTTACAGACCATGATCGAGCGGTTCCAGGGCGGACCGGTAGGGCTGGATACTTTGGCTGCATCTATTTCCGAAGATGCCGGGACATTGGAGGATGTATATGAGCCGTATCTTTTGAAAAACGGATTTATCCAGCGGACTCCGAGAGGACGTGTAGTAACGGAACTGGCATACGCCCATCTGGGGATATCTACAGACGGAGATGTCTTATAGAAGCGTTTGGCAATAGGCACCTTAAGGAAAGAAGTGGTAATTCCTTGAAAAAATAGTTGGTTTTTGCTGTCGGATAGTTTATAATAACATTAATAAACGCAAGGAGAGAAAGCTATGAGTTCAGCAAAGCATTTTACAGAAGTACTGATTGGAGGGAAAGTTTATACTTTAAGCGGATTTGAAGGTGAAGAATATCTGCAAAAGGTATCTTCGTATCTGAACCATAAGATTACAGAATGTGCGAACAGTGAGGGTTATCGTAAGCAGAGCGCAGATACCCGCAACGTACTCCTTGCCTTGAATATCGCGGACGACTATTTTAAGGCGAAGAAGCAGGGAGATTCCCTGGAAAGCGATATTGAACTGAAAGACAAGGAGATGTATGACCTGAAGCACGAATTGATATCTGTTCAGATTAAGCTGGAGAATGCGGAAAAGGAGCTTGCCAAGATGAAGGAAGAGAATAATGATCTGCAGATGCAGATCGTGAAGCTGGAAACTGAGATGAAGAACCGCAGGAAGTAATTTTTGTAAGAGTATGCCTGAGATGTTTTAGGAATATATGCAGAAAGAAGCTGCCAGTGGCAGGTTCTTTGCATGAGGCGCGATGATGCGCATGCAGGTCATCAAACATTTGGTTTGGTGACATTCATTTA
The DNA here is from genome assembly GCA_910589385.1 of uncultured Lachnospiraceae bacterium. Lineage (GTDB taxonomy): Bacteria > Bacillota > Clostridia > Lachnospirales > Lachnospiraceae > Schaedlerella. The sequence goes on from CAJUTU010000006.1 coordinate 63,331, forward strand.
AGGAGTATTCATGATTTTTGGACAGGACAATCAATGTCGTGGCAGAGGAGAATCGAAAAAGAATAGTGAGCAATGCGTGGAAATATTGGCGCCAGCAGGTTCCTGTGGCAGTTTCCGGGCAGCGCTTCTGGCAGGGGCGGATGCAGTTTATGTGGGCGGTCCTTATTTTGGTGCGCGTGCATATGCAGAGAATTTCACAAAAGAGCAGCTTTTGGAAGCGGTTGACGAGGCACATGTACATGGCCTTCGTTTTTATCTCACAGTGAATACACTTGTAAAAGAACAGGAAATCCCCTTGCTTTGTCAATATCTGGAGCCGCTCTACAAAAATGGGCTTGATGCGGTAATTGTACAGGATGTGGGAGTGCTGGAGGTAATCAGGACTGCTTTTCCGAAGATGGATATCCATGCCAGCACACAGATGACAATTACAGGTACAGAAGGGGCAAAGTTTTTAAAAGAATGCGGTGCTGTCCGTGTGGTTCCGGCAAGAGAGCTGTCGTTGGAGGAGATTCGGCATATGAAGCAGGAGACCGGGATGGAGATCGAATGTTTTGTCCATGGCGCCCTTTGCTACAGCTATTCCGGACAGTGTCTGCTGAGCAGCCTGCTTGGGGGAAGAAGCGGCAATCGCGGGCAGTGCGCACAGCCTTGCCGCCTGCCTTATTCTGTAGATGGAAGGAAAGGCTGTCTGCTTAGCTTAAAAGATATCTGTACATTGGACTTGATTCCGGAACTGATAGAGGCAGGGATTGATTCCTTTAAAATTGAGGGCAGGATAAAGCGGCCGGAGTATGTTGCTGGTGTGGCATCTCTGTACCGAAAATATGTGGAACTCTATCGGGAAGCAGGCAGAGAGAGATTTTCAGTCAGTGAGAAGGATAAAGAAATACTGATGGATCTGTACAACCGAGGAGGGTTTCATACCGGATATTACCAGCAGAGAAATGGACGGGATATGATCTCTCTCCATCGTCCAAACCATGCCGGAGTACCAGCCGTAAAGGTTCTTGCAAAAAAGGGCAGGGAAATCTCAGGATATGCACTGACAGACATTCATAAGGGTGACGTGCTTTCATTTCCACAGCAGGGAAATTATACGTTTGGGAAGGACTATGAGAAAAACAGCAGTGTGAAATTATTTTCTCCCAAAGGGATCCATCTAAAAAAGGACAATATCTTGTACCGGACAAAAAATGAGAGATTACTGTCAGATATACAAGATATGTGTTCAAGAAAAATCCAGGAAAAAGTTTATGGCTTCTTAAGCCTTGTTTCAGGAAAACCTGCCAGGCTCAAGGTGTGTATGGGGGCGGTATCCGTAGAAGCATGTTCGGAAAGTCTGGTAGAAAAGGCAGAAAAAAGTCCATTGGATGAGATGCGCGTATGTAAACAGATGGAAAAGACCGGAAATACGGAGTTTGTATTTGAGAAGCTGGAGATTGAATTGGAAGAGGGCGTGTTTCTGCCGATGCAGCAGTTGAATGAGCTGCGGAGACGTACATTGGAAATGCTGCGTGAAGAAATCTGCGCTCAGTTCCGCAGAAACTTTGAGCCTTCGGCTCCGTTTATCCATAAAGAGCAGCCTTCTGCGGCAAAGAGTGGGCTGCCACAGTCTCTGTGGACAGGAAGGACTGATTTTTCGATACTGGCCGGGACAAGGGAACAATTAGAAGAGATTTGTACATTTCCAGAAATCACGCGGATTTATATAGATAGTGGAATCTTTGGGGATCCTCCAACAGAAAATGTTCTAAAGGAACTGGATGATAGGATACAGCAGATGCAGGAGCGTGGAACAGAAATGTACCTTGCTATGCCGCATATTCTCAGGAATGAGTCGATCGGACAATTTGAGGAACTGATAGAATGTGCTTCCACACTTCGTTTCCAAGGATTCCTATTCCGGAACTATGAAAGCTTTGGATTGTGGAAATCTGCGGCAGATAAAAGAAAGGCTGGAAACAAGGAGAAGGGATTATTGGAAAAGAATGTGATCCTGGACCATAACCTCTATGTGATGAACCATCTTGCGAAAGCTTTCTGGAATCAGCAGGGGATTCATGAATTTACAGTTCCAGTTGAATTGAACCGGCAGGAAATTCTAAAGCTGGGAGCAGAACAGATGGAGATGTTGATCTATGGCTATCTTCCTGTGATGGTGACGGCACAATGTATTGTGAATACTGTGGAAGGATGCCAAAGAGGAAGGGGAATACGGACGCTAGCAGATCGGTACCAAAACAACTTTTATGTGGAAAACCGCTGCGAGGGCTGTTATAATATACTCTATAATTCAGTTCCGCTATGCCTGTTTGACGAAAAGGAAGCGTTGGAAGAGATTCATCCGTCGCGGTTTCGGCTTCAGTTTACTGTAGAGGACAGGTTAGAGACGCGTAAAGTGCTTCAGGAATTCAGGCGTATTTTTTTAGAAGGGGGCAGAAACAACTCAAAGCCGGAAAATTTTACGCGCGGCCATTTTCGGAGGGGAGTCCACTAAAAAGCGGCGGATTTTATTTTAAAAGCAGGTGAAAATTTGGTTAATATTATTGTTGAATTATCAAAATATTTAATCATCATTTTGATGGTTGCTTATACGTTCTCGTGTTTTTCTATTTTTGCACAGAGTTATGAGGAAGATGAAAGACGCGTATTTGTCCGGCAGAATGTGCTGATGTTTATGATGCAGTTTCTTGCATATGCGGTGATGTATTTAAAGACAGAGGAATTGAAACTGCTGTTTTTCTATGCTGTGCAGGTAGTACTGCTGGTTGCAGTCATCCTGCTTTATTCGGTGCTTTATCCGAATGTGTCCAGACTGATCGTGAACAATATGTGTATGTTGTTGAGCGTAGGCCTGATCATGATCACACGGCTCTCCTACGACAGTGCGGTTAAGCAGTTTATCTTTATTGTGCTGGGGGCAGCTTTTGGACTGGTGGTTCCAGTACTTATCCGGAAAATGAAATTTCTGGCGGACTGGATGTATATCTATGCGGTAGTTGGATTTGGAGCGCTTTTGCTGGTGGCAGTTTTTGCGGTCACATCCGGCGGGGCAAAACTGGGATTTACCATAGGAGGATTTGGAATCCAGCCATCGGAATTTGTAAAGATTCTATTTGTATTTTTTGTGGCTGCCAGCTTAAAGAATTCTACGGGATTTAAAAATGTAGTGATCACGACAGCAGTGGCGGCGGCTCATGTGCTGGTTTTGGTCGCATCTACTGATCTAGGTGCGGCATTGATTTTGTTTGTTGTGTATCTGGTGATGCTGTATGTTGCTACGAGCCAGCCTCTGTATGCCGGGGCTGGGCTCGGAGCCGGCTGTGTGGCTGCTGTATTGGGGTATCATCTGTTTTCCCATATTAAAGTACGTGTGGCGGTATGGAAAGATCCGTTCGCATCCTATAGTGACGGTGGGTATCAGGTGGCTCAGTCTCTGTTTGCTATTGGAACCGGAAGTTGGTTTGGTATGGGATTGTGCCAGGGAAGCCCGGAGATGATTCCGGTAGCAGAGACTGATTTTATTTTTTCTGCGATTGCGGAAGAGCTTGGGGTGATCTTTGCGCTCTGCCTGATCCTAATCTGTGTCAGTTGTTATGTCATGTTCCTGAATATTGCTATGGAGCTTCGGAACCGGTTTTATAAGCTGGTGGCCCTGGGGCTTGGGACCTGCTATATTTTTCAAGTGTTCCTGACAATTGGCGGAGTGACGAAGTTTATTCCTTCAACCGGAGTGACGCTCCCTCTTGTCAGCTATGGAGGGAGCTCCATTTTAAGTACCATGATCATGATCGGGATTATACAGGGGCTCTATATTTTGCGCGAAGATGAAGAAGAGATGCTCCAGCGAAAGAGGGAGATGGCTGCCAGGGCTGCACAGAGACGGCGTGCACGGGCAGAACAGGAAGCCCAGAGAAGATTCCGGGCAGGCCGTGCCGAGACAGACCTAAGGGGAAATGTGGGCCAGGAAGAGCGCAGACGAGGAGGAAACGGCCAAGGCGGCTCTAGAAGGGCGAGAGCAGGACAGGGGGAGACAAAAAGAGAGAGAGCGTTGAACAATGAGCAGAGAGGATCGACAGACAGGAAACGAACAAAACAGAAATCAAAATTCGAGGAGGTTCCAAAACAAAGAATTCGCTAGGATTACGTATTTTTTTGTGCTGCTATTCCTGACGCTGATGGGATATATTGTTTATTTTAGCGCAGTGCGTGCAAGGGATATTGTGAACAGTCCTTATAACGCGCGGCAGGATAATTTTGCAGAAGTGGTGATCCGCGGAAATCTTGCGGACAGAAATGGAAATGTGCTCGCAGAGACACATGTTGCGGAAGATGGCTCTGAAACCAGGTATTATCCATATGGAGATGTTTTTGCACATGTGATTGGATATAATCACGCGGATTTTGGTAAGACAGGGCTGGAATCTATAGAGAATTTCTCACTTTTGACTTCCAATGCATTTTTTCTCGAAAAATTAAAGAATGATTTCCAAGATCAGAAAAATATGGGGGATACAGTCGTGACCACCCTGGATGCGGGGCTGCAGCAGACCGCATATCAGGCGTTGGGAGAAAATAAAGGTGCGGTTGTGGTGATGGAGGCTTCTACTGGAAAAATCCTGGTGATGTTGTCGAAACCATCCTATGACCCGAATCAAATAGAGGAAAACTGGTATTATCTGAATGAGGACGAGGAGAACAGTCCTCTTCTGAACCGGGTTACCCAGGGCTCTTATGCACCAGGTTCTACATTTAAGGTAGTGACACTCTTGGAATATATGCGGGAGCATACGGATTATGAGAATTATACGTATGAATGTGCAGGAGAGATTACCAATGGCGAGACGACCATCCATTGCTTTGACAGTATTGTGCATGGGACGGAGAATCTGAGGAGTTCATTGGCAAATTCCTGTAATGCATCCTTTGCAAATATTGGATTATCTTTAGATCGTACCTCTTACCGAAAAACAGCCGAGGATCTGCTGTTTAATAAAAAACTTCCCTGTGCTATGAACTATACAAAAAGTTCATTTTCAGTGGATAAGGAGACAGAGGATTCGGAGATTATGATGACGGCCATGGGGCAGGGGAATACGCTTGTCAGTCCTTATCATATGGCGTTGATCACGTCGGCTGTTGCAAACGGCGGGACGTTGATGGAGCCATATCTTGTGGAAAAGGTGACGAATCATACAGGAACAGAAATCAGTAAAAACGTGCCAAAGAGTTATCGGAAACTGATGTCTTCTGATGAGGCGGCAAGGCTGAAGGAGTATATGCGTGCCGTAGTGGATGAAGGAACCGGAATGCTGCTGAGCGGCCAGGTGTATACGGCTGCGGGGAAAACCGGAACAGCAGAATACAGCATGGTTGATGGAGAGAAGACACATTCCTGGTTTATGGGATTTACCAATGTAGACAATCCAGAGCTGGTTATCAGCGTAATCGTAGAAGGGGCTGATGGAAATGACGGAGCCAAGGCAGTGCCGATTGCGAAACAGATTTTAGATTCATATTATTATTAGCAGCAAAAGGAAAGGAATCATGCGGATAAAATGTTATTGTGATTTGTATGTGAGTGATGGATTACAGAAAAAGAAACAAAAAGTTCTAAAGAAATTAATGGAACGGGCTTTGCAGCCGACATTATATGTGTTAACCCTGGCACAGGGGGAACAGAATCATCTGGAATTCTTTCCGGCGTATCTTTTGCAGCAGCCAGTATACGATGATGCACTTTTATTTGTTGTAGGAATTGCAGAAGGATATGATGCGGCAATGTATTTAGTGGAAGAAATCACGCAGGAGGTTCTGGCGCAGACCGGAGAGACCGATATCCGGCGGTATCTTGCGGGGCGGCAGAGAGAGTTTGAGGAAGGGCAAGCATAAGATGTTGCATATTATATTGTTTGTTTTAAAAATCTTAGGTTGGATTTTGCTGGCAGTACTGGGGTTGCTTGTACTTGTGTTCTTGCTTGTGCTTTTTACACCTCTGCGTTATCAGGTGGAGGCAAGGTGTAAGGGAAAACTGTCAACTCTTGAAGCAGGAGTGCGGTTTCACCTTTTTTTTCATTTAGTCAGCGGACATCTCTGTTATGAGGAGCAAAAGATGGCCTGGAAAGTCCGTGCTGCATGGATAAAGCTGGGGAACGGCCAGGAGACGGCAGAATTAGAAGAGACAAAAGAAGCAGATACGGAGATATCCCATTTTCCAGACGAAGCCCTACAAGAGACATCAGGGGAAGAAAGCAAGCCAGGTATTGCCAAAGAGAAGCCAGAAGAAGCTAAGCCAGATGCTGCCAAAGAGAAGCTGGAAGAAGAAAGTAAGCCAGATATTGCGGAAGAGAAATCAGAAGAAAGTAAGCCAGGTATTACAGAACAGAAGTTAGAAGAAGATACAGTGGATGTGGAAATAATTTCTGACCGTATGGGCAAAACGGCAAAAGAAACAGCCGGGCCTCAGGATACTGAAACAAAGGAAGCCAAAAGCGGCGGGGCGGATTCCGTATTTGATAAATTAGCTTCTGTTTTTGAAAAGATAAAATATACATTTTCCCATATTTGTGATAAGATAAAAGCACTATGGAAGAAAGTAGAAGAGATAAAGGCATTTTTAGAGGATGATACACATCAATCGGCATTCTGGAAATTGATTGCCGAGATAAAAAAACTGTTATTCCGGATGCGTCCGAAACAGGTGGACGGAAAACTGGAATTTGGTTTTGAGGATCCTTCGCTTACCGGGAGGGTGCTGGCAGTCCTCAGTATGCTATACCCCTATTGGGAAGTCCAGCTTTATCCGAAGTTTGAGCGTAAAGTACTGGATGGAAGTGTATCAGTTAAGGGATCGGCGCGGTTATGGCCAGCGGCAGTGCTTGCGTGGAATCTGCTCTGGAACCGGGATGTGAGAAGAACAGTTATGGATATCAAAAAGATGATTTTCAAATAAAGAAATTTTGTTTGCGGACAGGAAGGAAAAATACGAGGAGGAATAGAAAGATGTCAGAAACAAATAACTTGAAAACTGCGGTGGAATCTTTATTCAAAGGGATGGACGGATTTGTTTCCAGTAAGACAGTGGTGGGTGATGCGGTCCGGGTAGATGATATCACGATCCTTCCGTTGATCGATGTATCCTTTGGGCTTGGAGTGGGAGCCAACCAGGGTGAGAAAAGAGATAAGGGTTCAGGCGGCCTCGGAGGGAAGATCACACCCAGTGCGGTGCTTGTGATCAAGGATGGGACGACCAGGCTGGTGAATATTAAGAATCAGGATACGATCACAAAGCTGTTTGACCTGGTGCCGGAGGTTCTGGATAAAATTACGGAGCGAAAAGAGGATAAGGTGACAGAGGAGGACGTAGCTGATATTCTGGATGCTGCGGCGGAAGAAGAGGAATAATAAGGTATAAATGGCCAAAGGGCAGCATAAGATAGGATAAGTGTAACAAGAGCGGTCAGGACTTTTATTATGAAGCGGTTGATTGGCTTTGCCTTGCTTTGTGCTGCAATGGGAATGTTTTTGGTCTTGCTGATCCCTTCTACCTCTATTTTAAGGGTGGTATTGTTCTGCGCATGCCTGGCAGCGGGGTATGTATTATTCTGTAAATAATAAAGAAGGGATACAATGGCATAAAAAAACCAGTACCTTCCAGGATACTGGTTTTTATGTGTTATCAAAATTCATGTCACAGAAATTCCTTATGCACGTTCTACACGTCCGGATCTCAGACAGGATGTACATACATACATCTTCTTTGAACCGCCTTCGGTTTTTACACGGACTGATTTTATGTTTGACTTCCACATCTTTGGTGTCTTTCTATGAGAGTGGCTTACACTGTTACCGAAATGGGCACCCTTATCACAAATAGCACATTTTGCCATCATTGCACCTCCTAACAATCTGAAAATAAGTGATTCTTCAGCTATAAAGCTTGATTACGCTGCCGCAATTTTGCCGCACAGACTCACAACATAGATATTCTAGCAGATACAACTCTTGATTGCAAGCATTTTTTGCAATTTATTCTTGACTTTTTGCCGGATTTTTTGTAAGTTTTTTAAAAAAGAGAAAATAATAATGAAAAAGTTTTGGTTTGATAATACAATTTAAATATCAGTATTGTAAAGTTTATCCAAAAAGAGTATAATAGGAATACTTTTGCAAGGGAGATTCCGAGAGTACATCATTCAGAATGGGAGGTCAATATATGATGAAAGGCAGTATGAGTACAGATTTAGGGATCATTACAATTAATCCTGATGTGATTGCGAAATATGCCGGTTCTGTCGCAGTAGAGTGCTTTGGTATCGTCGGCATGGCGGCTGTCAGTATGACGGACGGACTGGTGAGGCTGTTGAAGAAGGAAAGCCTGACCCATGGCATCCAGATTGCAATTTCCGAGGAGAATAACCTTACTTTGAACTTTCATGTGATTGTTTCATATGGTGTGAATATTTTGTCCGTTTCTGACAACTTGGTGAATAATGTAACGTATAAGGTAGAAGAATTTACAGGCATGACGGTCGAGAAAATCAACATCTTCGTGGAAGGTGTCAGAGTGATAGATTAAGGAGGATACTTGTCGTGGCAACGAAAACGATAAATGTGGAGCTGTTTACGAAGATGTTTCTTGCCGGAGCAGCGAACTTGGAAGCAAAAAAAGAAGTGATCAATGAATTGAATGTATTTCCTGTACCGGATGGGGATACGGGGACAAACATGACTTTGACGATCATGTCTGCCGCCAAGGAAGTTAAGGCATTGGAACAGGCGGATATGAAATCCGTGTCTAAGGCAATTTCCTCTGGCTCCCTGCGTGGGGCGAGGGGGAATTCGGGTGTGATTCTTTCTCAGCTTCTGCGGGGATTCACAAAGGAAATCCGGGAACATAAAGAGATAGATGTGCAGGTTCTTGCTGCTGCCTGTGAGCGTGCGACTGCGACAGCATATAAGGCTGTTATGAAGCCCAAGGAAGGAACTATCCTCACAGTTGCCAGGGGGCTCTCTGAGAAAGCACAGGAACTTGCCCAGAGCATGGATGATCTGGAAGCTTTTATTCCGGAGGTGCTGGAGTGCGCTAAGGATGTTCTGGAAAAGACACCGGATATGCTTCCGGTCTTGAAGGAAGCTGGTGTTGTAGATTCCGGCGGCCAGGGGCTGGTCGAAGTATTGAACGGTGCCTATGAAGCGTTTTTGGGAAAAGACGTTGACTACAGTGCAATTGAGGCAGGAACAGGCACCAAGCTGGTGAAGCCGGGAGCACAGGCAGAGGCTGATATCAAGTTTGGTTATTGTACTGAGTTCATTATTATGACAAACAACGGATTTACAGAGAAGAACGAGGAAGAATTCAAGGCGTATTTAGAATCCATCGGGGATTCTATTGTGTGTGTGGCAGATGATGACATTGTAAAGGTGCATGTGCATACCAATGACCCGGGGCTTGCGATCCAGAAAGCCTTGGGCTATGGTCAGCTCTCCCGTATGAAGATTGATAATATGCGGGAGGAGCATCAGGAAAAGCTGATTCGTGATGCGGAAAAATTAGCTGCAGAACAGGCAGAAGCTGCAAAGCAGAAGAACGAGCAGGAAGTGAAAAAGGAACCACGGAAATCTGTGGGATTTATTTCCGTGTCTATCGGAGAGGGAATGAATACGATTTTCCAGGAACTGGGTGTGGACTATATCATTGAGGGCGGCCAGACTATGAATCCAAGCACGGAAGATATGCTTACCGCGATTGACCAGGTGAATGCGGACCACATCTTTATACTTCCGAATAATAAGAACATTGTGCTGGCGGCAAATCAGGCAAAATCCCTGGTAAAGGACAAGGATGTTATTGTAATTCCGACAAAGACAGTACCACAAGGAATTACTGCAGTGATCAGCTATATGCCCGATGCAGATGTGGATACCAACGAAGAGATGATGCTGGAAGAGATTAAGAATGTCAAGACTGGACAGGTGACTTACGCGGTCCGGGATACCCATATTGATGATAAGGAAATCCATGAAGGAGATATTATGGGTATTGGTGATAACGGGATTCTTTCGGTGGGGCAGTCTGTAGAGGCAGCCACAAAGGAAATGCTGGAAAATATGGCCGATGAAGAGACAGAGATGATCAGCCTCTATTATGGGGAAGATATCAGGGAAGAGGATGCCCAAAGGTTTGGAGAGGAGATTGCAGAGTTGTATCCTGATGCAGATGTAGATGTGCAGAATGGCGGGCAGCCTATTTATTACTATGTAATCTCTGTAGAATAGATTTAGAAGTCTTAAACATTCATAAAATATAGAGTAGATGCTGTGCAGGAAGTCCCATGGTGCCGTCGGAAATGTTTTCATTTATAATGAAGTATTTCCAACAGCATCATGGGATAAATTATTTTTAAGTCAGCTGCTTAAAAATTACAGGAAAGAGCGGAGATTTGCGGGAGCGGAAAATGGATGAGTATTCAGGAATTAGGGAATTGAAAGGAATCGGAGAAAAGGCGGAGAAGACATTTGGGAAAGTGGGCGTCCATACAGTGGGGGAGCTTCTTCATTATTATCCACGAGGGTACGAGGTCTACGAGGATCCGGTGACCGTTGGGGAGCTTGAGGAAGGCAGGACTATGACGGTATCCGGGGCTATTTATGGAAGGGTACAGGTTGGCGGAAGTCCCAAAATGCAGATTACAACGCTTTATCTAAAGGATTTGACGGGAACATTGAAGGTCGTCTGGTTTCGGATGCCGTTTTTGCGCAATACGTTCGCCCGGGGCGGAGTAGTCACACTTCGGGGGAGGATTGTATGTAAAAAGGAAGGGCTTGTGATGGAACACCCGGAAATCTTTTATCCCAGTATAAAATATGAAGAAAAGAGGGCATCTTTGCAGCCTGTATATCCACTGACAAACGGACTTACAAATAATGCGGTTTTGAAAGCAATGAAACAGGCGGCAGAATCTGTGGATTTGGGAGATGGGATCCTGCCGGAGGCGCTTCGAAAGGAGTATGGGCTGGCAGGATATGGAGAGGCCATCCGTGGGATCCATTTTCCTAAGACGAAGGAGGAATTCTATCATGCCAGAGAGCGCTTGGTTTTTGAAGAGTTCTTATTGTTTATCCTGTCACTGCGTATGCTGAAAGAACAGGAGGACAGGGTGCTGAATCCTTATTGTTTCAAAGAGCAGGAGAAGATAGGTGAATTTTTAAAAAAACTGCCCTATGAACTGACAGATGCGCAAAAATCAGTGTGGAGGGAAATCAGGCAGGATATGACTGGGATTCATGTGATGTCACGGCTGGTACAGGGAGACGTCGGCTCAGGAAAGACGGTGGTTGCTCTGCTGGCCATGTTGTTTGCCGGGGTGAATGGCTGCCAGGCGGCAATGATGGCTCCGACAGAGGTGTTAGCCAGACAGCATTTTGAAAATATCCGCAGAATGCTTTCCGAATATGAAATTCCATTGCATACAGAGCTTTTAACAGGCTCTATGACAGCGAAGGAAAAGAAAGAGGCCTATGCACGGATTTCTTCCGGAGAGGCACAACTGATTATAGGGACCCATGCTTTGATCCAGGAAAAGGTGGCGTATCAAAGGCTTGCCCTTGTGGTGACAGACGAGCAGCATCGCTTTGGGGTAAAGCAGCGGGAAGCATTGGCAGGGAAAGGAGAATACCCTCATATCCTGGTCATGAGCGCTACGCCGATTCCACGGACCCTGGCAATCATTCTATATGGTGATCTGGATATTTCTGTGATAAAAGAACTCCCGAAAAACCGCCTTCCGATCAAAAACTGCGTGGTAGATACCGGCTATCGGAATACAGCCTATCAGTTTATGAAAAAGCAGATCCTCTCCGGGCGGCAGTGCTATATCATCTGTCCTATGGTAGAAGAGAGTGACAGCCTGGAAGTGGAGAATGTGACGGATTATACGGAAATTGTAAAAGAAACCATGGGACGGGGGATTACAGTGTCCTGCCTGCATGGGAAAATGAAAGAGGCGCAAAAAGATGAAATTATGGAAAAATTTGCCAGGAACGAAATCCAGATACTTGTATCTACTACAGTGATCGAGGTAGGAATCGATGTGCCCAATGCCTCTGTGATCATGATTGAAAATGCAGAGAGGTTCGGACTCGCCCAGCTCCATCAGCTCCGCGGGCGTGTGGGACGAGGGGGACATCAGTCTTATTGTATATTCATGAGCGCGTCAAAATCAAAAGAAACAAGAGAGCGATTGGAAATCTTGAATCACTCAAATGATGGATTTTTTATTGCAGGGGAAGATTTACGTCTGCGCGGCCCGGGCGATTTATTTGGAATCAGACAGAGTGGGATATTAGATTTCCGGTTAGGCGATGTCTTTCAGGATTCAAAAATTTTAAAAAATGCAAGTGAAGCTGCAAAAGCTCTTTTAGAAGAAGACTCTAAACTGACAGACCCCAAAAACAGTCAATTAAAAAAAGCGTTAGAGCATGTGGTCGCAAAAAATGCATTGGAAACTACACTGTAAAAGAAGTGGCAGGAACTTCCAGTGTAAAACTAAAATTCCTCCATATAATATGGATGTAACAAAAAACAACTGTTACAAAATAAAAACCGAAGAAGTAACGAAAAAGTTACAAAAAGATGCAAAAGGAGGAAAATAAAATGGCAAGTCGTTCATCTAATCGAGCAGCAGTACCTGAGGCAAAGGGTGCACTTGACAAATTTAAGTATGAGGTAGCAGACGAACTGGGAGTACCGTTGACAGACGGATACAATGGTGACTTAACTTCCAGACAGAATGGTTCTGTCGGTGGTTATATGGTCAAGAAAATGATCGAACAGCAGGAAAAACAGATGGCTGGCAGATAGTAAAGCAGAGAAATAGCGAAGAAAAAAGCACTTGGGATTGACCTGAGTGCTTTTTTCTGCTAAAATTCACATGATTAATGCAAAAAATGTATAAAGCCAACAGTAAAAAACGACAATCTGTAGAAAGGGACGATTATGAGAGTCATAGCGGGAAGTGCAAGGCGGTTACAATTGAAAACGCTGGATGGATTGGATACCCGGCCTACAACGGACCGGATTAAAGAAACCTTGTTTAATATGCTGGCCCCCGCGCTCCATAACTGTGTTTTTCTTGATTTGTTCAGCGGCAGCGGAGGGATTGGAATTGAGGCGTTAAGCCGTGGCGCTCGCGAGTCTGTTTTTGTAGAAAGAAATCCTAAGGCAATGGCCTGTATTAAAGAAAACTTGAAGTATACAAGGCTGGAGGATAAGGCGGTTGCATTGACTCAGGATGTTATGGCGGCTTTGAGGCAGATGGAAGGGAAAAAGGAGTTTGATTATATTTTTATGGATCCCCCATATGGGCAGGGTCTGGAGCAGAAAGCGCTGGAATATTTGGCAAAGTCTTCCATTGTCCATGAGGATACATTGATCATTGTGGAGGCTTCTAAAGAAACTGATTTTTCTTATTTAAAAGAGCTTGGATTCGTATTAAGTAAGGAAAAAATATATAAAAGCAACAAGCATGTTTTTCTGGAAAAGGCAGGAAAGGAAGAGAAATGTTAAAGGCGATTTATCCGGGAAGTTTTGACCCTGTCACATATGGGCATTTGGATATTATTAGGAGAAGCTGCAAGATTGTGGATGAATTGGTTGTCGGAGTATTAAATAATAATGCGAAAATGCCGTTGTTTTCTGTTGAAGAACGTGTTAAAATGTTAAAAGAAGTGACAAAAGATTTAAATAATGTAGCGATCGCACCATTTGGGGGGCTGTTGGTTGAATTCGCCAGGGAGACTGGTGCAGCACTTATCATCCGCGGCCTGCGTGCGATCACAGATTTTGAATATGAGCTGCAGATGTCCCAGACCAACCATAAGCTTGAGCCTGGTGTAGAGACGATGTTTTTGACGACTAGTATAGAATATTCTTATTTAAGTTCAACGACAGTGAAAGAGATAGCTGCTTTTGGAGGAGATATATCACAATTTGTTCCGGAAGTGATAGGAAAAGAATTGAAAGAGAAGATGAAAGCGAAAAGGAGCGTGTAAGTTATGAGCAGCCGTATTGAGCAGATTATTGAGGAGATTGAAGAGTATATTGACAGAGATTGTAAGTACCAGCCTCTGTCCACTACAAAGATTATTGTGAACAAAGAGCATTTGGATGAGCTTCTTCGGGAACTGCGCATGAAGACTCCAGATGAGATCAAGCGTTATCAAAAGATCATTGCGAACCGTGATGCGATTCTGGCGGATGCCCAGGCAAAGGCAGATGCCATGATTGAAGATGCGCAGGTACAGACGACGGAACTTGTCAGTGAGCATGAGATCATGCAGCAGGCTTATGCCCAGGCCAATGAGATTGTGACCCAGGCTACGGCCCAGGCACAGGAGATTGTGGATAATGCTACGATAGAGGCTAATGAGATCCGGGCTGGTGCAATCCAATATACAGATGATCTGATGGCGAATGCGGAAAGCATCATCGGCCATACACTGGACAGCTATACGACAAAATATGATGGCCTGATCAATTCTTTGCAGGAGTGCTATGCCGTCGTGCAGAACAACCGCAGGGAACTGGTTATTCAGAATGATGGCTCAGATGCATATGAGCAGACTGGAGATATGCAGTAATCTGTAGAGTATCAGAACAGATATAGGGCACTGCTGCCAGATGTACATATTATTTCGCGGCGATCCCTAAGTATAGACACCCCAATAGACTGGCAGTCAGTGCGGCTGCCAGTTTTTGTGCGATATAAGGAAGGATTGGAAAGCCGGCTTTCTGTACCATACACTGTGTCTGCGCAGCAGCACAGAATCCGCCGAAAGAGGTAAGTCCCAGAATGGCCGGGTATAAAAATTTCAGAGGAAGCTCCATTTCCCGCAGCAGGACAAGGCCGTTGGTAACTTCCAGCAGAGGGAGGAGGGCTTGGAGCGCCGGTATATGGACAGGAAGAGATTCGGACAGTGACAGCAGGACAGAGAACAGGATGATGTATCCGCCGACTTTTACAAGAGTCTCGAAGCTGTCCATGATGCAGTCATCAATCTCCTGAAAGGACCAAGAGGCTTTCGAGTAATGGACTTCTTTCTCATTTTCAAAACGGTAGTTCTTTCTGGTAAAGAAGCTGACAACCATAGGGGAAATCATCAGGATTACAAGCGTTGGTATCAGTAAGGTGTCATTGCCCAGGGATTTCCATACAACAAAATTCAGGATAAATACGGGACTGGAATTATTGCAAAAGGAGAGCAGATATTCTCCTTCTTTCTTTGAAATATAACCTGATGCAGTCAGATCGGCTGCTGTTTTCGCGCCCATCGGGTATCCGCACAGGAAGCCTGTGACAACTGCAAAGCTGCCGTTTGGGGATACATGGAAAATCCGGGTAAGAATGGTTCCGAAAGCAGAACTGATAAGATGCATGTTTCCGGTGGCTAAAAGCAGATTGGTGATCAGCAGGAACGGAAACAGGGTTGGAAGGATAATCTGAAACCAAAGTAAAAGCCCCTCGCTTGCGCCGGTAAATACAGCCTTGGGAGAGACGAGCATAAACACAAATAAGAGTACAATTCCGATTCCTTTTAAGTTCCGATTCATTCCATTTCCTACATTTTTTCGTCTAGGTTAATAAAGATATATGAAACAGGTTGATTTTTTATGTCCACTGTGACAAAATGGAGTTTGACAGTAAAATGGAAAGGGGAAGAAACATGGCGGTTTTAGAAGCAACAGAACCAAAAGAAGTATTTCGTTTTTTTGAGGAATTGAGCCAGATTCCGAGAGGGACTTATCATACAAAAGAGGTCAGTGATTATTGTGTAAAATTTGCACAGGAAAGGAATCTGGAAGTGATTCAGGATACATGGAACAACGTCATTATCAAAAAGCCGGGGAGTAAAGGCTATGAGGAAAGCGAGCCTGTTATCATCCAGGGGCATCTGGACATGGTATGTGAAAAAACGCCTGACTCAAGCCATGATTTCCTGACAGACCCATTGGAATTGATGATTGAAGATGGGTTTGTGACAGCGAAGGATACTACACTGGGAGCAGATGACGGGATTGCGGTCGCGTTTGCCATGGCTGTCTTGGATAGTGAAGTTTTGGAGCATCCGCCCATAGAAGCTGTCTTTACTGTAGATGAAGAGGTCGGCATGGATGGCGCGGCGAACATTGATTTATCTGTGCTGAAAGGTTCCATGCTTCTTAATCTGGATTCAGAAGATGACGATACGCTGATTGCAGGTTGTGCCGGAGGATTTCGATTTTCCTGTGAAATCCCGGTTGAGAAAAAAACAGCCCAAGGTATGGGGCTGCTGGTAGAAATCTGTGGCCTAAAGGGAGGGCATTCAGGTGTAGAGATTGACAGGCAGCGGGGTAATGCGAATAAGCTGGCAGGAAGGCTGATCAATCATCTGGGCAGAGAGCAGAGCCTCTATCTGGCAGACCTCAATGGAGGCGCCAGGGATAATGTGATTCCGTCTGTAAGCAAAATGACAGTCGTTGTAGAGGATGGAGAGAAAGCAATTCAGACGGTTGAGAGCATGAAAGGAGTCTGGCAGCAGGAATTTGGGACAGATGAGCCGGACTTAGACATCAGGATCACAGAATTGGGAGAAAAAGAATATACAGTTTTCAAAGAGGAATCCCAGAAAAAAGTAATCGGCTTTTTAGTGAACTGCCCCAATGGTGTAGATGAATACAGCCGTTCTTTGAAAGGGCTGGTGGAAACTTCGGACAATTTAGGAGTTGTAGAGACAAAAGAAAAGAGCGTACGGTTCATGGTTTTAATCAGGAGCGGTGTTTCCTCGAAGATAGAAGAATTGAAGGAGCGTCTGATCTGCTTAGCGGATATGATGGGGGGGCGCTGGAATGTGGACAATGGGTATCCGGCATGGATGTATAAAGAGCATTCGAGAATCCGCCCTATTGCGGCAGAGGCTTTTGAAGAAGTGTTTGGAATCCGGCCGAAAGTTACTACCATCCATGCTGGGTTGGAATGCGGCCTTTTAAGCGGCAAAAAGCCGGAATTAGATTGTGTTTCTTTCGGACCGCATATGGAGGACATCCATTCTTTCCATGAACGGCTGGAGATTGCTTCTACACAGAAGATATGGGATGTTTTGAAAATTATTTTAAAGAGATGTAAATAATCAAATAAACTGGTCATATATTTAGTAAGAAAAATGAGCCGGGACGGATAGCTTTTGAGAAAGAACGATATAAAAGCAAAGATATATTTCCTAAACAGGCGCCGGGCTATGCACCGGAAGACATCAGCTATTCATAAGATTATGCGGGATATTCTTTATTGTGTGCTCCTTTGTATATTTCTGGTGCTCGGTATAGATGCCATAACCTCACAGAGCCGGTATGGCAGGCTTCGTACCAGTGTATTGGAGTCTGAGGGATACCGCAGACAGCGGATGGATACCAGGATGCTGGACTATATATGCGAGGCTGCGGCCCCTGGACGGGAGCTGGGGCTTTACTGGCTGGAAAATAAGTTTTGCCAGGAGGCATTTCGGTATCCATATACAGAGGAAACGTTTCAGAAGCTGGAAAGGATATGGTCGAAAAAGCAGGGCTGGGAAGAATATTGTATGAGTTGTGAGGCCATCTGGGATGACCTGCAGTATTTTCCGGTGCCGGAACCGTCGAATCAGACAGATATGGAAGTCACATTTGAAGATTCATGGATGTTTGAGCGAAATTATGGAGGAAAGCGCGGGCATGAGGGTACGGATATCATGGCTTCTACAAACGAGCGCGGTGTCTACCCGATCGTCAGCATGACGGATGGGACGGTACTGCATAAGGGCTGGCTGGAGCAGGGAGGGTATCGGCTTGGGATCACGGCTCCAGGAGGCGCTTATTTTTATTATGCACATCTGGATTCCTATGCGGATCTGGAGGAAGGGGATACTGTAAAGGCAGGTGATCTGCTTGGGTTTATGGGAGATACAGGTTACAGCGATGTGGAAGGGACCACCGGAAATTTCCCGGTGCATCTGCATGTGGGAATCTATCTTGTTCTGGAGGATAAGGAAATCAGTGTGAATCCGTATTATCCTCTCCGGTATCTGGAAAGCCGCAAGATCAAATGTGCGTATTAAGAAGCAGTCTCTTTGCATTAATGGATGGAAGGCTATTAAAGGCAGCAGAAAATATTACAAAAAGGCAGAGCAGAGAATGAAATTACCGGACGTATTTGAAGAGAAGATGAAAAAACTTCTGCAGGATGAGTATGAGAGTTTCCTGCAGTGTTTTGAGGAACCCCGGCATTATGGGCTTCGGGTGAATACCAATAAAATATCAGCAGAAGAGTTCAAAAAAAATGCCCCCTGGCCCTTGACCCCGGTTCCCTGGATTCCGAATGGATTTTATTATGATGGGGAGCAGGTGCAGCCAGCCAAGCATCCCTATTATTTTGCGGGGCTGTACTATCTGCAGGAACCAAGCGCTATGACCCCTGCAAGCAGGCTGCCTGTGGAACCAGGAGATTTTGTTCTGGATGTGTGTGCGGCGCCTGGAGGAAAGGCTACGGAATTGGGGGCCAGGCTTCGGGGGACAGGAATGCTTGTTGCGAATGATATCAGTTATTCCAGAGCCAGAGGGCTTTTAAAGAATCTGGAATTGTGCGGAATCGGAAATGTGCTGGTCAGCAGTGAGGAACCGGGGAAGCTTGTACCATATTTTCACGAGTATTTTGACAAAATCCTGGTAGATGCCCCCTGTTCAGGAGAGGGGATGTTCCGCAAAGAGAAAAAGATGATCCGGGCGTGGGAAGAGCATGGGCCGGAATATTTTTCCAGGCTGCAGAAAAGTATTGTGACACAGGCTGCTTCCATGTTGAAACCAGGAGGGATGATGTTATATTCTACCTGCACGTTTGATCCACGGGAAAATGAGCAGATCATCGAATACCTGCTGGATAGCTGTCCGAATCTGGAGATTTGTGAGATGGAAGGCTATGAAGGATTCTGTAAAGGCCGTCCGGAATTTACGGCAGGCAGACAGGCGAGTTTTCAGAAGACTGTACGGATATTTCCACATAGGATGGAAGGAGAGGGACATTTCCTCGCATTGCTCAAAAAGAAAGGAACCAGTGTTTCTGGAAAAGAGGGATTCCGGAAGAACAGTTTTACATTTTCTGGAGGCCAGAAAAAGGAACAAGGCAGGTACAAAATCCCGGAGGAACTGGAGAGTTTTTTGCAAACTTTGGATTGGAAAATCGATAAAAGCAGATTGGAGCTGCGGGAGGGACATGCCTACTATATGCCGGAAGGGATACCAAACTTACAGGGGATCCGGTTTCTTCGTTCCGGCCTGCTCTTGGGGGAAGTGAAAAAGAACCGTTTTGAACCAAGCCAGGCACTGGCAATGTGCCTGAAAAAAGAAGAGTATGGAAAGATACTGGATTTTTCTGCGGAGGATGCTCGTGTGATCCGATACCTAAAGGGTGAAACCCTGGAGGTGGAGGATTTGGCCTCGCCAAAAGAAAAGGGCTGGTATCTGGTTTGTGTGGATGGTTATCCATTGGGATTCGGCAAGCTGTCTTCGCAAATGTTGAAGAATAAATACCTGCCGGGATGGCGGTGGGTGTCGTAACAAACGGTGGTTTTCGGAGGTGGAATAGGATGAAGCTGCGTCTGGACAAGTATCTGTCAGAGATTGGACTGGGCACGAGAAGCGAAGTGAAAAAGGCAATCCAGAAGGGATTGGTACAAGTAAATACCCAATTCGTCCAAAAGCCGGAATATAAAGTGGATACGGAGAAGGATCAAGTGATGTTTTCTGGGAAACCGGCGGTGTATGTGGAGTATGAATACTATATGCTGAATAAACCTGCCGGGGTGATCTCGGCTTCCACGGATTCCAGAGAGCGTTGTGTTGTAGACTTGATCTTAAGCCGCAGGCGGAAAGATTTATTTCCGGTGGGCAGACTGGACAAAGATACGGAAGGGCTTTTGTTGATCACCAATGACGGCGGGCTTGCCCATCGTCTTTTATCTCCGAAAAAGCATGTAGACAAGGTTTATTATGCCAGGATCCAGGGCAGGGTAACGCAGGAAGATGTGGCAGCTTTCCGGCAGGGCGTGGATATTGGCGAAGAAAAGAGGACGCTTCCAGCCGGGCTTCTGATTTTGACTTCCAAAGAGGTATCAGAGGTGGAACTGACTATCCAGGAAGGAAAATTCCATCAGGTAAAGCGGATGTTCCAGGCTGTGGATAAGGAAGTCTTGTACTTGAAACGGCTGCAGATGGGGCCGCTTGTGCTGGATGCAACATTAAAGCCGGGGGAATACCGGACATTAAATAGAAATGAGTTGGATATGCTATGTTAAAAGGAAAAAAGGCAGTAATATTTGATATGGATGGGTCTTTGATAGATTCTATGTGGATATGGCTTGAGGTGGACAAGCAGTATATGGGAAAATATGAACTCACTGCACCAGAGAATTTTTATCCGGATATTGAGGGGAAGAGTTTTATTGAGACGGCTCAGTATTTTCTGGATGCATTTCCAGACTTGGATTTTACCGTAGAAGATGTGTGCAGGGAATGGACAGAAATGGCAATCGAGATGTACCAGACACGGGTTCCGCTAAAAGAAGGGGCGGAAGAATTTTTAAGGCGTATGGATGAACAGGGAATCCTGATGGGGATTGCCACCAGCAATTCCAAGGAATTGGCAGAAACAGTATTAAATGCGCTGCATGTACGGCAGTATTTTACCACAATCGTTACGTCTGACGAGGTGCAGCGGGGAAAGCCGGAGCCGGATGTCTATCTGAAAGCAGCAGAGGAATTAAAGGTGCTTCCTCAGGAGTGTCTGGTGTTCGAGGATATTCCGAATGGAATTCGGGCAGGGAAAAACGCGGGCATGAGCGTGTGTGCTGTCCATGATTCCTTTTCCATTCCATATGAGGCGGTAAAGCGGGAACTGGCAGATTATTATATCCATGATTACAGAGAAATCTGGAATGAAACTTATGAAATCTGTGGAGAATAGTATGGAACAGCCTTTTTTACCCTTATGCAGGAAGGATATGGAGGCGCGGGGATGGGAACAAGTAGATTTTGTGTATGTCATCGGTGATGCGTATGTGGATCATCCGTCTTTTGGACATGCTATCATCAGCCGTCTTCTGGAAGCGCATGGCTACCGGGTGGGGATGATCTCCCAACCGGACTGGAAGGATGAAAAAAGTATTGCGGTCTATGGAGAGCCGCGGCTTGGATTTCTTGTATCAGCGGGGAATATGGATTCTATGGTGAACCATTATTCTGTTTCCCGGAAACGGCGTCCTGCGGACGCTTATACAGCTGGCGGCGTGACGGGGAAACGTCCGGATCATGCAGCAGTTGTCTATGGAAACCTGATCCGCCGGACATACAAGGATACTCCTGTAATTTTAGGAGGGATTGAGGCAAGCCTCAGACGGCTGGCCCATTATGACTATTGGTCTGACAAGCTGAAACGTTCTATTCTGCTGGATTCCGGGGCTGACATGATTTCCTATGGGATGGGGGAACGCTCCATTCTGGAAATTGCGGAGGCTTTGGACTCTGGAATTGCAGTGCAGGATCTGACCTATATTGATGGTACGGCCGTAAAGGTGAAGAATCTGGATTCCGTATATGATGCGGTTCTGCTGCCGTCCTATGAAGAACTGAAGGCAGATAAGAGAAAATATGCAAAGAGTTTCTATACGCAGTACTGTAATACAGATCCGTTTTCTGGAAAGAGGCTGGCAGAGCCTTATCAGGAGCATCTGTATGTGGTGCAGAATCCACCTGCAAAACCATTGACGCAGATGGAGATGGACGATGTGTACGGCCTTCCCTACAGATACACGTATCATCCTTCTTATGAATCTCAGGGCGGGGTGCCCGCCATTGAAGAAGTCCGGTTCAGCCTGACCAGCAGCCGGGGGTGTTTCGGCGGATGCAATTTTTGTGCCCTCACCTTTCACCAGGGCAGGATCATCCAGAGCCGGAGTAAGGAGTCCCTGCTGGCAGAGGCCAAAAAGATGACAAAGCAGAAAGAATTCAAAGGCTATATCCATGATGTGGGCGGCCCTACGGCCAATTTCAGGCATCCTTCCTGCGAAAAGCAAAAGAAGGACGGCGTATGTCCAAAGAAGCAATGCCTTTTTCCGAAGCCCTGTAAGAATCTGCGGGCAGACCATAGGGAATACGTGGAACTGCTTCAGAGCCTTCGGAAACTTCCGGGCGTGAAAAAAGTATTTATCCGTTCCGGAATCCGCTTTGATTACCTGCTTGCAGATAAGGACCAGACTTTTCTGAAGGAACTTTGTTCGTTCCATGTAAGCGGACAGCTAAAGGTGGCTCCTGAGCATGTGTCGGATGCTGTCTTGAAATTGATGGGAAAGCCGGAAAACCAGGTGTATAAAGAATTTGTAAAGAAGTTTACAAAGATGAATGAACGGCTGGGTAAAAAGCAATACCTTGTCCCCTATCTCATGTCTTCGCATCCAGGCTCTACATGGAAGGAAGCTGTGGAACTTGCGGGGTTTTGCCGGGATATGGGGTATATGCCGGAACAAGTACAGGATTTTTACCCGACGCCTTCCACCATATCTACCTGCATGTATTATACCGGCCTGGATCCCCGTACAGAGAAGCCTGTATATGTCCCTAAGAACCCGCATGAGAAGGCGATGCAGCGTGCCTTGATACAGTACCAAAACCCGGCAAACTATGAGCTGGTGAAGGAGGCTCTTATAAAAGCAGGGCGTACAGACTTGATTGGGTTTGAAAAACATTGTTTGATCCGTCCGAGAAAGCTCTCTGGTAAACCAAAGAAGAAAAGGCCGGGAAAATGAAGGGCTGTGCATGTGAATAAAAAATAGGGAGGCAGGACTGCTATGAAAATTGCGATTGTGACCGGGGCATCTTCGGGAATAGGACGAGAATTTGTGAAACAGGCGGGGCATTTTTACCGGACTTTAGATGAGGTCTGGGTCATTGCCAGAAGAGGGCACAGGCTTCAAGAATTAAATGTGCTTTCCACAGTTCCGGTTCGGATCTTGGAAGGAGATCTGCTTCATGAAGCTGTCTATGAACAGCTTGGGACAATGCTTGAAAAAGAGAAGCCGGATATCCGGATGCTGGTCAATGCGGCCGGATTTGGAAAGAGCGGGCCTGTAGAAGAAATTCTGTCAGAGGACAAACGCGCACAATTGGAAATGATCGACTTAAACTGCAGGGCCCTTTCCAGAATCACATTTGAATGTCTGCCTTATCTGTCAAAAGGCAGCCGCATCCTCAATATGGCCAGCGCCGCCGCTTTTTGCCCGCAGCCTTTATTTTCAGTCTATGCAGCTACAAAAGCTTATGTACTGAGTTTCTCCAGAAGCCTGGGTGCAGAATTGAGAAACCGTGGGATCTATGTCACCGCAGTCTGTCCGGGACCGGTAGATACAGAATTTTTTAGGGTTTCCGGGGAATTGGAAAATCCATTAAAGAAACTGACGAAGGTAAAGGCACCGGGAGTTGTCAAAAAAGCGCTGCAGGACAGCCGCGCCGGAAAGGACATTTCTATATACGGGTTTCCGTTGAAGGGTGCACATATTGCATCAAAATTGCTGCCGCATCATTTTCTTTTAAATCTGATGATGGTGTTTAATCCGAATGATATACAGCGCTGTGCGGCTTCGAAACTTGTGGAGTAATTTTTGGGGTGTCAAAATGGAGGTTATAGGACCATGAGAAAATGTGAAAAGGGAACGCCGGGATATCTGCGCGACAAACTGAAAATAGAAATTTTGAGAACGGTGATTTATTTTGCGATTGTGGCGGCTGTATTTTTGCTGGGATACAGCCAGACACACTCTAACAAGAATCTGCTCACCGTGGCAGCCGTCGTGGGATGCCTTCCGGCCTGCAAAGCCCTGGTAGGTGTGATTACCCGGTTTCCCTATCAGACGGTCGATTCGGCCCTGGCTGAAGAAGTGGCCGAAAAGTCTTCGCATTTAACAGTCATCTATGATCTGGTCATTACAAGTACGGAGAAGATCATGCCGGTTGACTGCATTGTGGTTTCTGGAGATAAAGTCTTTGGATATACATCGAATGAGAAAACAGAGTTGAAATCTACATCATCTTATATACGAAAGATCTTGCAGCAGAATGATATGGAAGGGGTTTCAGTAAAGCTGTTTGATGAGTTCAGGTCATTTATTGCTCTTGTAGAGGGATTGGAAAATATTGCGGCAGTGGAAAAAGCAGACACGAAAGAATACGAAACGGAGATCGCACATTTGATCATGAATATTTCCCTGTAAGGAATTGCCATAAAAATATGTATTAGATATGCACATATGATTTCGAGGCAGTCATACGGGTTAGGAAAAAGAAAGTGGAGAAGAGCGTGCAGGAAATTTGTGTTACGGAAAATGAAGCGGGCCAGAGATTAGATAAACTGCTGGCGAAATATCTGTGCAAAGCGCCAAAAAATTTTTACTATAAAATGCTTCGCAAAAAAAATATCACGTTAAATGAAAAAAAAGCCTCAGGTTCGGAAAAGCTGGTACAGGGAGATCTGGTAAAGCTGTATCTCTCGGATGAGACGATCGAGAAATTTTCCAGAAAGACTTTTCAGGCACAGGCCGGCAGGCAGGAAAAGCTGGATATCCTGTATGAGGATGAGAATCTGCTTTTGCTGAATAAGCCTGTCGGAATGTTGTCGCAGAAGGCGAAAGAAACGGATGTCTCTGCTGTGGAACATCTGATCCAATATCTTTTGGATACCGGACAGATTACAGAACAGAATTTAAAAACTTTCCGGCCTTCTGTATGCAGCAGGCTGGACAGGAACACCAGCGGGATTCTTGCTGCCGGAAAAAGCCTGGCAGGCCTGCAGGAAATGAGCCGCTTTTTTAAAGAACGTACGATTGGCAAATATTATCTCTGCCTGGCATATGGAAAGATTGAAGAAGCGAGGTCCATCAAGGGTTATCTGTATAAGGAGGAAACAAAAAATCGAGTCCGAATCTGTCAGGACGGGCATCCGGACAGTGTCCGGATTGAGACTGATTACCGTCCGCTGGCTTCCGGTAAAGATGTGACGCTTTTGGAAGTCCATCTGATCACCGGAAAAACCCATCAGATCCGGGCGCATCTTGCCGCAGACGGACATCCTATTATCGGAGATTATAAATACGGCAGTCGTAAAATCAATGATATGTATCAGAAAGAATATGGTTTGAAATCCCAGCTATTGCATGCCTGGAGAATAGAGATGCCGGATTCAGAAGGAACTTTGCACTATCTGTCAGGAAAGAAGTTTATGGCTTTACCTCCTGTCATATTTCAGCGGATATGCAGGGAAAAGTTATCGGCCGATTATCAAAAGGAGAATAGGATGTTATGGCAACATGGAATTCACGAGGATTGAGAGGTTCCACTCTGGAAGACTTGATCAACCGTACGAATGAACGCTATGAGGAATTAAATCTGGCGCTGATCCAGAAAATCCCTACACCGATCACTCCGGTACAGATCGACAAGGAACACCGGCATATCACACTTGCCTACTTTGACAAGATCAGTACAGTAGACTATATCGGAGCAGTACAGGGAATCCCGGTGTGCTTTGATGCCAAAGAGTGTTCCGTAGATACTTTTCCTCTGCAGAATGTACATGAACATCAGATAAACTTCATGGAAAAGTTTGAGCGTCAGGGAGGAATCTCCTTTTTGATCCTCTTTTACAGTGGAAGAAATACACTATATTATATGAAATATCAGGAAATACGGAAGTTCTGGAACCGCGCGCAGGAAGGGGGACGAAAGAGTTTTCGTTTTGAAGAACTGAGTCCGGAATATTTTATGACACTAAAGAATAACTGCCTTGTTCCATATCTGGATTACATTCAGAAGGATTTGGACAGCAGGGATTGACATTCATATAGAAAGTTCGTATAATGTCTAAGGACTTTAGCGATTTAGCAAAGTAAAGAAATGGGTGAAAGAATTGGAACAGAAATTACATACACCGGAAGGGGTCCGGGATATTTATAATACAGAATGCAGAAAGAAACTTGCAGTACAGGAAAAGCTCCATGAGATACTGCATCTATATGGTTATCAGGATATCCAGACACCGACCTTTGAATATTTCGATGTGTTCCGAAAAGAAATCGGGACAATCGCATCAAAAGAGTTGTATAAATTTTTTGACAGAGAGGGCAATACCCTTGTCCTTCGTCCAGACATTACGCCGTCTATTGCCCGTGTGGCGGCCACATTGTTTGAGGAAGAAGATTCCCCTATCCGGCTGTGCTATGTGGGGAATACATTTATCAATCATTCCAGTTACCAGGGGCGTTTGAAAGAAAATACCCAGCTTGGGGCGGAATTGATCGGTGTGGATTCCATAGAGGCTGATGCAGAGATGCTGGCTATGGTTGTGGACGGACTGAAAAATGTAGGGCTCACGGAATTTCAGGTGAATATTGGACACGTGGACTTTATCCGGGGATTGATGGAAGCGACAGGGCTGGGAGAAGAAGTCACGGAAGAACTCCATACATTGATCACAAACCGGAATTATTTTGGGGTAGAAGAAATTCTGGATAAGGAAGGGACTGCAGAGGATGTAAAGGCGGCGTTCCGTATACTTCCAGAACTTATCGGGGGAGTAGATGTGTTGGAGCGGGCAGGAAAGATTGCTCCTACGGCAGACGCGAAAGCGGCCATTGCACGGCTTTTAAGGATTTATCAGATTTTGATACATTATGGAGTTGAGCAGCATTTTTCTTTTGACCTGAGTATGAGCGGAAGCTACATGTACTATACAGGTGTTGTATTCCGTGCGTATACTTATGGGACAGGCGACGCGGTGGTACGCGGCGGGCGGTATGACCAGCTTCTGGAAAAGTTTGGGAAAAATACGCCGTCGATAGGGTTTGCTATTATTGTAGATGAGTTGACCAGCGCGCTGAGCCGTCAAAAGGTTTCCATAGAAACCCGGCGCTCGAATCTGATCGTCTATACGGAGAGTACTTTGAGATGGGCGATTTCTCTTGCAAAGGAGTTCCGCTCAAAGGGGCATTATACGGAACTTTTGAAGCGGGAGGCATCGGATGAGAAAGCAAAATTTATGGAGTATGGAAAACGAACCCAGGCAGTGAGCATGCTGTATCTGCTGGAGGACCGGATCATTGAGATGGTGGATTTTAAGACAGGAAAAGAAAAAAAGGTACGGGCCGGGAGGTAGGAGCTGTATGAAATATTTGACATTTGCATTAACAAAGGGGAGGCTTGCCAGTAAAACTTTGGAAATGCTGGAGAAGCTGGGGATCACCTGCGAGGAGATGAAAGACAAAAGTTCACGGAAGCTGATCTTTGTGAATGAGGAGCAGAAGCTCAAGTTTTTTCTTGCAAAAGGCCCGGATGTCCCAACCTATGTAGAGTATGGGGCAGCAGATATCGGTGTGGTAGGAAAGGACACTATTATCGAGGAGGGACGGAAAGTCCATGAGGTACTGGATCTTGGTTTTGGAGCGTGCAGGATGTGTGTCTGTGGGCATGAAGAGGCGGCAGAGCTTTTGAAGCACCGGGAATTGATCCGCGTTGCGACGAAATATCCGAATATTGCGAAAGACTATTTTTATAATAAAAGGCATCAGACTGTGGAGATCATTAAGATGAATGGATCTATTGAATTGGCTCCTATTGTGGGGCTGTCCGAGGTCATTGTGGATATTGTGGAGACTGGCTCTACATTGCGGGAAAATGGTCTGGCTGTGTTGGAGGAAGTCTGCCCTTTGTCTGCCCGTATGATCGTCAACCCGGTCAGCATGAGGATGGAAAATGACAGGGTGAGGAAATTGATCACAAGTTTGCGTAAACTTTTGCAGGAAAAATAATTGCGGAATTTAGGAAGGAATACCATGCGGATTGAGAAATTAGACGAAAATACAAAGAAAAATTTGTTAGAGGATCTGCTGAAGCGCAGTCCAAACAGTTATGCGCAGTATGAGGCAAGCGTCCAGGAGATTTTGGATAAAGTGCGTAAAGAACGGGATGCAGCAGTATTTTCATATACCGAAAAATTTGATGGGGTGAAAATCTATGCAGAAAATATCCTTGTGACAGAGGAAGAGATCCAGGAGGCATATGCACAGGTGGATGTGGGGCTTCTTCGGATCATCCGGAAGGCTTTAAAAAATATTGAATCCTATCATCAGAAGCAGATGCAGTACAGCTGGTTTGACAGTAAACCCGATGGTACGATGCTGGGCCAGAAGGTTACGGCATTACAGAGGGTAGGCGTTTATGTCCCAGGGGGAAAAGCAGTCTATCCTTCTTCTGTGCTTATGAACATTATGCCAGCAAAGGTGGCAGGCGTGGAAGAGATTATTATGGTGACTCCTCCGGGAAGAGACGGAAAGGTGAATCCGACCACCCTGGTTGCCGCAAAAGAGGCAGGGGCGGATGCTGTTTATAAAGTCGGGGGCGCCCAGGCGGTCGCGGCGCTTGCCTTTGGGACAGAGAGTATTCCGAAAGTAGATAAGATTGTAGGGCCAGGGAATATTTATGTGGCCCTGGCGAAAAAAGCAGTGTATGGACATGTCAGTATTGACTCTATTGCCGGTCCCAGTGAAATCCTTGTCCTGGCAGATGATACTGCAAATCCCCGTTATGTGGCTGCAGATCTGCTGTCGCAGGCAGAGCATGACGAATTGGCTTCGGCAATTCTGGTTACGACCAGCAGCAGCCTTGCAGAAAAAGTATCTGAGGAGACCGAGAAATTTATCCAGAAGCTTTCACGTGGGGGGATTATACAGAAATCACTGGATAATTATGGGCACATACTGGTAGCAGACACTTTGGAAGAGGCTATTGATGCGGCTAATGAAATTGCTTCTGAACATCTGGAGATCATGACAGCGGATCCATATCAGGTTATGACAAAGATCCGCAACGCAGGAGCAATTTTTATCGGAGAATACAGCAGTGAACCATTGGGGGATTATTTTGCGGGGCCGAACCATATTCTGCCGACGAATGGGACAGCAAAATTCTTTTCGCCGCTTTCCGTAGATGATTTCTTGAAGAAATCCAGTATTATCGCGTATTCTAAGGAAGCGCTCAAAGAAATCCATACAGATATTGAACAATTTGCAGAGGCGGAGCAGTTGACGGCACATGCAAATTCCATACGGGTCAGATTTGAAGGGCAGGACTGAAAAGACTGTTTTCCAGTTACCGGAGGCAGGTTACAAAATATGATTGGAGGAATCCGGATGAAAGAACGGATTGGAAATTGCACGAGAAAGACGAAAGAAACAGACATTTCTTTAACAATCAGTTTGGACGGGCAGGGGAAGAACCAGATTGATACAGGCATCCCATTTTTTGACCATATGCTGGATGGGTTTGCGCGGCATGGGCTTTTTGACCTGGAAGTGCATGTGGCAGGGGATCTGCAGGTGGACTGCCATCATACAGTGGAAGATACGGGAATCGTGCTTGGGCAGGCGATTGCGGACGCGCTGGGTGATAAAGCTGGGATTAAGCGATATGGGAATTTTATTTTGCCCATGGACGAGACGCTTGCACTCTGTGCCGTGGATCTGTCGGGACGCCCCTTTTTCCAATATGATGCCGTGTTTACGGCAGAACGCCTGGGAGGGCTGGATACGGAGATGATAAGAGAATTTTTCTATGCGGTTTCCTACAGTGCTGCCATGAACCTGCATCTAAAGATCCTCGAAGGCGGTAATAACCACCATATGGCAGAGGCTTTGTTCAAAGCATTTGGAAAGGCATTTGATATGGCATCTATGGAGGAGCCGCGGATACGGGAGGTCTGGTCTACGAAAGGGAGTTTATAGACGCAGTCCATCGGATTGGCGGTGGGCTTGAATGTTTGCAGAATGATACATGAAGGAGAATAGAAATGAGTTATAAACGATTAACGCCATGTATTCTGATCGACGGTACAAATGCTGTCCGCTGGTTTGACGACAGGTCGGTGATATCAGAGGACGTGGTTTCCCTTGCAAAGCACTATGGAGAGCGGGGAGCAGATGAATTGATCATATTTGACCTGTCAAATTCGGATGAAGCGCATGAGGAAGCGATCGACCTGATGAAGAAGATCAACCGCGTTATCAGCATCCCTATGGTTGCAGGAGGAAACATCCGCCGCGAGGAGGATGTGAAAAAAATCCTTTATGCCGGGGCAAAGCGAGCCATGCTGAATCTGTCAAAACCCAATTCTGCCAAATTACTGGATGAAGTTTCCAAACGGTTTGGAAGGGAGCGGATTGCTGTATCCTTGAATGATTTCGATTCGCTGTTTAAGCATCAGCATTTGATTGAAAAGCATTGTACGGAAATCATATTCATGCACAGGCTGGATTTGAATTCGGTTGCAAATGTGACAGAGCTTCCTTGTGTAGTCGTTACAGATACAATGGAACAGAGCGAGATTTTAAAGATCTTGAAATCCAGCGGAGTGAAAGGCGTTTCCGGCCTGTTTATCAGCCAGAAGGATATGGATTTTGCAGAATTTAAAAAGATATGTGTCCAGGAGGGCATCCGGATGACATCTTTTGAGAGTATCATGGATTTTGCAGAGTTCAAGCTCAATTCAGAAGGACTGATTCCGGTTGTGGTCCAGGATTATAAGACGAATGAAGTGCTTATGGTGGCATATATGAACGAAGATGCATTTGACCATACGATCAAATCGGGAAAAATGACGTATTTTAGCAGAAGCCGTCAGGAACGCTGGGTGAAAGGCGAGACATCCGGGCATTATCAATATGTAAAGATGTTGGCGGTAGACTGTGATAAGGATACGCTTTTGGCCAAGGTAGAGCAGATTGGCGCAGCTTGTCATACGGGAAACCGGACTTGCTTTTACCAGCCTATCGTGGGGAACGATTATGATGCGAAGAATCCGCTTCAGGTATTTGAGTCTGTCTATAAGACGATTGTAGACAGGAAACAGAACCCAAAGGAAGGGTCTTATACAAATTATCTGTTTGATAAAGGGATTGATAAAATACTGAAAAAGGTAGGAGAGGAAGCGACAGAAATTATTATTGCATCCAAAAATCCGAACCCGGAAGAAATCAAATATGAGGTTTCTGATTTTATGTACCATTTGATGGTACTTATGGTAGAACGGGGGATTACCTGGGAGGATATTACAAAAGAACTGTCAGATCGATAAGGAAATGTGAATGTTTTTGGATGGCTTCTGAAAATGAGCAGGGTTCTAAATGGATAGGAACATGCATAGGGTGTACATATAGGAAACGGCATCTTGTATGCCGTTTCCATGAAACCGAATTATGGAAAGGAGCTTCTACTATGAACGATTCGGAAGCCCGCCGCAGAGAACTCCTGCGTAAGACGCGGAAACTCTACGATGAAAACCATTCTGTCCCGGCCATCCATCCAAGATATGGAAATCTTTATCATGAACTATATGACGAAGAAGAAACTACATATTTCAGGGACTCTTTTATTATCCGGCTGACGTTAGGAATCCTGTGCTTTATCTGCTATGTGTGGATGGATTCCAGCCAGGCGACGATCGCGGATGTCAGCAGCAGTCAGATTGTAAATCAGATTGAAAAGCAGATGGATATGGAGGATATTGAAGAGGTCTGGAAAAACCTGTAATGCAGTCTTAAATCCGGAAAAACGTGTCAGTGGTGCGTTTTTCCGGATTTTGTATGTTTATTGCTTAAGGGTGCCTTACACAAGAAGGATACTTTCACTCACCAAAATCTGAAAGCCGGAATAATATGTTAAAAAAGGAATTTTTGGATATGAGATGGGTAAAAGATGCTATTGGGTATTGGTGCGAGGACATCCTGGAGAAAAAATTTCTTGGACAGAATATTGGAGTTTCAGTACTGGATAGCGGAATTTCACCGTCGCATCCAGATTTTTATGGACGGATTTCAGGATTTGGCGATTTTGTAAATGAAAAGAAGATGATATATGATGACAGCGGACATGGGACACATGTGGCAGGAATTCTTTCTGGAAGCGGAAAAATGTCCAACGGGGCTTATGCAGGGCTTGCGCCAAAGGCATCCTTGCTCATTGCAAAAGTATTAGATCAGTCTGGGAACGGGATGGTAGAATATGTGATGCAGGGAATCCAATGGATACTGGATCAGAAAAAGAATAAAAATATCCGTATTGTAAATATTTCGGTAGGGACTCAGCCAGGGCTTGAAAAATCTGAAGAAAAACGTCTGCTGGAGGGAGTGGATGCGTTGTGGGATGCCGGGTTGGTGGTTGTGGTATCGGCAGGTAATTATGGACCAGGCGAGGGGACTGTGGCAGTGCCGGGAAGCAGTAGGAAAGTGATCACGGTAGGAGTGGCGGATACGCTCGGAAAGCCTGTGCGGCAGGGGCGGGCAAGGTGGGATTATTCTGGAGAGGGACCCACGGAATGCTGTGTGGTGAAGCCGGATTTAGTGGCTCCAGGAACCTCCATTGTGAGCTGCAATGCAAATTATAAAAAGTATTTGCAGAAACCGTATATTGCAAAAAGCGGAACCTCCATGGCAACACCTATGGTGTCTGGAGCAATTGCCTGTCTGCTCTCCAAATATCCGGATATGACAAATGTGGAAGTGAAATTAAAGTTGAGGGAGAGCTGCATTCGTGCAGAGGGGACACATGGGTGGGGCATGCTGCATGTGGGACGTCTTCTGGCACCATAAAATCAGTCGAAATAATATGTCACGGAGCGTAAGTTGGTGACCTGCGCGGACACCAGCGGGCTTCTTTCATGAATAAGATAAAAATAATAGGTAGCATTACCAGCCAATTCGTGGTAAAATATTTTGGGGTTGATATTTTTAGACAGATAGAAAAAACACATATAGGAGGTATAAACACATGGCATGGTATGATGAGGCAGTATTTTACCACATTTATCCATTGGGCCTTACTGGGGCGCCGAAACAGAATTCTTACGGGGAGCCGGAGCATCGCTTGAATACATTGATTCCATGGATTTCCCATATAAAGGAGATTGGCTGTAGTGCAATCTACATAGGGCCGCTTTTTGAATCCGTCGGACACGGGTATGAGACTACAGATTATAAAAAGCTGGACAGCCGTCTTGGAACCAATGAAGACCTGACCCGTTTTGTGGCAGAATGCCATGAACAGGGAATCAAGGTGATTCTGGATGGTGTATTCAACCATACGGGACGGGATTTTTTTGCATTCCAGGATATCAAGAAAAACAGGGAGAATTCCCAATATAAAGACTGGTATTGCAATGTAAATTTCTGGGGGAATAATTCCTTTAATGATGGATTTTCTTATGAAAACTGGGGAGGTTATGACCTTCTTGTAAAACTGAACCAGCATAACCCGGCGGTGAAGGATTATATCTGTGATGTGATCCGCTTCTGGGTCAGTGAATTTGACATTGACGGAATCCGCCTGGATGCGGCAGATGTATTGGATTTTAACTATATGCAGGCGCTCCGCCAGACTGCAAATGAAGTGAAGCCGGATTTCTGGCTCATGGGTGAGGTGATCCATGGAGATTATACTCGCTGGGTCAATGAGGGGACTCTGCATTCTGTGACGAATTATAATCTGCATAAGGCACTTTATTCCGGGCACAATGACCATAATTACTTTGAAATTGCCCATACGGTGAAGCGTCTTTATGGCATGGGCGGCAACCGCCCGGACGGCTTGAAACTTTATAATTTTGTGGACAACCATGATGTAGAAAGAATCTACACAAAGCTGAATAATAAAGCACATTTCACCCCGGTCCACATCCTTCTTTATACACTGCCAGGCGTTCCGTCTGTTTACTACGGATCTGAGTTTGGGATAGAGGGAAGGAAAGAGAGATTTTCTGATGATTCTCTGCGGCCGATGCTTTCTCTTTCCGATTATGCCGACGCGGTTAAGAAGAATTCCTTTACCCAGCTGATTGCGGCGTTAGGAGCAGTACGTCAGAACACGAAAGCACTTTCTTATGGGGATTATAATGAATTGATGCTGACGAACCGTCAGTATGCATTTTCAAGAAATTATAACGGGGAGTCGGTTGTTGTTACTGTGAATAATGATGACAGTGATTTTACGATGAATGTTCCTGTAGGAAATGCAGCGGAATATATTGGTGCTTTATCAGGAGAAAGGACTTCTGTAAATGGTGGAAGGATTACAGTTAATGTGAAGGCCAATTCAGGAGAAATCTGGGTACCTGTATCAGGAGACAGCGGAAATAACATGCAGGATGCAGGATTTTCCGGCCTGGATGTGAAGGATGCTGCCGCGGAAGCAAGCCATGTGGAAAAGAAAGCAAACGAAGCGGTTGAAAAAGAAGCTTTTGAGGAAAAAACGCCGGAGAAAAAAACTGTACAAGCAAAGGCGGCTGCGGAAAAAGCTGACACGACGAAAGCATCGCAGAAGGAAACAGCAGTAGAAGCATCTGAGAATAAAGAATCTGTTCAGTCTTTGTCCAAGCAGTCAACTGCACCTACAGGCGGCAGTACGACAAAAGATGCTGTATACGAAGAAGCATTTGAAAAAGGAAAGATTGCCGGTCTTCAGGAAGCGATTCTTGCGATCATGGGAAAGAATGGACCAATCACTGACCAGATGAGAAAAGATGTGATGGACAATGTATATCATGATTCCTTGATTAACTGGATTAAGAGTTTTTAAAATATAAAAACATGATAAAAGATAGGATGAGGCATATGCGGGGAGCATATGCCTTTCTTTTTTGGAAAAATGTATTTTAAGTCTATAAAACTATATCACAGGAATCTTCTGTTGCCCTTCTAAAAAAATAGTTTATAATGAAATATAAGGTGAAAGAGGGAAATAATAAGTAAAACTGGAACCTACATATTTATGTAAAGTATCTAAAGGTTGGTAAAAGGAATGTGAGGGCCATATGAAAATTAAAGGAAAAATTGCAGCTTGGTTCTGGCTGATTTTAATCGGTGGAAATATATTGGTGATATATGGATTTTTTGAGGAAGAATTGACCAGAGGGGACGCAGGAGGATTATTGATTACTCTTTTTCTTTTGGATATAATCTGTCTGCCCCTGGTGATCAAAAATTATGTGGAGATAGATGGAGATAAGCTTACCCTGGTACTGGGCTTTGGAAGGGATTCAATTAGGATTGAAGATATCACAGAAGTATACAGGACGCACAATCCGATTGCCGGCGGCGCACTGTCACTGGACAGGGTTGTTATCAAAGGGAAGAGGCAGGAGATGATGATTTCCGTATGTGATAAAGAGAAGCTCTTTCGTGAATTAAAGCGGATGAATCCCAGGATTCAGATAAGGCGTTAAAGTTTCTTCAGAAGAGCAGATGCTCTAAATAACAGGGGGGAAAGCGTATGTATCAGATCGCCATATGTGATGATGATATACGGATGCGAAGGTTTTTGCATTCAGCCGTTGATGAGGCTGGGATTCATTGTACTGTGAAGGAATTTTCAAATGGAACAGGACTGATTCAAGATGATCAGGAGTATGATATTCTATTTCTGGACATTGATATGCCAGTGGTAAATGGGATTGAGGCTGCGAAAAGAATCCGCCGGAAAGACCGGAAAGTAAAGATTGTCTATGTCACGGGTTATCAGGATTATATGCAGCGTTCCTTTGAAGTCCATCCATTTTCTTTTCTCGTAAAGCCTGTAAAAAAAGAAACCATCATCAAGCAGATTCGGGAGGCGCTTCTTTATAGCAGGGAGGAAGAGAAAGCGGACACGCTGCGGCTGGAGACCATGGACGGGATGGAAGAGATTGCTGTATCGGATATCTATTATCTGGAATATCAGAACCGGAAACTGCGTCTTGTGATGAAATACGGGGAATGCATGATACGGGGAAAAGTCTCGGAGTTTTCAAAAAAATGATTCCCTATGGCTTTGCTTCTCCGCATAAAAGCTTTGTAGTGAACCTGTACCATGTAAAAGCAATCCGGGGCTATGATATCTTTATGATGAACGGAGATTTGATTCCTCTGTCTCAGAAGCGGTCTACAGAATTTCGCGGACTGTTGGGAAAGTATCAGGCTGACAGGTTATGAAGGGATATATTGCTTTTTATCGTAAGCCTGCGTGATCTAGAGGGGGATCTTATGAGGAAAGGGGAGAGGGAATGGACTGGGTAGAATCGGGTATCTGGAACGAGATCCTTGTCTTAATGGAGACGGTGGTGCTGGCTTTGTGTACCTGGTATTTCCTGAGCCATACAAAGCAGGGGATAAAGGGAAAAAAGAAGTATCGCTGCGCAGCTATTTTCCTATACTGGGCAGGGCTGGCAGGGGTCACTTTTGGGATTCAGGATAGCAGGTATATCAATCTGGTATTGCTGGCGTATATGGCTGTCATGACAATATTAACAGGATTCTGGTTATATAACCGAGGAGGAATGTATTGTTTTTACTATTTTTTATTTCCGGTGACGCTGGTGACTGTCCAGATTTTTGTGATCTACATTGTATTTGCTTATATGAGTTCTAGATGGGGGACGCTGATCTTTGATTATACATCGGCAAATGTGGCATTGATCATAAAACAGCTGACAGAAATCCTCCTGACTGGAGTCTGGGTAGTCCTTCTGAACCGAAAGAAGTATGAAAATGTAAAGGGAATCCGTTTTGCAGGCTTGTTCCTGCCGCCTGCTGTCAGTATGTTTATTATTTTTTCATTGATTTATATCGGAGATGTATTTGTACAGTTATATGGTTCCTTTCTGATCCTTCTGGACATTTTTTTCCTGGTTTTCATGAACCTTTATATCTGGTATTTGTTTTCTTATCAATCAAAAAGTAAGAAGCTGAAGACCGAGCTGGAGATCCAGAAAAGGCACAGTGAGATGCAGTATCAGTACTATGAGAAAGTAGAACAAAAAGTTCAGTCTTCCAGAAAAATGATCCATGATATGAGAAATCATCTTCAGGCAATCGAGGCGCTTCAGGAACAGGATGGGGCACAGGCGAAAGCGTATGTAAGGGATATGCATCAAATGCTGGATAATATTGGAATCGTGAATTTCACGAATAGCAGAATGCTCAACATTATCTTGAATGATAAAGCAGAAGAGGCAGAAAAAAATAGTGTTAAGATGGATGTACAGATTGGAGAGATACATTTGGAGCATATCAAAGATATGGATATGACCACCATCTTCGCAAATCTATTGGATAATGCGGTGGAGGCGGCGGGGCAGGCAGAGCGGGAACGGGTGGTCCAGGTTCGGGCAGATACATTTCACGAGTTTACAGCGGTGCGGATTTGCAATTCTATGAGATGCACAGATATGGCAGTGCGGGAAAACGAAGTGGATGGTACAATGAAGAATAC
Source organism: uncultured Lachnospiraceae bacterium (assembly GCA_910589385.1). Lineage (GTDB taxonomy): Bacteria > Bacillota > Clostridia > Lachnospirales > Lachnospiraceae > Schaedlerella. Next base: position 100,733 of record CAJUTU010000006.1, read on the forward strand.
GCAAAACCTAGGTGCATCCGAACCGATGGAAAGGAAAGATGGAAAAAGCCATATGGGAATCGGATTGGAAAATGTACGCCACACCCTGGAGAAATATGGAGGGGGAATGATGGCAGAAGCAGTGGGTAATGAGTATATCGTAAATATTACGATACCAGAAAAGGAGGAGAAGTCATGAAGAAAAGTATGTTCAGGATTTTGGCATGTATGTTTGTGCTGGCAGGCCTGCTTTCAGGATGTGCAGGAAGCCGGCGGCTATCAGACCGGTTTGATGAGGATGAGGTAAAAAAGGCGGCAGAGGAAGTAATCGAAACTCTGAATAGCGGAGATATCGATGCTCTTGTAGAAGAGAGGTGGAGCGCTGTGATGAAGAGCGCTCTTGATGAAGACGGTATCAAAGGCCAGATATTGCCGATCATAGAAGAACTCGGCGAATTTGAAGAGTTTGATAAAGAGGCAGTCACCGGAGGAAAGGATGCGGATACAGAGCAGGAATTTGCGGTAGCTGTAATAAAGGCAAAGTATGAAAAAAGGAAAGCACAGTTTACGATTTCCTTTGATGAAGATATGAAGGTAGTTGGATTCTTTATCAAATGATTTTTGGGAATAGGGGGGTTGGAAAGCCTTGCATAATCTCTCGCAAACGTCTATAATAAAAAAGCAAATTTTATAGAGTATTTTTATAGACAAAGGGGTACATGCAGATGATAAGAATTGGTATTTTAGGTTACGGCAATCTGGGCAGAGGCGTAGAATGTGCCGTGAAGCAGAATCCAGATATGGAGCTGGCAGCCGTGTTTACCCGCAGGAATCCGGCAGACGTGAAGATTTTGACAGAAAGTGCTTCTGTGTGCAGTATTTCTGAGGCGTCAGAATGGAAGGACAAGATAGATGTTCTCATCTTATGCGGTGGGAGCGCTACAGATCTGCCGGAACAGACACCGGCCTATGCGAAATCTTTCCATGTGGTAGACAGCTTTGATACGCACGCAAGAATCCCGGAACATTTTGCCAATGTGGATGCGGCTGCGAAGAAAGGCGGAAAAGTAGGGATCATTTCTGTAGGATGGGATCCGGGGATGTTCTCTCTGAACAGGATGTATGCCAATGCGATCCTGCCGGAGGGGAAGGATTATACGTTTTGGGGAAAAGGAGTCAGCCAGGGACACTCGGATGCAATCCGCAGAGTGGCAGGTGTAAAGGATGCGAAGCAGTATACAGTTCCTGTGCAGGATGCTCTGGATGCAGTGAGAAAAGGAGAAAATCCAGATCTGAATACCCGGCAGAAGCATACAAGAGAGTGCTTTGTTGTATTGGAGGAAGGGGCAGATGCGGCGAAAGTTGAAGAAGAGATCAAAACCATGCCGAATTATTTTGCCGATTATGACACTACCGTGCATTTTATCAGCCAGGAGGAATTGGAGAAAGACCACAGTGGAATCCCTCACGGCGGATTTGTACTGCACAGCGGAAGGACTGGATGGGATAAGGAAAACAGCCATTTGATCGAATACAGCTTGAAGCTGGATTCCAATCCGGAATTTACATCCTGTGTTCTCGTTGCATATGCAAGAGCAGCGTATAAGCTTGGCCAGGAGGGTGTCAATGGATGTAAGACAGTATTTGACATAGCTCCGGCATATTTAAGCCCTAAAGATGGAGCGGAATTAAGGTCATCTCTATTGTAAGGAACCGTGGTATTTAAGCAGGTATCTGTTTACGGTTATAAAATATACAGGATACAGGCTGTCTGGCGGATAAAATCATGAATCAGGAGGAATATAAGATGACAGTTGAACGTGTAGAGAATATGGCTGGCGGTGACGGCCATGTGATCATTAAAAGGATTCTTGGAGAAAAAGAGCTGAATGGAAAATGCAGATTGTATGCAGAGGTCACAATTGAGCCGGGATGCTCTTTGGGATATCACATGCATCACAATGAAAGTGAGACCTATTATATTCTCTCAGGAGAAGGAGAATATGATGATAATGGGACAAAACGCCAGGTAAAAGCAGGGGATATGACGTTTACGCCTGATGGATGCGGACATGGACTGAAAAATACAGGGCTGGATGATCTGGTGTTTATGGCTTTGATCATTCTGGACTGACAGGACGTGTCCAGACGAGATATACATGTATACAAAAAGGGATACGGCTTTTGATATTAAGGCATGTATCCCTTTTATATACTGCCATATACAGAAAACCTGCCAGCGGCAGGTTTTCTGTATGCAATAACTTCTAAATAAAACATTCAGGATATGTTATAAGGATGTACTGTATTTTCGGATCAAGCAGGAAATGACTCCTGCGGCGCAAAGGCCAAATAAAACGTTGTGCATGGAGCCGAATACCTCCAGGGCTCCTTTGGCCCCTCTTAGAAAATCAGTCGTTTCCGGAATCCAGTTGCTGATAAAAAAGGCGCCATGGGAGCAGATGTAAATAAAAAAGAAAGAAAACATCCCGCGTCCGGTGTCTTCTCTGTAATAACCGGCTCTTGTCATTGCCCAGAGTGCGGAGAGCAATTCATACAGTATGAAAAATGCGGCAACAACAAGATAGGATGCCATTACTTCCGTATAATTCTGGGATGCGATTTCATTTTGGATATCGCCGTACGGTGCGCTTCCGCGAAAAAAATTGTATGCCATAAATCCGATGATCACAAGGAGCAGGATGAGAGACAGGTTACGGAACAGAGAATGGGAAATCCGGGATACGGTTTTTCCGCCTTTCTGAATCGGTGCGGCAAGCGGTGTCTGGCCTCTTCTCATCTGGCTGGCGCGGGGGCTGGGGGCAGGATCACGGTACTGTCTGCGTCTGTTGTGGTTTGAATGGTTTTTGGGAGGGGCATAATCCTCATCATAGTCCTGATCATAATAACCGTCGTAACCATTATCCGGATTTTCGATGGACAGGTCGAAGCGGCGGCCATTCTGCCTGACCTGGCGCATTGGCTGAGTCGTGGTATCCGGCCTGTCCTGGTCTTGTATCCGATCCTCATCTTCTGGATCTAAATTATATTGAAATGAAAGTTCTTCTTCATATGTAACTTCAAAATCATCACTGAAATTGTCAAAATCTTTTGGGGAAGAATTCATAAAACTACTCCTTTCGTATTTCCAATGTCCTCTATACTATAACTTTTTGCTGTCGAAGACAAGGGGTCTTTCACAAAATTCATAAAGTTCTAAGAATCGTCAAGAGATTTTCACACATGCAGGATTGACCTGGCAGGCGGATGGACGTATAATAAAGACGCAGACAAAATCAGCGCCTTTGGAGTCTGTTTTGATCTGAAATAATAAAAAAGGAGTAGAAATATGGCAATTTTAGTAGCAGGAGGAGCAGGATATATCGGAAGCCATACTTGTGTGGAGCTTCTGAACAGAGGGTACGAAGTTGTAGTTGTCGATAATCTTTACAATTCCAGTGAGATAGCTTTGGAACGTGTAAAGGAGATTACAGTAAAGGATTTGAAATTTTATAAAGGAGATATACTGAACCGTGAAGATCTGGAGAAGATTTTTGACAGTGAAGAGATTGAGGCTGTGATCAATTTCGCAGGACTGAAAGCAGTTGGAGAATCTGTAGCAAAGCCCTGGGAATATTATCACAACAATATCAGCGGTACGTTGATCCTGTGTGATGTCATGAGGCAGCATGGATGCAAGAATATGATCTTTAGTTCTTCTGCGACTGTTTATGGAGATCCGGCCGAGATCCCGATCACAGAAAAATGCCCCAAAGGACAGATTACGAATCCATATGGACAGACTAAGGGGATGCTGGAACAGATCCTGACAGACCTTCATGTAGGAGATCCGGAGTGGAATGTGATGCTGCTGCGTTATTTTAACCCGATCGGAGCCCATGAGTCAGGAAGGATTGGAGAAGATCCGAAGGGGATTCCTAACAATCTGGTTCCCTATATCGCACAGGTTGCAGTCGGCAAGCTGAAATGTCTTGGGGTATTCGGCGACGACTATGATACTCCTGACGGGACTGGAGTGCGTGACTACATCCATGTCGTAGATCTGGCCGTAGGACATGTGAAAGCGATTGAGAAAATGAAGACAGAAGAAGGCAAAGGCGTCCATATTTATAATCTGGGGACAGGCGTAGGATATAGTGTGCTGGATGTCTTGAAAGCATATGAAAAGGCTTGTGGAAAAGAACTTCCATATGAAATTAAACCGCGGCGTGCAGGGGACATTGCAATGTGCTACTGTGATGCGACAAAAGCAAAAGTAGAACTTGGCTGGGTGGCAGAACGGGGAATCGAAGATATGTGTGCAGATTCCTGGAAATGGCAGTCTAATAATCCAGATGGATACCGTAGTTAGTATTAAGGATATAGATTTCCTGCGGAAAAAAGTATTTTATATATTGACAAGCATGATAAAACTTGTTATCATAAAAAACAGAACGCGCTCTGTTTTCGAAGCAGTTCTTAAGAAGGTGGGATAGGATATGAGAAAACAGGTATATTCTCTGCTGGTTGATAATAATCCAGGTGTCTTAAGCAGAATTGCAGGGTTGTTCAGCCGGCGAGGTTACAGTATTGACAGTATTACGGCCGGAATGACGGCTGATCCAAGATTTACCAGAATCACGGTTGTGACATCAGGAGATGAACTTATTCTCTCCCAGATTGAAAAGCAGGTACGCAAGCTGGAGGATGTGCGGGAGATCAAGCTCCTTAAGGATGAGGAAGCCGTATACCGTGAACTGATCATGGTAAAGGTACGTGTGGACGCACAGCAGAGGACGGAAGTGATTTCTATTGCAGATATTTTCCGGGCGAAGATCGTGGATGTAGAAAAAGAATCTTTGATGGTCGAACTGACAGGAAACCAGTCGAAGCTGGAAGCATTTTTGAACCTTTTGGACGGATATGAGATTTTGGAGCTTGCAAGGACCGGAATTACAGGTTTGTCCAGAGGGATCAAGGATGTCACATACCTATAGCGGGGGACTGCCGCAAAAGCATAAGACAAGCTTAAAACATTGGATGATAGTAGCGGGAACTGTATATATAATATGATAGCTAAAGGCACGATCGGGCCTTTAACTGATATAGAAATCACGACGGCCGGCGGGAAAGCCGGACGGGAAAAGAAAGCAGGAGGAATTTGAAAATGTCAGCAAAAATTTATTATCAGGAAGACTGTAACCTTTCCATGCTGGAAGGAAAGACGATTGCCATCATCGGCTATGGCAGCCAGGGCCATGCACATGCTTTGAACTTGAAAGAATCCGGATGCAATGTTATCATCGGCCTTTATGAGGGCAGCAGATCATGGTCAAAGGCAGTAGAACAGGGGTTTGAAGTGTTTACAGCAGCAGAGGCAGCTAAGAAAGCAGATATTATCATGATCTTGATTAATGATGAGAAGCAGGCTGCAATGTATAAGAATGATATTGAGCCCAATCTGGAAGAGGGCAATATGCTGATGTTTGCCCATGGATTCAACATTCATTTCGGACAGATCGTACCGCCGAAGAATGTGGATGTTACCATGATCGCACCGAAGGGACCAGGACATACAGTAAGAAGCGAGTATCAGGTTGGAAAAGGTGTTCCTTGTCTGGTTGCAGTTGAACAGGATGCGACTGGAAAGGCACTGGATAAAGCACTTGCATATGCTGCAGGGATTGGCGGAGCAAGGGCAGGCGTTCTTGAGACGACTTTTAGGACAGAGACAGAGACAGATTTGTTCGGTGAACAGGCAGTGCTTTGCGGCGGTGTGTGTGCATTGATGCAGGCAGGTTTTGAGACACTGGTAGAAGCCGGGTATGATCCAAGGAATGCTTACTTTGAATGTATCCATGAGATGAAGCTGATCGTAGATTTGATTTATCAGTCTGGTTTTGCCGGAATGCGTTATTCCATTTCTAATACAGCTGAATATGGCGACTATATCACAGGTCCTAAGATCATTACAGACGAGACAAAGAAGACCATGAAGAAGATCCTGGCAGATATCCAGAGCGGTGCATTTGCAAAAGACTTCCTGCTGGATATGTCCGAGGCAGGCGGACAGGCTCACTTTAAGGCAATGCGGAAGCTGGCTTCTGAGCATCCGTCAGAGAAGATCGGAGAGGAGATCCGCAAGCTTTATAGCTGGAGTGATGAGGACAAACTGATCAATAATTAAGGAATGAAAAGCGGTGTACAAGTTCTTTGCTGTTCATGCGATGGCTTGTATGCTGCTTTTTAATACCCAAAGGATTCCGTAAAGCAAATGCTCTACAGAGTTTCTGAAAGCATCTATAAAAGCAAAAAAGACATACGTCATGACGGAAACGTATGCCTTCTTATCGTACCATGTATACAGAAAGACTATCGGCAGCAAGCCTTCTGTATTTATTAATCGTTAATATCTATTCTTAAGCAATGCTGTTGACCGCTTTGGTCAGACGGGAGATTTTTCTGGAAACTGTGTTCTTGTGATAAACACCCTTTGTTCCAGCTTTTGAAATCTCAACGATAGCAGCTTTTAAAGCTGTCTTAGCTGTCTCAGCGTCTTTTTGTGCAACTGCAGTTTCTACTTTCTTGACAGCAGTTTTTACTCTAGACTTGATTGCTTTGTTTCTGGCAGCCTTTGTCTCGTTTACTAAAATTCTTTTTTTAGCAGATTTAATATTAGCCAACCTGTACACCTCCAAATCACGAAATTTTCAAAATACGGCCAGAATAATCGGAAGTTATTCTGCGCTGTCTGCACAAAATATCTTACATTATTCCTTATGTTTCAAAGACTTGATATCCCGTTGGCCTCGGACACGGACGTTCCAACGGAACATACGCATTTATTTTATGATAACTGTCAAAAGATGTCAATACATATTTCTCAAATTATTGTAAAAACTAGAGTATTAAGAATCATTCTGTATCCCGTCCAGCCGTATAAAAAGTAAAATTAAAGGATGGAAGAATGGGAATTAGGATAATCTGCTTTTTATCGAGCGGATATTCTGGATGAATGCAGAAAAATATGAATAAGAGTGAGGGAAGAACATGCTGGAGAAATATAGTGTGCGTACAGATCTTGCGCTGGAGGAAAAAGAACGGTTTGAGTCGGACAACGTGGAGATACCTGGAGTAGTATTGGATGAAGAGTATGACAAAGAGACTGAAATCCGGATTACCCGGGTTAAAGTAGAGACGGAAAACGGGGCGAAGACCATGGGGAAACCAGTGGGAGTGTATCTGACTATCGAAGCGCCCAATATGGCAGTACCGGATGAGGATTATCACAGGGAAGTGTCAATCAAGCTGTCAGGGTTTATCCGGGAACTGATCCAGGGAAGAGAACTGGATACGGAAGATCTGTCTGTCCTTGTGGTGGGACTTGGAAACCGTAAGGTAACGCCAGATGCGCTGGGACCGTATGTAGCGGATAATCTATGTGTTACCCGGCATATTGTGAAAGAATATGGAAAGTATGCCATGGGGATGGAGCATGCCCGCTTAGTCAGCGCGATCGTGCCCGGAGTTATGGGACAGACAGGCATGGAGACTTTGGAAATTGTAAAAGGGGTTGTAAGTGAAACGAAGCCGGATCTGGTGATCGCGATTGACGCATTGGCGGCGAGAAATACCAGGAGGCTCAACCGTACGATACAGATAGCGGATACAGGAATCCATCCTGGCTCTGGGGTAGGGAATCATAGGAACGGCCTGACAAAAGAGTCGGTGGGCGTTCCTGTAATAGGGATTGGTGTTCCTACTGTTGTAGATGCGGCTACGATTGCAAATGATACAATGGAAAATCTGATCAATGCGCTGGAATCCTCGGAAATGCTCAAAGGTGTAGGAGATGTTTTGAGGACTTATAACAGCGCGGAAAAATATGAATTGGTGAAAGAACTGATTTCTCCGCACTTGAATGGAATGTATGTTACTCCGAAGGATGAGGATGATCTGGTAAAGCAGATCAGTTATACAATATCAGAGGCATTAAATATGCTTTTTACGAATAAAGAGGAAGAGTAAGGAATATTGTAAAAGAGGACGATACCGTAGAAGGAACTGTCCGGTCCTGCCATGACGGGGCAAAGAGGAGGTGCTGGACCGCTGGAATCTACGCAGCACAGTACCAGGAGGGGATATGGAAAAAGAACGATGGAGCCGGGGGATTGCAGCAGTCCTGCTATGCCTGGCTTTTACATATGCGGTCATGAATAGCACAGGGGGTACAGGCATCGGTTGGGAATACCGTTGGCAGAGAGCGCTTTTTAAGAGTACAGAGAGGATGTATCTGCCAGGAGCGGCTTATGCCTCGCAGGAAGAAGCAAAACCGGCGGCACAGTGGCTTTTGGAGCAGTCTTTTATCTGGCTGCCCCTGGTGGAGTATCTGGATACAAAAATTCAATACCAGACTGCAATGGAAGATGAGGAGACAATAGCAAAAATATTGGAGAATCAGGCGAATGATGGGCATTTTTTGGATCAGAATGGTAATCCTGTTGGCGGGGCAGAGCCTGTGGAGGATGTTGTTCCGGCGCAAGGACAGCCGGTTCTAGATATGTCGATTGAACGGCTGCGTGATTTTGAGTATCTCCTAAGCAACTTCTATACGGTAGACAGCTCGACGATGATCGATGCATCGCAGTTAAATGTAGATGACCTTCTTGGACGGAGTATGAAGATTGACACAAGTACTGAGGGGCCGAAAGTGCTTGTCTTTCATACCCACTCTCAGGAGGAATTTGCAGATTCTACACCAGGGGATCCATCTACAAGTATTATCGGAATAGGGGAGTATCTGGTACAGCTGCTGAATGCGAAAGGAATCAGTACACTTCATGACACCGGAGTTTATGATATCATCAACGGACAATTGGATCGTAGTAATGCCTATGAAAATGCAGAAAGCTCAATTCGCCCGATCCTGGAGGCGAACCCGACGATTGAAGTCGTGATTGACCTGCACCGGGATGGTGTTGCAGAGGGGACGCATCTGGTAACGGAGGTGGATGGAAAGCCGACAGCGAAGATCATGTATTTTAATGGATTGAGCCGTACAAGGACCAATGGAGACATTGAATACTTATACAATCCATATATTCAGGATAACCTGGCTTTTTCCTTACAGATGCAGCTTGCATCAGAGAGTATGTATCCGGGATTCGCACGGCATATTTATCTGAGAGGATACAGATATAATTTGCATCTGATGCCGAAATCGCTGTTGATCGAGGCAGGGGCACAGACAAATACAGTGGAGGAAATGCGCAATGCCATGGAGGTGCTGGCGGAAACGCTGCATCAGGTGCTGCTGTGAAATAGATATGTAGATGGATCCTAAGAAATCGCTGTCGGATGGACGGCGATTTTTTTTGAGTTTAGAAAGAAGTGCTATGTGCGGCAATTCTGACGCTCATCCTATAACATGATTCTGAATTTTTGAAAAAAGGGGTTGCAATATACCTGGTGGGGGTATATAATATGGTCGTATGAAGGCGTAAGGGCATACAGAGGAAAGTTTTGAAAATAGCGTAATGGACAATACCGCTGAAGCGGTGCAGTGAGATATGGACTGTGAGAAGATAGCTGTAGAAAGAGGCTTTTATGGAAAATAGGGAAGAGAAAAAGGAGTGCTGTCAGAGGACAAAAGAGCGTTCGGACAAGGAATATAAGGACTTGATCCATCGTCTGAACCGGATTGAGGGACAGGTGCGTGGAATTAAGCGGATGCTGGAGACGGATGCTTACTGTACGGATATTTTGGTGCAGGTCTCGGCAGTGAACGCAGCGCTGAACAGCTTTAATAAAGTACTTTTGGCAAATCATATCCGAACCTGTGTGGCAGATGATATCCGTGCAGGAAAGGATGAGACGGTCGATGAACTGGTTTTGACATTGCAGAAACTGATGAAGTGATACAGAAAAACAGACAGGTATGGTAATAGCGATCAGAAGGACAGGGAATGCTAGATTAGATAAGAAAACGAAAAAACAAGGATATGGTTTGTATAGATTTTAGACATTTTAGGAGGTGGCGGCAATGGAACAATATACGGTAACAGGAATGAGCTGTGCTGCCTGCAGCGCAAGAGTGGAAAAGGCAGTGTCTGGGGTACAAGGGGTAGAATCCTGTTCTGTCAGCTTACTTACGAATTCTATGGGTGTAGAGGGAGCGGCATCGGCATCAGATGTGATTGCGGCAGTAGAAGCGGCAGGATATGGAGCTGCATTGAAAAATGCGGATGCAAAGCCTGTTGGGGGAACGACAGGTGCGGCTGAAGAAGAATTTTTAAAGGATCATGATACGCCTGTATTGAAGCAGAGGCTGACCGCATCTCTGGTGTTTTTGATACCGCTTATGTATCTGTCTATGGGACATATGATGTGGAACTGGCCGGTTCCCTCATTTATGGCAGATAACCATGTGGCTATGGGGCTGGTCCAGCTTTTATTTACAGGAATGATCATGGTGATCAACCAGAAGTTCTTTGTCAGTGGATTCCGTGGGTTACTGCATCGGGCGCCCAACATGGACACACTGGTTGCGCTGGGAGCAGGCGCCGCATTTGTGTATAGTACCTATGCACTGTTTGCCATGACAGATGCACAGATGAGAATGGATATGGCAGGTGTCATGTCTTATATGCATGAATTTTATTTTGAATCGGCGGCTATGATCCTGACGCTGATCACGGTCGGAAAGATGCTGGAAGCGCGTTCTAAGGGAAAGACAACCGATGCACTGAAGAACCTGATGAAGCTGGCTCCAAAAACAGCGGTAGTCCTGCGGGAGGGCATGGAGGTGGAAGTCTCCATTGAACAGGTGCAAAAAGGGGATGTCTTTGTCGTCCGCCCAGGAGAGAATATCCCGGTGGACGGCCTGGTGCTGGAAGGCAGCAGTGCGGTGAATGAATCGGCGCTGACAGGAGAAAGTATTCCGGCAGATAAGGCAGAAGGAGACACGGTGTCGGCGGCCACACTGAACCAGTCCGGATTTTTGAAATGTGAAGCAACCAGAGTCGGAGAGGACACTACGCTTTCACAGATCATTCAGATGGTCAGTGACGCGGCGGCTACGAAAGCGCCGATTGCCAAGGTGGCAGATAAAGTTTCCGGTGTGTTTGTGCCGACGGTTATCGTGATTGCTCTGATTACGACGGTGGTCTGGCTGGCAGCAGGCCAGGGAATCGGGTTTGCCCTGGCAAGAGGGATTTCTGTGCTTGTGATCAGCTGCCCCTGCGCCTTGGGCCTGGCCACTCCGGTAGCGATCATGGTAGGCAATGGAGTCGGAGCCAGGAATGGAATTATGTTCAAAACCGCGGTTTCTCTCGAAGAAACCGGAAAGATGGAGATTGTTGCATTGGATAAAACCGGAACCATTACCAGAGGAGAACCGAAGGTGACAGATCTTATTCCGGCAGATGGGATCTCTGAGACAGGGCTTTTGGAATTGGCATATGCATTGGAGCAGAAAAGTGAACATCCACTTGCAAGGGCAATCCTCGCAGAGGCGGAAGAAAGAGGACTGAAAGCGTCAGGAGTCAGCGACTTCGAGGCTCTTCCGGGAAATGGGCTTTCAGCAGTGCAGGAAAGCAATGTTTTGAAAGGCGGAAACTTAAAATTCATCCGTCAATATGCCAAGGTGGAAGATACCATGGCGCAGCAGGCAGAACGTCTGGCAGAAGAGGGAAAGACCCCGCTGTTTTTCAGCAGTAACGGGCAATTATCCGGAATTATCGCAGTGGCGGACGTGATGAAGGAAGACAGCCCTCAGGCTGTAAGGGAACTGCAGAATATGGGGATTCATGTGGTAATGCTGACCGGAGATAATGAACGTACTGCAAAGGCCATCGGCAAGCAGGCCGGCGTGGACGAAGTGATAGCCGGAGTGCTGCCGGACGGGAAGGAAAGTGTTATCCGGTCTTTGAAGCGGAAGGGAAAAACAGCAATGGTGGGAGATGGTATTAATGACGCACCGGCGCTGACCCGCGCAGATATGGGAATTGCAATCGGGGCAGGTACGGATATTGCCATTGATGCGGCAGACGTGGTATTGATGAAGAGCCGGCTGAGTGATGTGCCTGCGGCCATTCGTTTAAGCCGTGCGGCGCTGAAAAATATCCATGAGAATTTGTTCTGGGCATTCTTTTATAATGTGATCGGGATTCCACTGGCGGCAGGGGTGTGGTACCCATTGTTCGGCCTGAAATTGAATCCCATGTTTGGAGCAGCGGCAATGAGCCTGTCCAGCTTTTGCGTGGTTACAAACGCACTGCGGCTGAACTGGTTTAAAATGCATGATACAAAGAAAGACAAGAAAGTCAAAGCAAAAAGTAAACAGGAGGTAACAACCATGGAAAGGACAATGAAAATTGAAGGAATGATGTGTGGACATTGCGAGGCTACAGTGAAGAAATGCCTGGAGGCGCTGCCGGAGGTGGATGCGGCAGAAGTCAGCCATGAGGCAGGGACGGCTGTAGTAACTTTGAATGCGGAGCTTTCGGATGAAGTGCTGAAAAAGACGGTAGAGGACAAGGATTACAAAGTCATGGAGATCAACGGTTAAGAGACAAAAGGAATCTAAACCTGTAAAGTAAGTAAAAAAATCTGTCTTACAGGACTTACTTATTGCCCTTTGCGGTACAAGGCTTATAATACTATCGTATATAGAAAACACTTTGTGTGCCGCAAGAAAGGGTGTGAGTAAATGAAAATAAGAACAAAATTAGGAATGGCAATGCAGATCATGTGTATTTTGTGTTTGGCCGGAACAACGCTGTTTCTGCTGATTGGCTGGAATCAGATACCAGCGGAGGTTCCGAGCCATTATAATGGAGCCGGAGAGGTGGACGCCGTGGCTGGAAAAGGTAGTTTGATTCTGCTGCATGTGATAAATTGTCTGATGTTTTTTGGGATCACTGCGCTGGAACAAATTCCACAGGCGTGGAATGTCGGAGTCAAGGTTACGGAATGGAACAGGGAAAGGGTATACCGACACCTATATCATTTGATCGTCAGCAGTAAAATGTCTGTGATATTCATTTTTTCATTTATGACTATCTGGCCAGTGAGAGGCGAAAATTTTCCGATTTGGTTTACGCCCTTATCCCTTGGATTGCCATTTGGACTGATAGCGTTTTTTTCGATTCAGTTGTGGAGAGCCAGATAAAGGTTTTTCCGGAGTAAAAAAGAACAAAAGAAACAGGGGAATCCCTCGCAGATAAAAGCGGGGGATTTTTTCGGGCATTTTAGCGGATGACAAATGAATGAGAATAGGTTATAATTGGAAACTAACTTGAAAAAGTTTAGAATATTGTTATAATTAGGAAGAGTGATCTTAAGGGTTTCTAAGAACCTGTTTGTATAGATGAGGAGAGGTGTTATGGGTAAAAACAATACATACGACGCGGACAGTATCGCAGTATTGGAGGGACTGGAAGCAGTCAGGAAGCGTCCCGGCATGTATATCGGAAGTGTTTCTACAAAGGGATTAAACCACTTGATCTATGAAATCGTGGATAATGCGGTAGATGAACATTTGGCAGGATTCTGCTCAGAGATCCATGTTACGCTGGAAAAGGATGGCTCTGCTACGATTGAAGACAACGGGCGGGGTGTACCGGTGGGGATGCATCAGAAAGGAGTGTCTGCCGCCCGGCTCGTGTATACGACGCTGCATGCAGGAGGAAAGTTTGATGATTCCGCATACAAGACAAGCGGAGGCCTTCACGGAGTAGGCTCCTCGGTGGTAAACGCACTTTCTGCCTATATGGATGTCTGGATCAGCAGGGAGGGTGGAATCCATCACGACCGTTACGAGAAAGGAATTCCTGTCATCGAGCTGGAAGACGGACTTCTTCCGGTCATAGGTAAAACGAGAAAGACCGGAACAAAAGTAAACTTCCTGCCGGATGATACCATTTTTGAGAAAACACGTTTCCGGGCGGAGGAAGTCAAGAGCAGGATGCATGAAACTGCTTATCTGAACCCGGAACTGACCATTATATTTGACGATAAGCGTCCGGAGTCGCCGGAACATGCTGTGTTCCACGAACCGGATGGGATCCTTGGATTTATCAGGGAACTAAACCAGAAGAAAGAGACGCTGCATGACCCGATCTATTTTAAGGGCAGCTCAGAAGGGATTGAAGTAGAGGTGGCATTGCAGTATGTCAATGAATTTCATGAAAATGTGTTGGGATTCTGCAATAATATCTTCAACTCAGAAGGCGGGACTCATCTGACAGGATTTAAGACAACCTTTACTACGGTGATGAACCAATATGCAAGGGAACTGGGGACTTTAAAAGAGAAGGATGCGAATTTCACCGGGGCGGATATCCGTAACGGTATGACGGCAATCGTATCCATCAAGCATCCCGACCCACGGTTTGAAGGGCAGACAAAGACCAAGCTGGACAATCCGGACGCGGCGAAAGCAGCGGGGAAAGTAACCGGAGATGAGATCGTCCTTTATTTTGACCGAAATCTGGAAACCTTGAAAACCGTGCTGTCCTGTGCAGAGAAAGCAGCAAAGATCCGTAAGACGGAGGAAAAAGCAAAGACAAATCTGTTGACCAAACAGAAATATTCCTTTGACAGTAACGGAAAGCTGGCGAACTGTGAAAGCCGTGACCCGAAAAAATGTGAAATCTTTATCGTGGAGGGAGACTCTGCAGGCGGTTCTGCAAAGACTGCGCGGAACCGGAACTATCAGGCGATCCTTCCGATCCGTGGAAAGATATTGAATGTAGAAAAAGCCAGTATCGACAAGGTGCTTGCAAATGCTGAGATCAAGACCATGATCAATGCATTCGGATGTGGATTTTCCGAAGGTTATGGCAATGATTTCGATATTACAAAGCTTCGCTATGATAAAATCATCATCATGGCAGATGCCGATGTGGACGGAGCTCATATTTCTACTCTGCTGCTGACTTTGTTTTACCGGTTTATGCCGGAGTTGATCTATGAAGGACATGTATATATCGCCATGCCTCCTCTTTATAAAGCCATGCCAAAAAAGGGAGAGGAAGAATACCTTTATGATGACGCGGCTTTGGAGCGGTATCGGAAAACCCATGACGGCCCGTTTACGCTCCAGCGGTATAAGGGCTTAGGAGAGATGGATGCACAACAGCTATGGGAAACCACGCTGGATCCCGAAAACAGGCTTTTAAAGCTGGTGGAGATTGAGGATGCAAGAATGGCGTCAGGAATTACGGAGATGCTGATGGGAACAGAAGTGCCGCCGAGACGTGCATTTATCTATGAAAATGCTACAGAGGCGGAGTTGGATATCTGATCGGGTGAAGATAGGAGAAAAAAATGAGCAACAATGAACCACAAATCATTCGGACCGAGTATTCGGATCTGATGAAGAAATCTTATATTGATTATGCCATGAGCGTCATTATCGCAAGAGCCCTGCCGGATGTCCGGGACGGGCTGAAGCCTGTCCAGCGCCGGACGCTCTACGATATGCATGAACTGGGGATCCGCTACGACAGGCCATACCGGAAATGTGCGCGTATCGTGGGGGACACGATGGGTAAATACCATCCTCATGGCGACAGTTCCATTTATGAAGCCCTGGTGGTGATGGCGCAGGAGTTTAAAAAGGGTATGATCCTTGTAGACGGCCATGGAAACTTCGGCTCCATAGAAGGGGACGGGGCTGCGGCTATGAGGTATACAGAAGCAAGGCTTGCAAAATTTACGCAGGAAGCGTATCTGTCAGATCTGGATAAAAATGTGGTGGACTTTGGATCTAATTTTGACGAGACAGAGAAAGAACCCCTGGTGCTCCCGGTGCGAGTCCCCAATCTTCTGATCAACGGAGCGGAAGGTATTGCGGTCGGAATGGCAACCAGTATTCCGACACATAATCTGTGCGAGGTCATTGATGCGGTCAAAGCATATATGAAAAATGATGATATCAGCACCAAACAGCTCATGCGTTATGTGAAAGGGCCTGATTTCCCGACCGGCGGGATTGTGGTCAACAAGGATGAACTGCTGAATATCTATGAGACCGGACAGGGGAAAATTAAAATCCGGGGCAAGGTGGAGACAGAAGAGCTCAAAGGCGGAAAAAAACAGCTTGTGATCACAGAGATCCCTTATACCATGATTGGGAGCGGCATCGGAAAATTCTTAAATGACATAGCAAATCTGATTGAAACGAAGAAGACAACGGATATTGTAGATATTTCCAATCAGTCGTCCAAAGAAGGCATCCGAATCGTGCTGGAATTAAAAAAAGGGACAGATGTTGAAAATCTGAAAAACATGCTTTATAAGAAGACAAGGCTGGAGGATACATTTGGCGTCAACATGCTGGCGGTTGCAAACGGCAGGCCTGAAACTCTGGGGCTGAAAGCAATCATTGAGCATCATGTGGATTTCCAGTTTGAACTTGCCACAAGGAAATACAAGACTCTGCTTTCCAAAGAACTGGAGCGCAAAGAAGTGCAGGAGGGACTGATCAAAGCCTGTGATGTGATCGACCTGATCATTGAAATCCTCCGTGGAAGTAAATCTGTCAAGGATGCAAAAAATTGTCTGGTAAACGGAGTGACCGACAATATCAAATTTAAGAGCGGGATTTCCAGGAAAATGGCGGCTATGCTCAGGTTTACCGAGAGACAGGCAACAGCGATATTGGAAATGCGTCTGTACAAGCTGATCGGACTGGAAATCCAGGCGCTGCAGAAAGAACACGAAGAAACATTGAAAAATATTGCAAAATATGAGGACATTCTGAGCAACTACGACTCCATGGCACAGGTCATCATTGAAGAACTGGATGCATTCCGAAAAGAATATGGAAGAAAACGGCGTACAGCGATTGAAAACGCAGAGGAAGCGGTATTTGAAGAGAAGAAGATAGAAGAGCAGGAAGTCGTACTTTTGATGGATCGTTTTGGCTATGCGAAAACTGTAGATTTATCTGTATATGAGAGAAATAAGGATGCGGCGGACAGCGAAAATAAATATATCATCCATTGTATGAATACCGGAAAGCTTTGTATTTTTACGGATACTGGAAAGATGCATCAGATTAAAGTTCTAGATCTCCCCTATGGGAAGTTTCGGGACAAGGGAACGCCGATTGACAATGTCAGCAATTATGCCAGTGCGGACGAGCAGATTGTAATGGTCTGTGATTCGGAACAGATGCGGTTTGCGAAGCTGCTGTTTGCAACAAAGCAAGGCATGATCAAGCGTGTGGAAGGAGCGGAATTTCAGGTTGCGAAACGGACAATCGTGGCGACGAAGCTTCAGGAGGAAGATGCGGTGGTTTCCGTACAAGTCGTGACAGAGAACCAGCATATTGTGATGCAGACCAAAGGCGGATATTTCCTGCGGTTTCCGGCAGTGGAGATTCCAGAGAAGAAGAAAGGCGCCGTGGGTGTCCGGGGGATGAAGCTGCAGAAAAAAGATGAGCTGGAACGTGTGTATTTGTTTGAGGAAGGGACAGAAGCGACAGGAAAATATGGAGAAAAGGAAATCATGCTGAATCGTTTGAAAATAGCGAAGCGGGACGGAACCGGGACAAAGAACCGGGGATAGATGAAATGGAAGAACAGAGATGATCCTGCATCCGGCAGGAAGAGCGAGGATGGTAAATAACATAAGGCAATGCCTTTATCAAGATAGAGACATTGCCTGTTTTTTCTGAATTTCCCGAATAACCGTGAGAGGAAGTTACATGGACTCAGATTTACGAAGATGGAATTGCTGGACAGCAACTTTCAGCTCTTGTGCCTGACCAAGTAATTCTTCTGCAGAGGACGCAGACTTTTCTGCAGTTGCAGAGTTGGTCTGCACTACATCGGAAATTTGCTCCATCCCCTGGGTGAGCTGACGAAGGGCGATGACCTGCTGTGAGGCTGATTTAGCAATCCGTTCCACCAATTCAGTGGATTTTTGAGCGCCGGAAACACCTGCCGAAAGCGCTTCCGTCGTATCCGCAGATAAAGAAGTGCCCTGATCTACCAGCCGTACGGATTCCTCAATGAGAACAGTAATATTTTTCGCTGCCTCAGAACTTTTATTTGCCAGGCTCTGTACTTCGTCTGCCACAACTGCAAAACCCTTGCCTGTCTCGCCTGCACGGGCAGCCTCCACTGCGGCGTTTAATGCGAGGATTGTAGTTTGGAAAGAAATATCTTCAATCGTTTTAATGATGCCCGCAATTTCATGAGAAGATTTAGAAATATTTTCCATAGCAGTGGTCAGCTCTCCCATTTTAGTATTGCAAAGCTCTAACTGATTTGATGCATCCATAGAACTATGCTTCGCCTTGTCAGCATCTGCCGAGGAATTGTCTACCTCTTGTGATAATTTTTGAATATTTGTTGTGAGAGTTTGTACAGCGGAAGCCTGTTCTATGGCGCCTTTAGAGAGGACCTGTGAACCGCCTGCCACTTGTTCAGATTCTTCGGTGACCCGTTCTGCTGCCTGATTGATCTGTGACAATGCAGAATTGAGAGCGTCAAGGATCTGGCGCATGGCAACCTGGATTGGCTGGAATTCCCCACGGTAATCACTGCCGATCGTCAGATCCATATTTCCTTGTGCCATCTCAGCAAGCTTCATATTAATATCTTTAATGTATTTCTTTAATTCCCGTTTCGTCTCATGGATAGACTGAACTAGTTGTCCAATCTCAGAAGTATCCGGTTCCAGAGAGAATTCTGCGGAAAGATTTCCGCGAGAAATCTCGATCATCTGATTCTTGACTTTGATCACCGGATTTAGTATACGCTTTCTAGTGAACATTAGATTGGTGATCTGCAGGATTCCAACTACCACCAGTGCAGCGATGATCGCCAGCTTAATATAAGCAGACTGTATCCCCAGTGCAGTAACGCTCTTATATGCCCGTTCATCCAGAGTGGACAAGAACTGTTCTTTTAAAGAATTGATTTTAGCAATCGCTGTGCTATATTCTGTACCATACACATAGTCCAACGCTTTTTGCAGTTCGCCGTTTTGGACTTCTTTTAAAGCTTCTTCCTCCAGTGGAACCAGTTCATTGGAAAGAGCAGACATCTCGTCAATCATCCCTTGTTCTTCTTCGGTAATGCCGATTTCCTGCATAGCTGCAATCCCTTGCTCTCGGTTTTTTAAATTATTTATTTCATTCCAGTAATTGTCATAGTGTTCCTGGATTCCGGTTGAAGCATAGGCACGTACCTCGTCTGTCAGATAGGAGGAACCATTCATGAACCGGTTCGCATTATATGTCAGATCAAACCTGTCTTCATTTGCCTTATCAAGCCGTCCGTTTATGCTGCCATAGTAAAATAAAAGGACGATCACGACAATCAGCGCAAATATGGAAACTCCATTTAATAAAAACGTTTTTGTAGATTGATTCATTACTTTTTTCATTTTAATTACTCCTCTTTAGTAAACAAACTCCCCATGGAAAATAACTATTTCTATTGTACAGAATATCTAATGGAAAATCAAGTTTTAGAGAGTGTTTTTGTGCGATAATTACAAAAAAGTCTATTTTAAGTTATAATTTTGATATGCTTCGAGGAGCTGTTGCCTTTTTCGTACTCCAAACTTTTGGAATATATTGTGTGTGTGTGTCTTGGTAGTTCCGATGGAGATCTTAAGTTCATCACTGATTTCCTGATTACTCTTGTTATCCAGCAGCAAAAGCAGGATTTCCTGTTCTCTGGCAGTGAGCTGGTATTCCTTTGAAAACAGATATGCTTTGGAAGGAATCTTTGTTTCAATCTCAGGAACATCTGGGGCAGTACTGAAATCCATATCTGGTATCTGTATTGAAGAAATATCTTGTTTGGTATCGGGAATAACAATAGTCCGTGACAGTTTATCAAATAATAGCTTTATCGCATAAAGCGACAGCCCGATATTCATAAAATCCTGCGTAAAGCTTCGGTTCTGGATTTCAATTTCAAGCGGAGGATAATTATCAAAATGAAAGATCACAATGCTGTCTTCCAGGGTAATTGCTGCAGCCATCACTGCATAGAAAGCCATTACTTTATAAAAATGTCCGTCCAGAGTCGGCGGATTGGAGCCGGGAGCCTTTTTATACATATACATATTGTAGGTTCCCAGGCAGAACATAAATAGCTGTGCCGGAAAATAGTAGATCCAGACTTTCCACGGACCATCAGATAATATTGGGGTATAGAGCTGGAAAAGCATGATCAGAATCAAGCTGATCCAGAAGAAAGTACTCATACTTCTTTGGAAAATTTCGGTAATGATCAAAAGTGTAGAGCCAAGAGTGATCAGATAAAGCAATGTTTTTACTGTTGGAACAGACAGTAACAGCCGATTATACAGGCGAGAAAACCAGAGGATATTTTCTGCCATGTAGATTATTATATTATGGGTTAAACCAGATAGGGATAAAAATAGATATGTATCGGCAGGAGCATAGATTTTCTCCTGCCACGCCTGTATTTAGGCGGTTTGACGTGTAGTGCGCTGCATATATTCCTGTTCCATTTCCCGCATTTCCTCGTCCGTGGGGATGTCCACAATCCCGACATAGGAATAGTAGATGTCGATTTGCTGTGTCCGTTTCCCGTCCTTTTTCTCACGCTCATGGACTACGATTTTATCCACAAATGCGTTTAGAACTTCGGGCGTTAGCTCGTCAATACGGGTGTATTTCTTGGTGACTGCTACTGCTATCAGCTTGGCAACATTGGTCGCTTCTGTATCGGCTTCGCTGACCTCGGCTGTCAAGGCTTCAATTTCCTGCTTTAGCTGTTCCTGCTCGGCTTCATATCCATCCGACAGCTTATAAAAGCGTTCGTCATTCAGCTTTCCGTTGACATTATCCTCATAGATTTTACGGA
>CAJUTU010000007.1:0-33814 GCA_910589385.1 uncultured Lachnospiraceae bacterium
CAATCTTAGGTCATCCTGATTTCATCTTTGAATAAGGGGGTTCTGAATAGTTACAGTAAAACAATGAATATTTTTTCCTACAATAGTATTAATATTTTTTTCTCTATGTAATAATCGCTTATAATCCTTTGACTTTACACACTTTAATAAAGTTTTCAAATTTATTCCATCCTGCTCATAAATGGAATGGTTTTGGTAAAAAATCTGTAAAACAGAATCTATCCAAAGATGTTCTTCTATCTGTGAAAGCATCTCTGGATTTAATTCATAATTCAAAATTCTATATTTCATTTCTTGACAGTCAATCTCAAACACCCATTTATTTTTCAGTGAGAAAAGTCCTAGATATCTGTCATCTTTTATATATTCCAATAAGTATTTGTGTTTTAACAACTGTTTTTTTACATCATTTTCGGTTTGATTTTCTTCTTTTATATAAAATTCTCTAATTTCTAATGTATCCTTATCAACATATAATATTTCATTTGTTTGAAACGGAATAAACCAAACATAATTATTTACTGATACTGAAGAAACAAATAATGGAGCCTCCTCCGATTTTTCCACATAATTTAAGAGATTTTTGTACTGTCCGCTAAAGTTCCAAATCCTAAATTCATTTGGAATATCATTTAAAAAGGTAATTGCTTTCGTATCTTCTTTCCATATATAAATTACTCTACAGTGTCCACTCAACCAAAATTTATTACCATCAAAACAAAGTGTTTGAATCTGATCATCAATTTCAGTCAACTTATAGATTTTTAAACTCTTATCCGAACAATTAAATTTATAAATATTAACCGGAAAAGAACTCGCTACATAAATACAGTCGTCTATCAAAACTGCGTCAACTAACCGCTCATCGTTTATGACAGGAAAATCATAATAATTTTTTATACACTCTTTCTCTACATCTATCTCAACAATTTGTTTTGTTCCGTAGGATACAACATATAACCTTTTCTGAATATACCATGCATGATAGTAAGCAAGCCTTATCCCCTCCGGGCATTCTAAAGGAATGTTTGTCCATTGCCCATTAGATATATGATAAAACCAGATGTCCTTTCCATTATCAGGAAGGCAAATAATAGAATCTTTTATCTTTATACATCGTGGATGTTGTCTGAATGCATTTAAGTTATCAGACGGTATCTTATCAATCAAACATGTTTCTTTTGCCTCTGTATCCAAACAAAAAAGGAAATCAACTGCACCTGCCATAAACCATATTTTTTTATCATCCAAGCACCAGTTATCACTCCAAAAATAATAATAATTCTCCCCCAAAAAATCTTCTAATTTCATCCTATATACCATATCCTATCTTTTCATTCACTATCATATCACCTATTTTTGTTTTGATGATTATAACGAATTATAAAACTTAATCAATTCATTAATATGTTCTTTTATCTGAAGTTCTTTATGTACCAAAACAACTTTCTTCCGTAATTCATTTCTTTTTTCTTTTAATAGATTAAAATCATATTCTTCGATTGCCCATCTTATACACACGCCTCTTTCTTCAAGAAATTTTGTAAATTTAGTCATACTTATTCCTATAATTGGGAGACCTGCATCTAATGAATCAAAGAATTTGTTAGAACATCCATAAATACCTTTTCTTCTGTAATAGATTCCATTAATCTCTTTTGATAAAAACCCAGCTCTAATGGGATGTACCATATAATCATATTGTGAAAGTTCTTTTTCTATCTGCATATAGGGAACTGGCTTATGAAAATGAAAAAATTTGTTCACACTATCTAATTCCATGTACTCTGCAAACGTCTTCTTATCCCATGTCATAGGATATATGTGTAAATGACACTTATTTTTTTCACACATCTCTGCTAAACTTAACCAACATGCAACTGATGAATCTGGATGGCTTTTTTCTGTTTGAATACTTCCTGCATAACACAATGTCAAAGGCTCTTTTTCATCTCTGTACACATAGTCAACACTGCCATCCTTACAATAATCCAAAAATTGTATGGTTTTACCTTTTATATTGTAATTTGTCTCGTTCATCAAATATTCCAATTCATATCCACGATTGCAAATACCATCCGCATTCTCTAGACAGTAACGTTCTGCTTCCAACAGTTCTGCTGATATGTATGCATACATACCGTTAAAAATATCATATTTATCATACACAATTTTGGGAAACAACTCTTTCATTTTTACCAAAAAATATGTGGAAATCGAGTCACCCCAACCTGAAAATATATGTATAACCCATGGCTTCTCCACAATCATGTAATACATAATTTCTTCTACATATTCACATACATGGCAAAAAATATTCAGCTCCTGCAATTCACTTGAACAAACCTGCCGGATAAGTGCCCCAGGGCATATATATACTTTGATTTCATACTCTTTTTCGGAAAGTGCCTTTGCAATTTTTATAACACGAGGTGATAAATCTCCTACTGCAAAAATGATTTTTTCCCTTGTCTTTTGCTCTTTTCTGAGCAAGGATTTCATTCGAGTCATTACTTGGTCATAATTTTCAAATCCATTGTCATCAGAATCCAAATACCATTCTACAATTTCTTCCATGCAATCCTGTACGGTCTTATTTTTATAGTCATTTAATGTTACGGAATTATTTCTATATAAATCATCAATTATTAAATAATTATAAATATTGTAGCCCAAAAGCATATTTATAATTTCTTTTTCATATATACTGCTAACACCAATCAGTATAACTGTGTCCTCTCTCTGCATATCCGCATAACAAGTATTGATTCGGCAAACAGGAATATCCTCCAAAAAATCAGGATTTTCTTTTTTATCTGTAACGACACAATAGTCTACCGCAATACCATAATTCTTTAGCGTTTGCAGCAATCTTCTTGCATAGTCCCCAGCTCCATATATTATCCTCTTTTTATACTTTTTTAGTTTTGTAATTTTAAAACTATCCACTTAAAACGACACTCCTTTTTTACACATTTATCAATACCATTTATCCTTTTCGTTTACGATATATGCTGCCATTTATAACCATCTTATATACTCCCATTCATACTATCAATAGCTTTAATCATATCGCCAACATTTTCAAATGAAATAATCTGGTCAATATCAAACTCTATATGAAACTCTTTTTCCAGCATAGCCAAAAGATTAATATGCTGCAAAGAATCCCAACCTTCAATATCATCAGAACAAGTTTTTTCCGTAACAACCAAATTTTCATCATTAAATACGATTTTAAACACGTTATTAACTCTTTCTAATATGCCATTCATTTTGATTCCTCCATTTTCATGCTCACTTTTCTTTGTGCCTTATCATAATATTATTGTTTTCACTTTTTTTCAGTAATCCATTAATATCTCTGCATATCCACTTCGTGCTTCTTTTATCATTTATATCATCGTCTGCCTTTTCAAATCCTATATTCTGAAAAAAGTCTGCTATTTTCATATTCTTTTCAGTTCTATAGTAATATCCAAACAACGTATTGACACCCTTTTTCATGCATGTCTCACAGATCAACATCAACATGACGTATTCCAGTCCCCGTTCAAATACTCTACAGCTCATTACCCAGTCATCAATATATGCTATTTCACTTTCAAGCCGCACAATTGCCACTGAAACAATACCATTACTCCCAAACTTATCCTCCAAATCCAACACAAAAGTTTTATTGTTCTGTCTATTGATAAGTTCATTCATTGTTTCATGAGTATATCGCTTAGTCAGAAAATTAAACTGGTTTGTTTTATTCATCAATTGCACGACTCTGTCAATATTTCCATTGTTGATCGTATCTATATGGCATACCATTTTTAGTGCTTTCAGATATTCATCATAATTTTTATATTTTTTTTGCTCCTCATTACGTTCCATATTATCCGCATAATATCGTCTTCGCTGCCCGTCTTCCTGTGTTATTTGTGTAACCTCGAAAAAGGACAATATATCCATCTCTTCAAGCAGAGCTTTTATATCTTCAACCTGGATTGTTTCTATATCTGGGATCATGCTTCCGACACTGTCACATTCCACAAGGCTATCATCAATAAAAACTGCTGAAAATGGCAATAAACTTAACCCTTTTAAAATATCTTTTATATTGTCAGCCTTATTTTTCCAATTGATTTTTTTTATAGCAAAATCTTTCTCTTTTAAAACCGACCTTGCACAATGAATTCCTCTTATTCCTATGTCGTATTCATTTTTAGAACAGATATTTAACAAAATTCCATGTAATGATAGATACTTTAAATATTTATGCAGCATTGCAAAAGCTTCGCCTTGTGGTGTTTCATTACCTAACTTTATATTTTCTACACCAACTTCTCCGACTTCCCCTCCCCATAATGTATTGTCCAGATCGGTTATGATCGTCTTCTTGTTTTTCCCATATAGTGACTTAATAATATTCGCAATATTAAGAGCATAACGAGGCATTTCATCCATTGCCATTGGATATTTATACATATTCCATAATCTTTCGTCACTCCATTTTTGAAGCCCTGTATAAGAAGACAGATAATTGATATCATTTACAAAGAGATTTTTATTTTTTTTGATAAAATCAGAAATAAACCGATTTAAATCATCAATATATTTCAGATTTCCGTCTACATATGTTCTGGCGGCATTGCCGATCATCCTATATTTAAAATACTCAAAATTATTCTGAATAATAATACAATGATATTTTTTGTCCAATGCCTCCCATATTTCTCTTAATCTCCGTTTATCATCTTCGATTGAATTAAAATCGTGATCCCACAATAAATTTCTATTTGTTACATGCATAAGAACAATATCTGGATGAAACTCGTCCAGCCCTTTATTAGAAAAAACCGACTCTTCGTAATAACGATTATATTCTCCAATATAAAAAACAGGTTTGATTCCGTAATGCAGCAAAAATACTTCTAAAAATTCTTTTATTTCCCCAAATGTAGCTCCACATAATACAGCTATTTTTTTCTCCTGTAATTCTCGGGATTGTAATAGTCTTTCTTTTTCTTTTTTCTTGTGTTTCATCATATATGGATAATCCAAAAGCTTATACAATTCTGTCATATCCTACCTCTTTTATTATTTCTTTACGGTTACATAAAATTCCTATAATCGAATCATTTCCTGAAAAGACTGTATTGCTGTCGCTGCTTGTCCATAATTAGACATTTGCTTATCTATCTCTAGTGTTAACATTGGAATATGGTGTTCTTCGAGTTTCTTCTTTATGACCGGATAGTCATACTCCTCGGGATCACAAAACTTTGTCAAAATAATAATAACTCCATCTGCATGATATTTTTCTACAAGTTGTACAATATGGTCTTCTCTAGAGATTTTTCCGCCTATCAAAGTGGAACAGGCAAACAAATCCAAAAATTGCTGCACAAGGCATCCCATGATATCTCCCGGCTCATATGGAATATCTGTACGGAACTGTCGTGATTCATGTGCAATATCATCCATTACAACCGAAACTTTATTTTCTTCAAATATCCTCATCAAATCCGGAGAATCTGCAATGATCCCTGTCGTGATCACCCTGATTCCCCTGAATCGTTTAGGTTCAATGTGTTTTATATCTTTTATCAAATTCCGAACCATTTCCGTATGCTCATTTTTATCCATAAAATATCCACTTTTTATAACATAATTGCGGTTTTCGGGGGATATCTCAGCTGGATAAAAGGAACACAGATCCAAAAATTCTCTCATCACACTATAATGTGTATTATAAATATCAATAGATTTCTTCAGATTACTTTCCTTAATTTTATTGCCGCTGATTCTTTCTAGATCCTCTTGTATCTTTTGGAATTGATGGTATAAAAACTCAAATGCTCCTTTGCTCTGCCTGTTTTGTGGGTAATTTACAGTTATCATTTCTATATCAGGCACGGCATATTTCCAATTCTGTGTCGCACATTTTAAAGAATCGCACAAAGTTGGTATTATAGCTGCTGAGATCCCATCATATACTCCACGCATAGCAAGTTCAATATTTGTTTGCATGATCCCGCATATATATGCGGGAAAATACTTTTTTGCCTGAGCCACCTCTAATTCAGCTCCCCACATACCAAATGGCACCATTCCCGAAGCATAAATAAGGGATTCAGGGACATAAGGCGGAAAGCATCCGATCACTTTTTTCCCAAGAGCAACATATGCTTCCAGACGCCTTTTCGGATATAATACCGCATCGCGAAACTGCAAAAAATCCAATTCCATATCTCTATTTTTCCTCCATTAGTTCTTTAAATCCCTGCAGCCTTGTCTCATATTGAGCTTCCGAAAAGCACTGCCTGTCTGCCTGATCTCCATCGAACATAACAATCGGAATATCAGCATGATTCTCCAATTGATGTTTTAATTCGTACATAATACCGCTCCAAATTTTACAAGTCCGGCTCATATGTATAAGAATTCCATCACACCTTTTCTTTTCAAGTTCGCTTTTGCGCATATCAACTGCCCGCTCTATGCATACTGCATTTGGTAAATATGTATACGCACGTAACATATCATCAAAATTGTTATACTCAATACCATAAGCATTCGTATAAATCGCGCCAACCATATTCATATTCTGTCGAAAAAAACTTAATGCCATTTTTCTCATAGCCGGCCAACAGCAGATACCTTCATACAATATTCTGAATACTTTTCTTTCTGACTTAAAATTATATGTTGTCTTGCTTACTATTTCTTCATATAACTGTTCCAATGCCTGAAGCGTTGTTTCTTTTCCACGCTGACAGACGACCAGCCCCATGTAATTAAACAGATCAGTTCCGTGGTAAACAAATTCTTCTTGAGCTAAAAGATCCGCAATTTTATTCCATACCGTTCCTACTTTGGAGGAAATTTTCATAACCTTTAAAAAACGTTCCTGGTCAAATTTTTTTCCTGTGATCTTCTCAGGCTTACTAATTGCTTCATAAAACTGTGTTCGGATATAACAAATGCGTACAGAATCTGTATCATATTCCGTATTATACGGAATATCGATCAACACCATAGGAATTGAATATCTGCGTGATAAATATTGATACCATTTCATAAGCTGATGGCAAACATTACTACAACATAAAAGATAGTCTGGCAAAGGAATATTTAAGGAAGCATCTCGTAATTGATCAATATATCCCAAATTGACTTTTGCATAGGAGCATATATCATTTGAAAAACCCTCTGCCTCTGCTTCCATACAGCATTTTCTATCCTCTCCATTTATTGCTAATATTGCTGCATGATTTTCCGGATATACTACACACAGATCCATGGTCTGTACAATCTCCTGTGGAAAAGTTGAAGTAACCCATCCAACCAGTTCTCCTTTCTCATGTGCATGCATGGCACGGTCATAATGTTCCGTCATCAGTTTCTTAATTCTTGCACTTGCCGTCATGTTCTCTCCTAAAGACCCTTTTCTTTAAAATATATTTGGTATCCATACAGTGCCGCTCCAATTGCTCCATTTACCTGACAATATTTACTTGTTTGGATTTTTATCCCAAGATATTCTTCAAGTGCCTGTACAATTCCTTTATCATGTGCCACCCCTCCGGTTAAGATACAGTCTTCCTCTACTCCTGCCCGCCGTGCCAGATTCCCCACTCTACTTGCTATTGAACGATGGACCGCAGCTAAAATATCTTCCCTTTTTACTGCTTTTGCTAAATAGGAAATAACCTCTGTTTCCGCAAATACCGTACAAGTAGAACTTATTTCTATTTTTTTTGTAGATGCCAGAGCCATCTCCGTAAAATTCTCGAGCGGGATATTAAGAACCCTGGCCATGACTTCCAAAAAACGCCCTGTCCCTGCAGCACATTTATCATTCATCAGAAAACTGGTCATTTTACCATTCGGGTCTACCTTCAATACTTTTGCATCCTGTCCTCCTATGTCAATGATCGTTTTTACATTTGGAAATAAAAAAGTTCCTCCCTTTGCATGGCAACTTAACTCACTGATCTGATCGTCCGCTGTTTCAAATGTATTTCTTCCATATCCTGTTGCAACAATAAACACAATATCATCTTTATTTATATTTGCTTTTTTACATACATTATTGAAAGCTGTCATAGGTCCTTCGGTTCCAGCTCCAATAAATACCACTTCTTCACCTATGATCTCATTTCCATTTTTCATCAAAACACACTTTGAGGCCGTAGAGCCAATGTCAACTCCAAGCGTAATTATTTCATTCATACCAGATATTTCCCTTTTTATTATTTTTTTCTATAATCCAATTTCCCCAAATTATCCAATCACTTTTTTTGGGCGACATAAGCCAGACCTATGGATATGTCTTTAGTCTCTGAAAAATCATCTGTCATATGATAAATTTTACTTGCAATGATCTCCATACCTTCCTGTCTAATCATATCCTCAACTACCGAAGGTGATCTAAAATTGGATATATGATCCATATGGTTTGAATCAATAACAGTTGTAAGGTACAAAATACCGCCTTTTTTTAGTGTCCTCGCAATCTCTCTGATTCCTATATGTGGATTAGGTATGTGTTCTATCACCTCTGCTAAAACAGCAAAATCTGTTGTTTCAGAAGGCTGTTTAATGCCTTCAAAAATATTTCCATATTGAAGGTGATACCTGTGTGATGATATTCCAGCCATTTCTAACATATGTGAAGCAAACTGAACGGCATATGGAGAAATATCAAATCCTGAAACAGTAACTTCTGAATACTTACTTAAAACCTCCCACAAATAAAATCCTTCGCCAAAACCTATTTCGATTCCTTTACTGCCATTTTGCAGCAATGGCAAAAAATTATTTATAAATAGATGATTCTTCTCATACAGAATTGTAGTATATGCATAGGAAAGCAGAAGCCCTGGCATATACGTTTCTAGCATTGTTTTCTCATTATCATATATTTTGCCACGTATCACATTAAAATCATCATGTCCATAATCTTGATGCCTGATAAAATAATCCAGTTGTTTCAAATAATCATAAATATACTTTCTGCTGGTTTTAACAGCATCCAGCTCCAACAGTTCAAACAATTCAAGAATATTTTCCGCAGCCTCTATGTACTCTTTTCCATATCTTTGTTTCAGCAGTTCTATCTGTTCTACAAATCCGCCTGTCATTGGAATTTTTTTAAGTTCTGTCGAAAATTCATCAAGTTTCATATGTCGTCCTCTTTTTCATTTATATAAACTATATCCTGTCCTCTTTCTCAAAAACTTCATCAAATGGCAGAGGATTTAGTATTGTCATATCCTTGTTTAAATATTTTTCTGCAAATTTACGATCTTCACCTACAAGGCATTTACCGCTGTATTCCCTAAACTTCTTCACAGTAAATCCTCTGTCAATAATATCTTTTAAGGGTTCATCCTTTATATTTCCTAATTTAGCATGAATATATGGACAGGGTAATATATCGCCTGTTGGATTCACATAAAACAAATTTACGGCCGGGCACCCATATACTAATTTGTCATCCGGATTAAAATAATTCCATAAATCTCTTATAATAGAAGGATATTCTTTCTTCAACTGCTCCAACGCATCGGAATCTTCCTGAGTAAGCATGATGTCATAATTATTTCGCCAATTTCCTGTAGGTGAAGCACAATTAAAAGCAATTCCCCAATTGTTCTCATCCAAATAACTGACAAACTTCTTTAGTTCCTCACTCTTTGCATTATAATGGCCTACTACAATATTTACATATGCCTTCATACCTGCCTCCTGCACATATCTAAGCGCATTCATGCATTTCTCAAAAGAACCCTTTTTTCTGCGGAATGTATCATGCTCTTCTTCAGAAAATGCATCAATAGAGACACTCACTCTGTCTACGCCTGCCTGTGCCAGCTTTTCAGCCATCCTCTGGTCAAGAAACCATCCATTTGTAGTAATGTATACATAAAATCTGTCTGTTTGAATTGCTTCCAATATCTCAAATAACTGTGGATTAATTAAGGGTTCTCCACCCTGAATATCAATCTCACATACCCCTAGTGCGTCCGCTTCATCTGCTAATCTTTTGATATCCTCTATTGTAAGTGTCGTCTCGCCAAATTCCCCGGCGCCTGATCTTGTATAGCAATGTGGACATGTAAAATTGCATTTATTGGAATAATTTAATATAAAACCTTTGACACGTGTTCCATGTGTATGTGTCTTAGAAAATTCTCTTGACAAAGATATCATTTTCTCAGTCATTCTTTTCTTTTTTGTAAATACACTACTCATTTTTCTGTTCCTCTCCATTTTTACTACACACATTGTACGAGTTCTAATTTCCCATTAAACAAACTTGCCCGTAACATGTATGTAAAAATCAAAATTTACAAAGTAATGTTGTACCAAATATTAGGCCTGTCCATATCCCCATCCGCCCGAAACACCCGAAAACCAGGCATATTTTTATTGACAAAATATATCTCATCATTACATTTCTGCAAGGGTTCTAAACGATCTGGAATAATATTAACATCATTACAGAAAAATCCCAGATTCTGCATTATGGTATCTTTTATTCCATAACACCAGCAATCTATATATTCATATCCGTTTATTTTTCCTTGTTCTTCAAAAAAATACCCAATTCCCTGTAGTTCCTCTTCACTACCGATTATATCTACAATCCGTAAAACTTTTTCCCCAAGCACTCTTTGCTCTCTTGTTATAAATACTGTAGGGATATTATTTTCTGCCACCTTAATAGCCCAAACCTTATATGCATATTCAGGATAAGGAAATTTGTAATATCTTCTAATTATATACTCAAGAGATTTATAAGGCCTTTGGTTATCAAAAATCAAACTATCTATTGTTTCCTTTAATATCTGCTCTGAGCCAATCTCTATTACCTGATATTTATTTGATATATTTGAACATATTTGTTTTTCAACAATTGTTGCAACCTTATATTCATCTTTATCAAAAAGTTTATAATAATGTTTTAACTCTCCAACCTGAAATCCTAAAGCCCGATAAATACCTTGCGTTCTTTTTACAATTCCAATACCAAAGAGAGTTAGCCCCTCTTTTTCAAAAAATTTGATGATCTTTAAAACCAATGTTGGTTCTTCGCCTTTTTTTACGAACAAATTCGATCCCCATACATCTGAACCAGAAGCTCTTACAAACCCACATGTTGCAACAATATCATTGTTTTTTGTTGCAATGATAAAATTCAACTTTTTGCCATCAATGTAATAGTATGAAAAATACTTCTTATCTGCCAGTAACTGGCCTTTTCTCCATTCACAATTTAAAAAATCAATAATTCTATCGCATTCTTCAAGTCTTGCCCTTCGTATACAATAGTGCGTATCCATTTACATCCCGCCTCAATTTTATAATTCTATTTAATGTTAGTATTGTTGTAAAAAGCCCTTTGAGACTTCCAAAATATAATCCAAATCATTATCTGTTATCTTGTAATGTATCGGCAGGCTTAACTCCCTTGCATAAAAATCTTCACTAACCTTACAATATATACTGTCATATCCAATTTCTTTATAGTAAGCATTTTTATAAACCGGATAATAATGTACCCCTACGCCTATTCCGGCTTCCCTAAATTTCATATATAATTCTTTTCTCTTATCTGCTTTTACCTGGATTGGATACAAATGACAGGCACTTACACTGTCCAAAGACCGTTTTGGTAATACAATCCCATAGCCTTGCAGTTCTCTGTCATATACTCCTGCAATTTCCCTTCTACGATCCAAAAGCTTGTCAATTTTTTTAATCTGGCTGATACCCAGGGCGCACTGCACATCTGACAGTCTGTAATTGTATCCTAAAGATATCTGTTCAGAAAACCATGGTCCCTCTTCTATTACTTTTTCCGCTTTCTTTATCATGCCGTAAGCACGAAATAATTTCAATTTTTCATATAGTTCTTCATTATTAGTAGTCACCATCCCTCCCTCACAAGTTGTCATCTGTTTAACCGGGTGGAAACTAAAGATAGTCATATCTGACAAACTGCCTATTTTATTTCCTTTGTATATTGCACCAATAGCATGTGCAGCATCTTCTATAACTACTAAATGATTTGCCTTCGCTATTTTATGGATTCTTTCCATATCACAGGGTTCCCCAGCATAATGAACCGGAAGAATTGCTTTTGTCCGTGCCGTAATCTTTTTTTCTATTTCATCAGGATTAATATTGTAGGTTTCTGTATCTATATCTGCAAAAACCGGCTTGCCGCCACAATATAATACTGCATTTGCTGAGGAAACCCATGTATTGGGAGAAGTGATCACCTCATCACCTTCGTGTATTCCTATCACTGCACATGCTGCATGCAAAGCAGCAGTTCCACTTGAAACGGCTACTGCATATTTTACGCCTAAATAGCTTGCCGCTGCTTCTTCAAATTCATTTACAGCAGGACCTCCCGTAAGATATTCTTTTTTCAAAGCTTCAGATACTGCCTGAATATCTTCTTGCTCAATGCATTGTGTGCTGTATGGTATCATAGTCATTTTGCTCCTCCCTCTATTTTTCCTGAAATTGTCGTATTTTTTCCTCTAGTTTTTTCATAAATTCAGCTACTTTTTGTACATCCTGAGGTTCAGGTGCCCATGCAGGAAAAATATTACTTTTCTCAGTAAATGGCCCTAATTTAACTTCATAATAGACCACTTGTTCCGTAAGCGGTATCTGCATATGATATGTGTTTGTATCAATCCGGTAAGTATGATAGCTTTTTTTAGACAACTCAAATATTTCTTTTATTTGTCCGTCTTCTTCAAAAAGTAGTACTAACATTGCCCCATCAACAATTGTATGTGATTCCGTTGTATACAAATGTTTATCTGGTCTTCCATAATCTCCTCTGCTGCGTACTATATACATTTCGTGCAGCTTATCCTGTGGGCTATGCTGCAGGCACAGTCTATATCTTCCACTGATACTTTCTTTTGCTTTTTCTTTTAGCTCCCTTATCACATGGTCATTTATTTTTATCAATCTATCCTGATTAAAAAAAACTTCTTTCTCCACACAGATACCTCATTCAAAAAATATGAAACTATAATCCCCTGTATATCCCCATTCTCTATACAGCCACTCCCACTCTTCCACAGAATAATAACTCGCACAAGTAAGCTGCCAATAAAGCATATTGGCCTCTTCCCTTTCATTGCGAAAAGATTCTACCATAATATAGCTGTTTCCCTTACTAACACGTTCGATTTCCTGTACTGCCCTTTTTAAATCGAACACCTTTAAATTATGCAAGGTTGTCAATGAAATAACCAGATCAAATTCATTATCACCAAAGGGAATCTCCTGCGCCCGTCCATATTGTAATCTGTCCCGGACTTCCTCCTTCGCATGTTCCAATGCATATTGGGATATATCAATACCATTCACAACTAACCCTGGCACTTCTTGTGTCAATTCATATAACAGATGTGCCATACCACATCCCACATCCAAAATCTTCTGTCCCGGTTTTAACTGATAATGATCCGCCAGTTTCTGCGCAACAGGTTTCCATCTTCCATCATAACGATAGCCACCATAGCCATACTTTCTATCACCATCCCAATAATCAAAGCCATATTGTTTTGCTATTTTGGCACATTCTGACTTATCATCTTTGGTCACACGTCCGATATAATTCCGTTTCGTTGCCTTATGTATTTCTGATACAAAATCAATGTATGCCATTTTTTCCCCCATGAATTGATTCTCTTACTTCATTATAAATCTGTTCTATTCCAATCCCATTTGTTTCTTTTACCTGACTATAAGTTCCATATCCATTTGAAAAGTCCTTTAGTCCAAAACGCCTAAATTCAATACCATTCCCTGATTCAGCAACGACCTCTGCTACAGCGCTTCCAAGCCCGCCTATAATGTTATGATCCTCTACCGTAAAAATGCTGCCCGTTTCTTCAATTGCTTGTAAAATAATTTCCCTGTCAATTGGCTTCACAGTATGCATGTTAATTACTCTTGCTTGAATCCCGTCATTTTGGAGCAATACTGCCACATCCAAAATATCTTTTAAAATACTTCCTGTCCCAATCAGGGTAACATCTTTCCCCTCTTTTAGGATGGTTCCTTTTCCAATTTCAAATTTATAATCTTGTCTATATATTTCCGGTTCTTTATTTGTACCAAGCCGAAGATAAACAGGCCCCTCATGCCTATAGGCGGCAACCGTTGCTTTTTTCGCTTCTAATGGGCTTGATGGACAGATAATTGTTAAATTTGGTAAAGAACGCAGACCTCCTAAATCCTCTGTAGAATGATGTGTCGGTCCTAATGCACTATAGACCTCTCCTGCTCCTGTTCCAACAATCTTAACATTCTGTTTCTGCAGGCAGATATCATTACGTATAAATTCATATGCCCGATAAGCCAGAAAAGCCCCTATCGTATAAGCAAACGGGATTTTTCCACAACTTGCCATTCCCGCTGCCATTCCTAACATATTCGCTTCAGAAATACCAAGGTTTAAATACTGCGATTCTAAATCTTTTCGATATTTATCATACACAATCGCACCATTATCCGAAATTAGGGCATATACGTTTTTATCCCTGCTCGCCAATTCGTATAATGTATCTAAATATGCTGTCCTCATTTGGTTATTCACCTCATCACTTTAAATCTTCCATCGTCATACCGAGTTCTTCCAGCAAAATCGGAAGTTCCTGTTCGTTAGGCATACGATAATGCCAGATTGGCGCATTTTCCATAAAAGAAACCCCTTTTCCCTTCACTGTATTAGCAATCACCAAGGTCGGTCTCCCTGTCTTCCTGGCCAGCAAAGCCTCCTTAATCTCTGTACAATTATGTCCATCTATCTCTACTACATTCCAGCCAAATGCTTTCCATTTGTCTGCAAATGGCTTCATGTGTATGATACGTTCCAATTCATCCATTGCTTGTAATTTATTATGGTCTACAATAACTGTCATATTATCCAGCTCTAGTGTCGGTGCAGATAAAGCCCCTTCCCAAATTGAGCCTTCCTGGCATTCCCCATCTCCGAGTACTACATAAACATGGCTCTCTTTCTTATCTGCTTTATTTGCATAAGCAATTCCTATTGCAAACGATAGCCCGTGTCCCAGCGCCCCTGTTGATGCTTCTACACCAGGAATCTCTTTTATTTTGGGATGTCCGCCCAATTTACTTCCTAATTGACAAAAGGTTCTTAAATACCCTTTGTCAAAATATCCTGCAATTGACAATGCTGCATATAAAGCTACTCCTGCATGTCCTTTACTCACAATCACTTTATCACGCTCAGACCATTCGGGATTTTCTGGCTGATAGTTCAAAATGCCGCCAAAATAAAGTACCCCTAATATATCTGCAACAGAAAAAGCGGCTCCCATATGTGCGCCCCGCCCGCAATATGCTTGGACAAACACTTCTTTTCTTATTTCCCTGCATTTTTCCTCAATATTTTCTTTTACCATAACCGCCTCTTTTAGATAAAATTTACATGATTCATATCCATATCAAGATAAGAGTTGATCAATACATTTCTTGAATCATATACACAATGCTGTCCACATATTTTTTTTGCATCAAATTCCTTAAATTTATGCGTGACTGCTTCAGAATTCCATCCTTCCTGAAACGACTGATGCTTCAGATCACAAACACATCCATCCTTCAAATATGCTTTATCATGACAAAAATATACTTTACTGTTTGCTCCTATAACACATACAAACTCTTTAATAGGGCATCGTGAATATGTTCTTTTAAATACTTCATAGTTATCGAAATCACTGCTATATAAATCAATAATTTTAAATGTATCTGAATTTAAATCTACAGACAATCTGTTTAATGTCAGAATAGTCTCTTCCTTAATGTCTTTATGATATTCTTCTGTCATATTACTAAATAACGCAGCAAATTTTACATGATTAACACCCAGACCTTTCATTGTAGCTGCTACATTTGCAATTTCTTTATAATTCTCTTTTCCGATAACAAAATTGACCCCCAATTCACAATCTTTACTTTTTATTTTTGCGAATTCTTCAATATTTTTTAGTAGCTTTTCCATAGAATTTCCTGAAATCCCCCTAATTTTTGCATAATTTTCAGGATTTATAGAATCAATAGAAATCCTAACCCATTTAGCTTTGGCCAGAATTTGTGCCTTTTTTCCTGTAAGCAAACTCCCATTAGTAATAATGGATAAATCTATTCCTGTCTGTAAGACTCTTTCCATTGTTTCCTCAATATAAGGATACACTAACGGCTCGCCGCCTCCACTAAATGTGACCGCTTTTACTTTCATCTTCTCCATATCATCGATTATTTCCATCATTTTATCGTGAGGTATATAGTCATCCTTTTGATATTCATCTAATTTAAGATATGGATTTTTATAGTGGCAGTAATAACAGTTATGATTACAAATATTGGTCGGTTTTATCCTGATATAAAGCGGATTGCATCTTTGTCCCTTTTCTATTTTATTGAGTGTATCCTGATGATGGAAAATTTTTAAATTACTATAAGGTGTTACATTTTTATTCATCCTCTTGCCATCCTTTTTAAATAAAATTCACATGTTCCCCTGGATTTTTTAATTCTTCCAAATATCGGTTCATTTCATCCAGTCTGCATATTTCCCGGCAGTTCTTTTCTAAATCCATTCTCATAAACAAATCCTCAACTTCTCTCCTATGATGCCCTTCCCAAATATCTACAAAACTCTGCGCATTTATATTCCCATATTTCAAGCTGTCATTTCCCATAAATGCAATACAGGGCCAGAGGTTACCTTTTGCATCTATATACACCATGAACGGAAGCGCCCAGCAGTGTTTATAACTTCTCTTCCAATCTAATTTCTGCATGGAATGAGCCCTAAAATAGATCTTGTATGTCTCTGTCTGTAATTCCTTTACTTCCTTCTCCAGTTCAAGCATTTCTTTATAGTCAATCTGCATTATATGCTGGCTTTGCGGATGCTGGGAAAATGGCTTGATAGTAAAGTAATCAACACCAATTTTTCTAAGTTCTTTTCCCATCCGGACAATTTCATCCTTATTATCTGGAAGCAGTAATAGTTGAACCCCTATTGTTGTATGTAGATTTTGTTCCCTTTTTATTTTTACTGCCGATTCCATATTAAATAAAACTTTCGTTAAATCCCCCGGCTGGCTACAATGAATTTTATTGTATGTATCTTCTGAAATCCCCGCCGTACTGAATCGTACCCATGTCAACGCTTTTAGACACTCTCTCGAAATCTCTGGTGTGAGCAGCACCCCGTTCGTTGATAGGGCGGCATCTATCCCCATCCCTTTCGTCTGCTGAATGATGTTCGGGGCTTCTTTGTGCAGAAGGGGTTCTCCTTCACCTGCATAAATTATGCTTTTTACCCCTCTATGTGACAATTCCTCCAGGTTTCTCAATAGCATTTGACTATCTATTTTGTCAGGCTTATACCCTGTATAATCTACAGCGCAGAATATGCATCGGTGATTACAGGCATTTGTTAATCCTATTTCTAATTCAATCGGATAGACATTTTCTCCATGCAGCCACTTTGATACCACATCCGGATGATATATTAACTTATGCGAATCCATTCTGATATTCTTCGTCATACTTATAATCCTTCCTCCCGTTCTTACACATTCATCAATGTATCTGCATATTTGAGTACATTCACTTTTTCTACGGCTTCCTTATTTCCTATAATATTGGCTCCCAAAGCGCCTCCAATATTTCCCATAAAAGTACCAACTTCCATCGGCACCCCTGCTGCGGAGAATATTCCAGCCATAGAAAAAAAGGCATCTCCAGCCCCTATCGTATCCTTTACAGTAAGAGTAAACGCCGGACATCTTTCTATCTCATTATCTTCTATCCCCTGCGCCCCCAGAGAACCCTTGGTCAACCATCCCCTGCCGCCTAAATGTTTGCTAAGTTTCCTCAATGCCTCATCTTCATTCCCCATCAATCCCGGATATGCCAGTTTTAACTCACCCTGATCCAATACAAAGACATCAGCTCTTTTATATTTTGTAATAATATTCAATCCATAGTTGGATGAATTTGTCTGACAATTTAAGACCAGATATTTTGCACCTTTCTGGATAATATCCATCGTTTCACTGTCCACCAGACCATTACCAAAATCACACAAAAACACTACATCATAGCTTTCAATCTTCTCGCGTAATTTCTCCTTAAATTTATTCATTGCTTTATCGTCAAACTGCATTTTATCCGGTATATTAGTGATTGCAAACAACTTTTGATACTCTTCCCTCTTTGCATTTCTCGTAATATATCTGTGTTTGACAATAGTAGGAAACTCAGAACTATAAATAAGTTTTAATTGAATACAGTCAGATACTTCGTCGAATAGCTTCAGGCGCATCTGTTTTTCGCAGCCGATAATGGACATTAATGTAACTTCATCTGAAAACTCAGCTAAATGCCGTGCAACTGCAACTGCGCCCCCTAAATACTCTTCTGTTGATTTTAGACGTGCTGAATACCCCATGTCCTTACTCATGAGTCCCTGCACATTACAGTAAGTATATCTATCTACAATAACATCTCCAACTACAAGCACCTTAAGATTTTCTGCCTTCTGTACATATCCCATGATTTCTTCCATAGTATGACGCATACTAAAATCTTCCATATAGTGCCTGACCTCTTCTGGCAGTCCTGACATCGCTGTATTAATTAATTTTGTCGAACTAAAAACTTGTCCTCCAGTAAATTGTATTCTCCCTCCATGCATCTCCACAAGTTCTCGTTCTGCCCGGATTTTTTTTGTAATATCTGCGCTTTCATCTGCATACTCATTTCCCTTTACATAAACATCAGGCTCGACCGCTTCTATGATATCATCCACAGTGTACCCCTCTGAAAGCAAAACATAATCTATATAGTCAATCGTACTTAAAAACTTAAGGCGCATTTCATCATCAAAATACGGTCTGCCTGGTCCCTTACGTACATATCGTGCTGCAGTGATAGATACCACAAGCACATCTGCCATTCCTTTTGCCTGTTCAAAATGAATGATATGGCCAGGATGAACTAAATCAAATACACCATGACATAACGCGACTGTTTTATTCTCTGTTTTTAAAGATGGCCTAATTTCTGTCTTATATTCTTTTTTCGAAACAATCTTCCCCATATGTCGTCCTTCTTTAATATTATTTCATTTATTCCATTACTCTATCTTTTCATACGTACTCAGAGTTCCTGGTCACATAATAATCTGTTTTATTTTCCAAGATACTTAAACCAGTCCTGTGTTGCTTCTCCAATACTATCTGGTGTCCATACCGGTGCTGCCCTCCAATAATCAATATTGTCAAGTACTTTCTGTACCCCCTCTTCCAAAGAGACTTTTGCTTTCCATCCAAGCCTGGTTTCAATCTTTGATATATCCGCAAAAGTACAGTCCGGTTCGCCAGGACGTTTCGGAATATGTATAATATCCCCACCCAATAATTTACAAAGCTGATTGACCGAATATGTCCCTCCGCTTCCTACGTTAAAAGTATCCTGTACGATGTCTGATATTGCTGCCATATAAAACGCATCTACAATATCTGTAACATATGTAAAATCCCTTGTCTGGCTTCCGTCACCTACTACCGTGAATGGCTTACCCGCAAGTTTTTGCGCAAGGAATACACCAAATACAGCGCCATACGTTCCTGATGTTCTGGATCTGGTTCCATATACATTAAATAATCTTAAGGTCACGACTGGCAAACCATATACCTGGCCCCAGTGAAGTACTGTTTCTTCACCCAGCCTTTTCGTCAGAGCATATGGATATTGAGGCCTGATCTCTGCGGTCTCTTTTGTCGGATACTCATCCGGAATTCCGTAGCAGGAAGAAGAAGCTGCATATACCAGCTTTTTAATACCGGCATCCTTAGCACATTCCACCACATGAAAAGTCCCAAGTACATTAGATGAATAATAGTCCCAGGGTTTTTGTATTGATGGCACAATATCTGCCAATGCCGCAAAATGAAAGACATAATCAATATCTTTAAATATTGGCTCTATTTCTTCTCTGTTCCGAATATCCATATGATATACGGTTAAATTCTGATTATCTTTCTGGTGCGAAAGGTTTTCAATCCTTCCTGTGGACCAATTATCAATTACTCTTACCTGATGTCCCTCTGCCAGTAATTTATCTACCATATGCGATCCGATAAAACCGCATCCCCCTGTTACCAAAGAAATCACATCTATATCCTCCATCCTGAACTTTTTATCCGTTCGCATTCGCCAAAATATACATCATCATATGGTTCAATACCAAATGAATATCTTCTGTAATCTGCATATTATCCACAGCCACATGGATATTATGTTTCGCTATTTCCTTGAGCTTTCCTCCACTATACCCGGTGAAAGCAATCGTCTGCGCCCCAACTTCATTAGCATATGTAAAAGCACGGATTACATTTTCGGAATTTCCGCTCCCGGATATTCCAATTAAAACATCCCCTGGTTTTATCTTATTTCGTAAAGGAACTACAAAAATATCATCATAACTCAGGTCATTCGCTATAGCCATCATCATAGGGACACTGTCACTAAGGCATTCCATATCATACTTTATGTCCTGGTTATAACTAACACCCTTGTTGAAATCACACCGCATATGGGACGCTGTAGACGCACTGCCGCCGTTACCACAGGTGTAAATCCTTTTCCCTGATAATCTGGCATTCTCCAGGACATTCATCACTTTATCGATGTCATCTACCGGCAGCGTATCCAAGATTTTCTTTTCAAGTTCCAGATATTCTCCGATTTGTTCTCTATAATTTGCCATCATCTATTTCTCCCTTAATGTGCTTATTTATGATTCTTTGAGCACTTCCTGTACTGTTTTTCTCACAGCCTCGTCTGAACTGTACTCTGCTTTCCACCCTGCTTCATGGATCTTGTCCAAACAATATCTGAATCTTGGAACATCGCCTTTCCATCCGCCTTCGCCCCCGGTATATTCATAAGATACATCCTTCAAACCCATTTCTTTGCATATGGTATCAGCAATCCGGGTTACACTTGTATCTCCTTCAACGCCAATATTGTATAGAGTGACGCCCTGATTTCCAGTCTCCATAAATTGAATAACAGCTCTGACTAAATCCAGCACATAAATATACGGTTTCGTCTGTTTTCCATCCCCCAGGATCCGTAAATGTTCTGGTTCTTTCTTAAGCCTCTCTATAAAATCATAGATAACTCCATGCGTGAGACGCGAGCCGATCACATTTGGAAACCGGAACACAAGAGACTGGATATCATTCATATAAGAAAATGCACTTATCAGCCCTTCACTGCCAAGCTTCGCAGCCCCATAATAGGAAATCGGCGCAAGCCCCGGCGTATTTTCATCTAATTCAATATCGCGTTTATCTCCATATACTGCTGATGTCGACGCAAAAAACATCTTTTTTACGCCACATTCCCGCATTGCTGAAAGAATCTCAAAGGTAGTGGTATATGTATTCCTGTATTCCACATCCGGGTTGACAGCGCTTGCCTGAATATCTGAATTTGCGGCAAGGTGAAATACATAATCTGGATGAAAATCCTGAAACACTCCCCTCAGTTTTTTTCGTTCTGACGCATCTGCTTCATATAAGATAAAATCCTTCCTTTCAGACAGGTGTTTTATATTTTCTTTTGTTCCAAGGGAAAAGTTATCTAGACATCCAACTTTATGCCCCAGTTCCAAAAGACTGTCACATAAATGACTTCCGATAAATCCAGCTCCGCCGATCACCAATGCTCTCATTTCTAGTCCTCCCAGTATTTATCTCCAATATATACAATCGAACTTCCGTCATGCTCAAATTGAAAATCAAATGGTTTTAACCTTAACTGATTTTTCAGTCTCTCC
This sequence comes from uncultured Lachnospiraceae bacterium, assembly GCA_910589385.1. Lineage (GTDB taxonomy): Bacteria > Bacillota > Clostridia > Lachnospirales > Lachnospiraceae > Schaedlerella. The sequence goes on from CAJUTU010000007.1 coordinate 21,929, forward strand.
TGCTTTTCTACGGGACAATAAAAAATCAAAAAGCCTCCGCCGCCTGCCCCCAGCAGTTTCCCTCCTTTGGCTCCATTCTCCATAGCACACTGATATAATTCATCAATCCTGGGATTTGAGATGCTTCCGGCCAGTTCCCTTTTCTTCATCCAGCTCTCATGGAGGATATTCCCAAAATCAGCCAGATCATTATTTTCCAAAGAACATTTCATCGCTTTTGCCAGCCCACACATATGGATTAAATTCTGTGTTTTTTCTTTATGAGAAATATTCTTCTTCTGTTCAGATAAAATCAGATTGGCATCATGAGTCAGGCCGGTATAAAACATAACCAGGTTATCCTGAAGCTGTCTGAGCGTTTCACCTTTGGTTACGATCGGCTCCACAGATACAGAATCATCTTTGTGGAAAGATATAAAATTCATCCCGCCGAAAGAAGCCGCATACTGGTCTTGTTTTCCAATTGGATTTCCCAGTTTTTCAATCTCCACCTGACATGCCTCATTTGCCAGTTTTTCTTTGCTTACATATTTTCCTTTATAGCAATATAAAGTGTGTAACAGGCCTACAGTAAATGAACTGGATGACCCAAGCCCTGTACCGCTTGGCACATCTGCCGTACTGCTGATCTCTACCCCGCTGATATGCTTATCATTTAAAACACATCGGAATATGGAGTGATTGATGTCATAAATATTATGTACAATTTCATTTTGCGAATATTTTAAAGCAGTCTTCTGTTCATCAAAATAGGGGTGGATGGTCAGATACATATATCGATTGATAGATGTACTTAAAACACACCCTCCGTATTCCCTGTAAAAATCTGCCATGTCACTTCCCCCTCCACAAAAGCTGACACGAAAAGGGGTTTTTGTAATAATCATTTCGAATTTCTCCTCCCTCTATATTGCAAAAGAATCATAGTTTTACAAAGGTTTTGCAAGCACCACCGAACGGCAGTAATCTGGAAGACGCACAAATCCAATCTTCTCCCTTGTACAATACTCCATCACTGCATGTTCCACACCTTTCAGTCCAAAATCATGAATAAAAATAAAACCTCCTTTAGACATCCTGGGCCAAAAGAATTCTAAACCAGCCAATGTCGGCTTATACAAATCCGTATCTAAACTGACAAAAGCAAATTTCTCCATATCAAGTCCTTGAGCTGTTTCTGGAAAATATCCCTTTCGTACCTCTGTATTGACATATAAGCCTATGTTTTTTAGTGCAATTTCTACAGATGTGTCTTTGAAGTTTACTCTTTCTCTAAAATCATGAGTATAACACTCTTCTTGTTCTGTAATATCATTATCATGAAATCCGTCGAAGGTATCAAAAAGATATAGTTTCCGGTCAGGCATAAAACGACTCATATATTTTGAAAAATCACCTTTATATACTCCAACCTCAGCAAGCGCCCCTTCTGCATGATTGTAATAAATCTGTCTTGCCGCAAAATCTAATGCTGCAATCCTGTCATCATTAAAATTTTTATGTTCAAAGAGTACATATGGGTCATAATACATTGAGTGTGAATATACATCTACAATCTTTTCCCTGGCAACCGCTTGAAAAATCTGGTGGCGCAGTTCATTATAGATCTCTTCATGGTCACTAGACAGAAGCACCACCGCATTTTTAATATCAACTTTTTTCAAAGTTTCTATATCAATTATTTTCTTGTTCTTTGATACAGCAGCTAATTTATTGTCAACAATATACTCTTCTTGGATTCCATAAAATTGATTTAGCACCTGCTTTGTAGTCATACCACGTGCTCCAAACGGATAGATAATAAACTGTGTTTTCCCCTCTTCGATCAACCTGCCAATAACCCGACTTGCCTTTTTTAAATAATCCATTTTCTATCTTCCTTTCGTGTATTATTTTCTGATTGCTTTTGCTGCAAAAAAGATACTAAATTTTTATCCATGATCCGATTCAGATCGATCGCTTTATCGCAAATGTAAATATCATCATATGCTGCGCCCATATTTATAAGCTGTGCAAAAATTAAATGTACATTTCTTTCGTTTGCAATAATATATCTACATTCCGTTCACCTACAAAATCTCTAATCTCCATAATCCGTTCTTGAAACTTTGAATTTTCAGATAACAAATAATTAATGTAGCCAGAAACAGAGTTAAAAAGCAAAACCAACTCTTTTTGCGCAAGAAAGACGCCAAATACAGCGCCATACGTTCCTGATATTCTAGATCTGATTCCATATACATTAAATAATCTTAAGGTCACGACTGGCAAACCATATACCTGACCCCAGTGAAGTACTGTTTCTTCACCCAGCCTTTTCGTCAGAGCATATGGATATTGAGGCCTGATCTCCTTTTCATAATTCATATGAAATTCAGCCCAATTATACAATTTCCCCTTGAACAGACTTGTTTTCACTTCTTCTCTAATCTCTGTTTCAAAGTTTTCATTAAAGGTGGGTATCAAAATAATGTCTTTTGGAGAATTAAATTTCTCTAAAAATCTTCAAAGCCGATAATTGGAGTTTTCTCAATCATAAAAATAATTTTTTCATTTTTTTCTTCCTCTTTTATTTGATATTTTCATTTAATAATTCCAATTGTCGTTTAATGGCACAATTTCCTTAAATCTATAACCCGACAGATTGCCGAACACCTCAAAATGATATTTCTCCATGATGGCAATGACCAACGTTATATCCCTATTTTCTTTCTCCAATTCTGAAATCTCAATTACAGGAATCCCATGCAAAAAATCAGGGTTGCCGATTTTATCAGAAACTATAAAATATTCCGGTTTTTTCCCATATCCTTCCATATATGACAGCAACTGAAATGCTCTTTTCCCGGCTCCATATACTGCCAGCTTTCCCTTCTTTGCAAGGCTGAACAATCTATATATGGCCTTATTCGTCATATTATCTCCGGAAAAATTTCCCGCGTAATACAAGGCTGTTCTGTAAAAATCTTCTTCCTTAATCTTGAAAAAATAATCTTTCATTTTTGAATTCCTACAGACTTCCCACCAATATTCCCCCATTACACAATTAATCTGTTTCCATGGTTTAATCTCATCAACATAGTGTATGATTGCCGGATTATTCCAACCATAAATCAATTCCTCCGTGCTGAAAAGATCCTTATAATCTGACAAAAACCAACCTGAATATTTCGTCATTACATTAAACTTGAATGGCAGAAATTTGATATATCCATAGCAGGCGCTGTTTATAATATCCTGATCCTGAGATTCCATATTCAGCGGAAGTAGTTCCAAAAACTTTTTTACAATATTGTCGCTGCGCATCTTCTTCAAATTCATAAGCAGGACGCCCGCATTGACATACTGCAAAATATCAGGTATATGGGCCTGCTTGCAATAGCTTTCCAAATCCTGCCTGACAAAATAACTTGGAGCCTTTACCCCTGCAATATAACAATCATTAAGTGGTGTATTATATAATTCCCCTAAGTCCTCTCTCACAATAATATCCGTATCCAGATAAATACACTTGTCAAAATCCAACAAGTCCGGTATCAGCAGACGGAAATAAGTAGGGGTTCTTATATGCTCGACTCCAATATAAGCATTGGCAAAGGTTCTTCCCACATTCAAAAAAGTGATTTTACACTGGGCTTTAAATTCTTCAAAGTAATCCTTGATAAAATCATTCGAAGTATCTGTAAATTCAGAATCAGCCAATATGTAAATATCATAAAAGGTATTATTATCAGCGCTTTTTAATATTGATTCTAAAAATACCAGCGTATATTCATAATCATTTGCTGTAGCGCAGACTATCGGGATATGCTGTTTTCTCCATTCATTCTGATTTCCTGCACCCATATAAATCTCTCCTCTTTTACCATTCCATCCCTGTTATTTTGTATAAAATTATATTTGTCTCACTAATGCATGCAGTTCGTAATTGCCTTACAATATCCATGTAGTATTTTTCATTTGCCACGACAAAAAACGGTATTTTCTCTTTGTCTAAAATTGTTTTAAGAGATAAAATATCTTTACCATATAATTTCGTATTTTGTTTCTTTTCATCATTATCACAAAATGCTGCCACATTGTCTTGTAATTCTTTCCTCGCAAGGGATAAAAATGCCCTTTTACCACAATTTCCCGCCCCAAATATCACTATATTTTTTTCTCCCTTCAACCGTTCAAGGAACTTTCCCAATACATCCTCCCTATTCTGAAAGTCTGCGTTTATATAGGCAACATATTCTTTAACAGATTTTATAAGTTCTTTTACATGTTTGTATCTCTCATTTCCTAATATTGCATAACTGATATATCCATTTTTGTCTGCCGTTATCATTTCTTTCCTGACATTCTCCAACGTATCATATAATTCAGGCTTCTCCCCATTATGAAGTTCAACCAAATTACCTGAGTTTTTCAAAATTCCACTGTTTACCAACTTCATATAAAAATAACACCAATGATACTGAGAAATATTTTTACATTTTTCCATAAATAATTTCGCATACATGAATTCCCGGTACAGATTTACCACTCCTTTTGGATTTACCATAGAAGCATTCTCATTATCCCTTCTGTAAAAATACATACACTCATTAATATACATTGCCCTTTTTGCCTGACATATCGTTTGTATCAAAAAGCTGATATCCTGATAAGCAGCGCCCTTCGATTCGTTTAGCCTTACATTGTCTTTTATAAAATCTGACCTATATATTCCGTTCCACATATTCTGGTCACAGACAAGCAATTCAGGCATATCACACGGGGCAATAATTTTTCCGTAAATATCAGGCATATTTGAAACAATCCCCATCTCCTCATAATATCTATTTTCAGTATCCAAATTACAAAATGCAGTATAATTTGATTTCACATAACCCAGTCTATATTTTTCCGCTGCCGTATACAGCACTTCAAACATTCCCTCTGCTATATAATCATCTGTTTCCACAAATCCGATATATTCTCCGCTTGCTTTGTCAATGCCCTTATTGTATGAATAACCGCAGCTTCCTTTATCATCATTAATCATTATAAAGCGGCTATCCTTATCAACATACTCCTGTATGATCTCCCGCGTGCCGTCTGTGGAAAATGCATCCACACATATGACTTCTATATCGTCAAGTGTCTGTTTTCGAATACTTTCCAAGCATTCTCTTATGTATTTACATACATTATATGAAGGCATAATAATTGATACCTTGCACATTTTACTTTCCCCTTTCATTTACAATGTCCGTAAGTGTAATGGTTCTTGTATAACTATTTTTATATAATATTTCTTCTATCTCTTGCCCCAGCGGGTATAATGGAGTTATTATGATTACAGTATCTGTTGGCAGTTTACAAAAATCAGAAATTACCGGCAATCCATGAAAAACTTCTTTTCTCTGGTCTATTCCGCAAAAAATCTCTATCTCCGTATCACTCAACACGCTATACAGCAGTTCCCCCATGTTTCCCAATCCATATATTGCTATGGAAGAAATCCCTTTTTGCTGTAAATATTGTGCTATATGCGCGCGGTTTTCTCTTAAAAGCAAATTCTTAAAAAAAGGATATAAAGTCGTCCTCTTTTTCTCTTCTTCCGAGAGATATTTATTTAATCTCTCCAGCAATCCGTACACTTCATCCGATGGATGTTCGTCTATAAACCTCGTATAATCCATAATAAGGCGATTGACAAGGTTCACCTTTAAAGCGGAAAGATGGTTCTTATCTGCAATTTCCATACATTCGCACATTCCCCGCAAGGTTTCCCTCATATCATTATTTTTATCCATCAGTCTCGCTGTAGGTGTCGATCTATAACAATATAATTCAACAGGTAGTACCCAAAAACTCCCTGCGGCAAGCATTGCCCTGATAAAAAACGGCGGATCCTGATATCTCTTAAACAACGGAAATTTTATATCTCTTTCATTTAACATTTGGCGGTTAAAAATATAATTATGGTAATGGAAATCTCCCTGGTAATCTGAATACTTCATCAATATTCCACAAGGCTGCATTTCACAATCTTTCCTATGCAGTTCCATTTTTCCTACCTTTAAATTTAGTGGATTATAAACTTGTCGGAGGCTTCCGCATACGTTTACACCGTTTTCCTCGCAGGCATTGTACATTTTTTCAAGTGCAGACTTGTCGATATACCAATCATCCGAATCCAAGAAGCAAACATACCTGCCTCTGGCAACCGATAATGCAAAATTCCTCGCCGCACCTGAACCTTTATTTTGCTGACGGCAGACTTTGATGTATTCATATTTTTCATGGTAACGTTCGAGAATCTCACATGATGAATCCGTAGAACCATCGTCAATACAGATAATTTCCTTTGGTTCTATCTTCTGTGCAACCACACTGTCCAGACATTTACACAGATATTTTTCCATATTATATACTGGAATGATAATTGATATTTTTATCCATTCTTCCATCGCAATTCCTTTCGTATAACATAAATAGCAGCAAATTGCCATAAATAAACCCATTCATGTATATCCTTTACCTCATAAATATTGTTCTGCATTATATACAGGAATAATGATTGATATATCCATTATAGTACTCCTTTGATTTATAACTGATCTGCCCGTTCCTTACTCTCCCGAATCACCCTGTCCATATTCCAATATTCGAAATTCCCAAACCGCCCATTCAGCACAACGCCCTGTTCTTTAAAATACTCCCGGATATGCTCCATATTCTCCTTATGGTCCAGGTCGTAGATCACATACGCATACTGATGTCTGGTAATATTGATAAATTCAGCATCACCTTTCTCTTCAACAAACCCAATCTTCATAAGCCCGTCTGCAATCTTTTCTTTGAGCACCTCATCAGAAAGGCTGTCCGTATAATCCCCCTTACGGTATGTCACTTCTACCATATAGGCGGCACTGTCGCTTTTATATTTTTCTCCCAGGAAATCCATCTTGGATATCCTATGGAAAATTATGTCTTTCTCCGGATTCATAAATGCAAAATTGTCACCGCTCAAATCTTTCTTTGTTTTCACAAAAGCAATCATGATGGAATTATAGCGAAGGCTGTCTACCCTCCTTTGTATCCCCTGCGGAACGGAATAAATTTTAGCCAGCTCCTGCACTGGTATTGTAGACATCAGCCGCTCTGCTTCTATCGTTTCTCCATTCGATAGGATTTCAAATTTTCCGCCTTTCTTTTTTACGGAAGTAATTTCCTGGTTACATCTGATACTGCATTTCCCATTCAATTTCCTGATAAAGCCTTGTACCACTGCTTCAATCCCTCCCTCTGACGGATAGCTGAAATAGAGCTGGTGTACATAGCCATCCACAGTCTCCCCTGACGCACTCCTCATGATTTCTTCATGTGTCGGCTTCGGAATCCTGTCTACCATCTGGGTATCCATAAAGCTGGGGTCATATTTCCAGATTTTTTCGTTGTATGGCCTTAAATATGTATATGTGATCCCTTCTCCAAACGTTTTGAGGAAAAATTGGAGCATATTGTCAGCCCTATAATCCTCATACGGGTTATGCAAAAAATTCGTTACGCAGTAATTCAGGTCTTCTTTTGGAAGCTTGGACAGATCATTTTCAAAAGGATACTGCACATATCTGCCTTTATATATGATCTGATTGGATCTTCGCAGGTCGTTTTTTTCTTCCAGCATTTCAAGCATTAAGGACAGCATTTCCTTATCTTTGGAAAACAAAATATGAGGGCCAATATCATAGGTATAGACATCCTTTTTTATGCTCCTGCATAAGCCCCCCGGCGCATCATCCTTCTCCAAAATAATGACCTCGTCAATGTCTTCCCGGTCCTGTAAGAAATAAGCCGAACTGACTGCAGATAAACCGCCGCCCAAGATTACCTGTCTCATTGCATCTTCCTCCTTTTTATGAACATCCCATACCTCTCTTGAAAGGATGCCGCCCACATTTTGAAAGTAAATTGAATGTCTGCCTGCTCTCATTGCCTGCTGATCACAAATACTGCGGAATCGTCCTTCCCACATCACATATATAAATATGTTCTTCCTGGATTCCCATTTCCGATAATTGCCGCCGGATTTCTTCTGAATAAAGCATGGATGCTATTATCACCAGTGCATTTTGGTATTTGCTTATGATTTCCTTTGGTTCGATAATTGGAATACCATTTAGGAAAAGCCCCCATTTTTCTTTTGCATTGTCCGAAAACGCGGCGGTCTTTTCTTTCCCATTCATCTTCAAAAAAGCATGTAAATTAGAACCATCACTTCCGGCTCCGAATATGATATGTTCTTCATATTTATCAACAATCTGAAAAACTGCTTTCTGATTTCTCTTCTTACAGTCCTCTATTTCCCTGCGGTATTTCTGATATGCTTTTGGAGAATCCGCAATATATCTGATGCCGCGCCACTCTTCCTCTGTAAACAAACTTCTGTCAATCCTGTGCTCCGAAAAAGCCGCCTTCATATCACGGCAAAATCTTTCTGCAAATTCCTGTCGAAATTGTTCTGCAAGGATTCCATATACGAAAGCACAGGAACGATACATCCCACTGTAAATACCTGCCAGCATCTTCTCTGGTATCCCGGCCCTAATACCCTGCGCTGATATACGGCCAGTTTCCTTTTGTACCGTCTCCATCCCCTTTTCAATCCGCTTCATCCCGAACTCATATTCCCGGATCATCTCATAGACTTTATCACTCTGATGCACGGAAGAATACGGATTATCACGCCTGTAATGGTAAAAATATCCCGGGAGCAGATATGCTGTTTTTGCAAAGGCAAACGTCTGCAGCCAGAATCCAACATCTTGAAAGGACGCGCCTCTTGATTCATTGTGCTTAATATCATATTCCTCTAAAAATGATTTCTTATATATTCCGGTCCATGTATACATGTCCCAGTTAAAGAATCTGTTCGACTCCTGCAAGCCGATGACACGGTTATAATCTTCTTTATTCAAGGAGACTGCTTTTAAAGCGCAGATCCTTTCTGTTCCCTCCCCCGTAAATGCTTTATAATTCCCTTTTACGATATCCGTATGATACCGTACTGCACAATTATAGAGACACTCATAAGTCTCCAACGCTACATGGTCATCGGATTCCACAATCCCTATATATTCCCCCTTTGCAGCTTCTATCCCGATATTTTTCGCATACCCCGTACTGTGCATGATGTCATCCAGGATTTTTACACGGCAATCCTTCGCTGCATATATTTCCAGCAGTTCTCTTGTCCCATCATCAGATGCCGCATCCACACATAAAATCTCTATCTCTTCCAGTGTCTGGTTTATCAGACTGTCCATGCATTCCCGGATATACGGCGCTACATTATATGTCGGGACGATGATGCTGACCTTACACATCTTACTCCTCTCCTTAGCACATATAGCTGATTTCTATCTTTTCCTCTGGCACTCCCATGCCACATAATTGTTTTTTTATTGCAGCGGCATGGTTCAGGCTTGTGATCACATACCCATACTTTCCATATGTCTCCTTTGCTTTTTCCGGAGAAACAACAGGAATCCCAAATATTTCTTTTCCTTGCAGCATTGAGCCGTTATCCGCAATACATACAATGTCAGAAATCCTTCCATTGTTTTTCATATAGGATAAAAAACGGATGCCGTCGCTTCCACAGCCAAACTGGATCACTTTTTTCTGCTTATCCATAAACTCAAGCAATTCCTGCTGCCGGGATGAAATCTCATCATAAAATTTTTGTGGCGAAGATATCACATCTTCTAATGTCTTTTTCTGCGGTTCGGAAAACAGCTCCCAGTCAATTTCCTTCTGTTCCTGATGCGCTTTCATCTCCCCGGAAAAGCGTTCCAGAAAACGCATTTTCAACTCTGCATGTAATCTATAAAATGAACTGATGTACCGGATATATTTCATATAAACAAATACAAAACAGTAATCTTCAAACATCCCTTTCTTTTCTAAATTCTTCCGGATAAAGCCAAACTCGTCACAGATTGCAAATGTCTTTTCCGGGTTATGTACGGAGGAACCCGGATTGTCCAGCCGATACCGATAGCCGCTGACAGGCACATAATGTATCCGGCCTGCTGCCGCCGTCACCTGGAACCAAAACCCATTATCCTGATAGGACGCGCCTGGCGTCTCATTATGCCATATATCATTTTCCAGTAAAAAACTCCGCCTGTAGATTCCAGCCCAGGTAGACATATCGTTCAAAAATATTTTCTTATCTTGCTTTGCCGATAAAATCTTTCCATACATATCCTGCTCGCAGACAATGGGTTTATCCAGAAAAACCCTCTGGTCCCCGTCTCCCCAGAACACTTTATAGTCTGCTCTTACCACATCACAATTTTCTTTTTCTCCGATGGAATAAAGGGTCTCATACATAGACGGTGCAATATGATCATCAGTCTCCAGAATCGCCACATATTTACCGGATGCCAGCCTGATTCCTATATTATTGGAATACCCTGTGCTCCCTCTATTGTCATTTATAAGCCGGACTCTCTTGTCCTTGTGTGCGTATTCCTCTACAATCTCCCTTGATCCGTCTGTAGAATACGCATCCACACAGATGACCTCAATCTCTTTTAGTGTCTGGTTTACTACACTGTCCATGCACTCCCGGATATATCTTTTTACATTTTTCATTGGCATGACGACAGATACTTTTATGTCTTCCATCTTGTTTCCTTTTACAATACAAAATACTTGTTTACAAATTCACTTGTCCTTCTTTGCTCTTCTTTTTGTCTTTCTGTCACCCAGGACCAGTTAAAATCGTGTATCCCCAGTGTATTTTCCTTAATATGTATTTCTTTTGTAACAGAACTCTTCACATGAAAATAATCAGAAGTCAGGATTGTCAGCCCTTTCACATTCTGTATGGTATTGTCAATTTTTAAGCCTTGCCCAATAAGAGGGACTGTCTCATAAAATCCACAAGTCAATAAATTCCATGCTCCATCCTTATCTATAAACTCAATCTGTTCCCGGTACTCTAATATATCTTTCAGGACCTCCAATCCCCTGACACTTCCGCTTCCCCCGCCAAAGTTCACCATTGGATATTCCTCAAAGCTGGTAAATCCCTGGAGATACAATAATTCATCTATACTCTTTATCAGTTCCACATCCGTGTCAAAGTAAATCCCTCCATAATGGTAGAGCAGGTCAATCCTGGCATAGTCTGGGACATACCCATATTTTCCCATTTGATATGCCTGATACATATATCTGTTTTTCTTCAGGTCATAATTATCCTCATTCCATTCTAATATTTCATAACCAGGACAGTGCTTTTTCCAGCTTTCGATACACCTTTTGTTCTTTTCCGGGATTTCCTTTTTTCCAAACCAGCAGTAATGGATGACTTTGGGAATCTGCTGTTTTTTCATTTTATATTTTTCAAGACTATGCCCCGAATGCATGGGGAACATAAAAGGCGCAATAAAGCACTTCATCTCCCGAGCCATCTTTATGGAATCAACAAAATCTATGATGCCCGCAAAATAACTGCTGGTGATCAGTAATACGCAATAATCCCATCCTTTTTCCAATATTGCAGGAGACTGTACCACAAATTCATTTCCATTTAAAATGATTCTTTTGTTCCATTTTCTTGAATCACCGTCTACCAGGGCACACACAGAGCCAGCCAGATGATATTCCTTTAAAAGATATGGAATACACGTATGGAAAAATGTGCCGAGTCCCCAGATGATCATCTTTTGGTTTTCTTTTTTGGTTATCTGTGCAAATTCTTTAAAATCCACATTCTGTATCTGCATCCTGGCTTCTCACTTTTACATTCTGGATCATGATTGGTTTTCCTGTCTGCTTATATAGTTCCACTACACTGCTCATATCCCCATAATAGGCATCCGATATTGCAATCGC